>NZ_JBQEPP010000001.1:0-901876 GCF_052045735.1 Agrobacterium sp. 22117 | reverse complement strand
ACGAATACCGACGAAGAAGCGGAAGAACCGTTGTCAGCATTGCCGCGGAAGCCGATGAAGCCGCGCAGAGCGCCGAGCTCGGTGTCTGTGCGAGTATCAACTTCGAACTGAGCGCGCGTGAATGCGTCCCAGTCAGAGGTGCCGCCGTTCGAGGTGCCAGCAGTCGTGCCGTCACCGCGCTGGAAATTGGTCTGGAAACGAACGTAGCCGCCGAACTTCAGGCAGGTTTCCGTACCAGGAATGTAGAAGAAGCCTGCGCCGAAAGCGTCGCAAACGCGAACGTATTCCAGTGGCTCAGGCTCAGCAGCAACGATCGCGTCAGCGGCCTTTGCGCCAGATACTGCTGCAAGAGCTGCAGCGGAGCCAATGAGAAGGCTCTTGATGTTCATGTTGACCTCCAGTCAAGTTTCATAAGGGTCTGGGTTCTTAAGCTGAAGGACAGCATTCCCTGCCCCATTCCCGTTTTTTTCGAAAACGAGCGATCCACCGCCGCGCTTCCGTTGCTGAAAATACAAAAGCTTTCGCCGGGCGCAATCGGCAAAGAGATTTATGACCGCTATAACTAGATGCTTCAGATAATCATGTTGCTTAAACAACACATTTAGAGCCGCAGCACTGTCCAATGATTTAACAAATAGTTAATAAAAACAAAGATGAAGCTCGAGCATTAGAGACTTAAAATAGACCGCGACCAACGTCGCCACTTTGGCAGAAGGCCGCGATGGTCAGCGCCTGATGGGGAACTTAACGGCCTTTCTGATGCCCAGTGCGGTAGGGCACGATACGTATGTGCGAATAAAAATCGCGTGAATCGCGATTTCCCTCAGAATGGAATCAGTTCGAGCAGCGACTCGATTCGTCGCGAACGCAGGGGTTCGGACTTGCCCTTGGAGTTATTACGAGCGAAAACTGGCTTGTCGGAAAGTCTTTTTCCACACTCTCATTAAAAGCGCTTGCATTCGTTTTTCTTACGCAATAATCAGGCGGCACCGGAGAGGTGGCCGAGTGGTCGAAGGCGCTCCCCTGCTAAGGGAGTATACGTCAAAAGCGTATCGAGGGTTCGAATCCCTTCCTCTCCGCCATTCCCCAATTTGTCCGAATCGAAGACATAGGTAAGTTTGTACCTAAGACATAGGTTACAATCTCCCGCCGAACGGCTTGAGTGCATTTCAATAAAACATTCTGATCCGCATCTCTCAGAAGTCATCTGGTACACCCTCCTATAGCCGAAATCGTCTATAGCCGAAATCGTCCACTCTTGTTGACCGGGCCCGATAGGGTCAGTTGGTTATCAAGCAGCAGAGGGACGACCGATGATTCCGGCTTGCTTCCTCCCGATCAAGAATATTAAAACAGCGATACCGGGTTGCAGCATAAGTAGATGCCTTAGGGCTTGTTTCGCGCATCTTTCATACGTGAGCGCGGCCTCGTTGGGCAGCGCTGCCGCGGAGCTTAAGTGCAATAAAATCGGTCCTGATCCTTACGGGCAGAAAGAGTCTTTGCTCGTGAACGGCTCAACTGGGGTCTTCAGCTACATCGCTGCGGACGGCAGCTTGCAAGTCGTCGAACTCAAATGCGCTTCATTCCTCGGCGACGAAGCCACCGACAAAGGTGGTCTTCTCTGTAGTTATGTGTTCGAACGCAAAGAGGGCCTCACCACTGAGCATTACCTGATCCATTCAATATCGAATTTCACGACACTCACTCGATCAGGCTTGGTCGAAAATTCTGAGCGCAAGAGACGAAACGCAGACCATTACGCCAGCGTCACGCAGGATATGGTGTTATGCGAGGGAACGCCGTAGAATCAGATATCCACCCTCCGACCCAAAGTAGCAACGATTTCACCTTCGTCCGCTATGGAACATTATCGAGTTTGGTCGCGTTATTGCCTCGGAAACAACATGAGGTGATTTCAGATGGCACAGACCAAATTGAACGTTGTTGATGATTCTCTCGAAAGCCAGATCTCGGAACTTCGCTCCCAGATCGCGTCTCTTTCCAAGTCGGTGTCGTCCCGCGCAGGCGCGATCTCCGAAGAGGCGTCCGACTTTGTAGATGAAGCAAAGGGTCGCGTACAGCGTGCAGCACACAGCGCGGCAGAAACCGTGAAGGCGCAAAGCCAAAATGTGGTGGAAGCGGTCAGGGAAAACCCCGCGACAGCGACATCGGTGCTGACGGTGGTTGGCGCGCTTGGCTTTGCTCTTGGCTATTTCGTGGCGAATGCCTCGACTCAGCACAAAAGCAGCAGCCTGTATCGCTGGCGCTGACAGCGTCTAGTTCAAGGGAAGGAAGGCAACGCCTTCCTGCCCTATTTTTATTTTAAACGGAGGAGTGACGTGCAATTCTCTCAGGAGATCGAAAACGCCCTCGCCGCCTTTGCGCGAAACAGCGGTGTTACTAGAGATGAAGCAATCGCTCGCATTCTCCGCGAAAGGCTGATTGCGGAAGGACATCTGGCATCCGGCCAGGAAGGCATTCCGCCGGAAAAGCTGAACGCCACCAATGACGACTGACGTTTAATAGCCAGACGGCTTCGGCACCGCCGTGCGACCCTTGTAGCGAGATGCAAGCTGGCGGAGCGTATTCGAGAATTCGAAGACGTCGGCACCCACCGCAACAAATGACGCACCCAACTCGAGATAGCGCTTATTGTAGGTCTCGTTGAAGGTCAAAATCCCGGCAGCCTTGCCTGCCGCAACAATTTTGCGAATCGCTCCCTCAATGACGTTCTGGACCTCCGGCTCATCGATCTTGCCGAGATATCCCATATCCGCCGCCAAATCGGCCGGGCCGATAAAGACACCATCCACACCTTCGATCTGAAGAATGTTATCGAGATCGGCAATCGCGGCGCGCGTCTCCGCCTGAATCAGAAGGCAGACATTGTCCGAAGCCTTTTGATTGTAATCACTGACACTGCCAAACGCCGATGCCCGGGCAACAACCGCACCCATGCCGCGAATGCCGCGCGGCGGATAATGCATGGCGGATACGAGCGCACGGGCCTGATCCGCAGAATCCACCATCGGAACCAAGAGCGTGCGCGCACCGGCGTCGAGCATCTGCTTGATAATCCAGCTTTCACCCGTTGGCACGCGCACGACGGGTTCGGCCGGCGATGTCGAGAGGGCGCGCAACTGCTCTATAATGCTGCGCAGATCGTTAGGACCATGCTCGCCATCGATGACGAGCCAGTCAAAACCAGCCGTGCCGGCGATCTCAGCAGTAATCGCCTCGCCCATATCGAGCCAAAGCCCGATCTGTGGTTCACCCCGGTGGATAGCGTTCTTGAAGCGGTTCTCAAGGGTCGGCATGGCAGTCCTCATGTCAAAAGCAATTTTAGGTCGGCGGTATGGTCATCAAGCACAGCGCGGTTCGGCCGCGCGCCAGCGTCGAGCAGCTTCTTGCCAGTGACGTAGGCCTTGGCATCATTGATGGCATCCACGGCGAGGAGGCGGCCTTGCCTGAAATACCAGACAGAGTGGCTGCCTTCTCGTTGACCCGGGCGCAGCACTGTTTCGTCATAACCTGCGTTGAAGCCGGCGATCTGCAATTTTACGTCATACTGATCCGACCAGAACCATGGCTTCGGTCGGTAGGGTTTATCTTCCCCTGCGAGCACCAGCGCTGCGGCTTCCGCCTGATCGACCGCGTTCTGCACCGATTCGAGGCGAACGGCAGCACCCTCCATCGGTAGAAGCGTGCAGTCCCCCATGGCATGGATGTCCGGGTCGGATGTGCGGGTGAATTCATCCACAACGATCCCATTGCCGACCTGCAAACCCGACTCACGAGCCAGGCGGTCGTTCGGCGTCACGCCAATGCCGGCGATAACGAAATCGACGTTGAGCGTTGAGCCATCGGAAAGCTCCGCCTTCGTCACACGTCCATCTTTCCCGTCCAGCCGAACGAGGCCCGTTTTCTCGCGAATGGAAACGCCTTTTGCGATGTGAATGTCGCGCATGATGGTCGCAGTTTCGGCTGAGGCGACGCGCTGAAGAATGCGATCCGCCATCTCGATCAGCGTCACCTCAAGCCCAAGCTGGCGCGCAACGGCTGCCGCCTCAAGCCCAATGTAACCGCCACCAATCACCAGCAATCGGCGGCGGGGCTGCATTTCCTCCATCAGACGATCGGCATCGCGCTTATCGCGCACTGTCAGAACGCCTTCCAGATCTCCCCCCACACCCGCCGGAAGCTCACGCGGCGCAGCGCCCGTCGTCAGTGCAAGCTTGTCATATTCCAGCAGAGAGCCGTCCTGCATCCGCACGGTCTTAGCCTCACGGTCGATCTCCTCCACCCAGGTCGAAAGGCGGATATCGACATTGTTCTCCACAAACCACTCGGCCGGGCGAAACTCCAGTCGATCGAAGGTCATCTCTCCCATGAGATATTTTTTCGAGAGCGGCGGACGCTGATAGGGAAGCACGTCTTCCGAGCCGATGATGGTGATAGGGCGATCGTCCTTCAAAGAACGAAGCTTGGCAGCAAGGGCGAAGGCTGCCTGTCCAGCGCCAACAATGACCAATCTGCCTGCCATATGAGATGCTCCACCCAAACCGTCGTCTCGATTACCAGCGAAGGCGTAACGGCAAGTACGCTTCACGTCAACCACGCGCTTACGCTCTCGCCTGCGTGGATCAACCAGCCCGGCGCAACCTTCTGCATGCTATAATGTTTTAGCGATGAGACAGGTGAGACTGATGGCGGGGTTGCAAAGGTCCGAAACGAAACAGAAGGATCGATTCCTAGTGATTTCATTCAGGATCCGGCAAGGTCGCAGGCATATCATTCAGGAACGAGAAGAGACAATCGGGAGGTTGTCATGACACTCAATATCGATATCAAGGCAAAGGATACGGTTCCGCAAGACGAGATGTATGAGAAGTATGTGATCGACCGTCCTGGCAAGATCACGTTCATCGGCCATCATCTCAGTACCAGCAACACAATGCGCTGCCTCATCCGCAAAATCTCTCTTTATGGCGCGGATATCGAAGTCAGTCCGCATCTCGACCTGCCCAGTAATTTCTACCTCGAAATTATCGGCATTCGCGATGAGATCGGTTGCACATTGATCCGCCGGGAAGACGAGAATGCATCCGTCGGGTTCAACATGCTGATTGACCCCGAGTTTCTGCATCATATCCGCCGCTTGAGTTTCGAGACATCGCTCTGATGAGCCCGGACTTCGACTGGCGCGAAAAACTCGCCTAAAACCGTCGCATTCATCCCGGCCTGCCTTGCGCAGGCCGATTTTGTTTCTATTGTGAGCCCGTCCGCCTCAAGAACCACGGAACGTACTGAAATGTCCGCCTTTTCGCGCTTTACGCCTCTCGCCTCCTCGCTACCCTCCACCGTCCCATTCGTCGGCCCGGAGGCCATCGAGCGGACTCGTAAATTGGCGGTAAAAGCGCGTATCGGCGCCAACGAAAGCGGCTTTGGTCCCGCCCCATCCGTCCTGGAAGCCATGCGCAATGCTGCGCATGAAACCTGGATGTATGCCGACCCGGAGAATTACGAGTTGCGTGAAGCGCTCGCCATCCATCATGGCATTTCGCGCGGCAATATCGCCATCGGCAGCGGCGTGGATGGACTTCTCGGCGAAATCGTCCGGTTGGTGGTTGAGCCGGGTACACCCGTCGTGACTTCCTTCGGCGGATATCCGACATTCAATTATCATGTGAATGGCTATGGCGGCCGGCTGGTGACGACGCCCTATCTCGACGACCACGAAAATCTCGACGGTCTGCTCGATCTCGTCATCAAGGAAAATGCGCCGCTGGTGTACTTCGCAAACCCGGACAACCCGATGGGAAGCTGGTGGGATGCAAACGAGGTTCTGACATTTGCCAAGGCCCTGCCGGAAACCTGTCTGTTGATTCTGGACGAGGCCTATTGCGAAACGGCGCCCGAGAGCGCCGTTCCCAGCGTTCGCGCCATGATCGGCATGCCGAATGTGCTGCGCATGCGCACCTTCTCCAAGGCCTATGGCCTTGCAGGCGCACGCGTGGGCTACGCGATCGGTACGCTTGGCAATGCTGAAGCCTTCGACAAGATTAGAAATCACTTTGGCATTTCGCGAGTTTCCGTCGCGGCAGCGCTTGCAGCCCTGAATGACCAGGCCTATCTGCGCGACGTCGTCAAGCGTATCGCCAATGCACGTGAGCGCATCTCCACCATTGCTCGCCAGAACGGCCTGTCGCCCCTGCCCTCCGCCACGAACTTCGTTGCGATCGATTGCCACAAGGACGGCGCTTATGCGAAGTCGATCGTGGATGGCCTGATGGACCATGGCGTCTTCATCCGAATGCCAGGCGTTGAGCCGCTAAACCGCTGCATCCGTGTCAGCGCTGGCCCCGATGACAAGCTCGATCTTTTCGCTGAGGCTCTGCCCAAGGTTCTCCAGTCACTCGGCTGATATCAAGACAAGAAAAAACCGTGCCAGCCTTGTTTCTGCCGGTCACGGTTTTGATCTCGTTGCAAGCGTGCGGCTTTACCGTCTTCGTTTGCGGGTATGGCTGGTGTTCCGACCGGGACTGGAGGGACCAGTCGAAACGATTGGCAATCTTTTGATCGCTCCGTCTTTTTGAATTGTCCTGGAATTTAGTGTGTGGTCATCCAATCTCGAGCGGCGCGAAGGGCTGCTGCGAGGTCTGCCTTGGTCATGTTCCGGGCAAGATCGGCGCGCAACGATGCTGCTCTTTCCGAACCCTTGATGGCTGCGATGTTCAGCCACTTATGGGCAGCAACGAGGTCCACCGGGCATCCCCGGCCTGTCGCATAGATCAGGCCGAGATTGCAGAAGACATCCGCGCGGCTTTGTCCACCGGCAACTGCCAACTCGATATCGCACATTTCAAATCTTGCCATTTTTCTAGTCCCTGTTTGCCCGTATTCTTCCTGTTTTGGTGCTTCTCTGCGGAAGCTTTCAGCCTGGGAACGCTGCCGTCTTCTGCGGCTTTTTCGTTTCCTGCTGTTGTCAGGTTGTCCCTGCTCTTTGTTGACCTCACTATGCCAAACGGCTTTCAACGGGCGCTTAAAATCCATGATTAACGGGGGCCAAACAAAGTCCAAACGATTGGTAAAGTTGGATTTTTGTTAAATATGGGAAGGCCTGCAAATTAAGGATTTTCCACGCAATTTTACGAAAAGTTTACGGATGGATTTAAACGCTTTGCTAACCACGGCAGAAGCTCGCGATTTTTCGGTGCAGCAATCTTCGGCGTCGAGCGCGTCAAAAAATTCGTCACGAGGCTCCACCCCATGTTTCCTTTTACGTGAACGTCAACTATAAAGATTGGCATTCGCATGGGAGTTGCGAAGGCGGACGGCGACGATGCGCTGTCGCGCCTGGTTTGGATTGGGAGGTCCATATGAAGAAATTGACGATTCTCGCAGGTCTGGCATTTCTGATCAGCAGCAGTGCCTTTGCTGCCGAAGCCATCGAAGGCAACTGGAAGACGGCAAGCGGCGAGACCGCAGCGATTGCCAAATGCGGCTCTGCCTTCTGCGTGACGCTGAAGACCGGAAAACATGCGGGCAAGCAGATCGGCAAAATGACGGGAAGCGGCGACAACTATGCCGGCGAGATCACCGACCCTGCCAACGACAAGACCTATAGCGGTTCCGGCACCGTATCAGGCAACTCTCTCAGCATGAAGGGTTGCGTATTGAAGGTGCTGTGCAAGTCGCAGACCTGGACAAGACTTTAAACATCTGGGGCAGCCAAGGGCTGCCCCTTCTTCATTTAAAATGGTGAAACGGTTTCCAGATGTTCACTCTTCCCATCAGGGATGAGGCATAAGAACCAGCCGAAGTGCGAACCCGATCAATAGGGCGGCGAAAGTCCAACTCTGTGCGCGCTGGGCAAGTGGACGTCTCGACATCCAGCCGCTCAGCAACGAACCGGCGGTCGCATAGGTCAGGTCGAAGGCAAGGCCGACAACCACCAACGTCATTCCCAGCATCAGAAACTGAACGCCCAGCCCCTGCTCGCCCGGTACAATGAACTGTGGCAGCAAGACAGAGCAGAACAGCAGCGCCTTCGGATTTAGAATATTGGTGAGAAAGCCCCGCCACAGTGCCGTGCCGTGCGAGGACGATTGTTTTGGCCCGCTGATCTGAACCGCGTCATCTCCACTATATTCCGATCTTAGAATCTCCAAACCAAGCCAGAGAAGATAGGCGGCACCGACAAAGCGGACCACTTCGAATGCCATGGGGCTCGTCGTCAACAAGGCTGCCAGCCCCAAGCCCGCGAACGCCACATGGGCGGCTCTTGCAAGCGCCAAACCTGCGCCTGTTGCGATAGCTGGACCGCGCCCTGCACTCGCACCGGTTTGCAGGACAAGCACCATGTCTGGCCCCGGCAACAGATAGACGACAACCAGCGCGCCGACGAACAGAATGAACTCGCTCATGATCAAGCCTCAAGATAATGGTCGGCGCAAACTAGATCAGGGACTTGAGGCGTGTCCTTGCGAATTGTATCAATACAAATGACGATAAAGCACCGTTTGTGCCAATAATAGATCGATTTATGGTGGTTTATGCCAAATCTTAAACTTGATGCAATTGACCGCCGAATTCTCACCGCGCTGCAGCGGGATGCGCGTCTGACCAATGTCGAGCTTGCCGAAGAGGTTGGATTGTCGCCATCCCCCTGTCTGCGGCGGGTTCGTGCGCTGGAGAAGGCAGGCGTCATTCGGGGTTATCATGCGAGCCTGGACCGCGCCGGTCTCAGTCTTGGGTTGACGGTTTTCGTTAGCGTCAAAATCGAGCGCCATCAGGACGCTTCTGCCGCCGCCTTCAGAGAGGCGGTCTCCGTGCTGCCAGATGTCATTTCATGCCATCTTGTCTCCGGCGAGGCTGATTTTCTCTTGCAGGTCGTCGTGCCCGATCTCGCGGCTTACGAACGGTTGCTGGTGGACCGCCTGCTGAAACTTCCAAGCGTCAGTGACATTCGCAGCAATTTTGCCATCCAGACGGTCAAATCTGAAGGCCCTTTGCCGCTCAGTCACCTGCCCAGCGCGGAAACTTAAACAGCAGGACCAATACAACCTTAAGACGTTTCGTCTTTGCGGGTCTGTCATATCGCTGTGATAAACCCGCTTTAGTTGCCCTCTCTAGAATTGTTCGAAACGACGACAATGGAGAGCGCCATGACCAATATCGACACAAGCAAGCTAAGCTGGGACGAGTGGGACGAGCTGCAAAATCCGCCCCCAGCCGTGACCGATTTCGACCGCGTCGTCGAATCCGCCATTTCGCGCCGCGGTTTCCTTGGCGGTGTGCTCGCCTTTGGATCTGCCGCCGCGGCTCTCGGTACGCTGGGCAATCTCGCGACGTCCACGTCCGTTCAAGCCCAGGACGCAGCCTCCCGCTTCCCGTTCAAGCCGGTGCAAGCGGCGACTGATCACACCGTTCATGTGCCGGAGGGTTATAGCTGGAAACCACTTGCCAAGTGGGGGCAGCCACTCTTTCCGAACGTGCCGGATATCGACCCCGCGAAGGGCGTCAGCCTGGAGAACTCCGACAAGGTCTTCGGCGAGAATACCGACGGCATGGAGCTCTTCGTGGTCGGTGGTCATCAGTTGATTGCCGTGAACCACGAATATGTGAACAACGAAACCAACCTCCCCCACCGCGAAAAAGGCATGCCCGCCAATCTGGATGAGGTGAAGATCCTTCAGCACATGCAGGGCGTGACTGTCATGGAAGTGGCGGAAGGCAAGGATGGCTGGGAGATTGTCGTCGATAGCCCGTTCAACCGCCGTATTCACCACAACACACCGATGAAGCTTTCGGGACCCGCTGCCGGCTCCGATCTCGTCAAGACCGCAGCCGACCCGAAGGGTGTCGACTGTCTTGGCACTTTCAACAATTGCGGCGCCGGTCGCACGCCTTGGGGCACCTATCTAACCTGCGAAGAAAACTTCAACGGCTATTTCGGCTCCACCGATGCCAACTTCAAAATGCCGGATGACTACAAGCGCTACGGCATCGCCGCCGAGACACGCTACGGTTACGAGAAGTTCGACGAGCGCTTCGATGTGTCGAAGAATCCCAACGAGCCGCGTCGTGCTGGCTATGTCGTGGAGATCGATCCGTCCAACGCGTCTTCCACACCGATCAAGCGCACCGCACTTGGCCGCATCAAGCATGAAAATGCTGCCGTGGTCGTAGCGCGCGATGGCCGTGTCGTGGTTTACATGGGCGACGATGAGCGCGGCGAGTTCCTCTACAAGTTCGTCTCCAATGGCATCTACGTGCCAGGCGGTGACACCTCGAAACTTTTGGACGAAGGCACGCTTTACGTGGCGAAGTTTACCGATGAGGGCAATGGCGAGTGGGTGGCTCTGACGCCGGAATCGACCGGAATGAAACCGGACGAAATCTCCGTCTTTACGCGCCAGGCAGCGTCGAAGGTCGGCGCCACGACCATGGATCGCCCGGAATGGGTCGCAATCAACCCCGTCGCCATCGAAGCCTATTGCGCGCTGACCAACAACAGCCGCCGCGGCGAAGTAAAGGACGGCAAGATGCGCACCAATGCCGGTGGCGATGTCATGGCTATCAACGCCGCCAACCCGCGCGAGAAGAACGAATATGGCCAGATCGTTCGCTGGTATCCCGCCAATGACGATCACGCCGACGGCAAGTTCAAGTGGGATCTGTTCTGCATGGCCGGCAATCCGGATGTGCATAAGGACGCCTATGCGGGCTCCTCCAACATCAACTCCGGCAACATGTTCAACTCGCCGGACGGCATGATGTTCGACTCCACTGGCCTTCTCTGGATCCAGACCGATGGCGAAGACAGCAATGAAGGCCAGTTCGCCGGTCAGGGCAACAACCAGATGCTGGCGGGCGACCCGGTTACCGGCCGCATCGAGCGTTTCCTGACGGCGCCAAAGGGTTCGGAAGTAACTGGCCAGACATGGTCGGCCGACAAGCGCACCCACTTCGTCGGTATACAGCATCCGGATGCCCCCTTCCCGGATGGCGAAGGCAAGCTGCCGCGTTCGACCGTTATTGCGATCAAGCGAAACGACAATGCAATGATTGGCTAAGGCTCAAGAAGACGACACGACATGGAGGCGCCGTTCATTGCGGCGCCTCTTCTCATTTTACTCAGCAGACCCAACGACTATGCCAAGTCTTGACTTCTTGCAGAACGTTGGAGGTTCGTGAGGCTTGGGATATTCGACGGGTGGACAATGCCAAGCCGCTCAGGTCCGCACGTAAATCAGAACCTTCTAACGCATTGAACTATCGAGGTTGATCTGCCAGTCTCCGTCCGGGGGTATTTGAACTGGAGGAGAATGAGTTGCGTTTACTTCTGCCCTATATTCTTGTCGCCACCTGCATCGTGAGCGGACCTGCCATGGCAATCGATCCACCTGCGGCACCACCTGCCGACCGGCCCTTGAATGAATTCGTGACCGCGGTCGAACAAGACGGCTCCATCACCTTCCGTCTCTTCGCGCCTTCGGCGAAAACGGTCTCTGTCGTGCTAGGCTCTCGTGCGCCGATGGAGATGAAGAAGGCCGAGAACGGTCTGTGGAGCGTAAAGACCGAGGCGCTAAAGCCTAACCTCTATGAGTACTACTTCAACATCGATGGCTTCCGCAGCATCGATACCGGCACGAATATGCCGAAGCCCCAGCGTCAGGTGAACACCAGCCTGGTTCTCGTGCCGGGGAGCGTTCTCGATATCCGCGATGTGCCCCATGGCGAGTTGCGCCGGGTGACGATCCCATCGAAGGCACTGAAATCGCAGCGCCAGACCTATGTCTATACGCCGCCGGGCTATCATGATGAGACCAAACCGCTGCCGGTCCTCTATCTCTATCACGGTTTTGGCGACACGGTGGACTCGTGGGTGACGCAGGGTCGCGCGCCGCAGATCCTCGATAATCTGCTGGCGGAGAAAAAGATCGAGCCCATGATCGTCGTCATCCCGGATACCGAGGCGGATATCCCGGAGGCAATCGCGGAAAACTTCCCCGCTGCCGATCGGCGCAAGACCTTTTACCCTATCAATGCCGACGCCATTGATCGCGAACTGGTAGAAGACCTTATCCCCTATATGAAGGCGCATTACCGCGTGCGAGACGATGCGGATGGGCGGGCGATCGTCGGCCTGTCGCAAGGTGGCTACCAAGCGCTCGTCTCGGGTCTGACCCATCTCGGCACGTTTGGCTGGATTGCGAACTTCAGCGGGGTCTCAACGACCACGGTGCCCAACAAGGCCGTTGAAGCCGCGCTCAGCACGCCGGAAAAAATCAACGAGAGCCTGCGCAATTTCACCGTCACCGTCGGCACGGAAGATCAGGTGACCGGCAAAGACATCGCCGGGCTGAAAACCATCCTCGACGACAGGAAGATCAAACACGAATACGTGGACTATAAGGGCCTCGGCCATGAGATGGATGTCTGGCGTCCATCGTTCGAGGCCTTCCTGCAGAAAGTCTTCAAGCAGTAGCGCGCTCTGCGTTCTTCTGGGCGCAGAAGTGACGCGCTTACTGTTTTGAAGTGCGTCGTTCTCTTCCGAAAATCGATTTCGGTTTTCGGGCTGATACGATAGCGACCCGTAATAGTACCAGTCGTCTCGACATCTTTTTGCGCGCGACGGCTGGTCCAAACGATGCGATATGTGAGCGGCTACGGGAAAAGTTTAAGAGACGGTTTCTCGCGCTGATTTCCATTCCGTCCTTGCAAAACCGAAAATTGAGCCTATATTGAATTTATCGACCATTGCTTGTGACGTCGGTCCAGAGCCTAGCTCCCGTCGGATTTCCTCTCAAAACATCGATCTAATCCCGCAAGGTATTTCGGGACAAACAACGATTGCTACGAAAGGAAATCGTTATGAACACTGGTACTGTAAAGTGGTTCAACGCCACCAAGGGCTTCGGCTTCATTCAGCCTGACAACGGCAGCACGGACGTTTTCGTTCACATCTCCGCTGTTGAACGTGCGGGCATGCGCTCGCTCGTCGACGGGCAGAAGATCAGCTTTGACATTGTCCAGGACCGCAAGTCCGGCAAGAACTCTGCTGACAATCTTCAGGCGGCATAAATTGTCTCTCGCTGACGCTGACCACGGATGTACTGGCAGCAGACGCTGAGTGACTGAAGAAAGGTCGGGCCTATCGCTCGGCCTTTTGTCTTTATGGCTTAGGAGAACCCTGATGCCAAAAACGCCTTACAAAACCGGCAATATCATCGTCTTGAAGCCCAGAAGTAACGGCGGTCATGCCTCCCAGCAGAGCGCCCGGGTTATCGCGGCAATGCCGGAAACACAGGGAAGCAGACGTTACCGTATTCGGCTCGACGGCGAAAATTTTGATCGCACGGTTAGTCAGGACGATATCGATCTTGCGGCAACGGCCAAGCAGACGCCTGTTGCCGTTGCTACCAAAGTCTCCGAACCGGGCGGTTGGATCAACCACGACCTCGTCCGAACACGAAAATAGCGGTGTAGAACCGAGTTAGGAAAAGCCTTTGCAAGTCCTCGTTAGAGATAACAATGTCGATCAAGCGCTTCGCGTACTGAAGAAGAAGATGCAGCGCGAAGGCCTGCTACGCGAAATGCGTGCGCGCCAGTCTTACGAGAAGCCTTCGGAAAAGCGCGTTCGCGAACAGGCCGAAGCCGTTCGTCGCCATCGCAAGCTTGCGAAGAAGAAGATGCAGCGTGAAGGCCTTCTGCCTGCACCGAAGAAAGCTGTCCGCACGCGTTGACAGCAACAGCATCGGTCCGAAAATCGAGCTCGATCTTCGGAAAACACGATGGGTAGATTGAAGTAGGAGCGTCCTTTGTGCGTCTAGAGAGACGCACAGCGCTCTATCGCAATGAAAGGGTTTCAAAATGACCGCTACGAAAGATGAATTCTTCAAGCCCGGCAAACTGACCCCTCAGCAAAAAGCCTCCGCAACCAATGATGCCGTTTCTCAGATTCTGGCTGCGGAAACCGCACAGCGCCTGAAGAAGACAGAGCGGCTGCGTGAAGCGCGCCTTGCGCGCGAAGCCGAGACCGTCATCGTCACGCCAGCCGCGCCGGCGAAGAAGAAGGCTAAGGTCCGCGTGTGAGCGTTTCGCCTTTGAGCGGAACGCGCTTTTCACGCACAAGGAAAGCTTCTCAAGCTTTAATCACACGTCTTGTTCTTCCAGAATATCAGTCCAACTTTTCAGGGTGCGACTGGTAACCCCAGTTTCCCCTGCTTGGCATGTCTTGCGTAAGCAACGATACGCCCTTCTTAAGTGCCGAGACGAGCGAAATTTTCAGTATGTTTGAGATGGCCAGTTTGCCCTACAGCGCTCAATAAGCCACAGCTAAAAAGTAGAAGTTTTTGGCCAGTCGTTGCACTGATGCACCGTTGATCCGGCCAATTTCCTTTTCTGTCCTCTCGGACGGATCATAGGCTACGAAGTATTCTTCGGTGGAGCCTACTATCCCGAAGCTCCCCACCCAGAATAGCATTTCACCGTTTTCATTCAGCGGCTCTCGTTTCACTTGCTCCAGGTAGCCGCTCTTGTGCAGCAGGAAGTATGGCATCACGGGATATGACGACACAAACAAACCAACGGTTAGAAAAAGTGCCGGAAACGGCCCAATAATCATCGACAAAATATTGCGCCACCGTCTCATGCAGACGAGGAATATGAAGATCGCGATATGGGCTATAGCGACAAATAACACGAGGAGAAAGGTCAGTAAAAGTGGCAATACCGCGTCTACGTTTGGGAAGAACGGGGCGATCATGGCGGGAGAAAACACCGCGATCCAGACCCAGCTAAAGGCCAACGTCCACCCATCGTCCGAATCCGCACACTCTCGTTGAACCGCGGCGCCAGTGTCCAATGTCGTTGCTGAATGATGTGCTCCGACGGAGCTATCATCTTCCACGTCATTAACCTCCCTGAACCCCACATGAACCTGCCTCTCAGGGTTGGTTCAGTCCAACTGTGGCAATGTCATGTCCAGAGTAAGGGATGGCAACAACAAGGGGAATGGACATGGCAATCTTGATACGTCGCTTCAGCATCATCGTTCTTCTGATGGCGATTTTCGCCATCTCGTTCGCCGCCCTCGTGGTCAATCCCAATCGCAGCTTCCAGCGCATCAGTGTCGGCACTGCCTATACCTGCCAGCATGGCTTTTCGCCGAGCTGCCACGTGACCTTGTGAGGCCGGCAATGAACAGAAACTTCTCTAACGCGCTCTTCTCCGGACTTCGGGTGTTTATCATGGCGTCGGTTTTTCTAGGTCCATTTGCAGGACTTGCCGTCTACAAGGCCGATACAAGGCCGGTCTCCAAAGGTGTCGGCTTTGTGTTGCTGATGAGCTTGCAGCGCGGGGCTATCGGCTGAGCCGGTTTTTGCCAGCTTTTTCAAAATGCACATATTTCTGTCGCTTGCCTGTCGAAATAGGCTCCCTATAATGGGCCATGACAATAGCAAAGCACACGATTCCGCCCCTCGCCTTCATAACGCCAGAGCCTTTCGCGCCACGGACTTTCGATGATCCGAAAGAGGCCGTAGACGCGCTGACGGCGCTCTATGATCGCAACACCGATTTCCTCATCAAATCCTTTACCGATCTTGCCAAGGGCGCACCCATCGAGGGTCGCTACCGCGCCTGTTATCCGCAGGTCAGCATGGAGACGTCGACATTCGGACATGTCGATTCCCGCCTCTCCTATGGTCATGTAACCTCGCCCGGTGTCTATACGACCACGATCACACGGCCGCAGCTTTTCCGCCATTACCTGAAGGAACAGCTCGGGCTTCTGATCAAGAACCACGGCGTCCACGTCACTGTCTCCGAATCGGCAACGCCCATTCCGCTGCATTTCGCCTTCGGCGAGGGCGCCTATGTGGAAGCGTCTGCGGCCTCTTCGCTCTCAGACGTGCCGCTGCGCGACCTCTTCGATACGCCGGATCTCAACAACACCGACGATCTGATCGCCAATGGCGAATACGATCAGGTGCCGGGCGAGCCCGCACCGTTGGCGCCCTTTACCGCCCAGCGTATCGATTACTCGCTGGCGCGGCTCAGCCACTATACGGCGACCAGCCCGAACCACTTCCAGAACTTCGTGCTCTTCACCAACTATCAGTTCTACATCGACGAGTTTGCCACATGGGCACGCAAGCTGATGGCTGATGGTGGCGATGGCTATACCGCCTTCGTGGAGCCCGGCAACATCATTACCCATGCCGGATCGGACCGGCCCGAGACGGACATGACGCTTGGACGTCTGCCGCAGATGCCTGCTTATCACCTTAAGAAGAAGGGACATGCGGGTATCACGCTCGTCAATATCGGCGTTGGTCCGTCTAATGCCAAGACGATCACCGACCACATTGCCGTTCTTCGTCCGCATGCCTGGCTGATGGTCGGCCATTGCGCGGGCTTGCGCAACAGCCAGCGTCTGGGCGATTACGTGCTGGCCCACGCCTATGTGCGCGAAGACCACGTGCTGGACGACGACCTGCCCGTCTGGGTACCGATCCCGGCGCTTGCCGAAGTGCAGCTTGCGCTGGAAGGCGCGGTGGCGGAAGTCACCGGCTATGAAGGATTTGAGCTGAAGCGCATCATGCGCACCGGCACGGTTGCGACCATCGACAACCGAAACTGGGAACTGCGCGACCAGGCGGGCCCGGTGAAGCGTTTGTCGCAATCACGCGCCATCGCGCTCGACATGGAATCGGCAACCATCGCCGCCAACGGCTTCCGCTTCCGCGTGCCCTATGGCACCCTGCTCTGCGTCTCCGACAAGCCTCTGCATGGCGAGTTGAAGCTTCCCGGCATGGCAACGGAGTTCTACCGCACCCAGGTGGCGCAGCATCTGCAGATCGGCATTCGCGCCGTCCAGAAACTCGCAGCCATGCCCACGGAAACACTGCATTCGCGCAAGCTCAGAAGCTTCTACGAAACGGCGTTCCAGTAGGTCTCTGCTCTGGCGCTATTTTCGCGTCGGCACGAAAAGCGCCAGAGCCGTTCCAATCAGCGACGACAGGATAACCAGCAGGTGGAGGTTGACGGCCGCCTGGCCGAGTACCGATAGCGCATGCTCTTCAGCCGACGCTCCGAAACCGATCGCACCTGCCGTGATGCCTGCCGGGTAGGTACCGACGCCTCCTGGTGCATGAACCGGCAGCACGGAAGACAGTTCACCACCGAGGGCTCCACCAAAGCCCGCCGGCGGACTGATCTCTCCCATCAGCATCAGCACCCAAGCCAGCACGGCGATCTTGACGAACCAGTTGATCAGCGTGGCAACCCACGCTCGTAGAAAGGCGTTACCGTCCACCGGCAGCCCTGCCCTTAGCTCTGCAATGACCTTGGCAAGCTTGGTCGACGATCTTCGACCGACGAGACCGAAAGCGAAGTCACGCGCGAAAAATCCCAGCGCGGGTAGAAGCAGAAATGCCAGCCAACCGGTCCATATCCACACGCTTCCTTCTTCCAGCGCCCACCCCATTCCGGCTGCAGCCAAAAGTGCGTGCAGATCGAAGAGCCGCATGACCAGAAGGGCAGAGGTGCCGCGCAGAAGGTTGACGCCGAACTCTCGCCTCATCAGCAACGGAAAGCTGGTCTCGCCGCTTCGAAACGGTAGCATGATGTTGAGAATGTTGTGGAGCTGAACAACACGGAAAAGCGTCGCAAAGCGGCGTTTCGTTTCCTGCGGGAAGTAGTCGTAAATGCGCCAGGTGCGCAGAAGATAGGTGGCGACGAGAAGCAACAGTGCCAGGGCAATCGTCCCCCAGCCGGCATGAGACCAGAGGCCCATGATCGTGCCCCAACCCCACACCCATTGAATGAAAGCGGCGTAGGCGACGATGACGACCACCATGCCGAGCGTCATTGCGTTGCTTGCAAGCAACGCTGCCGGTTTGATCCTGTGTGAATTGTCTTTCAAATGACGGCCTAACTGGACAACTGGCGTGGTGACGCATATCCCGAAATTGAGCGTCTTAATAAAGTCTTACCGGGGAAGCCTCGTGCCCACAACGACAGCCCTTCGAAGCGAAATCCCGACGAGCACTGCGCCGGAATTATCGCTTGTCGTGCCGATTTTCAATGAGCAAGAAAGCGTTTGCCCTCTGATAGAGCGCGTTCTTGACGCGATGACAAGCTACCCTGGCACCTGGGAACTGATCCTCGTGGATGACGGCAGCACGGATGCGACGATCGTCAATGCCAAATCCTATCTCGGTCGCGATGGGCTTGATCTCAAAATCGTTGCGCTTCAGCGCAATTTCGGCCAGACGGCTGCGATGCAAGCGGGCATCGACACCGCAAAAGGGCGACTGATTGCCACCCTTGATGGCGATCTGCAAAACGACCCCAAAGACATTCCGATGCTGGTGGCCGAACTCGAACGGCGCGAGCTTGATCTTCTCGTTGGCTGGCGTAAGAACCGCCAGGATGGGCTGGTGCTCCGCAAAATCCCGTCCTGGATTGCCAACCGGCTCATCGGCCGCATCACCGGCGTGCGTCTGCATGATTATGGCTGCAGCCTGAAAATCTATCGGACCTCGGTCATCAAGCAGGTCAAGCTGATGGGCGAGATGCATCGCTTCATCCCGGCCTGGGTAGCGGGCGTCGTGCCGAGCAGCCGGATCGGCGAAATGGCGGTCACCCACCACGCGCGCCAGTTCGGCACGTCGAAATACGGGATCTCCCGCACCTTCCGAGTCATCCTCGATCTGTTGTCGGTCATGTTCTTCATGCGCTACAGGGCGCGGCCGGGGCATTTCTTCGGTTCTCTCGGCCTTGGCCTCGGCGCGCTTGCTGTCGTCATCATGGCCTATCTCTTCATCGAAAAGTTCATCCTCGGCAATGACATCGGCACACGCCCGCTGCTGATGGTGTGCGTGGTCCTGTCGCTCTCGTCCCTGCAATTCATCACCACGGGGATATTGGCGGAAATGATTGCCCGCCTCTACTACCGCGACGACCGCACGCCGAACTACATTGTCAGCAAGACCTTCACCTCAGACGAGACCTGACACGATGCGCAAGGTTTTCTCCCGCAATCTCGATTTAACGTTGATCCTGATTGCAGGATATTTCCTCCTTGCCTTCGTCGTCCGCATTGTCCGTTCCTCGGCCCTGGAAATTGACGAAACCCAACAGGCGCTTCTGTCCCAGCACCTGCTGCTCGGATACGGCTCCCAACCGTTCCTTTACACCTGGCTACAGCATGGCGTAAACGTGCTCGTCGGCCCGTCGATCGCGTCTCTCAGCCTGTTGAAGAACGGGCTGCTTTTCCTCTGTTGCTTGTTCTTCTGGCTGACAGCCAGGCTTTTGCTGCGCGACAGGACACTGGCCAATATAGCAACGCTCGGCGTGCTGACGATGCCCACTGTCTTCGTCATGGCGCAGAGGGATTTGACCCATACGGTTCTGGCGCTGTCATCCGTCGCTCTGTTTTCTTACGCTCTTTTCATGACGCTGAAGGCTCCGAGCGTCGGCGGTTATCTCCTGACAGGGCTTGCCATCGGCATCGGCGCGATTGCCAAATATAACTTCGTCTTCGTTCCACTTGCAGCCGTCGTTGCCATCGCAATGGACAAGGATCTGCGTCAGCGTCTGTTCGATTGGCGCATGTTGTTGACGATCGGCGCAGCTGTTGCGCTTGTGCTGCCGCACTGTCTTTGGGTGGTAAACCATTTCGATATCGCCACCACACAGACAACACGCGAAATGCGCGATATCAGCGACAGCACCACGCTTTATGCTGTCGATGGAACGCTCGATCTCCTGGTCGCCTTCCTGAAAAGTGTCGCCCTGCCCTCAGCAATCTGTGCCGCTCTCTATTTCCGCGACATCAAAACAATTTTGCGAGCGAGCGATCAATCCACACGCCTCGTCGGTCGTATCATTCTTTTTTCGATGATCTTTGTGCTGTTGATGGTCCTGGCCATGGGTATCACGCATATGCGGCAAAAATGGCTTGCCGTTTATGTGCTGCTGTGGCCGCTATACCTCTGTCTCAAAGTACAGGCCGCGGGTCTGTCCGGTGAGCGGAAGCTCAAGCCAATGCTGACGTCCACCTTCACGCTGGCCATTGGTTTCCTCGGCGTTCTCCTCGCACGCGGGCTTGTCTCTCCCCATTTCGAGCGATACTCGCTTGTCCACATTCCCTATGACGGATTTGCCGAAACGCTTCGCCATGAGGGTCCGTTCAAGCCTGACTATGTCATTGCTTTCGGCGGGCTTGCGGGTGGAAACCTGAAAATCCAGTTTCCCGATGCGATGGTCGTGACGACGGACACTGATATCGAGACGATCCCCGCGCTCTGGCCGGCTGGCGCAGTTATCCTGTTGGTCGATACGAAGGACGACGGGGAATCGCCCGAGGATTTCAAGGACGCACTTGCTTCGCTTGCTGAGCGCGTTTCACTTCCGGCGCCGACAGACATCCGTCATGTCAACGTGCCCTATGGCGCCTCTGGCCGTAGTCACACGTTCTACTATTCGCTCGAGACTGCCCAATCCAATTAACGCGATTTGATCGTTGGCTCCACGCGGATGGGGAAATTGACGGAGTTGGCGATAAAGCATTTTTCATGCGCATCGGCGTGGAGTTCTCGTGCGGTCTGCGGATCTCCCTTTGCGAGGGTGATCACAGGCTTCAGGATCACCTCGGTGAAATGACCCGCGCCGTCCCGCTTCAAAACCATGGTGCCCTCGGGCTCATCCACATAGTCGCTGACCACCACGCCTGAGACAGCGCAGAAATGCAGATACCAGTGCTTGTGACATGCGGAGATGGAGGCAAGCAGCAGCTCCTCCGGATTCCAGCGTGCCGGATCGCCGCGAAAGGCCGGATCGGAAGAGCCGGCAATATCCGGCTTTCCATCTGCCGAGATGACATGATCGCGGTCATATTCCCTGTAGCCGGATGTGCCCGTCCCGCGGTTGCCCGACCATGTGACCTTGAGGGTATAGCGATGCTCGTGATCGGCCATCGTCAAACTTCCGTGGTGTCGCGCAGGTGGTCCAACCCCTTGCGCAGTGTTTCAATGATCTGATCGACCTCGCCGCGGCTGACAGTCAAGGCGGGAGACGCCAGCATGCGATCGCCGGTGGCGCGCATCACCAGCCCATTGTCCAGGCAGTGGTTGCGGACCATGGCGCCAATATCGTCCGGCTCGTCGAAACGCTTGCGCGTCGCCTTGTCTGCCGTCAGTTGCAAGCCGCCCATCAGGCCGACATTGGCCGCCTCGCCCACCACCTCGTGGTCCAGCAGGCTCTGCCAGCCTTGATTGAAATACGGGCCGATATCATCGCGCACCCGCTCGACCAGTCCTTCCGCCTCGATGATACGAAGATTTTCGAGAGCCGCCGCAGCGCAGACCGGATGGCCTGAATAAGTAAAACCATGGTTGAAATCGCCGACTTCCGTCAGCATCACCTCGGCCACGCGGTCCGATACCAGCACACCGCCAATCGGCAGATAACCGGATGACAGGCCCTTGGCGATCGGTGCGAGATCAGGCTCGTAACCGAATTGCTGGTAGCCGAACCAGGAGCCCAATCGCCCAAAGCCACAGATCACCTCATCGGAGACCAGCAGAATATTGCGCGCCTTGCAGATGCGGGCAATCTCTGGCCAATAGGTCTCCGGTGGGACGATGACGCCACCTGCTCCCTGTATGGGTTCGGCGACGAAGGCAGCGACATTCTCCTCGCCCAGTTCATCGATCTTGGCGTCCAGCTCACGTGCCACCTTGAGGCCGAACTCTGCCGGTGAGAGATCGCCGCCTTCCGCATACCAGTAGGGTTGGCCGATATGGCTAACGCCTTCGATCGGCAGATTGCCCTGCTCGTGCATCCAGGTCATGCCGCCAAGCGAAGCACCGGCAACCGTAGAGCCGTGATAGCCGTTGCGCCGTGCAATCACCTTCGTCTTCGTTGGGTGACCGAGCGCCTTCCAATAGACCCGCGCCATGCGAAACCACGTGTCTGTGGCCTCGGAACCGGAATTGGTGAAGAACACGTGATTCATCGTCGGCCCGGCATGGGAGGCGATCTTCTGTGCCAGGAGAGCCGCGGGCGGTGTGGTGGTGCCGAAGAAGGCGTTGTAGTAGGGCAGCTCGTTCATCTGCCGCGACACGGCTTCGGCAATCTCGCGGCGACCATAGCCGATGTTGACACACCAGAGACCGGCAAAGGCATCAAGATATTTCTTGCCGGTGCTGTCATAGATGAAAACGCCTTCGGCACGCTCGATGATGCGCGTGCCGGTGGCATTCAGCTTTCCCATGTCTGAAAAGGGATGAAGATGATGTGCAGCGTCGATGGCAGCGAGGTTGGAGACTGGTCTCGATAAATCGTTCACGCCTTGTGTGCTCCCTGGTCTGGTGACAGGAAGCATGGCCGCTGGTTGTTGATTTTGCAAGCGACGGCTACGACATCGGGCCGAAAATGGGTATCCCGTTTCGGGCAAGCGCGATGCGTATATTCAAAGAGTTACGGTGCGCTTTTGCGTGCTAGAGGACGGTCTAAAGCCCGGATCAGACGTTGGCAAAGTCCTTGGCGACGATGACCTTCAGTTCACCGGCGTGAATTTTGAGCTCGACATCGCGCTTCATCGGCAAGAGTTCGCCGTCGATGACGCAGCGCACGTCATGCCGCCTCTTTGGAAAATGCAGCTCGGCACGTTCGACCGCCATCGCCGTAACCGCCGCGTTTTCCTTCAGCCTGCCGCGCATAATATCGATCGCAAGACGCGCGACGCCAGAGGGGCTCAAGGCGTCAGCCACGTAAAACCCCAACCGGCCGCGAGTGATATCATCTGCCACCAATAGAGGATTGGGACCGAATTCATTGTTGGAGGCCGAGATGGCGCAAACCTTCCGGTGCTGGGTTTCACCGGCAACAGTGAATTCCACGTCGAAGGCCGGCGGATTTAATACGACGCTCACGGCAGCGCGGATGTTGGCCCGGATTTTCCCAAGCCTTGAGGCATATTGCATGCGGTCGCGGTAGCGCACCATGCGCGCGTGCAGTCCTGCGGAGAACTGATGCACGAAGGGATGGCCATTGGCACTGGCGATATCGACGTTCTGCACATGGCCTTGGGCCAGCGTGTCCACCGCTTGCCAGATATCGAGCGGTAGTTTCAGGGATCGCGCAAAAAGGTTCATGGTCCCCGCCGGCACCACACCGAGGGCAATGCCGTGTTTCCAGGCAATGCCTGCCGCAGCAGATATGGTGCCATCGCCGCCACCGGCAATCAGGCCGTCGAGCCCTGCATCATCGGCAGTCCGCTCCATCTCCTGAACGATATCCTTGCCGGAAACCAGACGGCATTCGATCTGGTGACCCGCCTCTGAAAACACCTTCCGCGCATGGTCGCAATAAGCGTCCAGATCGGTGGTCTTGAACGTTCCGCCATCGCGGTTGAAGATCGCAACCAGCCTCATCTATCCATCCAGTTATTGTGCACGAAGCGCGACCTAAATCGCCGAGCGTCAAAAGGGTTCCATCGGCAGTCGGTCAATCCGGAATTCGTAGAATCAAACACTACCGCGACGCACAAAAACATGATAGAAGCAACATAAGGTCATTTTGGTGGCCAGCATCTCCAGTCAGGGCAGATCGGCAATGTCGATCTTGCCCTTTTTTCTTCGTGAACGTCTCTTTGTATGGGCAGCGTTCCGTCGCAGCCAGGAAACCCATGAGCCAAAGCAGTCCACGCGAAAACCGTTCCGAAGCGGCAGACGATGCTGTTGCGCCGTCGGCGCAGACCAGTCTATCACCCCTTTCCATCGCGCTCATCGAACTGGCACTTGCCGCCGGAGGCTTCGGCATCGGTACGGGTGAATTTGCGATCATGGGTCTCTTGCCGGAGGTGGCAACGACCTACGGGGTCAGCGTCCCCGTCGCCGGCCACGTCATTACGGCCTATGCGCTCGGCGTCGTCATCGGCGCGCCGATCATCGCGGTTCTTGCTGCGCGCCTGACACGCCGTGTGCTTCTGCTTTCGCTGATGGGCCTGTTTGCTGCCGGCAATATCCTAAGCGCACTTGCGCCGGACTTCTGGACATTCACTGCTCTGCGCTTCATTTCCGGATTGCCGCACGGCGCCTATTTTGGCGTTGCTGCCCTTGTGGCCGCATCGATGGCGCCGATTCACAAGCGTGCTCGTGCCGTCGGTCGGGTCATGCTGGGCCTCACCATCGCCACGCTTCTCGGCACGCCTCTTGCCACCTTTTTCGGTCAGCTGTTTTCCTGGCGGGCAGCCTTCTTGATTGTGGGCGGCATTGCGCTGTTGACGGTAGCGCTTCTCTTCCTGTTCCAGCCCCGCGATAAGGTGCAGGACGGTGCCAGTGTCTGGCGAGAACTCGGTGCCTTCCGCCGTGTGCAGGTGTGGTTGTCGCTTGCCATCGCCGCCGTCGGCTTCGGCGGCATGTTTGCCGTGTTCAGCTACATTGCCAAGACCACCACGGATGTCGCCATGATGCCGGTGTCCGCTGTGCCCATCGTGCTGGCACTCTTCGGCATCGGCATGAACGTCGGCAATGTCGTCGGCTCGCGTCTGGCAGACCTCTCCTTGAACGGCACGATCGGCGGCATGCTGGCCTTCAACGTCGTCCTGATGACGATCTTCGGGCTGACGGCGCACAATCCCTATATGCTGTGCCTCTGTGTCTTCCTGATCGGCTGCGGTTTTGCCGCCTGCCCCGCCGTCCAGACCCGATTGATGGATGTGGCAGCCGATGCGCAGACGCTTGCCGCCGCCTCCAACCATTCAGCTTTCAACATCGCCAACGCCCTTGGTGCCTGGCTCGGCGGCTTGGTCATCGCGCTCGGATATGGCTACGCCTCCACCGGCTATGTCGGCGCCATTCTGTCCTTTGCCGGTCTGCTGGTTTTCATCGTTGCCGTTTTTCTGGAGCGGCAGGAAAAAGTCCGCAGCGTCTGAAGCGTGTCGCAATTCTTCAGATTCGCTCCTTACGCTTTCGCTCTGTGTTTTGTCGCATGTCGCCATCGCAAAACCGGTGACCACTTTTGCGCGATATGCTGTGGGAATCGAATTTGCTAGAAATTGACCGTGAGGTTGGCAAGGGCAGCGTTCGAGCTGTATCCTTTGGCAAAGTCGCCGCTGTAGCTCAGCATCAAACGCGCCGATTTTGACAGATGGACGGTAACACCGGCCTTTACCACCATCGTATCCTCCGGCACACCGATCCCTTCCAGCATGAAGGGACTGCCACCATCGAAGCTCGCCACCGCGAAGGATGCCGTCTGGCCGAAATTGTGGCGCCAACCGACCATGCCTGACAGGAGAACCGGGACCTCGCCCATATCCAGATCGGTCGAGAAGCGCAGACCCAAAGTGGAGGTGGTCGTATCGAATGACCTGTCCTCGATGGCGAGTGCTGCCGCTCCTCCGTCCTCGCGGATCGCGCCTCCGTCGATTGTCGTGTAGGCAAGACCCGCGAAGGGCTGCAAAAGAAGTTTATCTGCCTCGAAGGTCCAGCCCACGTCCGCGAATAGCTGCGACGTAGAGCGGGAGTATTCGGCCTTCAGCACATCGGAAAACGTGCCGAATGCGACGCTCCTGCGTGTCGCGATCTCGTTTCGCGTATAGATGGCGCCGCCGGTAAAACTGAACGGCTCCATCTCGGCATGGGTGTAGAGTCCAATGTGGTAGGACTGGGCCTCTGCTCCGGCGGCGGCGTCAAGCGTGCTGTAGCCCAGTACACCGCCGAGGCGCCAATCGTCTGAGACCGGAACGTCGCCGCCGATCACCATTCCGGCTCTGTTGATATCGAGAGCGCCCGCTGTGTCATTGCCCGCGAAAGCCTCTCTTGAGGCAAGGCCTGTCGCCCATATGCTGGCGTCCGCAACGTCGCCTTCGCTCGTAAGGCGGTTGGTCTTGTCAAGGATCGCTTCGCGCAGCAACAGATTGTCCGAGATGAGAGCGGATTTGAGCGACGCGTGGATCTCGCCGTTGAGCTGGGCAAAGGCACTCTCTGCCGTCTGGATATCCAGGGGCAGGATCGTCTGAAACAGTGTGTTCGATGATCCCGCCGCTTCAATGGCGCCCGCTGCCGCGCGGTCGTTGAAGGTGCGCGCAACATCCGCAAAGCGAACCGCGTTGCGGTCAAGGTGGAGATCAACAGATGTTAACCCGTAGGTGAGCGTCGGCGACAGAAAGGCAAAGTCGCTGGTCACTTGATCGAAAGCGCCGTCGACCAGGCCAGCCGTTAGGATCTGATAGTTTGTCGAAAGGCCATAAGTGCCGCTTGCTGCACGCAATTCGACCACACCGCCCTGCAGACGCGCCGTGCCGGAGACATTGAGACGATCGGAGCGACCGGTGGAATCGATATCGACATCATAGATGGCCCCCGCCCGAAAGGTTGCATCGCCGCTGACAGTCATCGTCGCGATGCCGGGTCCCGGCGCGAGCACCCCGCCAGCGCGAACCAGCAGACCGCCCGACACACCGGTACCGCTCAACAGACCGCCATTGAAGATGTCCACGGTGCCGGAAATCGTGCCGTCGTTTGTGAGTTCGCCTCCTGTGATGGCGGCCTGACCGGCGATGGTCCCTGTGTTGGTGAAGCGCCCGGCGGCGTTGGTGAGAGATGCGACCGTGCCGTCATTCGTCGCCGCTCCTTCATTCGCGACAGCATCCACTGTCGCACCGAGGTTGTTGATGAAGCGGCCACCTGCTCGATTCTGAACATTGCCGAGCCTGTCGTTATTGACCACGGTACCGCCACTGATCGTCGTCGCCCCAGTCACCGTTCCGCCCGTGTTGTTGGTGAAGAGCCCGGCCTGATTGTCGAGCGAGGCGACCGTCCCGGCGTTGGTAGTCGCGCCCCGGTTGGTAATAGCTCCAGCGGAGGCTCCGGTATTGTTGACGAAGGCGGCGGCGGCCGCAACATCGACATCCGTGACCACGAAATTGTTGGTAACCGTGCCTCCCGCAACCGTGGTCGTACCGGTGATCCTGCCGCCGGTATTGTTGGTGGTCGTTCCGGCGTCGTTTCGGAGTGAGGAGATCGTCGCGGCATTGGTGACGGAGCCGGAATTGCGAACGTTACCAGCGGTCGCGCCGGCATTGTTGGCAAAGGCCGCCGCCGCTGCAACATCGACATCCGTCACCACGAAGTTGTTGGTGACCGTCCCGCCAGCGATCGTCGTCTGGCCGTTAATCCTGCCGTCGACATTGTTGGTAAAGCTGCCGCCATCATTTTGAAGCGAGGCCACAGTGCCGGCGTTGGCGACAGTGCCTGAGTTGCGGACATTGCCAGCCGTTGCGCCAACATTGTTGGTGAAGGCCGCGGCGGCTGCGACATCCACATCCGTCACCACGAAATTGTTGGTAACGCTGCCGCCCGATACCGTCGTCTTGCCAAGAACCTCGCCGCCGGCATTGTTGGTGAAATTGCCGCCGATGTTTTGCAGCGTTCCGACACGACCCGCATTCGATGCCGTACCGGCGTTGTTCAGGGTAGAGAGTGTCGCGCCGCCATTGTTGGTGAAGTTGCCGCCGGTGGCGACCGAAGCGCCTGTCATCGTGCCGTTGTTGGAGAGCGAGGTTCCGTTTCCGACGACGGCATCCCGGAGCGTACCATTCACGGTCACGCTGCCATTTTGTAGCGACAGCTTGCCGTCCAAAGTACCATCGACAGCAAGGCTGCCGCCGACGAGATCGACATCCGATGTCAAAAGCCCACCAGAGTTAATGGTGACGCTGCCCGACGTCATCGTGGTGCCGCTGGTAACGGACAATGCGCCAGTATTGGTGACGGTGACGTTGCCACCGCCAACGTTCAGCCGATCGATTGTCTCCCCTGTCGATACTTGCGGCGAGCCGGTGTTGACCGTGGCGCTATCGCTTGCGGCGGGGGCGCCTGGCGTCCAGTTCGCGTCATTGTCGAAGGCATTATCCGCCGTGCCAGTCCATACCGATTGTGCAGCCGCATAGGTCGCCATAAGGGCGACGGGCGCAGTTGCGGCAAGCAAGGCTAAAAATCTGGGTGCTACGAAGAGCTGGTGGCGGACCATAAGCATACCGACAGTCGTCACGCCGCATCATGCCGACGTTGCCGCCCACCCTATGGAGGTTATGGTTAATCAACGATTAAACCCGATCGGAGAGAGGCACGTATCCCCTATCAAAACCATGTATATTAGCCGCTTGTCAGGGTGATGCAGGCGGGGCGAAACAGGAAAAGCTTTCGATCGCCAAGCGGATTCTACTTTGGGGAAAGGCGTGGCCGGACGTCGTCCGGTCGCAACGCAGGCTCATGATTTCAGAGGGAAATCCGCTCTGCTTGCCGAAGAGATCAACCTTGCCAAAATTTCATCTTTGGACCGCTTGACTATGACGCGGTTCAGGCGCACCACACAGATCACGTGCAGGGGTTCGACAGCCTTCTAGCACGGATATCCACGGAGCATCGTTTGATGTCTAGCGACAGTAGTAGTCGATTGCCTTTGCCGAGACCGGCGAGACGTGCTCTGATCTGACTTCTGTCGGCTCACCACGGCCCGCCGAGATCGGCGGATCGACTCGAAGGTGAGCAATCATGAACTTTCACACCCTCTCCCAGAGAGCCAGCAAGGCCGCACGTCTTTTTCGCAGCGGTGATGCAGGTCTTTCCACCATTGCAGAACGTGTCGAGCAACTGAACGCACTCGACGTCAACGACGCCGTCGACGCCCTGCTGAAAATGCCGCAGCCCAAAGCCGTTGCCATTCTGGACCGTCCGGAACTGCACCACGCTGCCGATATCATTGCCGCCATTCCGCTGGAACAGGCCACCCGCTTCGTCAACCTCATGTCGGACGACCGCGTGGCGGACGTCATGGCCGAGATGGATGAGGCGCACCGCACCAAGCTCTTCTCGCGTCTGGACCGGGCAACGGCTGCTGCCATTCAGCATCTGATGACCTATCCGCCGCGCACGGCCGGCTCCATCATGACGACGGAGTTCGTCAGCGTACCGGACAGCTGGACGGTGGAACAGACCCTTTCGCACATTCGCGTCGTCGAGCGTTCGCGTGAAACGGTCTATGCCATCTATGTGCTGGCCGAAGACGGCACCTTGAGCAAAGTGGTGACGCTGCGCCGCCTCGTGACCGCCGATCCCCAGGCATCGATCCTGTCCGCCGCATCACGCGAAAGCGTCGTCTATGCCGATCCTCAGATGTCGCAAGAGGATGTCGCCCGCCTCATCCGCAAGCACGATCTTCTTGCCATCCCAGTGGTGGATGAGCATGCCCGCATTCTCGGCATCGTCACCGTCGATGACGTGATCGATACGATGATTGCCGACACGACGGAAGATGCCCACAAGTTCGGCGGTATGGAAGCGCTCGGCAAGCCTTACATGGCCATGGGCTTCATGGACATGATCCGCAAACGCGCCGGCTGGCTATCTGCCCTCTTCCTGGGTGAAATGCTGACGGCAAGCGCCATGCAGCATTTCGAAGGGGAACTGGAAAAGGCCGTTGTGCTGACGCTCTTCATTCCGCTGATCATGTCGTCTGGCGGTAACTCGGGCTCTCAGGCTACGTCGCTCATCATTCGTGCTCTGGCGCTCGGCGAGCTGAAGCTTTCCGACTGGTGGCGCGTGCTCCTGCGCGAGCTCCCAAGCGGTCTCGCCCTCGGTGCAATCCTCGGCGCCATCGGCTTCCTGCGGCTCACCATCTGGCAGCAGGCAGGGTTTTATGACTACGGCGAACACTGGCTGCTGGTTGGCTTCACTGTCTTTGCAGCGCTGATCGGCATCGTCACCTTCGGCTCGGTCTGTGGC
The DNA here is from genome assembly GCF_052045735.1 of Agrobacterium sp. 22117. NCBI lineage: Bacteria > Pseudomonadati > Pseudomonadota > Alphaproteobacteria > Hyphomicrobiales > Rhizobiaceae > Agrobacterium > Agrobacterium sp. 22117. The sequence continues at coordinate 872,066 of NZ_JBQEPP010000001.1, read as the reverse complement.
TCGATGCTGCCCTTCATCCTCCAGCGCCTGCGTCTGGACCCGGCAAGCGCATCGGCCCCGTTCGTCGCGACGCTGGTGGATGTCAGTGGTCTCGTCATCTACTTCTCGGTAGCGCTGGTCATCCTCAGCGGCACGTTGCTCTAAACCTGCCATCAGCCCGGCCGCCTCCGGCGGCTGGGCTCCACATCGCGCGTCATCATTGCGCAGGCTTTTCAATTGCTTGTAGACTTGCCCTCGTTTTCTGATTCAGGATGATGAGGCTTCACATGCAGATATCGAACCTTCGCCACCAGCCATCCTTCGCCGATACGATCGCCCATCGCGGCTGGAATGCCTGGTGGACGGAAAGCGGCGTACCGCTTGAAGATTATCGAGCCCATCTCGATCCGATGCTGGGAACAGATGCCATCCCATTCGCGCTCGTAGCGCATGACGGCGACACCTATATCGGCTCCGTACTCGTCATCGACAACGATCTCGACGTGCGACCAGACTATGCGCCCTGGATTGCCGCGCTCTGGGTCGATCCCGATTATCGAAAGCGCGGTGTTGCCGCTGCTTTGATGACACAGGCCCGCCAGCATATTGCGAGGCTCGGCCATGGCACATGCTATCTCTGTGCCACCGCCGAAAAGCGACCCTACTATCTGAAGCAGGGTTTCAGCCTGCTGGAAGAGAACGTGACCGGTCTCGATGTATTTTCAATCGAGACGCGATAGGTGTCACGACGCGTAGATCAAAGAAGATAGAGCGTCCTTTGTGCGTCCGATAGGACGCGTGGCGGTCTAAAGCGTGTCGCGATCTTCCAGATTCGCTCCATACGCTTTAAGTCCTTGTTTTGTCGCATGTCGTTATCGCAAAACCGGTGACCACTTTTGCGCGACATGCTTTAAAGAGCGCGTAATGCTCCGGCGACCTTGTGGATGTGGGCAGCACCGATGCCGCAGCATCCGCCAATCATCGTCGCACCGGCGTCAGCCCATGTGCAGGCAAAGCGGGAATAGATATCGTCGGTCAGATCGGCGCGGGTACTGTGGAGCCCCTCGTTGGCGGCTGTCTCCCCCTGCTCTCCTTCAAAGGCATTAGCATAGACGCCGATCTCGAGCGAGACGTCCTTTTCCTTGAAGGTGGTAGCGGCGGTCTCGACGGCAGCTTTCATCACCTCCGGCTTGCTGCAGTTAAACAGCAGAGCGGCAGCACCCGAGCCGGCAGCCCATTCGGCAGCAGCACGCACGGTCTCACCGGAGCGCAGCTTCGGCTCGGCGCCGTTTACCTGCGCGGTGTCGTCATCCAAGGTGAAGGAAATCCAGAACGGCTTGCCGGTCTTTGCCACCGCCTGGCGCACTGCTTCGCCTTCGGCGATCAGGCTCAGCGTTTCACCAAGCCAGACGTCGACGAAGGGATCGAGATTTTCGACGAGAATGCCGAGATAATTCTGAACACGGGACGCATCGAAATTCTGCGGCTCGTAGGAGCCGAATATCGGCGGCAGCGATCCGGCCACCGTGACTTTGCGGCCGGACGCATCTGCTGCTTCACGCGCCAGGCGGCCTGAGAGTGCGATCAGCGACGCGCCTTCCTTGCGAAACCGCTCTTCGCCGATGTGGAAGGGCACCAGCGCGTAAGAGTTGGTGGTGACGACATCGGCACCGGCCTCGATGAATTCGGCGTGAACCTGACGGACAATGTCCGGCGCGTTGATCAGCGCAAGTGCGGACCATTCGGGCTGCTTCAGTTCCGCGCCCAACCGCTGCAATTCGCGGCTCATGCCGCCGTCGAGAATGCGAATATCGCCCATGAAGAAACTCCTTGAATTGGCGAAGCTGAACGAGCGTCGCCCGTTTAGCGTCGTACTGGCACCTGCGCTTCGATGATACCGAAGCAGCGGGCAATGATGGCTGTGAGAATGAGATAGAAGACGGTGACGACCAGAAGCGGCTCGTAGACCAGAAGCGTGTCCTGACGGACCTTGTAAGCTACGGCATAGAGATCCATGACCGTGACGGTGAAGGCCAGCGGCGTGGCTTTCAACTGCATGATCACCTCACCTGCGATGGTGGGAAGCGCATTGCGAATGGCGCGCGGCAACCAGATGCGGCGGGCAAGCTTGAACGGGCTCATGCCGAAGGCTCGCGCGGCCTCCAACTCACCCTTCGGGACGCCGAGCAGCGCACCGCGCAGCACTTCCGCCTCATAGGCCGCGTAGTTCAACGTGAAGCTGACCGCGGCGAAGAAGAAGCCTTCCCTGAGGATTGGCCAGAGAAAGCTCTGCCGCAGACCGGGGATCATCGGCAGGAACGAACCGACGCCGTAATAGAGAAGCCAAAGCTGGATCAGCAGCGGCGTACCTCGAAAGAAGGTGCAATAGCCCCGCGCCAAAAGCCGCGTCACTCTGCCACCACTGACCTGAGCAAAAGCAAGGCCGATCGCCAGAATGAAGCCGAGACTGACGGAGATGACGAGCAAGGCAACGGTCTGCCATGCTCCAGTGAGGAGAAGCGGCCAGTATTTTTCAATCCAGGAAAACGTCATAGCCCCTCCTCACGCAAGTGCCGGCTGGCCACGGCGCACGCGCCGTTCGAGCAACCGGAAGAGAAAGTTGGAGACAAGGGTGATCGCCAGATAGATCAGCGCTGCGGCCATGAAGAACAGGAAATAGTGTTTGGTGCTGGCGCCCGCGAGACGCGTGGCAAGCGCCAGTTCCTGATAGCCAACGACCGCCACCAGGGCGCTATCCTTGGTGACGGACAGCCAGAGATTCGAGAGCCCCGGCAGCGCATTCGGCAGGAGAGCGGGAAGGACGACGCGGCGAAAGCGCAAGAATGGCGACATGCCGAAGGCCTTGGCGGCCTCGATCTGGCCATTTGGGATCGCAAGGATCGCGCCGCGCAGCACTTCCGTCATATAGGCGCCCTGCACGAAACCGAGCACGGCGACTGCGGCGACGAAGCCATTGACTTCGAGCGGCGGTAGGCCCGCCATCTGTAACAGACGGTTGAGGCCGTCCGTTCCGGCATAATAGAGGCCAACGATCAAAATGAGTTCCGGCACCGAGCGGATCAGCGTCGTGTAAAGATTGAGGACGACGCCGAGGGCCCGGTTGTCGGAGAGCTTGCCCAGCGCACCGGCCATGCCAATGACGATACCAATCAGGTAGGCACCGGCAGAAATGGCAAGCGTTGAGGCGGCACCGGACAGCAGCGTGCCGCCCCATCCCGGAGGATAGGGAGACAAAAGCTCCAGGATGCTGTCAGGCGTTGCCATCTGCGATAAGAGCCCGGCTTACTTTGCGCCGTAGATATCGAAGCTGAAGTATTTCTTGGTGATCTCGTCATACTTGCCGTTGGCGCGAACGGCAGCGATCGCAGCATTTAACTTCTGCTTCAGTTCCTGATCGTCCTTGCGCACGCCACCGGAAACACCAAGGCCCATGATCTCAGGGTCGTTGGCAACATTGCCGGCATCGGCGCAGCAATCTTTGCCGGTGTCGGTCTTCAGGAAATCGTCGAGTACCAGCGAGTCGCCGAAGACATAATCGATGCGGCCGGCGGCCAGATCCTGGAAGGCTTCGTCAAGCGTCTGGTAGGTCTTCTCGTCGGCCACATCCTTGAAGTACTTGGCGTAGTAATTGGACTGGATGGTAGCGACCTGGATACCGATCGTCTTGCCCTTCACGTCTTCCGCTGTCGCACCCGGCTTACCGTCTTTCGCACCGATCAGCTTGCTTGGCGTGTTGTAATATTTGTTGGTGAAGTCGATGACCTTCTGGCGTTCTGCCGTATTGGACATGGACGACCAGATCACGTCGAATTTCTTGCTTTCGAGTGCCGGAATCAGGCCGTCCCAGGAGAGTGCGACGATGGAGCATTTTTCCTTCATTTCCGCGCAAACGGCATCCATGAGATCGATTTCCCAGCCATGCCATTTGCCGCTGGCATCCTGTGCAAAAAAGGGCGGGTAGCTTTCATTCATCACACCGAAACGAACTTCGGCGCTGGCGGTGAAGGCCGACAATGCGAAAGCCGTACCGGCGAGCAGAGATGCAACAAATTTCATATCAAACTCCTGTGAGATTATCAGTTGGCGAGCGCGCCGGTAAATTCTCGGGTCCGCGCGCTTACGGGATTGTTGAAGACCTGCTGTGGAGACCCCTCCTCCTCCACCCGGCCCTGATGTAGAAACATGACGTGGCTCGACACGTCACGGGCAAAGCGCATTTCGTGGGTGACGAGGAGCATGGTGCGGCCCTCTTCGGCGAGATCGCGGATCACCTTCAGCACCTCGCCGACCAGTTCCGGGTCGAGCGCCGATGTCGGCTCGTCGAACAACATCACGGCAGGCTCAACGCAAAGCGCGCGGGCAATGGCGGCACGCTGCTGCTGTCCGCCCGACAGGAACGCCGGATAGGCATCCTTCTTCTCATAGAGGCCGACTTTGTGCAGCAGTGCCTCTGCCTTTTCGACCGCTTCCGCGCGCTTGACGCCCATGACATGCACGGGGGCTTCGATAACATTTTCCAGGACCGTGAGGTGAGCCCAGAGATTGAAACTCTGAAAGACCATGCCGAGGCCGGTGCGCAGGCGTTCCACCTGACGCCAGCTTTGCGGGACGGACCTGCCATCGCGCTTCCGTGTCACCGCCACCTCTTCGCCATTGACAGTGACGCGGCCGCTGTCTGGCGTTTCCAGGAAGTTGATGCATCTCAGAAAGGTGCTCTTTCCTGAACCGGAAGAACCGATGATGGAGATGACGTCGCCTTTCTTTGCCGTCAGCGAAATGCCCTTCAGAACCTCGTGATTGCCGAAGCTCTTGTGGATGTCCTCCACAGCAAGGGCGCAAGGAACGTCGGCGGTCATTCATTCTTCCTGACAGGATCGAGGGGTCACAACAGCCTAAGCGGAGGTGATGTTGCAGCGGAAATAACCGCTCTGTCACATTATCGAAAGGAAAATCATTCTACGCGGCACGAAAGACATAAAAATAATCCGGCACGGAGGACCGTGCCGGATAAAACCGCTCGCCGATCTCACGCTAGACGCGTCAGATCGGATTGATGACACCGGTAAATAGCAGGCCCAGCAACGCGACGCCAATGACGATTCGATACCAGACGAACGGCATGTAGCTCTTCGTCGAAACCAGCTTGAGGAAGACGACGATGACAGCATATCCGACGACAAAGGATATCAGCGTCGCCAATGCCGTTTGGCCCCAACCGACCGGGTTTTGCTGCCCGATGCTCTTGAAGAGCTGGTAGAAGCCCGAGCCGAAAACGGCTGGAACCGCCAGGAGGAAGGAGTAACGGGCAGCGGCTTCGCGCGTGTAGCCGAGCAGCAAGCCTGCGGTGATCGTTCCGCCGGATCGCGACACGCCGGGGATCAGCGCCATCGCCTGGGCGAAACCGAAGATGATGGCATCACGCCAGATCAGCTTCTTGATCGGATACTTCTTTTTGCCGATGCGATCCGCAAAACCCAGAATGATACCGAAGACGATGAGCATGACGGCGGTGATGTAGAGATTGCGCAGCGAATGCTCGATGGCGTCCTTGAAAAGGAGCCCGAGCAGCACGATCGGTACCGAACCGACGATGATCATCCAGCCGAGGCGGACGTCCGCTGGATCATATTGTCCGCCGAGCCGCAAATGATGGCGAAGCCAGGCAAGGGCGATCCGCATGATGTCGGACCAGAAATAGACCAGGACGGCCAATTCCGTGCCGATCTGAATAATTGCAGTGAAGGCGGCGCCAGGATCTTCCCCTGTCCCTAGAAACTCGCCCGCGATTCTCAAATGCGCGCTGGAGGAAATTGGCAAAAATTCCGTAAGCCCTTGAATAAAGCCGAGGATCGCGGCTTCTATCCAACCAATACCCATGCTGGTCCGTCCCTGAACTGACAATCACTGCGCGCGAAATTATGAACCAATCCGGGCAGTTCGATGTTGCGGTGCAAAAAAATGTGAATGATGAAGAGCCGGCGAATGCCGCGGCAAAATCCTTCCTCCTAAATTGTGCGGAAATCAAGGGTGCATCCGCAAATGGAACGGGCATAAGATTAAGCAGAAAATTCAGCTTAGCGGTTAATCTGTAATTCCTAAAGTAAGACCTTAATAATATTGATGTCTTCGTCATAAGCATCTTCAAAGTAGTGCGGTTTAATCAAGCATTTTATCCATTAGACATTTAAAGGTAGGATGCCTATATCTTCCAGATATTGCCGTTGTCGCAGACACATGGCCTTCTTTTTCGGGATGGACTGGGCCGTTGATAAACACGCTGTCGGTAACGTCGGATCTTCTCACGGCAGAGCGGGATATTCTGTCACGCGTCGCACTTGGCGGCCCGCTGAAAGATGTGTTGCGTGATATCGTGCTTCTCGTGGAAAAGCCTGCGGGCGGCGAGTTGCTGGCGTCCGTCCTGCTCACGACGGAGGATGGCAAGCATCTGACCCAGGGGGCGGCACCGAGCCTGCCCTGCGATTACAACGACGCGATCGAGGGCATCGCCGTCGGTCTCGGTATCGGATCCTGCGGCACCTCGGCCCATACGGGCAGCCCCGTCATCGTCAGCGATATTGCAACGGATCCACTCTGGGCAGATTTTCGCAAACTCGCCCTCTCCCACAATCTCCATTCTTGCTGGTCGATGCCGATCCGGGCGGCTGATGGGCGTGTTCTTGGGACCTTCGCCAATTATTACCGGGAGCCGCGCAAGCCCTCCGAACGCGATCTCGAGGTCATCGGCATGGTCTCACGGACAGCGGCCATCGCGATCGAGCGTTCGCAGAACGAGAAGGCGCGCGATCGGGCCGAAGAGCAGCGTATGCTTCTTTTGCGAGAATTAAACCACCGGGTGAAAAACGTCTTCGCACTGGCCGATTCGATGCTGGCCATGACCGCGCGAACCGCAACGAGCGCAGAGCAGCTTTCCTCCACCGTCCGAGGCCGTCTGCGCGCCCTGGGGCGTGCGCATGATCTCGTTCAGCCGACGTTTTCGGCCGAACATGTGGCCTATGCGCCTGACGTTCCCTTGCGCCAGATCATCGGCGACATTCTGGCACCCTATACGGATGCGGCGACCGACCGGGTCGCCTTCGTCGGCACTGATGACGTGCGCATCCGGGCCGATCACATTACCAGCGTCGCCCTCGTCTTACATGAGCTTGCCACCAACGCAGCCAAGTACGGATCGCTCAGCAGCGAAGAAGGCCGGCTCGTGGTCGCCTGCACGACGGGTGAAACGATGCAGATCATGTGGAGCGAGCGCGGCGGACCCGTTGTCCGCGCTCCGACCAGCAAAGGCTTCGGCTCGACCCTTATCCAGCGCACGATCACCGGCATGCGCGGAGAGATTTGCTATACTTGGTCGCCGGATGGACTGGACATCACCATCTGCCTGCCCATCAACACGATCTCCGCCTCGCCTGATCGCACCTCCTTATCGTAGCAGGTGATCAAGCCCGGCTTTGACCATCCGCCCGAAGGGCGGGCGTAGAAGGCTTGGCACGCTGAAACGTCCTCGCGAAAACACGCCCTTGGCATGGCTCATGCGGCGAAAGCCTTCTATGCCGTGATAGGCACCCATCCCGCTTGGCCCCACTCCGCCGAAAGGCAGGTCATCCTGCGCGACGTGCAACACCGTGTTGTTGATGCCGACATTGCCCGACGTCGTGCGGGACAGGATCACCTTGCAGTCGTCGCCATCCGCCTCTCCGAAAACATAGAGCGCCAGTGGCCTTGGCCTCTCGTTGATATAGCCAATGACCTGCGAAACATCGCGGTAGCTCAGCACCGGCAGGATCGGCCCAAAAATCTCCTCCTGCATCACGGCCATGTCGTCGGTTGGGTTGATGACGAGCGTCGGCGGAAAAACGCGGGTTCTCGTTGCCGCGTCCGTCTCTATTCCCACCCGCCGCAACGTCGCGCCTTTGCTGACCGCATCGTCAAGAAGCCCATTGAGGCGAGAGAAATGCCTGTCGCTGATGATCGAAGCATAATCGCGGCTCGCCAGCCCATCTGGGTAGGATTGCGCCACCGCCTTGTGGAACGCATCGATAAAGGCATCGACCTCCGTTTCGTGGACAAAGACGTAGTCCGGGGCAACGCAGGTTTGGCCGGCATTGGCGAGCTTGCCGAAGACGATGGAGGTCACCTTCCTGGCAATGACGTGACCCGGCAAGATAATCGTCGGGCTCTTGCCGCCAAGCTCCAACGTGACAGGAACGAGGTTTTCACTCGCAGCCCTCATGACCTGACGCCCGACGTCAGTGCTGCCGGTGAAAAACAGATGGTCGAAGGGTGAGCCGCTGAACTCAGCGCCAATGCCCGCATCGCCGAGAACCACCGCACCCTTTTCCTCCGGGAAGGCCTGGGCCAGCATCGTCTTCATCAAGACGCTGGTTTCCGGGGTGAGTTCGGAGGGCTTCACCATCGCCCGGTTGCCAGCTGCGAGTGCTGTGGCGAGTGGCACCATGGTCAGCAGAAACGGATAGTTCCACGGCGACAGAATACCAATGACGCCGAGCGGTTGATATTCTACCCAGGCGCGACCGTGCTGGAACAGCGCACCCACGTGTCGCCGTTGCGGCTTCATGAAGCGTTTCAGATTCCGGTCGAGGTAGTCGATCGCCTTAACAACGCCGACCGTCTCGAGAAGAGCGGTCTCATTCGGCGAACGTCCACCGAAATCCGTATCGACCGCCTGTTCGATCCTGCTTCGATGAGAAATGACCACCCTGCGCAACGCTTTGAGATCGGCTCTTCGCTCGTCCAGCGACGGCGGTCCATCCTGGAGAAAAGCATGACGCTGTCCTCCCAAAAGATCAGCGATGGTGCTCATTCGGCGGCGGCGAGCGTTGTGACGCGATCCGCAGGTACAGCGAGCGTCTTCACCCCGTCCTTGCAAACCACATGGGCTTCGCCCCAGGATTTGAGCGCCGATATGACCGGCGCCATGCTCTGGCCAAGCGTTGTCAGGCTGTAATCGACCCTTGGTGGCACGACGGGAAAGACGGTGCGGGAAATCAGGCCGGCATCTTCCAACTCGCGAAGCTGCTTTGTCAGCATGCGCTGCGTGACACTTGGAATGTGGCGACGCAGTGCGTTGAACCGCAGCGTTCCCTCGTTGAGCAGATGATAGAGGATCACGCCCTTCCACTTGCCATCGAGATAACAGAGTGTCGATTCCACCGGGCAGCCGGGAAAATTATCCTTCAGTTTGGCGCGAGGGCGGGACATGAAAAGCTCCGTTTTTCAGGATCTGCAGGCGGCCACAGTATCCTTTTTGTCAGTATAGACACAAAATGTGCATTCTTGCAGCCTTAGCTCATAGCTATCAAATAGACGCCGAAGCAACAAGCGAAGGAGAATGAACATGCGCGCTATCGGTTACAAGAGCTGCAAGCCCGTGACGGAAGCAGACGCTTTGGTGGATTTTGAACTGCCCGCGCCAGAGGCAAAAGGCCTCGATCTTCTGGTGGACGTGAAGGCGGTCTCGGTCAATCCGGTCGATACCAAGGTCCGTCGCAATCAGGCACCTGAGGCAGGTCAAACTCGGGTTCTCGGCTTTGACGCCGCGGGTATCGTCAAGGCGGTGGGTGAGAAGGTCAGCCTGTTCAAGCCCGGCGATGAAGTCTTCTACGCCGGCGCCATCAACCGCCCCGGCACCAATAGCGAGTTTCATCTCGTGGATGAGCGCATCGTTGGAAGGAAGCCGAAAAGCTTGAGCTTCGAGGAAGCTGCCGCCCTGCCATTAACCGCCATTACTGCCTATGAAGCGCTGTTCGATCGCCTCAAGGTAAAGGACCCGGTTGCGGGCGGCGCCAATGCCGTCGTCATCATCGGTGGGGCTGGCGGCGTCGGTTCGATCGCGATCCAACTTGCGCGGCACCTGACGGATCTTACCGTCATCGCCACAGCATCGCGGCCGGAAACAAAGGAATGGGTCGAGCAGTTCGGTGCGCATCACGTCCTCGACCACAGCAAGCCGCTTGCGCCGCAGGTGGAAGCGCTCGGTCTTGGTGCGCCAAGCTTCGTCTTTTCCACCACCCATAGCGATCTCCACCGCGCCGACAGCATAGAGCTGATTGCGCCGCAGGGGCGCTACTGCCTGATCGACGATCCAGAGGGTGGTTTCGATATTCTGCCTTTCAAGCGCAAGGCCATTTCCGTTCACTGGGAGATGATGTTTGCCCGTCCGGTCTTCGAGACCGCCGATATTCTGGAACAGCACAAGCTGCTGAACCATGTGTCGGAACTGATTGACCAGGGCAAAATCAGAACGACGCTGACGGAGACGTTCGGCACGATCAATGCCGCAAACCTTATCAAGGCGCACGCGCTGATAGAAAGCGGCAAGGCCAAGGGCAAGATCGTGTTGTCAGGCTTCTAAGCCAAGAGCTTATCCGGCCATGTGACAGACCAGTCGGACCATTGTCCGGCTGGTCTTCTTGGTCAATCATCTTCCGGATCGGCGGGACAAGGCCAGGTGGCCGGCTTGGTCAAGCCTTGTGGCAGCTTTGTCTTGTCGTCGCCGCAGGCAATGTCGATCTGTTTTTGATCGAGCCCGGTGGCGGCGGATAGGTCCAGCCCCTCGATGCGGGCAAGCAGGAGGAACGAGTCGGAGAAATCAATCGGCCCGGTGAACTTGGCGCCGGTGAAGCTGGCGCGAGAGAGGTTGGCCTTGGTGAATTTGGTGCCCGTCAACACCGCGCCATTGAAATCCGCCCGCCCGAGTTCCGCCTTGGAGAAATCGGCATTGACGAGCTTGGCGTTCTCAAAGTTGGCGCGCTGCATTTCAGCGCTGTTGAACTTGGCGTTTTCGGCATTGGCATCGCTGAAATCGCTGCGATAGGCCTCGATCTTGATCAGATTGGCACCCTCAAGCTGGGAGGATGCAAGCGAAGTGCGGATCAGCTTGGCTTTCTCCAAATTGGCCTTATTGAAGGAGGAGCCGCGCAGATCGGTGTAGGTGAAGTCCGTCCCGTGCAGATCAGCACCATCCAAGACGCTGCCGCCCAGCATCAGGAGACGCTTGTTGCATTCGCTCCAGTCGATGCCAGCCGATGCATCGGCGCGGCAGCTTGCCGCCATCGCGGGTTGGCCGCTCGTCGATATCGTGCCGATCACTGCTGCAACCGCGGCCAGCAGATGATGGCTGCGCAAAGCCGAGACCATTCCGGCAAGTTTCCTCATTGGCTCACTCCCAACCCCTTCAGGGGTACATTGATCCTCTTGATCTAAGAGGGACCCTCTTAACATATAGGGGCTCCGTTACTTTTAAATGATCCAGCCTGCGACTGTAAACGCCTCCCTGATGACCATCATTGGCAGCCTAACCCCACAGGTTGCAGGTTGTTCACTCGCAATATCTCCCTGGACAGTCAGATGACCTCATATGATCTTCAACATCGCCACGCGACGCTCTGGATCAAGACCGGAATCGATCTGAGCCTTCAGCCTTCTGCGGAGAAAGGCCGGGGTCTCCGCAGCCTCCAGGATGCGAAAGCCGAGCCGTGTGTAAAAGGGTGCGTTGAAAGGCACGTATCGATCCGTGGTGAGAGCGACCTTAGCAAAGCCTCTTTCACGTCCGCGATCCAGCATAGCCAAGATCAGCGAAGTGCCGACGCCCCTACCCTGTGCCGCACGCTCCACATCGACCTCGACAATATAGAGGGTATCTCCCTCACTCAGCCCAAGCGTAAAGCCGACGACACGTCCCACTTCCTCAGCCACCAGAAGCAGCTCCTCGTGCAGGCTCTGTTCAAGGAGGAATACCGGCGCGGAGACAGGCTCCTGCGTCACCCCGCAGGCTTCTGCCCAGACAACAAACGCATCCAGCTCGATTTCCGCAAGACGCGGAAAGTCTTCCCTCTGTCCCGCGCGGATCGTGACCAAGTGGGCATTCCCTCTGTCTGCTTTGCCGTCCCATTCCCCATGAGACAGCGGGCCTCGCCAATATTACATATTGGCGTAAACCGGCCCCTCGCCGAACATCCTTGCTGACGGCGGTCCGTGCGCGCCGCGCCAATATTACATATTGGCGTAAACCGGCCCCTCGCCGCCTTGTGGCGGTACCCAGTTGATGTTCTGGTTCGGGTCCTTGATATCGCAGGTCTTGCAGTGGACGCAGTTCTGCGCGTTGATGACGAAGGTCGGTTCGCCTTCCTTCTCCACCCACTCATAAACCCCGGCGGGACAGTAGCGCTGCGATGGGCCGGCATAGACATCATGCTCGGAGCGCTTCTGCAGCTCCATGTCCTTCACCTGAAGATGGACCGGCTGGTCCTCTTCGTGATTGGTGGAGGAGAGATAGACGGAGGACAGACGGTCGAAGGTCAGCACACCATCCGGCTTTGGATAGGCGATGGGCTTGTGATTTGCCGCAGGCTCCAGGCTTTCCGCATCCGTCTTGCCATGCTTCAGCGTACCGAAGATGGAGAATCCGAACAATTGGTTGGTCCACATGTCGAGACCGCCAAGGCCGACGCCAATCGCCGTGCCGAACTTCGACCAAAGCGGCTTGACGTTGCGGACCCGCTTCAGGTCCTTGCCGATATCGGTGCCACGCCATTCGTTCTCGATCTCGATCACTTCATCGTTTGCGCGACCAGATTCGAGAGCTGCTGCAATCTTGTCTGCCGCCAGCATGCCGGAGAGAACCGCGTTGTGGCTGCCCTTGATGCGCGGAACGTTGACGAGACCGGCCGAACAGCCGATCAGCGCGCCACCCGGGAAGGTGAGCTTCGGCACAGACTGGTAGCCGCCTTCGGTGATGGCTCGCGCACCGTAAGAGACGCGCTTTCCGCCTTCGAAAGTTGGGGCGATCGCCGGGTGCGTCTTGAAGCGCTGGAACTCTTCGAACGGATAGAGGTACGGATTCTTGTAGTTCAGGTGGACCACGAAGCCGACGGCAACGAGATTGTCTTCCAGATGATAGAGGAACGAGCCACCGCCCGTTTTCATGCCGAGCGGCCAGCCGAAGGAATGCTGCACGAGGCCTTGGCGGTGGTTCTCAGGCTTGACCTGCCACAGTTCCTTGATGCCGATGCCGAACTTCTGAACGTCGCTGTTCTTCGACAGATCGAATTTCTTGATGAGCTGCTTGGCAAGCGAGCCGCGCACGCCTTCGCCGATCAGCACATATTTGCCATGCAGCTCCATGCCGCGGGTGAAGGCAGGGCCGGGCTCGCCATTCTTCTCGATGCCCATGTCACCGGTGGCAACACCGATGACGGCGCCTTCGTCATTATAGAGGACTTCGGTTGCGGCAAAACCCGGGTAAATTTCAACGCCAAGCGCCTCCGCCTTCTCCGCCAGCCAGCGACAGACGAGACCGAGCGAGACGATATAGTTGCCGTGATTGTTCATCAGCGGCGGCATCAGGAAGTTCGGCAGGCGAATCGAGCCGGCAGGTCCCAGGAACAGAAACTGGTCGTCCTTGACTTCGGTCTTGAAGGGATGCCCCTCTTCTTCGCGCCAGCCGGGCAACAGACGGTCAATACCGATGGGATCGACAACTGCGCCGGAGAGGATATGCGCACCCACTTCCGAGCCCTTTTCCAGCACCACAACGGACAGATCCGGATTGACCTGTTTTAGCCGAATAGCTGCAGAGAGGCCAGCAGGTCCCGCGCCGACGATAACGACGTCGAACTCCATCGATTCACGTTCCGGCAATTCCATTTCTTCCGTCATAAGATCCTCGTCAGTACGCCGGTCCCGTCCGGCTTTTCGTTATCCTGCCCTACACCATCACGCAGCCAAAGACGTGTGAAAAAACGTCGTCGCAACAAGCAGTTCGCGTCATCTGTCTTGGCAAAGGACAAGCGCTTTGTCGAGACCAATAGCAAGCAAGCGCGGTCGCAGCCATCGAATTGTCTGACAACCTGATGACAAACGCTTACTTTTACGTGCACGTAACAAGAAGAATAGGATTGGTTGATGAGATGGTCAAGAGAAGAAGGTGGGCTGAGGAGTTGCTTTAGGCATCGCGTCTACAGGTAGCGAATCGCGCTGATTGCGAAGCTGCTTTGGAGGCATCCAACAATCGAAGACAATTTGCTGACCGGAACGCTTGGCAGTTCCAGGAGAGACTATTAAACCTGTTCCCGTGAATGGCATGACAAAACGGCAGTGGAGATAATGGACGTACCGACGCTTACGACGCAGCGCTTTACTATGCGGGGCTTGATTGAAAGCGATGCAAAAGCTTTGTTCCCAACTTTTTCAAGTGCCGACCAGTGCCGATTTATGTCTCAGCCTCACTTTGAAGATATCGCGACATTTTCCGATTGGCTGAACGATAAAGAGTGGCCCGGACAAACCTGGATCGCCATTGACCGCGTGACCGAGGAGGTTGCAGGTCGCTACGTCGCTTTTCCTGGTCGCGACGACGCCGTTCTCGAGCTTGGATATATCACAGCCACTGAGCGGCAGAGACAAGGAGTGGCGCGCGAATGTATGACCGCGCTCATCGCCCATATCTTTACCATGGGCCGATATCGCAAACTTTACATGGAGATCGACGCCGAAAACCGCTCCTCCATTGCTCTGGCGGAAAGTTTGGGCTTCCTGCGCGAGGCGTACCTTCGCCAGCACGAAACAACCCATAACGGCGTCTGCGATCTGCTTGTCTATGGTCTACTCATCCGCGAGTGGCGCCAGCGGCAGGGAGAAGCAAGCTAGAGCGTTCCCCGCTCAAATTTCCAGAAGCGTCGATGGGCTTAGCCCGGTTAAAGCCTGTCGAACACGGAACCTGCCCCTGGTGAAAAGAGGCGCTCATAGGTCCTGATGAGATAGCCATCCGTCATTCCGGCAACGAAATCGCAGATGACACGCAAATCCCCGCCTGATTTTTCATAAAGGGGGAAGACATCGTCTGGCAGCAGCCGTTCGGGATCGGACTGGAGCGCTTCAAACACGGCAACAACCATTCCCTGGCCTTTGAACTCCATATGCTGAACACGCGGGCTTTTGATCACGTGTTTGCGCACCACATCCTGAAAGGCTTTCAGCAGTCGAACACGGTCCGCTCCAAGCTTCACACCGTGACGCAAGAGTGGCGTTTCGAACCGCTCGTCGTCCGCAAAGCGCGCATCCGTGATGAAATAGCCGACCAACATGCTAATGAACATTTTGCGGTCGCCGCTATTATCGAATAGCCCATCCACGATTTCACGATAGACGTCATTGCCGCGCTTATTCTTATGGTTCTTGTTGAGCATCGCAATGAAGCTCTCGCAATCCTCCGCCGTCACCTCCTTCTCGAAGGCATCCCTGGTGATGAGCTGCATGGCGATGGCATCTTCAAGATCGTGGACCCCGTAGGAGACGTCGTCTGCAACATCCATGATGGTGCAATCGAGCGATTTGAAGAGGGACTTTGCGTGCTTGCCATCTTCACGCGTCGCCGTCTGAAAGAGATCGCGGTCGGACTCCGGCAAAGGATCAAGGATCCAGTCCACCACATCCGTCTCGCAATCCATGTAACATTTTGGCGGGTTGGAAGCCTGCGTGTCGATGATGCGAAGCGTCGAAGGTCCGTCGTGCAGTTTTGGCACTCGCCCGGGATGAGCAGCTTTCGAATAGGCGACTGGGTATTTTAGAATACCCAGCAGCGTACGCCGCGTGACGTTGGCACCATGGGCTTTTGAAAATGTCTCAAGACGGCTGAGAATGCGTAAAGTCTGGCCGTTTCCTTCGAAGCCGGCTTTGGCGATGTCGGTCATGACGCCATTGCCGTTGCGCCCCGCTTCATTCGGATCTGCCGCAACGCGCATGCAGTAATTCAGCGCGACCTCGCCTCCATGCCCGAAGGGCGGATGGCCGAGATCGTGGGCGCTGCCGATCGCCTGGATGAGGCTATGCTCTGGCAATTCAGCTGTCACCGGATGATGGGGAAAGGATTTGCGCAGGTGCTTAACCAGACCCGCGGCGATCTGCGCCACTTCGAGGGAATGCGTGAGGCGGGTGCGGTAGAAATCGCTGTCGCCGAGATTGAGGATTTGCGTCTTGCTCTGCAGGCGCCGAAAAGAGGTGGAGTGAATGATCCGCCCATAATCGATGTCGCTTTCGCTGCGGGCGTCGTCACTCTTGCGGTTTTCGACTTTCTGACGCTCGTTCCACACGTTCAAGCCCGTCCTCTCCAAACACAAAATTCACGGGGCTGTCTTACCGAGGCGCAACAGGGCGCGCAAGCAAACGGGTCAATGCCCAGCCGATGAACACTTTTCAGGGCCGGACGCAGACGCTACAAGCGTGGGCAATCGTCATGAGCATGAAAGGACACCGTCATGGATTTGGGTATTTCCGGCAAGCGCGCATTGGTTCTGGCCTCATCTCGCGGCTTGGGTCTCGGCATCGCAACGGCGCTCGCGAAGGAAGGCGTCAACGTGCTGATGGTGGGCCGTAGCGGCGAAAAGCTGGACGCCAACGCCAAGACGATCAACGCGCTCGGCAAGGGCAAGGCGGAATGGGTCTGGGGCGATCTTGGCGAGGAGACCTTCGTGCCGTCCATGATCGATGCAGTGAAGACGAAGCTCGGCGGTATCGATATTCTCGTCAACAACACGGGCGGCCCGACACCAGGGCTGGCGCAGGACATCACCCCGGAAAAACTCGATACGTTCTTTCAATCCATGGTGCTGCGCGTCATCACCCTGACCAACGCGCTTGTCCCGCAGATGAAGGAGCAAGGCTGGGGCCGTATTCTGACCGTTGCTTCCTCCGGCGTGTTCGAGCCCATTCCAAATCTTGCGCTCTCCAACACGCTGCGCGGCGCACTTGTTGGCTTTAACAAGACGCTGTCGAGTGAAGTCGCAGGCTTCGGTATCACCGCCAATATGCTGCTGCCCGGTCGCATCCACACCGATCGTATCGATGAGCTGGATGGCGCAAACGCCAAGCGCCTTGGCAAGAGCATGGAAGAGGTTCGTGAAACCTCGGTCAAGAGCATCCCCGCCGGCAGGCTTGGTACGGTGGAAGAATTCGCCGCAGCAGGCGCATTCCTGTGCTCGCAGCCAGCGAGCTACATTACCGGCACCATGCTGCATGTGGATGGTGGAGCGGCAAAGTCGATCTGATCATCCCGGTCGCTTATAGGTAACGCTTTGAATTGGAAGCCTTTCCGGATAACATTCGGAAAGGCTTTGCTTTTGGGAGACGATCATGCAGGCACTTCGCACGATTTTAAGCATACTGGGTGTTCTGATCGTGCTGATGGGTCTTGTCTGGATCGGACAGGGCAGCGGCTATTTCCCCTACCCCGCCTCCAGTTTCATGATCAATCAAAGCCCATGGATGTTGCGCGGCGCGCTGACAGCTATTGCCGGCATCGTGCTCATCGTCGTCGCGCGCAGGGCGCTTCGCTGATCGTCATTTGACGCGTTTGGGTAGATCGGCAATCAAAGCGTCGCGGGTTGAAAAACTGATCGGCTCTTTACTCTTCCAATCATCGATATTCAGGCTGGCAAACACGACCTTGCGTTCGCCCTTCTGCGCCCAACCGACGAACCAGCCGAGCCACCAGTCGCCATCATAGGTGTTGGCTTTGGTGCGCATGCGCCCGGATCCCGTCTTGCCGTAAACCTGCCATCCATCCGCGGCTGAAAACTGCGGAATGATCGCCTCCGTTTTCGCGATCGCCTCCTTCGATACGGGCAGCTTTCCGGTGACGAAGCGACGCACGAAATCTACTTGCTGATCGGCGGAGATTTTCAAAGAGGACATCAACCAGGATTCCGTCAGGCCATCCGTCTGTCCTGGCACCCCACGGACATCGGCATTGCCATAACCGAAGCGCTGCACATAGTCAGCAAACTTGGCCTTGCCCAATCGCCGGGTGATTTCCTGCGAATACCAAACGATCGAATCCCGCTCCCATATTGTCGGATCGACAGATTTCTGTTCGCGCTTGGTTTTTTTCCATTCCGTCTTGTAGTTCCAACGCGGGTTCGTCGCGTCCTTCAGGACCCCGGCGTCATATCCCATGACGGCAAGCGGAAGCTTGAAGCTGGATTGTGGGGCGAAAGCTTTATCGCACGTGCCGTCGCGGTGCAGAACGCCGCCGCTTTCGGCATCCAGCACAACCGTGCAATGCAGCTTTTCGGCTGCTTTGGTTTCTATCGAAGCAAGGCTCGAAACGGCCAGCGTCAAGGCGAAAGCCGCTGTTCTTCGATTCTTCAGTACCATCGGACGATGCATGACTATCTCCTCTATGCGTCAACGCGAAAGTTTCGATGAGAGAGACTTACGGTGGTTTGCGCGGGCGGCACAAATGATGATATCTGGCTTGAGCCATGAATTAAACTTGGCCTTCATTCTTCTGGAGCTGATCTTTCATGGTTCGCCCTCACCTTCCGCTAAATGCACTGCGCGCCTTTGAGGCTGCCGCCCGGCATCTGAGCTTCACCCGTGCGGCCATCGAGCTTTGCGTGACGCAGACGGCGATCAGCCACCAGGTCAAACTGCTGGAAGAGCGTGTTGGCGCGACGCTGTTCAAGCGCCTGCCACGCGGACTGATGATCACCGATGAGGGCCTGGCGCTTCTGCCGACGCTTCGTGATTCCTTCGACCGCATGGCCGATATTCTCCAGCGTTTCGAGGACGGGCATCTGCAGGAAGTGTTGAGCGTCGGCGCTGTCGGAACCTTTGCCGTGGGCTGGCTACTGCCCCGACTCACCGAGTTCCAAGACCTTTATCCCTTCATCGATATTCGCCTTTCCACCAACAACAACCGCGTCGATATCGCTGCCGAGGGCCTCGACTTTGCAATCCGCTTCGGGAATGGCGCCTGGCACGACACCGAGGCTGAGGAATTGTTTTCCGCACCGCTCTCGGCGCTCTGCATTCCAACGATGGCCGCGCAACTCAAGAGCCCCCATGACGTGGCGCAACAGACGTTGCTGCGCTCCTACCGCGCCGATGAATGGCCGGACTGGTTTTCCGAGGCTGGCGTTGCCTCGCCAAGGATCAAGGGCATCGTCTTCGACTCATCGGTTCCCATGGTGGAGGCGGCCCTGCAGGGATCTGGCGTCGCGCTTGCGCCACCCTTGATGTTCCAGCGCCACCTCTCCGCAGGAGATCTCGTCCAGCCCTTTCCGGTCTACGTGTCGAAGGGCTGCTATTGGCTGACACGGCTCAAGTCGCGACCTGTCACCAATGCTATGGCAACATTTGCTGCATGGCTGAAAGAGAAGGCTGCCGCGATGCCACAGCACGCCTGAAAAATCTGCACCCGCGCGCTTGCCATTCACAATTCGCTGTGCCATCACGCGCCCTCTTCAAAACAGGCGGGCGCGGTTGCGCCTTTTATTGCCCGGATGCCTGCATTCCGGGAATGCTCTCTCGTTGACTGACAAGGATCCTCTCCATGGCACGGACACTCGGGCTCGATTTTGGCACGACCAACACAGTTATGGCGCTCTCGGAAACCGGCAGCAGCAGCCACTCCATGCGCTTTACCTCCAGTGCCGGAACGACAGACAGCATGCGCACCGCGCTGTCTTTCATGAAGGACAAAGGACTTGGTGCAGCAGCGCTGCATGTCGAGGCCGGCCAGGCAGCGATCCAGCAATTCATCGAGAACGCCGGCGAATGCCGCTTCCTGCAATCGATCAAGACGTTTGCTGCCTCTCCACTGTTTCAAGGCACGCTGATCTACGCCAAGCGTCAGAGCTTCGAAGATTTGATGGAGGTGTTTCTGCGCAAGCTGAAGACCTACGCAGGCGACGAATGGAAAAACGATGTATCGACCGTGATTGCCGGTCGCCCCGTGCGTTTTGCCGGCTCCAACCCGGATGAAGCACTGGCACTTGCCCGCTACAATGAAGCCCTGACACGTGCCGGCTTTCCCGAAATCCATTATGTCTATGAGCCGGTGGCAGCCGCCTATTACTTCGCCCAGAGTCTGAAGAAGGATGCCAATGTTCTGGTGGCGGATTTCGGCGGCGGCACCACCGACTACTCGCTGATCCGCTTCGAGACGCATGGTGGCAAGCTTTCTGCCACCCCTGTCGGCCATTCGGGCGTCGGTGTTGCGGGCGATCACTTCGATTTCCGCATGATCGACAATCTAGTGTCGCCGGAAATCGGCAAGGGCAGCAAGTTCAAGAGCTTCGACAAGGTTCTGGATGTGCCTTCCGGTTACTACGTCAATTTCGGCCGCTGGAACCAGTTGTCAATCTTCAAGACCTCCAGAGAGTTCTCCGATCTGAAATCGCTGCTGCGCTCGGCACTTGAGCCAGAAAAGCTCGAGCTCTTCGTTGAACTGGTCGAGCATGATGAGGGCTACCCGCTCTACCAGGCAATCTCTGCCACCAAGATGGCGCTATCCTCGCAGGAAGAGGCGGAGTTCAACTTCTCGCCGCTTGGCGCCGCGGGCAAGAAGATGGTGAAGCGGTCGGACTTCGACCAATGGATTGCCGACGATCTCGCCAAGATCGAAGAGGCTCTGGACGAGGTTCTGACCAAGACGAACACCGCGCCGCAGGCCATCGACAAGGTCTTCCTCACCGGCGGCACCTCCTTTGTGCCTGCTGTGCGCCAGCTCTTTACCCGCCGGTTTGATGCCGACAAGATCGAAAGCGGCGGCGAACTTCTTTCCATTGCCCATGGTCTGGCGATGATCGGCGAAAGCGGCGACATTGCGCGCTGGACGGCATAAGAAGCGTTTTGCAATAGCGGGTGTCGACAGATCGAAGGGCGTTTGGCGGGTGGCCTATCCAAAGCTACGGTCGAGCATATTGGCTTTAAGCCCGGCAGAAACATGCCTGGCGGAACTGCTTCCATTTCACAAGGAAACGCTCTAGTTTGCGGGTCATGATCTCGGCACAAGACCTCTCCCCGGCAGAACTGGCGGCGCTTCTGCATTTCCATGCAGATGCAGGTGTCGATTGGCTGCTGGAAGACGAGCCGCTGGATCGATTTGCCGAATTTGCGGCAGGGCGTCAGGCGCGCGCTCCGCAGAGAAGCAGCGAACCGCAACAGCCGGAGATACGAAGCGCACCGCAGCAAGCTGCCCGCTCTCCCCGGCAAGCTGCCCGTGCGCCTGCCGCTGCGCCCCCCGCGCCGGTCAACGTTGCACTGCCGGACGATCAGGCGATCGCTTCGGCACGCTTCGCGGCCGAGAGTGCGCGATCGCTTCTCGAGTTGAAGACCGCGCTCGAAAGCTTCAACGGCTGCAATCTCAAAAACAGCGCCCGCAACACGGTCTTTGCGCAAGGTGATCCTTCATCCGGCATCATGATCGTCGGCCCCATGCCGGATGCGGATGACGATCGGGAAGGCCTTCCCTTTACTGGAAAGACTGGCCTCCTTCTCGACCGCATGCTGGCGGCGATCGGTCTTGATCGCGGCAAGCTGATGCTCACCAACGTCGTTCCCTGGCGCCCGCCGGGCAACCGTTCGCCGTCGGGTCCGGAGATGGAAATCTGCCGTCCGTTCATCGAGCGACAAATCGCTTTGGCCGAGCCGAAAGTACTGTTGCTTCTGGGCAACTTCACAGCGCGTTTTTTCTTTGGCGGCTCCGGCACGATCCATACGATGCGCGGACAGTGGCGTGATGTCGCAGTTGGCCCCAGCACAGCCCCCGCCATTGCAACGCTGCATCCACAGGAGCTTTTGAATGCTCCGGCGAGTAAGTCATTGGCCTGGAACGATTTATTGGCATTCCAGGCGCGCCTGCGCGATCTATGAATGCTTCCTTTTTGATCATTGTAAATAGATTATGAAAAAAGCCATGCAAATGGCGCATAACAGCGACGCATTCGGTTGGATTGCCGAATCTATGCCGCACTGCAATAAGAACCCTGTCTTGGGAGGAAAAGGTTTAAGGAACCAAGGCAATGACCACGCGCTACCGTCCGGTTCATTCCGGCTTTGAAACGCTTCGACTGGCGGGCCTCGGCCCACGCTCCAGTCAGGGCTACCACCGTTTCGGTGTTACAAACGAACAGCTGACCGCTCGTGCTTCGACGCAGCAGGTCCGCACAACCCGTCCTTCGGCGGTTTTTGCAGACTTTCGCGAACGCTGAGACGATCTTTGTGCGGTCACGTCCGCACACGCTGCATGCGTTGCCATGCTGATGAGGCGCCTTTCATGTGGAAGGCGCTTTTGCATTTTCAGACGGTGAGTTTACGCAGCAGCCCTGCCCAATGGAGCAATAGACCCGATTATTCGTGGGCGCTAACCCGTTTCTCGGGCGGAGAATGCTTCTCGAGCCGTCGCGCTTCACCGCGCCACGTTCACTTGGTCCCGTAGCAGTGATTTCGCTTCGAAGAACGCGTCTTCCACGTGCGTGAACTTCCTCGCTTGCCAGCCACAATACTCGCTAAGATAGTCGCGCGACAGCCACATGGGGCTGCGTGGTGTATCATCCACCCAGCCGACGCTGCCTTGGTCGGCGGCTTTGTTCAGAAGCCTTTGCAAATGCGTGCGCGACATCATGAATGTTGAGGCCATCGCCCGAACATCGACATAGCCGATATCGATCTGCTCGTTCTCGGTGTCTCGAACACGACTGACGATCTCGTCCATCACCAAGCCGCCCGCTTCCACCCACTGGAATTGTCCGACGCGCTTTGGCGGCTCGACCCAATGCGGGTCAGCAAGGCAAGCGCGCGCTGCGGCGGGTTGCGCATGCACGACGATCTCGGGATATGCCATCAGAGTTGCAGCGCGGTTTCCATTGTCAATGCCGTCGATGGCGGAGAGGTTTGCAAGGTACCAGTTGAATATTCCCTGCTCGCTGATCTGCGTGGCGCGGTAGCGCTTAGGTCTCGTCGCCGCAGAGCGGTTTGCCTTCTCGAGATAGCGATAGATCTCAAGCTGATCCAAATAGTTCTGCACCGTGTTGCGGCTGGCAACACCAGTAGAGGTGACGACATCGCGCAGTTGCGCGACGGTGAAACCCTGAGCCCGCTGTTCGGCGCTGAGGCCCATCGCCATTTGTGTCAGCAGCCATTTCTGATGGGCGGAGAGCAAGCGCGCAAGACGGGGATTTTCATCGAAACGTCCGCGCAACGTGCGCGCCAGGTGTTGAATCGCACCTAGAAGACCTGGATGAGCAATAAAGTCGTTATAGGAGAAGCTCATCGGCGCGTCTCCGGACTCGATGAGCCTGCGACACTTCTTTCAAACGGGAAAAGAGGGCGCATGACATTTTTCCCGCCCCGTCGATTGATTTTCCTTGGCCTGAAATCCCAACGCAAGATGCATCACCTAAAACCCGCAACCTAGAAGGTACATACCACATTTTTGCGCGTGACCATAAATTTTTCTTAAAATTCACAGGTGTTTATTCATAGTCGGACAGGGTCAGCCGGACGGTGTGGAGGCCTCGCGTGCGGCTTTACGCTGGAGCCCCAACTGGTGCTCGCGGAAGATGATGAAGATGCCTGCGGAAACGACAATGCTGGTTCCGATCAGCATGGTGAGGGTCGGCACATCGCCGAAGAGAACGTAGGAAACGCAGATACCGAGAAGGATCGAGCTATATTCGAACGGCGCGATGGTCGACACTTCCGCGTGACGATAGCTTTCTGTCAGCAGAATTTGGGCTATCCCGCCGGCAATGCCCGCAGAAATCAGCAGACTAGCCTGCTTCATATCCAGCCATTCCCAGCCGAACGGCATGCTGAAGGCGGAAATGAGCGTGCCGGTCAGCGAAAAGTAAAGAACGATCGTGGGGGTACGTTCGGTCACAACCAGTTGGCGCACCTGCACCATCGCCAGTCCACCGAGGACGGCACCAAACAGAACCGCGAGAGCCCCAATGCTTTCGCTCGCCTCAAGGCCGCCATTCTGAAGCAACGTCATCTTTGGCCACAAGATGATGACGACGCCCATCATACCGACGACGACCGCCGACCAGCGGTAGATGCGCACCGTTTCGCCCAGCATCACGGCGGCGAAGACGACAGACATCAGCGGCGAGGCATAACCGATTGCAATGAATTCCGGAAGCGGCAGCAAGGTGAGGCCGTAAAATCCGCACATCATCGACAGAATGCCAAGAAAACCGCGTTTGAAATGGCCGAACAGATTGCTTGTGTGAAAGGCCCGCGTGAGGCTGCGGAGCCATGCCAGATAAAGGATGATGGGAAGGATGGCGAAAGCCGAGCGGAAGAAGGTGATCTGCCCCGCAGGAACATCCGGCCCGGCTGCCTTGATGCAGGTCTGCATGACAAGAAAGAAAGCGACGGAGGTGAGTTTGAGGACAATACCCCGGACGGGATTGTACGTATCTGCACTCATGGGAATTTGCGATCGGGATTTGCAGACGAGATGCCCGCAGATTGGAGTTTGACCCGAGCGCACAGCACAGCAGATCGACTTTCATGTTCATTAGATCATGCTGGCCAACGGAGGTAAACCGATTCGGCGGACCCTGCCGGCCGGTCTCATCGTCTACAGCATCGGCCCGAAAATCAGAATCGATTTTCGCAAAGCACGATGCGTAGATAAAAGACGATAGAGCGTTCATTGTGCGTTCAATAGGACGAACGGCGCTCCAGGGTGGCTGTGGCTGCGCGGAGCGAGCCTCTTTTTCAAGATATTCTCTTTCTACGAGTCCGCAGCTTCAGTAATCGTTCAACATTTCATGAAATCATGCACCGATCAGAAATGCTCAGACGCGGGTTAAAACTTCTGTCTGGTAGTATTTTAGGGACACATGTCCCCCGCCTCTCCATGATGGTGACGCGTGTCGACAAGTTTACTTTCACCCATCATGCCCGCATGATGGTCAGGCAGCGGCAGAAGCAAGGTTCATTCGGGAATAGTTATGCGAACAGATACGGGTCAGATTGTTCAGTTGGCGGATTATCGCCAAACGGATTTCGTGCTTGAACGGGTTGACCTCACATTCGAACTGGACCCACAAAACACAAAGGTGGAAGCGCGACTGATCTTCCATCGCCGCGAGGGCGCCGACAAGGCAGCACCGCTTATTCTCGACGGCGACGAACTGACGCTTTCGAGCCTGCTTCTCGACCAGATCGAGATGCCGACGGCACAATATGACGTGACGCCAGAGCGACTGACGATCCGCGATCTTCCTGAAGAGATCCCCTTCGAAATCTGCGTCACCAATTACATCAATCCGGAAAGCAATACCCAGCTGATGGGTCTCTATCGCACCAATGGCGTCTATTGCACGCAGTGCGAGGCAGAAGGCTTCCGCCGCATCACCTATTTCCCGGACCGGCCGGATGTGTTGGCGCCTTACACGATCACCATCATCGCGGCCAAGGAAGGCAATCCCCTCCTCCTGTCGAACGGTAATTTCCTCGGCGGCGGCAATTATGATGAAGGCCGCCATTTCGCTGCCTGGTTCGATCCTCATCCGAAGCCGAGCTACCTTTTCGCACTGGTCGCTGGCGATCTTGGCGTTGTCGAAGACAGCTTCACGACCATGTCGGGCCGCGAAGTCGCGCTGAAGATCTATGTCGAGCATGGCAAGGAGCCGCGCGCGGCCTACGCCATGGATGCGCTCAAACGTTCCATGAAATGGGATGAGGAGCGCTTCGGCCGCGAATACGATCTCGACATCTTCATGATCGTCGCCGTATCCGACTTCAACATGGGCGCTATGGAGAATAAGGGCCTCAACGTCTTCAATGACAAATATGTTCTGGCCGATCCGGAAACCGCGACCGATGCCGACTACGCCAATATCGAGCGCATCATCGCGCATGAATATTTTCATAACTGGACCGGCAACCGCATCACCTGCCGCGACTGGTTCCAGCTTTGCCTGAAGGAAGGTCTGACCGTCTATCGCGATCAGGAATTTTCCTCCGACATGCGCTCTCGCGCGGTCAAGCGCATCGCAGACGTTCGCCACTTGAAGTC
Organism: Agrobacterium sp. 22117; assembly: GCF_052045735.1. Classification (NCBI taxonomy): domain Bacteria; kingdom Pseudomonadati; phylum Pseudomonadota; class Alphaproteobacteria; order Hyphomicrobiales; family Rhizobiaceae; genus Agrobacterium; species Agrobacterium sp. 22117. The sequence goes on along the minus strand of NZ_JBQEPP010000001.1, from coordinate 846,214 downwards.
GGAACAGTTTCCCGAAGATGGCGGCCCGCTGGCGCACCCACCTCGTCCGGATAAATATCGCGAAATCAACAACTTCTATACGACGACCGTCTATGAGAAGGGCGCCGAAATCACCGGTATGATCGCAACGATCCTGGGAGAAGACGGCTTTCGCAAAGGAACCGACCTCTATTTCGAGCGTCACGATGGTGATGCGGCGACGGTTGAGGATTTCGTCAAATGCTTCGAGGATGCGACCGGACGCGATCTGACGCAGTTCTTCCGCTGGTATATCCAGGCCGGAACGCCGCTTGTCAGCGCCTCTACCGCTTATGATTCGGCATCCGCGACCTTCACCCTGTCGCTGGAGCAGACGGTTGCACCGACGCCCGGCCAGAGCCGCAAGGAGCCGCTGCACATTCCGCTTTCGACCGCGCTCATTCTGGATAATGGTCAGATCGCCACGCCAATCAAGGTTGAAGGTGGTGAGTTCAAGGATGGTGTCCTGCATCTGACAGAACGCAGTCAGAGCTTCACCTTCACTGGCATTTCGTCGCGACCGGTTCTGTCGATCAACCGCAGTTTCTCTGCCCCGATCAACCTGCATATGGAGCAATCGTCGGACGACCTCATCCAGATCGCCCGTCACGAGACAGACCTCTTCTCGCGCTGGCAGGCACTGACGGCCCTTGCCCTGCCCAACCTGATTGCGGCAACACAGGCCGTGCGGTCGGGCAACGAGCTGAGCGTCGATCCAGCCTTCATCTCGACCCTGATCGAGATCGCTGGCAATGATGAGTTCGAGCCGGCCTTCCGCGCCCAGGCGCTGACTCTGCCGAGCGAGGCGGACGTCGCGCGCGAGATGGGCAAGGACAATGATCCAGACGCCATCCACAAAGCGCGCAATGCCGTCATGCGTGCGGTCGCCAAAGCCGGTATCGAAACCTTCAAGAGCCTCTTCTCAAGCTTCGAAGAGAACGACGACTATTCGCCGGATGCGGCAAGTGCCGGACGCCGTTCGCTGCGCAATATTGCCATGAGCTATCTGTCCTATGCGGAAGAGACACCCGAGCGCGCTGCACAGGCCTTTGCCAACGCCTCCAACATGACAGACATGGCCTATTCGCTCAGTGTCCTGACACAGCGTTTCCCCGACTCTGCCGAGGCGTCCGACGCGCTGGCGACATTCGAGACGCGCTTTGCCGATAATGCGCTGGTGATGGACAAGTGGTTTACGCTTCAGGCTGCCATCCCAGGTGACGGAGCATTGGCACGCATCACGTCTTTGATGGCGTCCAAGCACTTCATCGCCACCAACCCGAACCGTGTGCGTTCGCTGATCGGCACCTTTGCCTTCGGGAACCCCACCGGCTTCAATCGTGCGGATGGCAAGGCCTACGACTTCCTGGCCGAGCAGATCATCGCCATCGACAAGCGCAATCCGCAACTGGCAGCGCGCATTTTGACATCCATGCGCTCCTGGCGGTCGCTTGAGGCAGTGCGCGCCGATCACGCGCGCGAGGCCCTCACCACGATCGAGCGCAGCGCTGGGCTCTCTACCGATGTTCGCGACATTGTCGAGCGCATGCTGAAGGGTTGAAAGCCTCCCCTCCTCTATGTGAAAAGGCCGGACGTCCGGCCTTTTCTTGTTTTAGATCAAGAACGGAATCGCCCTCTTCTCGTAGATTTGCCTGATCGATCGGCATAGAGGAGACGCGACATGACCATCAGCCCAGCATTTCAGAGTTTTGCCAGGCAAGCGCCCGTCCACCACGCAGCCTGGCTACAGGCCGTCGCCGGGCTTGGCACCGCGTCAGCCCTCGACGACAAAACCCAGAGTCTCGTCTATATTGGCATTCTCGCAGCCGCGCGGCTGGAGAGCGGCCTTGCCTTCCACGTTCAGGAAGCCAAGGTGCATGGCGCCTCGCGAGACGAGATTATCAGCGCCGTTCTTGCCGGCCTCCCGGCTGTCGGAAACTGCGTTGTGCAAGCCCTGCCCATCGCGCTTGACGCCTTCGACGACAACTGACGTAAGGGCAGTCAAAACCGTCTTTTTGGAGGTTCGAAAAAAAGCGCGAGTCGGTTCAAAGGGTTAAAAATCTTTTAACTTTCAGCTCTGGACAAGGCGAATCAGCTTTGATTCATTAGACGCAGATTCGAGCAGCGGCGCTTCGAATTTACACGAGGGACATCAAGGCGGGACAATGACGAACGTGCGGCGGGCGACTGCGGGCGATGAGCGACCGTATGCCAGATTTGCTGAAATGGCGGCGTTGGTTCACAGAACGGCGGAGAGCTTCTCTTCAGCCGGAAATCTGCTCGCAAGGCTGTGGCAGGTCCGCAGGCTTGAGACACTGCTCAAGCGTCTCATTCCCATTCTCATTCTGGCATTTCTGGTCGTCATCGCAGCATCGCGCATGTTCGGCATTACCGCGGAATATGGCCGCATGGAGAATGCCGCCCGGCAGACGACGGCGCTTTCCGCGCTGACCGCGCGTGCAGCCCTTTCCGGCGTCGAGACCCTGGCAGCCACGCAGGACCGGGCAGCCGTCGAGCGTCGCCTCAATCAATCCTTTCCCGTCGGCAGCATGGATGACGACACCGTGGTGTTGGTGGCCGGCATAAATGGCCGCGTCTTCGGTGGCGTCGGCCTGCATGCCGCATCCTATGTCGGCACGTCGCTGACTGCCCTCCTTCCTGAAATCGCGATCGTTCGCAGATTCCCCGGTGCGCCAGGAACGATCGAGACGAATATTGACAACACCCCGCATTACGCCACGATGCTGCCGCTTGGTTCCGATGGCGGCATGATCATCACGGCGCGGTCTTTGGAGCCGATGCGCGCGTTCTGGCGCAGCGAAGTGGCGATGAATGTCACACTCTTCGCCGGCATCTCCTCCATCCTGCTCGTCATTCTCTATGCCTACTACATGCAGGTGAAGCGGGCGCGCACCGCCGACGAGGTTTTTGTCGAATCCAACCTTCGCGTCGAGACGGCCCTGTCTCGCGGCCGTTGCGGCCTGTGGGACTTCGATCTTTCCACGCGCCGCATGTTCTGGTCCACCTCGCTTTACGAAATCCTCGGTCTTCCGCCGCGTACCGAACCGCTCTCCTTCAGCGATGCGGCGCGCATGATGCATTCCGAAGACGGAAACCTCTATGAGTTGGCACGCTCGGTCGGCTGCGGTGATCTGCGCCAGATCGATCAGATTTTCCGCATGCGCCACACCCATGGCCATTATGTCTGGCTGCGCGCCCGTGCGCAGGTGATCCACACGGCAAACGGCCCGCGCGTCATCGGCATCGCCATGGACGTGACCGAGCAGCACCGTTTGGCACAGCGTTATGCCGAGGCCGATCAGCGCCTTGCCGACGCCATCGAATGCACGTCCGAAGCCTTTGTCCTGTGGGACAAGAACGACCGCCTCGTGATGTGCAACACGCACTTCCAGCAGGCCTATGGTCTTCCCGACAGCGCGCTGGTGCCCGGCACGGAACGCTCCGTCGTCTATAGTGCTGCAGCCCGCCCGATCGTCGAGCGCCGCGTGGCGGACTCCGATCAATCTGGACTGTCGCGCACCACGGAAGTGCAGCTCGCCGATGAGCGCTGGCTGCAGATCACCGAACGCCGCACCCGCGACGGCGGTCTGGTCTCTGTCGGTACGGACATTACGCTTCTGAAGCGCCATCAGGATCGCCTGCGCGAATCCGAGCGCCGCCTGATGGCAACGATCGGCGATCTCTCCGCCTCCCGCCACAAGCTCGAGCGGCAGAAGACCGAACTTTCGGATGCGAACGCACTCTATCAGGCGGAAAAGGAACGCGCGGAAGCCGCCAACAAGGCGAAGTCCGAATTCCTTGCCAATATGAGCCACGAGTTGCGCACGCCGCTCAACGCCATTCTCGGTTTTTCCGAAATTCTGGTCGCCGAGATGTTCGGCCCGGTCGGCTCGCCGAAATACAGCGAATATGCCCGCGACATCCATGATAGCGGCCAGCATCTGCTGAACGTCATCAACGACATTCTTGATATGTCGAAGATCGAGGCAGGCCATATGCGCATCAACCGCGAGAAGGTCGATCTTGCGCCGTTGGTGGAAGAGACACTGCGCCTGACTGCCATTCAGGCAGCGCAGAAGAACATCACCATCCAGCAGCGGCTATGCAGGAATATGTATATGAGCGGCGACCGCCGTGCCATGAAGCAAATCATGCTCAACCTGCTGTCCAACGCCGTCAAGTTCACCGACGAAGGTGGCCGCGTCGAGCTTCGCACCCATGTGCACGAGAACGGCTTGATGATGACGATTGCCGATACCGGCATCGGTATTCCGACAGCGGCGATCAACAAGATCGGTCAGCCTTTCGAGCAGGTGCAGAGCCAGTATGCCAAGAGCAAAGGCGGCTCGGGCCTTGGTCTTGCCATTTCCCGCTCGCTGGTCAGGCTCCACGGCGGGAAAATGAAGATCCGCTCCTGCGAGGGGAAGGGAACGGTGGTCACCATTCTCATTCCGCATGTGCATGTTGCCAAGGATATGCCCTATCTCGCTTATCAGGCGAGAAACAAGCTGGAGCTCCTGCGCTCGCATAAGCTGAACTAACGGCTTTCGCTTAACCCAGTTGGGTTCGTAAAGCCGCCGAACGGCTTAGCGCGACCGCAAGGTTATCCTGGTCAGTTCGGAGGGAATGCCGAGCCGCAGCGCGAAGCCTGGCCAGAGTGCTGTTCCGTTGTTAACGTAAAGCTTCATGCCCCCGACATCGTAGAAACCGGAGACGAAGCCGTTATTGGGCCGTGCCACCACGCGATCAAGCCCAACGACCATGCCCCCATGCGTATGCCCGGAAAGCTGAACCGCGACACCCAGTGCCGCATTAGCTGCCGCCTGACCGGGCTGGTGATCGAGCAGGATCACAGGTGCACCGGCAGGCGCGCCTATGAGCGCTGCCGCCGTGTCATGCGCTGGAAACGCCGTTCTCGTCGATGAAAGATCGGTGACGCCAGCGATTACAAGCTTGGCGTCGCCGCGCTCGATGACCGCGTTGCTGTTGGCAAGTGTCGTCATGTTGAGGCTCTGGTAATAGGCCATCCACTCCTTGTAGCCGAAGAAGTATTCGTGGTTTCCGGGAATGGTGTAGACGCCATCGCGAGCCTTCAGCTCTGCCAAGGACGCAATGTCGCTGCTTCTCGCTTCAACCTTGCCGTCGATGAGATCACCAGTGATAACGATCAGGTCGGCATTCAGCGCGTTGGTCTTTTCGACCACAGCCCGGGTCCAGGAGGCTGGAAAGAGGCGACTGATATGCAGGTCCGTCAGCTGCACGATCTGATAGCCGTCGAAAGCCGGATCGAGACCCGGAACGGCAATCTCGATGTCCTTCAGCGGCGGCACACGGATCGCCTGGCTAACGGCAAAGGCGGAGAGAGCCAGAGCAACAGCGGCCATTCCATAGCGGACACCGGCAGGTACCAGCGGGAAGTGCCCCTTGAACAGCATCGAGACCAAAGACACCACATCCAGCGCAATCTGGAAGACGGCAAGCAGCAGCATGAAGCCGAAAAGCAGGTTAAAGCAGATGATCAGCGGTCTTGGAAATTCAGGCGAGAACACCGAACCGGACGAGAGGCGACTGAAAAGGTGATATTGCGAAGCGGCGAGAAGCAGCAGCGCAAGGGCGAGCTTCAACGGCCAAACCCAGGGCAGTGGCTGAATGAAGCGGACAGCGACCACTAGCCATGGAATTCCGAAAATAAGGTGAAACATCAAGACGCTTTCGTTTTGGCTTTCGCCATAGGTGGGGATGCCGCCTTCATCAATCCAGCCCGGCAAAATCCGTTCCACCGCCTTGAGCGCTCCCGCATTCTTTTGAAGCACAAAGAACGGATTATCTCCTTGCGCCTATCGATCATGCGCTGGCTTCACGAATCCCCTTTTGAGGACACCAATGACAGGAAAGCCTTGCGGACGGCTTTCGACAGACGCTTTATCTCGCCCTCCAGCGTCGCGATATCGGGGCAATCCCCTGCCCTGCACACGAGATCGATCAAACCCGCAGGCGCCTGTTTTGGATCGAAATCCGTATCGATGCAAAGCCTTATGATCTGCGATAGTTCGGTGAAGAGCCGCATTGCTTCGATGCAATCGTCATGTGTCTGGCGCTCTATCGCTTCTGAGGCCATGCGTTTGAGCGCATCGGACGTGCTCTCTCCCGGCTCATGCAGAGGCAGACCCTTTGCCGGCGCAACCAGTGTCAGATATTGCGCGATGAATTCCAGATCGACCAGTCCGCCGGGGATGAGCTTGAAATCCCAGAGGCTTTCGGCAGGCTTTTCCTTGTCGATCAACTGGCGCATCTCGCGAGCGTCGGCGGCGACCTTGGCGACGTCTCGCTTTTGCGACAGCACCGAGGCAATGATCCGATCGGCATCGGCGATCAAGGTTGCGTCACCGCAGATCAGTCGGGCTCTGGAGAGCGCGAGATGCTCCCACGTCCAGGCTTCTTCGCGCTGGTATTTTTCGAAGGTCGAGATGCGGGTCGCCACCGGTCCTTTGTTGCCGGAAGGTCTTAGGCGCATGTCGACCTCATAGAGCACGCCTTCGGCTGTCGGGGCGGAAAGAGCCGCGATCAGTCGCTGGGTGACCCGAGTGAAGTAGCGCACCGCATCGAGCGGCTTGGGGCCGTCGGATTCGGCACCCCCGTCGTCGTAATCATAAAGCAGAATGAGATCGACGTCGGAGCCGGCGGTCAGCTCGAAGGAGCCGAGCTTGCCCATGCCGATGACGGCGACGCGCCCGCCCGGATAGGCGCCATGCGTCGTCGCCATTTCGACCAGGACGGCATTCAAAGCGGCTTCGATCACGAGATCGGCAAGGTGGGTAAAGGCGCGGCCCGCCACCTCGCCGGTGATCGCACCGGTCAAGAGCCGAACGCCGATCAGGAAGCGCTGCTCGGCAGCGAAAATGCGCAGCCGGTCGAGAATGTCCTCGTAGTGGCGCGCAGGCAAGAGGAAGCCCTTCATGCGCTGGGAAAGATAATCACGAGTCGGGATCTCGGTCATCAGCGCCGGGTCGAGCATGCCGTCGAAGACATGCGGTCGTGCCGCGATGATTTCGGCCAGTCTCGGGGCAGACGACATGATCGTGACCAGCAGCGACAGGAGCGCCGGATTGTTACCGAGGAGGGAGAAGAGCTGGATGCCCGCCGGCAGCCCGGAAAGGAAGTTGTCGAAGCGGAGCAGCGCCTCGTCGGCGCGTTTGCTCTTACCGAAGGCCTTCAGCAGGTCCGGCGTCAACTCGGTCAGCCTTTCGCGCGCCTCGACCGATTGTGTGGCGCGGTAGCGGCCATTGTGCCAGGTGCGGATCACCCGTGACATGTCTTCAGGACGTTCAAAGCCGAGCCGCTCCAGCGTCTTCAATGTGTCGGGGTCATCCTTCTGTCCAGTGAAGACAAGGTTGCCGCTCTCGCCGGACAGCTTCGTTTCCTGCTCGAAGAGAGCGGAATACTGGCGCTCTACCAGACGCAGCACGTCCTCCAGTTTCTCGGAAAATGCTTTGGTGTCGGCAAAGCCGAGCATGAAGGCGATGCGCTTCAATTCGGTTTCCGTATCCGGCAGGATATGCGTCTGCTCGTCGCGAACCATCTGGATGCGATGCTCGACCTCGCGCAGGAACCAATAGGCTTCGGTCAGACTGTCCCGCGTCTCCGCGTCGATCCATTTGGCATCCGTCAGCGCCGCAAGCGCTTCTTCGGTTGAGCGGACACGCAAGGGAGCCATGCGCCCGCCTGCGATCAATTGCTGCGTCTGGGCAAAGAATTCGATCTCACGAATGCCGCCGCGTCCAAGCTTGACGTTATGCCCCTTCACCGCGATCGCCCCGTGGCCCTTATGCGCATGAATTTGTCGCTTGATGGAATGGATATCGGCAATTGCAGCGTAATCGAGATATTTGCGGAAGACGAAGGGCGTCAGTTCGCGCAGGAAGCCCGCGCCCGCCTTGATATCGCCTGCCACAGGTCGCGCCTTGATATAGGCCGCCCGCTCCCAGTTCTGCCCCCTGCCCTCATAGTAAAGCAGCGCCGCATCGACCGGTATGGCAAGCGGCGTTGAGCCGGGGTCGGGGCGAAGACGAAGGTCGGTTCGGAACACATAGCCGTCGGCGGTACGCTCCTGCATGATGCGGATCAGCCGCCGCATCATTCGCCCAAAGATTTCCAGCGCATCCAGCGGATCGGGCACTATGCCAGCCATGGGCTCGAAGAACACGACAGCGTCGATGTCGGAGGAGTAATTGAGCTCGCGCGCGCCGAGCTTGCCCATGCCGAGCACAATGAGACCCGAGCCTTCGCTCGGTGCTTGCGGATCTTTGAGCGTAAGCTTGCCGCTATTATGGTTGGCGAGAAGCAGATGATCGATTGCGGCCGACAGCGCTGCGTCGGCCATGTCGCTCAGCCATCGCGTCGTGTCGCGGGCGGTAAAGATGCGGCCGAGATCGGCCAAGGCTGCAATGAAGGACAGGCGGCGTTTGGCGACGCGCAGCGTCGTCATCACCTCCGCCTCCGTCGGAATGGCGCCATCCTCACCCGGTTGCCAGCAATTGCGAGCTTCCTCGACCAGTCTGCCGAGCGATGCCTCGACCGGTTCCGAAACGGCAAGCGTCAGCAGCCCCTCGTCGGCGCTCGCCGCATCCCGCAGGTGGGGAGACAAGGTGAAGGCGTTGGCGACGAAATCCTTGAGCGGGCTGTCGCCCGCCATCATTTCGGCAATTGCGGGTTCGCGCTTGGCAATGTCTTTCAGAGACGAGAGAACGGATTTCAGTTCGGTTTGGGTGAGTGCACGGATCGTTCCTGGTTGCACTTCATCAAGCCGTGTTGCCGCGAATGCCGCACCTGTCATGGTCTCTCCTCCTGCATGTCACCCTGTTGGACGGGCTTTTTCTCTCCCTGCACCACTGTGCACGCCACAGGCTTCAGGGAAAGAGACATAACCTTACGGCTTGGACGCCGGAAAGACCATGGACACGGTGAGACCAGGCGACGCTGGATTGCCCGGATCGGTATCCGAGAGACGCAGTTCACCGCTGTGAAGCTCCATCACCGCCTCCACCAGCGAGAGACCGAGGCCCGTTCCGGGCTTGGAACGGCTTTCATCCAGTCGCACGAAGCGTTTGATCACCTCGGCGCGCTTTTCAGCTGGAACGCCCGGGCCGGTATCGGCAACTGAAAGGATGATGCCTTCCTCGCTTCGACCAAGCTTTACGACGAGCCGCTTTTCACCGTCATGCCCTGCTGAATATTTGATGGCATTGTCGATGAGATTGGTCAGTGCCTGACCGATCAGCTCGCGATTGCCCTGTACGACCAGTCCAGGCTCGATGGCCGCAGTCAGCGTCAACCCTTCCTCGTCGGCCACGGGTTCGTAAAGTTCGGCGCTGTCTTCGGCAATGGCAGAGATGTCCACGTCGGTCATCTCCGCGGCAATCGAGCCAGCCTCGACGCGCGAGATCATCAAAAGCGCATTGAAGGTGCGGATCAATTGGTCGGATTCGGCGATGATGCCTTCCAGCGCCGCTCGCCGCTTGTTGTCGTCGGGATCATCAAGCGCATCAGCGGCCCTGTTGCGCAGTCGCGTCAGCGGTGTCTTCAGGTCATGGGCAATGTTGTCGGAGACCTGACGTAGGCCTTCGTTCAGCTTTTCGATGCGGCCGAGCATGGCATTCAGCGAACCGGAAAGCCGATCGAATTCGTCGCCGGACCTGCCCTCTGGAAGCCGTTGCGAGAGATCGCCCGCCATGATTTTCTTCGTTGCGGCCGACATGCGATCGAGTCGCTTCAGCGCATTTTGCCCGATGGCAAACCAGATAATGAGCGCACCGCCGCCCATGATCGCCAGCGCCACCATCAGCGCGCTGCGCACCAGCAGCCGGAACTTCGTCGGCTCCCCCAAATCGCGTCCGACGAGAATGCGCAGCCCATTGTCGAGGACGAAGATATTGGCAGTGGCAAGGTGTTTTACGCTGTCGCCGCTTTCGGAGTAGCGCTCATAGGTGAAAGGAAATTCGGTCCAGCCTTCGTTGTCAAACACGCCGGGCTGTACCGAGGCAACGTTGCCGCCGAGGATCTCACCATTCGGTCCGGCGATGACGTAGAGGCTTGCGCCCGGCTGGCGGGCGCGTCGTTCCATCATCCGCAAAAGCGGATTGATCCCGCCACGCTCATAGACGCGCTGAACATCGTTGACCTCCTGCAGCACGGCATCGCGCGTTTGCTGGTTCAGCAGACGTTCCGAAAGTGCGGTGACGTAGAAGACGAGAAACGCCGCGCAAAGCGCAAACAGCAGAATGTAGAGCGCGGAAAGACGGACAGCAGTGGAGCTGAAAAGAAGGCGCAAGCGCGAAGGCATCGTTTAGCCTTCGTCCTTCATCATATAGCCAGCACCGCGGATTGTCTTCAGCAAAGGCTTGTCGAAATCCTTTTCGATCTTGGAGCGCAAGCGCGAGACGTGAACGTCAATGACATTGGTCTGGGGATCGAAGTGATAATCCCAGACATTTTCCAAGAGCATGGTGCGGGTCACCACTTGGCCGGCATTCTTCATCAGATATTCCAGCAGGCGGAACTCACGCGGCTGCAGCAGGATTTCCTTGCCATTACGGCGCACGTCGTGCGAAAGCCGGTCGAGCTCGAGATCGCCGACGCGATAGATCATGTCCTGCTCGGGCTTGCCCTTGCGGCGACCAAGCACCTCGATCCGGGCAAGAAGCTCGTTGAAGGCATAGGGCTTGGGAAGATAATCGTCGCCACCGGCGCGAAGGCCGGTTACGCGGTCATCCACCTGACCAAGCGCCGAGAGAATAAGCACGGGCGTCTCGACACCCTTCCTGCGCAATTCTGAAATAACGGAAAGGCCGTCGCGACGTGGCAACATGCGGTCGACGACCATCACGTCGTAAACATTTTCGCAGCCCATAAACAGGCCGCTTTCGCCATCACTGGCGTGGTCGACAACAATACCAGCTTCACGGAATGCCTTCGTCATATAGGCGGCGGCTTCCAAATCATCTTCAATAACAAGTATTTTCATGTGGGGAACATTAACGTCGATATCATCCAGCGCACAACTGGAAAGAGGTTCGCCCGCAGCATTATGCAGATGACTTTCCACGGATTGGCTTCTGAGTTCTGCCATGATGATATCTCCTGTCTGCCTGGCCTGCCACCTTTGCAATAAGCGGCGTGCCGCTCCAGGTGACTTCGGCCTTGGATGGCCGAGAGCCGGCCACCGGATTGTCGATCGTAAAATAAGAAGCCGCCGCAGATATCCGCGGCTTCCTTGCTGTTCTACGGCTTAAAAAAAGAGAGGGGCAAAGCGCCCCTCTCGTATCTCTTCCCTATCAACCCTGATCGATGTCGAGGGCGATGAAGCGGCTGCCCTGCTCGGTTTCGATCTGGAACAGGGCCTTGGTGCGACCGTCCTTCTTGGCCTGATTGATCACCTTCTCGACATCGGCAGCGGATGTGACCTGCTGGTTGTTGACCGAAGTGATTTTTTCGCCCGTCTTGAGCCCGCGGGTTGCGGCGTCGGAGTCCGGATCGACATCAGTGATGGCAAGACCCTTGCCATCTTCAGCAGGAGCAACCGTCAGGCCGAGGCTCGAAAGAGCCTTCTCGCTGGAGGACTGCCCGCCGCGTTCGTTGTCGTTTTGACCCTGGGCACCTGCGGACGCGTCATCATTTGCCAAATCACCCAAGGTGACGCTGACCGACTGCGACTTGCCATCGCGCCAGAGAGACAGTTCGACCTTGGTGTTGGGTGCCAGCGCGCCAATACGGCGGGACAGTTCGCGTGCATCCTTGATCGGATCGCCATTGACCGCGGTGATGATATCACCCTGCTTTATGCCGGCCTTGTCACCGGGAGAACCCGGCTGCGGAGCCACGACGAGCGCACCCTTGGCTTCGGATAGGCCGAGCGATTCGGCAATATCCTTGCTGACGGGCTGGATCTGTACGCCAAGCCAGCCGCGCTCGACCTTGCCGTCCTTCATCAGATCCTGAACGACATCCTTGGCAACGGATGCGGGGATCGCGAATGCGATACCGACGTTGCCACCGGAAGGCGAGAAGATCGCGGTGTTGATGCCGACAACTTCCCCATTGAGGTTGAAGGCGGGGCCACCGGAGTTGCCACGGTTCACGGCCGCATCGATCTGCAGGTAGTCGTCATAAGGACCGGAGCCGATATCACGGCCGCGGGCAGACACGATACCGGAGGTGACCGTACCGCCAAGACCGAAGGGGTTACCGACAGCCACGACCCAGTCACCGACGCGGATTTTGCTGTCATCGGCGAATTGCACATAGGTGAACTTGCGATTCACATCGACCTTCAGCACGGCAAGATCGGTGCGCCGATCGCGGCCGATGAGCTTGGCGTCGTATTCGGTGCCATCGTTGAGCACCACCGTGTAGGCGGAGCCATCATCGACGACGTGATTGTTGGTGACGATGTAGCCGTCTTCCGAGATGAAGAAGCCGGAGCCCTGAGCGACAGGGCGCAACGGGCCTTTACCTTCGCGGTGGCGATTGGGGCCACGCTTGTCTTCGTTTGCGCCGGGACCACCGAATTCCTTGAAGAAGCGCTTGAGCGGATGATCGTCAGGAAGCTGATCCAGACCGCGACCGCCGAAGGAAAAACCGCTGCTGTCGTCAGAAACCGGCTCGACATTGGATTTGACGCGGACCGAAACGACTGCGGGAGACACGGCATCAACGACACTGGCAAAGCTCGGTACCTGGGGTGCGTTCACCTCGACAGGTGCTGCAAAGGAACGGGCGATTGGGCCAGCGGCGCCGGTGGTCAGCATCAGCGCGGCAAGACCGCCGACGGCCGAAGACTTCAGAACTGTCTTCAACGAAGAGCGTCCGTTTTGCATTTGAGACATTTGATTTCCTTCTTTCTTCATCTGACTGGAGCCTCCGAGGAGGATCGGAGCAGCGGTGGATGACAAAAGATATAGGAACTCCCACCTTACAGCGAAGTGTCTGCCTTATGAAAAATTAGTAATATTGCCGCATTGAGCGATATGGCGGCGCAAACTTCAGCGTTCCAGCAAGTCGCGGATCCTGGCTTCTTCATCCGCCGTCAATTTCTGGCCTTCCGAGAGCGCGGCACGGCGACGGGAAAAGACGAAGACCGCCAGTCCGCCGATCAGAAGAAGACCGATCGGCGCCCCCCATAGAGCCAGAGTCCTTGCGCTGAAGCGCGGTTTCAACAGCACGAACTCGCCATAGCGCGAGACGACATAGTTGATTACCGCATCATCGCTGTCGCCCTTGACCAAACGATCGCGCACCAGAAGACGCAGATCGCGCGCAAGCTCCGCATTGCTGTCATCGATCGACTGGTTCTGGCAGACCATGCAGCGCAATTGGGCAGTAAGGTTGCGCGCCCGTGCTTCCAGCGCAGGATCGGAAAGCACCTCGTCCGGATTGAAAGCGAAGGCGGGAAAGGCGCTGAGCGACAGAATGATAAGCAACGATAATCTTGCGAGCATCGCTCTCATTCCGCCGGCTCCAGGCATGGCGCTTTCGCAGGCTTTGACTTGCGGCTCGGCGCGCCGACACGCAGGCGACGGTCGGAGAGCGAGATAAAGCCGCCCAGCATCATGAACAGCGTACCGCCCCAGATGCAAAGGATGAAGGGCTTCCACCAGATGCGCACGACGATACCGCCATCCTGCATCGGATCGCCGAGGGACACATAGAGTTGTGAGAGGCCGAAGGTCATGATGCCGGCTTCTGTCGTCGGCATGCGGCGCGCGGTATAGAGGCGCTTTGAGGACCAGACATCGCCCACCTCCACACCCGCCTTGCGGGCGGTGAAGTGGCCGCGATCCTCGGTGTAATTCGGGCCGACGTGATGGCGGATGCCGTCAAAGGTCAGGCTATAGCCGCCCGCGTCCACCACCATGCCCTGCTTCATCTCGACCACGGTTTCCGTCTCGAATGTGGTGACGGTGACGATGCCAAGCACCGTGATGCCGAGGCCGATATGCGCAAGCGCCGTGCCGAAGGCCGAGCGAGGCAGACCTTTCAGGCGGCGGAACGCGACGCCAAGCGTCAACTTGCCGAAATTGGCGCGGTACCAGAGATCGGCAAGCGCGCCGAATATCAGCCAGAAGCCTGCAGCTATGCCAAGCGCTGCCAATACCGGCCCGCCATTTTGGATGTACCAGAGCGCCAGTCCTGCGAGAGCCGCAAGAGCCGCGGCCACATATAGCCGCTGGAAGGCCCCTAGAAGATCCCCACGCTTCCAGGCAAGCATCGGCCCGAAGGGGGTGACGATCAGGATCGGGATCATCAACAGGCCGAAGGTAATGTTGAAGAAGGGCGCACCAACGGAAATCTTCTCGCCTGTCAGGGTTTCAAGAACCAGCGGATAGAGCGTGCCGATCAACACCGTGGCGGTGGATACCGTCAGGATCAGATTGTTGAGAACCAGTGCACCTTCGCGCGAAATCGGCGCAAAAAGTCCGCCCGCCTTCAGTGTCGGAGCTCGCCATGCAAAGAGCGAAAAGGCGCCGCCGATGAAGACCATCAGAATGCAGAGAATGAAAATACCGCGGCTCGGATCGGTGGCGAAGGCGTGCACTGACGTCAGCACGCCGGAGCGGACAAGGAAAGTGCCGAGCAAGGACAGCGAGAAGGTCATGATCGCTAAAAGCACGGTCCAGATCTTCAGTGCCTCGCGCTTTTCCATGACGAGCGCCGAATGCAGAAGCGCCGTTCCCGCAAGCCAGGGCATGAAGGAGGCATTTTCGACCGGGTCCCAGAACCACCAGCCTCCCCAGCCAAGTTCGTAATAGGCCCAGTAAGAGCCCATAGAGATGCCCGCCGTCAGGAAGGTCCAGGCAGCCAGTGTCCATGGACGCACCCAGCGCGCCCAGGCGGCATCGATGCGGCCTTCCATGAGGGCGGCTACGGCGAAGGAAAAACAGACGGAAAAGCCCACATAGCCGAGGTAAAGCAGGGGCGGATGAATGGCGAGACCGAAGTCCTGCAGAATAGGATTCAAATCCTGTCCCTCAGCCGGCACAGGGTCGAGCCGCAGAAACGGATTGGAGGTTAACAAGATGAACAGGAGGAAGGCCGTGCTGATCCAGGCCTGGACCGAGAGCACATTGGCTTTCAACGTATCGGGCAGATTGCGGCCATAGACGGAGACCAGCGCACTGAAGAACACCAGGATCAGCAGCCACAAAAGCATGGAGCCTTCATGGTTGCCCCAGACACCGGTCAATTTGTAGATCATCGGCATCAAGGAGTGCGAGTTCTCGAAGACGTTTTTCAACGAGAAGTCGGACACCGCATAGGCGTGCGTCAGCGCACCGAAGCTCAGACCAACGAGAAGAAACATCAGAAGCGAACCGGTGGACGCGACATCCATCAGCCCCCGGTCGTGACGACGAACGCCGATAACCGGCAGGATGGAGACGACGACGGAAACTGCGAGCGCGAGGATGAGACAGTAGTGACCGATTTCACTGATCATTTGGTCGCCCCGGTCTTGTTGCCATCCTGTGTCTGCTGCCAAAGACCCTTGTCTTTCAACCGGTCGGCCACTTCCTTCGGCATGTAGTTCTCGTCATGCTTGGCGAGCACGCTGTCTGCCATGAAGGCATGGGTCGCAGCATCGAACACGCCTTCCGTCACCACGCCTTGGCCCTCGCGAAACAGATCCGGCAGGATGCCGGTGTAGCTGACTGGAACGCTTCCAGAGCCGTCCGTCACGGTGAAGCTGACGGTGCGGCCTTCGCCACGCTTGACCGATCCTTCGGCCACCAGGCCGCCGAGGCGGATGCGCGTGCCTGGGGCAACGGAGGTCTTTTCGAGATCAACCGGCATATAGAAGTAAGCGATGGACTGGCCGAAGGCGAACATCACCAGAAAGACAGCCAGCATGATGAAACTCACGCCACCGCCGATGATCGCCAATCGCTTCTGTTTGCGCGTCATTGCGTCACTCCGTCGGCGGGAATTCCAAGTTGCTGCGCCAGGGCCAGCAGTTTCTTGCCCTGCTCGCCGTCCGGCGGAAAGGCCTTCAGCCCGTTTTGCAGTGCTTCCTTCGCCTTGCCGTCATTGTTCAGCATGGCATAGGAGCGTAGGAGCCGCATCCAGCCCTCAAAATTGTTGGGTTGCTCGCGAAGCTTGCCATCCAGACTTTCGACCATACCGGCAATCATCGCCTGGCGATCCTCTGGTGCCATGGCGTTGGCAGCCTCTATATCCTCAGCCGTCGGATTGCCCGGTGCTTCGGGCTTCGGCACGGCAGCAACTGCCGCATCGCCGCCGGTTGCCTCAAGATGGGCCTGAACGAG
This sequence comes from Agrobacterium sp. 22117, assembly GCF_052045735.1. Taxonomy (NCBI): domain Bacteria; kingdom Pseudomonadati; phylum Pseudomonadota; class Alphaproteobacteria; order Hyphomicrobiales; family Rhizobiaceae; genus Agrobacterium; species Agrobacterium sp. 22117. The sequence continues at coordinate 829,859 of NZ_JBQEPP010000001.1, read as the reverse complement.
CGGTATCCAGGGCGCGCCGGCTGGAGACGCCTTCAAGATCGCCGCGAATGCGTCGCGCGCCTCATCCTTCTTGCCAGCTTGCTCCAGCGCAAGCGCCAGATAGAACCGCGCTCGCGGATTGCCGGGCCGCAATTTCTCCGCATCGGCGAAGGCGGATTGAGCTTCCTGCGTGACGATGCCCTGATTGGCTGTGACAAGTGTTTCGGCCAATCCGGTCAAGCGCTCGGGGTTATCGCCCAGCAAGCGGATGGCGTTTCGGTAAGCCATTTCGGCATCGCCGAAGCGCATCGTCTTGAAGTAGATCGGCGCCAGCACATCCCATCCCGCGCCGTCCGCAGGGTTTTGCGCCAGATGGCGTTCCGCCTTGGCGATCAAAAGGTTCATATCGCTGCCGGGATTTTCCAGACGTGCTGCCAGCGGCATGTCCGGATGATTGGGGCTACCCATGAATAAGTACAGACAGAGCCCCGTGATCGGTAAAGCCGCCGTCACAAGGCTTGCGATCACACTATGTCGGCGAGCGGTCAGGGCAGTATCTTGCTCACTCTTTCCCGACGCCGCAGCAAGAAGGCGTCGCCCGATCTCGGCGCGCGCATATTCCGCCTCCGTTTCCCCGATCAGGCCGGATGCGCGTTCGCGCTCAAGTTCTGCCAGCTGATCGCGATAGACGGCAACCTCTCCTTCTCCATCGACAATGGCAGATTGCTTGCTGCGCATCAGAGGATGGGTGAGAATAATGGCGACAGCCGCCGTCAATATGGCAACGAGAATCCAGAACATTCCCACTCAACTACTCGAATCCGCGCTGCTTTGAAACAAGCCGCAACGGGATGACACGAATTTGAGGCCATCGGCCGCGCGACGTTCTCTCACAGGAAGACGTACGACTTCCTTGACACAAGTCAAATGGAAGAATTCCCTTTCGCCAGGACGATGACGCAGCACCCTGTCGCGAGCGCCGACAGCAAGGCGAAAACCCGAGAGCGCTCGCTATCGGAATGATTCTGCGGGGCAGATGTCAGGTAAGCGGCGTCCAGGTTCCATCAGCGTTGCGGCAGGCCGCCCCGCGCACCTTCGCCTCGCGGCCATTGTCGTTGATGGTGTGGGAATATTGACGGCAATTCTGGTTGCCGACTTGATAGGGCGCGTTGGCGATGACTTCACCATTTGCACTGCCGCTCCAAGTCACCGCCTGTCCGCCGGGCGCGGTCTCGAGCGCGCGATACTCGGCTTCCAGTGCCTTGTTGTAGTCGCCGCGGCTCAACTGAATGCCGCTGCGCGACACGATTCCGCCCTGGAGGTTGGCGATATAGGATACGGAAGACGATCCGCGACCGCTGAAAAGGCCTCCGCTGCTTGCAGGTCCGCGCGTGTTGGATGTCGTGCAGGAGCTTAAAACGGAAACGACAATCAGGGACAGAACGGCAGGTCGCGCCAAGCGAGACCCTGTTGCTCTCACACCTGCACTGCACATCGCTTCCATCAAAATACTACTCCTTGCCAACGTCTAACCACTGAGTCCTGCTGAACAACGCCGCAATGCCGCGCATCAACAGGCACATCGTCATCACTCTTCTGGCTTGAATTAATTGCCTTTTCGCTTGTCTTAAGCAAGCTCTTTCGACAGGCCCGGCAAAAGCAATGTGGCCTTCAATCCACCGAGTTCGCTACGCGACAGGGTGAATTTTCCGTGATACTCGGAAACCACTTCGCTGACGATCGACAGTCCAAGACCTGTGCCAGGCCGGCTTTCATCCAGCCGTCGCCCACGCTTCAGCGCCTCGGTGATCTGGTCGGGCTCTAGACCAGGCCCATCATCCTCCACCGTCAATTCGATCCAGGCACGGCGGGTGATATCGGGATCGGAGGACGGATGGCTGCCGGTCGTCATGCGAACGACGATACGCTTGTCCGCAAAGCGGGCGGCATTCTCGAGAAGGTTGCCGACGACCTCCTCCAGATCCTGCTGCTCCATGGCCAGCAGCGTGCCCGGCTGGTGAAGATCCAGTTCGAAGGCCTTGTCGGGGTTGAGGCGGCGCATCACCCGGATCAGACGCTCTAGCGCCGGTTCGGCTTCGGCTCGCGCCAGGATCGAGCCGCGCTGGGCGGCGATGCGGGCGCGCGACAGATAGGACTGGACCTGCGCCTGCATGGCATCCACCTGGGATCGCACCAGATCGCCGTGCTGATTGTCCAGCGTGCGCGCCTCGTTCAACAGCACTGCGATCGGTGTCTTCAGCGAGTGGGCCAAGTTGCCAACCTGCATGCGCGCGCGTTCGACGATGCGGCGGTTGCTTTCAATCAGCGCATTGATCTCATGCGCCAACGGCTGGATTTCGCGCGGGAATTCACCCTCCAGCCGCTCGGCTTCGCCGCCGCGTATCTTGCCAAGCGCCACGCGGGCATGGTCCAGCGGACGAAGACTGTAGAGGATGGCAAGACCGTTGACCACGAGACTACCGACGCCGAAGACCGCGAGCGCCAGATAGAGGCTGTTGGAAAAATCGCGCACATCGTCCTCGACAACGTTCAAGTTGCCGGTCACACGAAACCGTGCCGCCCTGCCCTCACCATCCAGCACGACTTCGGTCTCGGCCACCTGAATGCGGTTTCCGGCCTGATCGGTCAGCGTGTAATAACGTTCATAGCGGTTGTCGAAGGGCACATCGAGAATGCTGGGAACGGCAAGCTTGGAGGCGCCAAGTGATGAGGAGACCAGCGGTGCAGTCTGGAAGTTGCCGAGCGGCTCCACGAGCCAGTACCATCCCGTATCCGGCTGGGAGAAACGCAAATCTCCGAGCTGCGGACTGCCGGCCAGCGTGTTCTCATTGGAAATCGCCACGGAATTGATGACGTTGTAAAGCTGGGCACGCAACAGATCGGTAAAGCTGCGCTCGACACCCTGGCGGTAGAGCGTCGAAATCACCACCGCGATCACCACCAGCGCCAGCACAGACCATGCCGAGGCTAATAGCAGAACGCGGGCGGTGAGTGAATTACTTCGCATCTTGCGGCGCTTGCATCCGATAGCCAAGACCACGAATGGTCTCGATGAGGTCAACACCCAGCTTCTTGCGCAAGCGTCCAACGAAAACTTCGATCGTGTTGGAATCGCGGTCGAAATCCTGATCGTACATGTGCTCGACCAGCTCGGTGCGCGAAACGACCTCACCCATGTGATGCATGAGATAGGAGAGCAGCCGAAATTCGTGCGAGGTCAGCTTCAAGGTCACGCCGTTGACGGTTGCCTTGGATGACTTGGTGTCGAGCCTGACAGGACCACAGACGATCTCGGAGGACGCGTGGCCTGCGGCGCGGCGGATAAGCGCACGCACACGCGCAAGCACTTCTTCCACATGGAAGGGCTTTGTCACGTAATCGTCGGCACCAGCGTCGATACCGGCCACCTTGTCGCTCCAGCGATCACGTGCCGTGAGAATCAAAACGGGCATGGACTTGCCGGCAGAGCGCCATTTCTCGACAACGGTAATACCATCCATCTGCGGCAGGCCGATATCCAGCACGATCGCGTCATAAGGCTCGGTATCGCCGAGGTAGTGGCCTTCCTCGCCGTCGAACGCCTGATCGACCACATAACCCGCTTCTTTCAGCGCGTCGGTCAGTTGTCGGTTGAGGTTGGTATCGTCCTCGACCACGAGAATGCGCATCGTCTGCCCCTTTTCAGTCCAACCGGCAGCAGAGCCGGCATTCGATACTTGTCTATCGCAGATGTATGGAGATTTCGATTAAGGTTCAACTACATCGGCACGCGCATCGTGACCTTGCGGGGGCGCTCGCCATTGCCCTGCACCAGAACTGTGACGACGCAGGATTGACCGTCGCCGGACGGATAGACGGATAGAAGCTGTCCACCGGTTTCGCGAACGACGCGGGAGACGGCGCCGGTGCAGTCGCTCGCAATGCGAACAATCGGCGCCTCGACGGCACCGGCCCGCAAATCAGCCTGCGGCGCGGGGAAGCCGGACATTCCGGCTGCAAGCGTCGCGATGATTAGAGGTGATGCCATTTGCAAAAACTTCCACAAAAAGTCGGATGCACGTCGAAATAGTTTGTTGAGGCAATATTTAGCCCAAAGCGTCTGAATGGCAAATGAATGTGGGCTTTTGCGTCCGTTCAAGCTGGGGATAGCAACCCGACCGAAGCTGCGGCACCATCATCCTTTCAGAGATATGTAACCATTGCCGCGTAGAATGAAGAGAGTTCTTATCGCGGCAGCCATGAGCCCGCGGCGGCTTTCCTTTGCCATTTCGTTGAGTCTTCTGAATCACTTGCGACCAGGACTTAACAGACTGAATCTCCTCGTTGAGAAACCAGTTGAGCAAAACCCCAAGCGACGGAATGCTTTCTCAAAAATGCGATATCTCTCAATTACTTAAGACCTTGGCAGATAGCATTCCCTGCGGTTGACCTCGCAGAGACAAGGCTTATCTGATCGGAGAGGTCACCGCTTTATCGGCATCGAAGTCCGCTGCAATTCGCGTATCGCGGAGAGGCTTTACGGTTCTGGTGGATAGATCATAGGCCGGGTCGGCCTTATAGGCGGCGAGCGCCTCTTGGCTCTCGAACTCGCCGTAGACGATGAAGTCGACCGAGTTGCCCCACTGGTCCTTCTTGACGTTCTCGCCGATCTCGAGCTTCGAAGCGTGGGGAATGGCCGTCAGGCCTGAAAGCCCCTTGCGCACGGCGTCTCGATTGGCTTCCGGAACGGTGAAGAAAACGATGTGGCGGATCATGGGCATGCACCTGTCAATTGAACGTCGCGGCAGAACACCGGAGCAATCGCCTATCATCCTGTCGCAACGGGTTCAATCCAGCTTACAGGGTTGAGGACACGCGGCGCCCTTTCTGAACCGGCCTGTTCAACACGAAGAAGGCCAGCGACTGTCCCCTTTTTCGGAGCGGGTTTGAAGCTGGCAAAACGGCTTGTGATGAAAGGGAATCAGGGTCAACGGATAAGCGGATCGAGTTTTGGAAAAGCGACTTTCGGCAAGTTGCGGATTTTCCACATGCTGGCAGCGCCAGTTAAATCGATTTGAAAATTTCTTAATCGATTTTAATATCTGCGAACCGATTTAAGAGAAAATTATTGCTTGAATCTGGGAACCTCTCACCCTCTTACTTGGTTTCAGAGCCCGCAAATGGAGCTGCATCAACCCAGTCAGGAGGAATGCCATGACAGCGACAATTCCCCAGAACATTTACGACCGCCTCGAGAGCGAATGGCGGCAGATGCGCGAAGGTGGCAGCCAGCCAAAGCCTTCGCAGTCTCCAAAAAAGTGATCGCCGCTTGCACGCCTTAGGGTGTGCTCCGGGAGATGGAAATAGCCCGCGACATGATGATCGTCTGTCGCGGGCTTTTTGTTGCGTCCGATTCTTTCCACCGTCGCAAAGCTCGTATTAAACTGGCGCCTAGACCGCAAATCACGCGGTCGGTTGGGGCCGCTCGCCCTTGGCGCACAGCTCCTTGGAGGAACACACTATTGCGATGGATCAGGCGCTTTATCGGACCGTTGTCCAGCACCGGCATCGTCTTCGGGACATCGCTGTTTTGTGCGTCGCTGACGCCCTCGCTTCTCCCGCGCACCTTCGTCATGCAAGGCGTTCTCTGTGGCTTTTCCTTTGCCATCGGGTACCTCATCGGCGTGATGGTGAAGGAGGTCTACCTCTATTTGGAGCTGCCGCAGCTTTCCCGGCATGATCGGCGCGGTGTCCGCTTCGTCCTGTCGCTTGCCGCCGCCATCGCTGCGGTCGGCTTTCTCTGGCAGGCGGCCACCTGGCAGAACTCCATCCGAATCTTGATGGAGATGAGCCCGCTCGATAGCAGCCACCCGTTCAGGACAGGGGCGATCGCAATCGCCGTTGCAGCAATCCTGATTGGTTTCGGGCGCCTCTTCCAACTCGTTCGTCGCCTGTTGGCCTTGCGCAGTCGTCGCTTTCTGCCGCGTCGGCTGGCGAACGTCGTGAGTGCCGTTGCGGCGATCGCGCTCGCGTGGATGGCACTGAACGGGCTGATCTTCGACATCGGCCTGCGATTTGCTGACAGTTCGCTGAAACAGGTGGATAGCCTGATCGAGCCGGACGTTCCGCAACCGACGGACCAATTGAAGACCGGCAGCGACACGTCCCTGATGACGTGGCAATCGCTCGGGCGGCGCGGACGGGAATTTGTGGCGACGGGCCCTACAGCGCAGCAGATTTCGAGCTTCACCGGCAAAGCCGCGCTTGAGCCGATCCGTGTCTATGCCGGGCTCAATTCCGCCGATACGCCGGCTGCACGGGCGAAACTTGCGCTCGAAGAGTTGAAACGCACAGGCGGCTTCGAGCGCCACGCTCTGCTGGTCGTCGTGCCGACCGGCACAGGCTGGATCGATCCCGAGGCCCTGGATACCGTCGAGTATCTCCACAATGGCGATATCGCCAGCGTTTCGGTGCAGTATTCCTATCTCTCCAGTTGGATCGCTCTTCTGACCGAACCGGATTACGGGGTCGAAACGGCGCGCGCGCTTTTCGAGGAAATCTACGGCTATTGGACGACGCTGCCGAAAGAGACGAGACCGAAGCTCTATCTTCACGGGCTTAGCCTCGGCGCGCTGAACAGCCAGAAGTCGTCCGACCTCTTCGACGTGCTGGCCGATCCGTTTCAAGGCGCGTTGTGGAGTGGACCGCCCTTCGCAAGCCCCACATGGCGGATGGCGACCAATGGGCGGGTGCCCGGCACGCCGGAATGGTTGCCGAAGTTTCGCGATTCGTCCGTCATCCGATTTGCAGACCAGTATCAAACAGCGACGATGCCGAACGTTGCCTGGGGGCCGATGCGGATCGTCTATCTGCAATATGCAAGCGACCCAATCACCTTCTTTCAAACCTCATCGGTTTATCGGCGACCCGAATGGATGAACCAGCCCCGCGGCCGTGATGTCTCCTCCTCGTTCCGCTGGTTCCCACTCGTCACCTTTTTGCAATTGACGCTGGACGTGGCTGCCGCAACCACCGCGCCCATGGGCTACGGCCATGTCTACGCTCCCGAACACTACATCGATGCATGGATGGAGGTGACAGCACCGCAAGGCTGGAGCGCAGACGATCTTCAGCGACTGAAGGTGTTCTTCAAGGCGCGCCGTGGAAGCCTCGACGAGGCATAAGACCTTGGAGAACAACGGCTTTAGACAGCTTGGAGTAGCGCCTCAGCGGGAGATGCGCGTCGACAGGATAATCGATGAGAGCGTGCGTTCCACTCCATCAAGCGCGCCGATCTTGTCGATCAGCCCATCCAGATCGGAGATCGAGGGAGCGGCAAGGATCGCAATCAGGTCGAAACTGCCGCTGACGGAGTGAAGTGTCGTGACTTCCTTGATGGCGGACAGTGCGACGGTGACGGTTGCCAATGCCTTGGGGCCGATCGTGATCAGCACATGGGCGCGCACCAGCCCGGACAAGTAGTTCTCCGACAGTCTCAGGCCGTAGCCGGCGATGACGCCTTCTGCCTCCAGCCGCTCGATGCGGGCCTGGACCGTTGTTCGCGACAGGCCAAGCTTACGCGCCAGTTCGGCAACGGGCATGCGGGCATCGCTTCCAAGCAGCGACAGCAAGGCGCGGTCTTTATCGGTGATTGTCATTATGCGCATTCCCTTTGGCGGTATGCACAAATTTATACGGCCATGTGAACAAAGTGAAGCTACGAATCGTCTCGTGGAAGCGGCATTCTGTTACCTCAACACATGTCTTGAGGGGACGGATCATGAAACATATCGCTGTCGTTGGTGCTGGCAATATCGGCTCGGCTATTTCCTGGATGCTTGCGGTTACCGGCGACTACCGCATTACCGTTGCCGACCGCGCGGTCGATCAACTGGCCAATGTCCCATCCCATGAGCGGATTGACACCGAGGTGGTGGATATCACCGACCGACTGAGCCTTCAGGCCTTGTTGAAGGACAAGTTCGCGGTTCTTTCAGCCGCTCCCTATCATCTTACTGCGGGAATTGCCGAGGCAGCCGTTGCGGTCGGCACCCACTATCTCGACCTCACCGAAGACGTGGAATCCACCCGCAAGGTCAAGAAGCTTGCCGAAACGTCGGAGGTAGCTCTCATTCCCCAATGCGGCCTGGCACCGGGCTTCATTTCCATTGTCGCTGCCGATCTGGCATCGCGCTTCGACAATCTGGATAGTGTGCGCATGCGCGTTGGCGCTCTGCCGCAGTACCCGTCCAACGCCTTGAACTACAATCTCACCTGGAGCACGGGCGGCCTGATCAACGAATACATCGAGCCATGCGAGGCGATCGTCGAAGGGCGCCTGACGGCCGTTCCGGCCTTGGAAGAGCGCGAGGAGTTCTCCCTCGACGGCATGACCTACGAAGCCTTCAACACATCCGGCGGGCTCGGCACGCTCGCCGCCACGCTGGAAGGCAAAGTGCGGACCATGAACTATCGGACGATCCGCTATCCCGGCCACGTTTCGATCATGAAGGCGCTTCTCAACGACTTTAACCTGCGCAACCGTCGTGACGTGCTGAAAGACCTCTTCGAAAATGCCCTTCCCGCCACTATGCAGGATGTGGTCATCGTGTTCGTCACTGTCTGCGGCACCAAGAACGGTCGCTTCATGCAGGAGACCTACGCTAACAAGATCTATGCCGGTCCCGTCTCCGGGCGCATGATGAGCGCGATCCAGATCACCACTGCCGCAGGCATTTGCACTGTTCTCGATCTTCTTGCTGGAGACAAGCTGCCGCTGCGCGGCTTCGTGAAGCAGGAGGATGTGGCTCTCGATGCTTTCCTCGCCAACCGCTTCGGCCAGTATTATGTGCCGCGAGAAGGTCTGGCAAAGGTCGGCTGACAGGTATCCTCGCCTCTCTCAGTAGAAAGTTAGAACAAATTTCCGAGGCTGGCGCGATCGAAACTTCGCTCCAGCCTTTTTGATTGCGTATGAACGCACTCGGAAACTCGCTCCAGAAACGCAAAAAGCCGACCCTGAGGTCGGCTTTGTGTTTTCGCCAATGCTGATTGCAAAAATGATCAGCGGCCGGACTTGCGGCGCTGGCCGAGGCCCATTTCCTTTGCCAGACGCGAACGCGCTTCTGCATAGGCCGGAGCAACCATTGGATAATCCACAGCAAGATCCCACTTTTCGCGGTATTCTTCCGGCGTGATGTTGTGATGCGTCGTCAGATGACGCTTGAGCGACTTGAAAGAACCGCCACATTCCAGGCAGATGATCTGATCATCCTGCACCGACTTGCGAACAGAAACCGCAGGCTTCTGCTTTTCGACGCTGACCGATGCCACTGCCGGGGCAGACGTGCCGTTCAGCGCGTTGTGGACGTCGGAAATCAGGCTTGGAAGTTCCGCAACCGGAACGACGTGGTGGCTAACATATGCGGCAACAATGTCCGCAGTCAGCTCAACGAGCAGATTCTGCGCTCCGCCATATGTAGTTTCCGTCATTTAATGTCTCCTGTTCATGTCACGCGTAGCGACGGGCAAAGCCACATGCGCCAGTAAAGCAAAGTAGGCCAGCGAAACTGCACTTGTGTCTGTGACACGAAGCCAGCCCCGAGCCTCATGCAGAAAAGATGGAATATACTGACGCGATTTACGTCATCCGTGACTGTATTTCCGGCAAATCGCCCAGCAAGACTTTCCAGTCCAATGTAGGCAACGGGGGAACGCCAATAACGAAAAGCAAATCAACATCAGCAACTTTGCGTACCGTGGATAGCACCAAACCAAAAAAAGTCCAGATATTATTTTGGAACAACTCAGGCAAGTTTCACAGAAACTCATATATAAAAAATAACGGGTAACAAAATTTTTCAGTAGAAGAAAAGCATACAAGTTTAGGGCGAAGATGTTTTTCTAGTTGGACTTTCGATCTGCTTCCAGGTCGTCTTTGACAGCGTGAAAAGACAATTTATATCCAGCGAGATGCGCGGATTTAGCAAGCAAATGTGCCGATATTGGAGCAGTCAAAACAACAAACAGGAAGCCGACGAAAGCGCATCCAAATACCGCAAGCTCTTGGGAATAAAGGCCAACTGCCAAAAGAAGCAGACCGGAGCCTACGGTGCCTGCTTTTGAGGCAGCGTGCATGCGAGTATAGAAATCCGGAAGGCGGTTAAGGCCGATCGCGGCGGTGAGCGAAAACAGGGCACCGCCAATACACAGCACAGCTACAACTAAAGCGATTACCCAATTCATCTCGTCTTGCCTTTCGTCATTTTTTTTCGACTTTTGACCGACCGCTTTTGGACTTTACCCGTTACATTTCGCAGTGCCGGAGGCGCTGCAAGAACGTCCGTGCCGTCGAGAATTTGTCTTTTCCTCAGCCCATTTTCAGGTTGGCGCGACAAAATGAAGCGTGCAAAAGCCACTGTCGCCAGAAAACCGACCAGGCAAAGTGCGACCGCGATGTCGACATAAAGGTTGAAGCCGGTGCGAATCGCGATGACTGCAATGAAACCGATGGCGATTCCCACCAGCATATCGAGAGCGACAACGCGATCCGGCAGTGTCGGGCCAATAGTCACCCTGTACACGGTGAGCAAGAAAGCGACGCACAGTATCAGGAGAGCCGCAAAAGAAGCGTAGGAGACGAGGAGTTCCGGCGTCATCTCGTAAAGGCCTCCATGATCTTGCGCTCGAACCCGTCGGCAATCGACCTTCTCGTCGCCTCAACATCGCTGCAGTCGAGCGCGTGGACATAGAGCACCTTGCGATCCCCACTCACATCAACCGACAGCGTCCCGGGCGTTAAGGTAATGAGATTAGCCAGAAGAGCGATTTCGAAATCACCCTGAACGGCGAGCGGATAGGCAAAGATGCCGGGCTTCAATTCCATCCTTGGCTGAACGACCAGCTTCGCGACGGTCCATGCGGACAGCGCCAGTTCTTTGATGAACAGCACGATCAGCCCCAGAAGCGGAATGAGATGGACCCGTCTGCTATCGCTCCTGACCAACTGATGGCGGACAAGGCCGAGCGACAGGGCCGCAATGACAGCGCCAAGAAGCATATTGGGAAGCGTGTAGCTGCCCGAAATCGCAAGCCAGATGATGACAAAAAGCGCGCCTGTGAGAAAGAGATTCATCGAAGCGCCCCTTCCGGAAAGACAGAGCGGATATAGGCGGATGGATCGCCAATTGTCGCAGCGGCATCTTCGCTGAGTTTCATCAGGGGTTCCGGGAAAAGCCCGACGGCGATGATCAGCCCCGTCAGAACTGCGACGGGCATCAGGGACGGCCCTTTCATATCCGCGACGGCACCTGGCGCGTTGCCTGTTGATGGTCTCCAGAAACAGAGAAGAAACGCCCTTGCCAAGGCGATGGTGGAGATGAAGCCTGCGACGAGAATGGCGGCAGCAAGCCACCATGCACCGATATCGATGGCGGATTTCGTCAGCATGGCTTTTGGCCAGAAACCGGAAAAGGGCGGCAAGCCCGCACCGGCGAAGAAGAGTACCAGCACCATGGCCGAGAACCAGGGGGCCCTGGCGTAAAGCCCGCCGAGGCCGGACAGTGTCCAGGCACCGCCAAGCCGCGCGGTGTGGCCGATAGCGAGGTAGAGCGCGGTCATCAGCACGATCGAGTTCAGCGCATAGAACACCACGCCGCTGAGTGCCGCCTGAGTGCCGATCGCAATACCCGCCATCATGTAGCCGATGCCGGAAATGACAATGTAGCCGAGCACGCGACGCAGATCGTTCTGGGCAAGAGCGCCCATGGCGCCGAGGATCATCGTCAAGGCAGCTGAGATGGCAATGACAAAACTCAGCTCCTCCCGCTGGACCGGAAACAGCATGACCATGACACGCAACAGGGCATAGATGCCGACCTTCGTCAGCAGGCCGCCAAAGAGTGCGGAAACCACAATTTTCGGCGTGTGGTAGGACGCGGGTAGCCAAAAATTGACCGGAAAGGCAGCCGCCTTCATGGCGAAGGCCAGCGTGAACAACGAAGCCAGAGTGATCAGCGGCGCGGTCTCGCCGACTGCTGTGGACTTCATGGCGATGTCGGCCATGTTGAGCGTGCCGAAGATGGCATAGAGATAACCAACCGCGATCAGGAACAGCGTCGTGCCGATAAGATTGAGGATGGCATATTTGAGCGCACCATCGATCTGTTCGCGCGTGGAGCCAAGCACGATGAGGCCGAAGGAGGAGACGAGCAGCACCTCAAACCAGACATAGAGGTTGAAGATGTCGCCGGTGAGAAAGGCTCCGGTAACACCCGCCATCAACAGCATCAGGAATGGGTAGAAGCCGTACCGCCTCCCCGATTCTTCAATATCGCGCGCCGCGTGAATGGCGCAAACCAGCGCCACGATCCCTCCGGCCAACGCGAACAATGCTCCCGTCAGATCCGCGGTAAAGGCGATGCCGAAGGGCGGGAGCCAGCGCCCCATGACCATGGTGAAGGGGCCATTCAAAGCGACACGCCAGGCCAGTGCGGCATCCAGCCCGACGAGGATGGCAAGTCCTGCAATTGCGATCGGTGCGTGGAGGCGGGTTTGGTGGCGGATCATCATCAGCACCGCACCAAGACCGATGCAAAGCGCGACTGGCAGCACGATCAGCCAATCGGCAAAAGTGGTCGGCTGCATGACGAGTGCAGCCGAGAGATCCACACTCGCTGTTGGGCCGGATGCGGTGAGAAGCAATTGTGCGGGCATTCAGTACCCCACCGGCGGAAGCGGTTCGGTTTGCGGTTCGGCTGCGCGCATCTCGTCCGTGTCGTCCGTCTTCAACTCCTGGAAGGCCCGCCAGACCAGCACCAGCAGGAAACAGAAGAAGCAGAAGGAGATGACGATCGCCGTCAGGATGAGCGCCTGTGGCAATGGATTGGCCGTATCCGGTGGCAATGCGTCAAGGCCAGCGGGAATGATGGGTGGCACCTCGCGATGCAGGCGCCCGGCAGTGAAGAGCAGAAGATTGACGGCGTTGCCGAGGATCGCGATGCCAAGCAGAAGGCGTACACTGTGACGCGACAGCATGAGATAGATCGCGGTCGAGAAGAAGATGCCGACGAGGATAGAGAATATCGCTTCCATCAGTCGCGATCCTTTTCTTCCAGCGCAAGTGCGATGGAGGTGAAGCCGCCGACCACGACGAGGTAGACGCCGATATCGAAGGAGATGACGGTCGCGAGCGGCACTTCGACACCGAAGAGGCTCGGATAGATCCAAAGGCCGGTCATAAAGGGAACGTCGACGACGAGGGATATCATACCGGAAAGTGTTGCGATCAGCAGGCCAAAACCGGCAATCGACAGCGGATGGAAGATGATCGCGCGCCGCACGGTTTCGACGCCAAAGGCAATACCGTAGATCGCCAGTGCCGAGACTGCGATCAATCCGCCGATGAAGCCACCGCCTGGCGCGTTATGGCCGCGAAGCAGAACGAAGATGGAAAATAGCGTCATCAGGCTGGTGATCACGGGCGCTGCGGTTCTGAAGATCAGCGTGTTCATGCCCTGCCCTTCCCGGCGCGTTCATACTCATCATCCGGATTGTTGTCGCGAGGGCGCAACGGCGCTCCCGGACGAATACGGATCAGCGCCAGAACGGCAAGTGCGGTGATCATCACCACTGCGATTTCGCCGAGGGTATCTGTTCCGCGAAAGTCGACGATGATGATGTTCACGACATTGTTTCCATGCGCGATGATCTTGGAATAGGCGTTGAAGAAAGCCGTCAGGCTGTTGTCGAAGCTCTGCTCGGTGGATTTCAACAGCATCAGAGCAAAACCCGTGCCGCATGCAATCGCGATCGTTCCATCGAGAAGCTTCTGGCCAAGTCCACGGTGATCGGATGGCGATAGACGCAACCGCGTCATAACGAGCGTCAGGATCACCACCGACAGTGTCTCCACCATAAACTGGGTGAAGGAGAGGTCCGGAGCACCAAACAGCAAGAAAAGAACGGCAACTGCGAAGCCCTGGATGCCGAGCGCGATGATCGCCGTTAAACGGCTGGCTGCCATCAGCACCGCAATGAGGCCTATCACGGCGATGGCGATGAAGGTCAGTTCATGGATTTGCGCATCCTGTGGCCATGTGGGCATTGCAGGCAGTTCGCCATAGACGAAAAGTGGTACCAGCAGTGCCACGGCGATCATGGCGCAGGTGGCAGTGATGTAAAATTCCAGTCGGCCGGGTTGAAGCACGCGGGTCAAGACGAAAGAGATGCGGACGAGCGCGGAGATGAAAGCGTCGAACCCCTTGTCCGGTCCAGGGCCGATGGCCCGCAGGGTGCGATCCATCAGAGAGCGTGCCGTGCCCAGCATCGTGAAGATCATGATCCCAAGGCCGATGGTGAAGAGTGACAGCGCCAGCGGGATACCGATATGCGGCACCAGCGATATGTCCACCATGCGTGGCTCGTCGGCGATGGCCGTTGCCATCGGCGTGGAGACGGCAGAGTGAAACGAACTGGAAAACACCGCCGCGAGAAGTCCGGAGAGGGCCAACACAGCCGGTCCGAGCCACAGAAGGACCGGCGCCTCGTGTGCCATCTTCGGTGTCCGCGGCGTGATGCCGATAAAGGGTTTGAGGCCGACCGCAAGAGCGATCGCCAACATCAGAGCATTGCCGATGACCGCTACGCCGGTGAAGAGGATGGCCCGCGGATTGGCATGCGCCAAGGCATAATAGATTTCCTCCTTTGCCAGAAAGCCCAAGAAGGGTGGCAGTCCGGCCATGGAGAGCGCTGCGGCAAGAGCCGCGACAAAGGTGATCGGCATCGCCTTTCGCAAGCCGCCAAGTTGGCGCACATCCCGGGTTCCGGTCTCGTGATCGATGATGCCAGCGACCATGAAGAGCGCACCCTTGAACAAAGAATGCGCCACGAGGTAAAGCACCGCCGCTTCGAGGGCATGCTCCGATCCAAAACCGATCAGCATGACCAGAAGGCCAAGCGAGGATACCGTCGTATAGGCGAGCATCAGCTTGAGGTCGGTCTGGCGGATGGCCATCAGCGCACCGATCAGCATTGTCAGCCCACCGAAGAAGGGCAGCAGAATTTGCCAGGCCGCCGTGTCGCCGAGAACAGGATTGAGCCGCATCAGGAGATAGACACCCGCCTTCACCATGGTGGCGGAATGCAGATAGGCCGACACCGGTGTCGGCGCTTCCATGGCGTTGGGGAGCCAGAAGTGAAAGGGAAACTGCGCGGATTTCGTGAAGGCGCCGCCGAGGACCAATAGCAGTGCCGCAAAGTAGAACGGGCTTTGGCGCAGGACATCGCCGCCATGAACGAGCAGCGAAAGCTGGGTCGTGCCGCTCATGTTCCAGATGAAGATGAGGCCCGCCAGAAGCGCCAGGCCACCACCACCGGTAACGACGAGCGCCTGAAGTGCCGCCCGGCGTGACGCTTCTCTCTCATGATCGAAGCCCATCAGCAGGAAAGAGGTGATAGAGGTCAGTTCCCAATAGACGAACAGCATCATCAGGCTGTCGGAGACGACGATGCCAAGCATCGCTCCCATGAAGAGAAAGAGAAAGGCAAGGAAGCGCCCCTGCTGCGGATGCCCGGCCATGTAGCCGCCAGCATAGAGCACGATCAAAGTGCCGATGCCGGTGATCAGCAGCGCAAAGGTCAGGGACAGACCGTCGATGAACCAGGAGAAACTGAGATTGAAGCTCGGCACCCAGACGTAACCACCGGTCACCACCTCGCCTGCCGCGATCTCAGGAAGGAAGCCTAAGAAATGGACAAAGGCAAATGCGGGAATGAGCGCCAGCAGCCAGGCGGCCTTGACGCCAAGTTTTCCAACCAGCGGGGGCGCGAGCAGCGCCGCCAGGAATGGCGAAAAAAGTGCGATGAATGTCAGCGACGTGACACCGAATGCCATCTGGCCTCCCCTTAAGAGCCAAAAGCTGACTCTCTATCAGAACAGACTGAATTATGGGAAAGGTCGAGACCTCTCAAGCCGTTGAGTAGCGAAAACGACAGACTACACGCCGATTTGTCCCTCTTTTAATAGCAAAGCAGCATCCCTATATCTTCGGCAACAGAAAGGGGCCTCTGATGAGCGATCTCAAATCTCCGAAAATTACCAAGACCGATGCCGAATGGCGCGAACAACTCACGCCGGAACAGTATCGAATCCTGCGCGAACACGGCACCGAACGCGCCTTTACTGGCCCCTATTGGAACAGCACTGAAAAAGGCCTGTACCGTTGCGCTGCCTGTGACGAAGCGCTGTTCATCTCCGACACCAAGTTCGATGCCGGTTGCGGTTGGCCAAGCTATTTCGAGCCCGTCAAGCCGGATGCGGTCACAGAGCATCGCGATATCAGCCATGGCATGGTGCGCACGGAAATCCGCTGCGCCAACTGCGGCGGTCACCTGGGCCACGTCTTCCCTGACGGCCCACCACCGACCGGCCTGCGTTATTGCATCAACGGCCACTCCATGGTGTTCGAGCCACAAGCGTAAGAATGATTGTGAGGGCCGGCGTGCGAGCGCCGGCCTTTTACTTTTTCTCGGGAATGTCCAGCCTTCAGGCAAACAGGAATCCCTTCAAAAAAGGCGCACTTCTGTCGCCGATGCTCCTCCGGGGCGCACCGTCGCTTTAATCAAAACCATTTGGACGACGTCTCCCAACGAAAGTTGCCGAGCTCTCGCGTTCAATCCGCGAGACGTATTCGCCTCGGCATCCTGCTCTTCCCGTATTCAAGCACTCCCAGCTCCGTTCGCCACGCTCCTGGATCGGACCTTCTGTCTCCGTTCAAATGCACACCTCTTCGGTCAATCAAATTTTATAGATAATTTTGCATTTTCAGCCATTTCTTAGCGCCTTGACTCTTTCGAGACTCTCATTAAGCTAAATTCCATCGATTAATTATCTATAATTTGAGAGTGCCATGATCAGAACTGATATATCTTCCTCCCTTCCCGCAACACGCAGCTTGCCTCGCCAAGCTCTTATGATCGTCGCGGGCGTGGCGCTAATGACGCTCGCGGCGAAGACGCAGGTTCCCTTTTGGCCGGTGCCGATTACCCTTCATACTCTGGCGGTGATGGGCTTTGCCGTTGCATTTGGGCCTCGCATGGCCTGCGCGATCTTCATCGCCTATCTGGCAACGGGTGCTGTAGGACTGCCGGTCTTCTCAGGCTCCCCCGAACGCGGTATCGGCCTTGCCTATATGATCGGGCCGACCGGCGGATATCTTGCCGGCTTCCTCGTGGCATCCTTGCTGACGGGATGGCTTGCCCAGAACGGGACATTATTGCGGCGTGTGTTTGCCATGCTGGCGGGACTTGTCGTGGTCTATGCCTTCGGCATGGCATGGCTGCTGGCCTTCGTTCCTGCCGCAAAGGTGCTATCCGTCGGCGTTGCGCCATTCATCCTTGGCGACCTCGTCAAGATCGGCGTTGTCGCGGCTGCTTCTATGCTTCTTCCCAAGGTCAAGGGATTGGAGAAAGCCGCCAATGACTGAGGGCGCGAAACAGGACGGCGTCATCCGGCACGACTGGAGCGTCGACGAGATTGCCGTGCTCTATCGGCTTCCGCTTCTGGAACTCGTGGGCCGCGCCAATGGGGTTCACCGGCAGTATCACGACCCGAACCGGGTGCAGAAGGCGAGCCTCCTGTCGATCAAGACGGGTGGCTGTCCGGAAAACTGCGCCTACTGCCCGCAATCGGCCCATCATCGCGAGGTGGATCTGACCCGCGACCTGCTGATGGAGCCTCAAAAGGTGCTGGCGATGGCAGCAACGGCCAAAGCTGCGGGTGCGGAGCGCTTCTGTATGGGGGCTGCCTGGCGGCAGGTGCGTGACGGCAAGGAGTTCGATGCTGTCATCGAAATGGTGGAAGGCGTGCGCCGCCTCGACATGGAAGCCTGCGTCACGCTCGGCATGCTGAAACCGCACCAAGCCGAGCGCCTGGCCAAGGCGGGTTTGACCGCCTATAACCACAATCTCGATACCAGCCCGGAATTTTATAGCCGCATCATCACCACCCGAACCTATCAGGATCGCCTGGAGACGCTTTCCACCGTTCGCGCCACAGGCGTCGAACTGTGTAGCGGCGGGATTATCGGCATGGGCGAAGGCATTCGCGATCGCGCCGCGATGCTGCAGGTTCTGGCGGGCTTCGCACCTCACCCGGAAAGCGTGCCCATCAACGCGCTGGTCCCCGTCGAAGGCACGCCGCTTGCCAAGCGAGAACGCATCGATCCGCTGGAACTGGTGCGCATGGTGGCAACCGCGCGCCTCGTCATGCCGCAATCCACCGTGCGCCTGTCGGCCGGTCGCTCCAGCCTGACCCAAGAGGCACAAATCCTCTGCCTCATGGCGGGCGCCAACTCGATCTTCTATGGCGATACGCTGCTGACGACGCCGAATGCCGGCATTGGTGAGGATGCCGAATTGCTCGCCGCTATCGGGCCGGTCAGTGATGATGCGGAACGAGCATCCGCCGCTTAGCCAAAGCATTTGAGACGGGCAGCCCTTTTTGCTGCCCGTCTTCTTCAGGCGGTCATGAAGGCAAAACCTTCATCTGCCCAGCCGGTCATTCCACCGATCATGATCTTCACCTTGCGCCCGAGCCGGGCGAGGTTCAGAGCCGCCCGATCCGCGCCATTGCAATGCGGGCCGGCACAGTAGACGACGAAGAGCGTGTCCTGCGGCCATGCCCGCATGCGTTCTGCCGTCATATCCACATGGCGAAGATGGATGGCGCCCGGCAGGTGACGCTTTGCAAATACCGCCGGCGAACCGACGACATGCAGAAGGACGAAATCCTGTTCGCCCTTCTCCATGGATGCAAAGACATCCCAGCAATCGGTCTCGACCGAAAGCCGCTTCGAGAAATGGTCGATAACGATCTCAGCGGGAGCCGCTAGTATTTCAGTGACATAGCTCAAGGTTCGTCTCCTTCTTATCAAGCGTCCCCAAGTTTAGATCGTGTTTTTCCTCCTTGGCAGATGGCAGGATTGCCATATATCGTAAAGATCATGACAAACCATCCAACCACCAGCAGCAATCCGAACCGGCTCGTCGTGGCGCTTGCCTATGACGGGCTTTGCACCTTCGAATTCGGCGTTGCCGTCGAAGTCTTCGGTCTTGCTCGTCCCGAAATGGGAGGCGACTGGTATCGCTTTGCGGTGGCCGCGGTGGATGACGGAGAAATGCGCGCGACAGGTGGGGTGCGCTTTACGGCCGATGGCGGCTTGGAGCTTGTCGAACAGGCGGGCACTATCATTGTGCCAGGCTGGCGCGGAATGGATGCGCCCGTTCCGGACGCACTTTGCGCGGCGTTGCAGAGGGCTCATGCGAAGGGCGCGCGGCTGCTTTCCATCTGTTCCGGCGTCTTCGTTCTGGCGGCAAGCGGGTTGCTCGACGTTAAACGCGCGACCACCCATTGGCGTTACACCGAGGCACTGAAGGAGCGTTATCCGGCCATCACGGTTCTGCCGGATGTGCTCTATGTCGATGAAGGCACGGTGCTAACCTCCGCCGGAAGTGCGGCAGGCATCGATCTCTGCCTGCATCTGATCCGTCGTGACTTTGGTACGAAGGCTGCCAATATGGTGGCACGTCGCCTGGTGGTGCCGCCGCATCGTGACGGCGGACAGGCGCAGTTCATCGATAAGGCCGTGCCGGAGCTTCATGAAAAGGCAAGGCTTGGGCCACTGCTCGATGCGATGCAGGCCGATCTCAGCAAGAGTTTTACGGTTGCCCAACTCGCAGATATGGCAGGGATGAGTGCGCGGACTCTGCTGCGCCGCTTCGAGGCGGCAACAGGCACCACGCCGGCAAAGTGGCTTTTGCTGCAGCGACTTTCAAAGGCCAAGGATCTGCTGGAAACATCGGGGCTGACGATCGCGGCAATTGCCGAAAGCTGCGGGCTTGGCTCCACCGCCAATCTGCGTCACCACTTCCGCGAACAGTTTTCCACCACGCCTGCCGCCTATCGCGGCAGGTTCAGCTCCACAGCATCGGCCCGAAAATCGGACACGATTTTCGAAAAGCACGAGGCGTAGATTCAAAAAGGGAAAGCGTCCTTTGTGCGTCCGTTAGGACGCACGGCGCTTTAGCCGCTTATGAGGGCACCCTGAGTTCCATCGTGGTGAGGTCCAGCCATCTGCCGAATTTCTTGCCGACTTCCGAATATTGACCTGCAATGTGGAAGCCGAGCTTTTCGTGAAGACGAATGGAAGCGACGTTTTCGGACTCGATGGCCCCGATCAGCACATGCACGCCGCTGGCCTTGGCGTGTTCGATGAGTGACAGCATCAGCAGCCTGCCAATACCGTGGCCGCGTGCATCCTTATGCACATAGACCGAATGTTCGCGCGTGTGGCGGTAACCGTCAAATGCGCGCCAGTCGCCAAACGAGGCGTAACCTAGGACAGCGCCATCCTTGATCGCCACGATTACTGGAAAGCCGCGCTCCTTGCGCAGCTTGAACCATTCCTTGCGGTTATCGAGATCCACCAGGATTTCGTTCCAGATGGCGGTCGTGTTCTCAACGGCATCATTGTAAATTTCCATGATGCCGGCGAGGTCTTCGACGGTGGCGTCGCGCAGTTGAATGCTCATTCTCGATATCCGCTTCGTATCAATGTCTACCCCGACCATAGGGATCAAGGCAGAGTGTGTGAAGCGATTTTCGGAAGGCTTCAAGCGAATGACAGGATCAGGAGCCGATCACCGGCGTGAGGCTAAAGCTCGTCATCACCGCGGAGTAATGGACCGCAGCGGCCACCACCACGAAGCCATGCCAGATGGCATTCTGAAACCGCAGGCGTTCCCACACGTGGAAGATCACGCCCATTGAGTAGATCATGCCGCCAATGACGATCAGCCACATGGTGATCGGTGCCAGATGGTTCGACAGAGGCTCTGCCACCATTACCCCGCTCCATCCCATCCCGAGATAGAGCAAGATGGCCAGCCGGTCATATCGTCCGGGGTAGAAGCATTTAAGGAAAATACCGCCGAGAGCCGCCATCCAGATTCCGGCGAGCGTCAGCGCAATCAGAGGATCTTCGATGCCGCGCTGGAGAAACGGCGTGTAAGTGGCGGCAATCAAGATGAAAATTGCCGAATGATCGAGCCTGCGAAGCAGCCACTTCGCCCGCGAATGCGGCCAGATGTTGTAGGTGAAGGAAATCGAGAGACAGAGAATAAGCCCGAGCGCGTAGATCCAAGCCGCTGCAATTGCGCTGAGGCTGCCCCAAAGGGTCACGTAGAAAATGAGCGCAGTCGCCCCCACAAGGGCAAAGGCAATGCCGACGCCATGCACGATGCCATCGGCTACAATTTCATGAAGGTCATACCGGCGGCCAAAAGGCCAAAGCTCGCTCATTTCGTTTTCCCGTCCGTCGTCGCCACATCATGACGCCATTATGAGACGGGAACAAGACGACGGGCGGAGTCAGACTTCACTTTCCGTTCCTGCCTGTTGCAAAACCGGAGACGGGTTTAACGGTCCACCAGTACCGAGCACTTGGCATGACGCACCACGCGATCTGCGGTGGAGCCAATGAAATAGTTGGTGAAATCCGGTGTGTGCGAGGAGATGATGATGAGATCCACGCCCATCTCTTCCGCGAACGCCAGAATTTCACGGGCTGGAGCACCGCTTCGAATTTCCGTCAACGAAATATGCGGCGACTTCGCCTTCAGAACGGCGAGCTGGCTCTTTGCATCCTTCACCGCATTTTCGATGATGTCCATTGGCACATCGATTGCCAGATAGCCCGGCAGATCTTCCACCACATTCATCAGCACGATCTGGCCGCCTTGATCGAGAAGCGCCTCGGCCTTTTTCACCGCGCGCTCTGCCTTGTTGGCGTTGCTGAGATCGACAGGTACCAGGATTTTTCCGTACATTGCATGCTCCCTTGGTTTGGAAGCAATTCTGATGCTTCCTGCCTGTAATTATAGGCTCTCCAGGAAAGTTTCGCCATAACGGACGTCAAGTCCGAACGCGTTGCTGTCAACGATTATTAGACAGTTTATCGCCGAATGGTGAGCTTCTCGGAACGATCGACTGTCTCCATATTGAGGTCAACAACTTCGCGGCCTAGCGAACGAAATGGAGACGGTCCAATGGACACTAAAAAGCAGTTTGCCTTCACCCGCCACGGCTATGTGGGACAGGCGCATCTGGTGGTGAAAGATCTCGGTCAGGTCTCCCGCTTCTATCAGGACGTCATCGGCCTTTCGGTTATCGACAAGAGTGCCAGCGGTGAGATTCTTGGCGTCAATGATTTGCCGCTCTTGACGCTGACAACGTCCAACGAGGCCGCGAAAGCGCCAACCACCGCAGCCGGCCTTTTCCATACCGCCTTCCTCCTGCCAAGCCGCAATGCCTTGGCGGACTGGCTAGCGCATGTGGCGCATAACAATATCCGGCTTGAGGGTGCGTCGGATCACCTCGTCAGCGAGGCGATCTATCTGTCCGACCCGGAAGGAAACGGCATCGAGGTCTATCGCGACCGGCAACCGGACGAGTGGAACTACCAGCCCGACGGAACGGTGGAGATGGCAACGAAGAGGCTCGATCTCCAGGCACTTTATGAGAGCGCCGGCAAAACCCCATTCCGGCAGGCCGCCGAAGGCACTGCAATCGGCCATATTCATCTTCAGGTCGGCGCACTACCGCAAGCGGATGCGTTCTATCAGGATGTTCTCGGGTTGAAGATCATGGCACGTTATCCCGGAGCCAGCTTCTTCGGCTACGGTGCCTACCACCACCATGTGGCAGCCAATATCTGGAACAGCAGGGGCGCCGAAACGCGCAAAGAGAATATGACAGGACTGTCGGGCTACTCTTTGAAATTCAACGAAAAAGAGACCCTCGCCACGGCACTTGCCGCACTGGACCGATTGGAAATTCCGACCGAGCGTCAGAGCGACGGGATTGCCGTAAAAGATCCATGGGGCATCGGTTTGAAGCTGTCTGCATAACGCGTGGTCAGCGTGAAGCGGAGTCGAGAGATCGCGACACGCTCTGACCGCTTGAAAAGGGCGCAAATCACGTGCCCTTTCCTTATTTTAGCGGTTCTGGAACTGCGACCCGCACGGAGAGTTATAGCTCTCCATGAGGGGTCGGGAAAAAGATGAACAACCACGTTTTCAGCCGGAAGAAAAAAAAGAAAGCCGAAGCGCTTCCCATCGAGCAAAATCGCGATCCGGTTCTCAAAAGTGCGCTCGCCACGGCGCAGGACGATGCCCGCAGCCAGCAACCGCTTGGGCGTGAGGCGCTTGATGTGGCCGTCGCATGGTCGGTCGTCGGCCTCTTCATCATCGTTCTGATGAGCGTGATCCACGCGCTTTCTCTCGTCCTCATCCCCATCGTTATGGCGATCGTCGTCGGCATGATCCTCGGTGTCGCAGCGGAAAAGCTCGGCTCCTACGGCATTCCCGGTTTCGCTGTCGCCCTCATTCTGTCATCGGCGGTGGCGCTCGTTCTGTTTCTTGTCATCAACTCGTTGGTCGAGCCTCTATCGGCGCTTGCGAATGAAGGTCCGGCGCTGCTTGAACGGACGCTTGATCGCTTCCTGCCCTACCTGCAAGGCTGGCGATGGGTGAACATTTCCTCAGCGACATTCAACCTCGGCAACATTTCGATGGAATCGCTGATCTCGCGCAGTGGCGAGATCATATCGGTGGTGGGTGCCAACCTGACGCCCGCTATCGTGCAGGGTCTGATGTTCTTCGCGGCATTGCTGCTTTTTCTCTACAGTCGTCTGCGACTGCGTAAAGCCGTCATCATGGCCTTTCCGCAGCGCCATCAGCGGCTTAGAACCATCCGCACTATCGCCTCCATCGAAAACGTTCTGGGCTCCTACTTCGCCACCGCTTCGCTGCTCTATGCAGCACTTGGCGTTTCCATGGTGGTGATCGCGTTCCTTGGCGGTCTCGCCATGCCGTTCCTCTGGGGGCTGTTCGCGTTTCTCTCCAGCTTCGTCCCGTTTATCGGCATCACGGCGATGACGTTGGCGCTGGCGATCGCGGGCATCATCACGCATGACAACCTGTTTCTCGCGCTGCTTCCCTCCATCGTCTTCTTCACCATCCACTTGCTGATGGAAAACCTCGTCTTCCCGGCGGTCGTCGGCAAGAACATGGAGATCAACCCATTCCTCGTCTTCGTCGCCATCATCTTCTGGACATGGATGTGGGGCGCAGCAGGCGCGATGCTCGCACTGCCGCTGTCGCTCATCGGCATGACGATCGCGCGCGAACTCTTCCCATCGCGTCGGGTCGTACCAAACCTGCCAGACTGATCCGTTAGCCCACCTGGTCAGTTGGAAGGTGGATTGAAGGCCGGATCGTCCAGCCGCATGAAGGTGACTCCGCGCGCTTTCAGAGCCAGCAGACCTTTCACCACACCCTCGCCTGCCTCATGGGTTGGCTGATTGATGTGCGAGATCACCACATCGCCATCCTTCGCGCCAGCAATATGCTTTGCCGTCATCGCGCTTCCAAGAAGTGATCCGCCATCGCCATTGATGGAATAGCCGGCGACGCGCTCGCCGAGCTGATTGATCGTGGTCATGGAGGTGTTGGTATATTTTGCCGTGGCGCCGCGAAACCATTGCGGCTGCCTGCCGGTCGCAGCAAGAATGGCCTGCCTGCCGCCCTCGACCTCCTGAACGACGGCCTGCTCGGAACCGGCCGCTGCAATGCCATAGATCGACACCGGCTTGTCCACCGCTGGGATATGATTTTCGCCGTGGTTTTCCAGTTCGAAAAGATCCGGGTGGGCCATCAGGATCGCAAGGGCATCGCTATTGTGTTTCAGCCAGCGGGCCGTAACGAAGATGGTCGCCGGAATCTTTTCCTGCACCAGCGTGTTGAGAATACGAAAATCGGTCTTGCCCATGCAGGCATCCAGCGTGATGGCGACGCGCACCGGCGCACCCTTTGCCTGCGCTTTCGAAACAGGCATTTTGAGGCTCGGCTCCAGAAGCCCCGTTCCGGCAAAGGCTGGCATGGCAAGGGTCGCAAACAGGGCGGCAAGGGCAATAGGCTTCAACATATCAGACGGGCTTTCAATCAAATTTCACTTGGCAATGCGGCTCTCAAAACGCCGGAATTATGGCGTTGCTGCCGGCAGCGCGTCCAGTTCGGCGAGCTTCGCCAGCGCTTCCTCCACGCGTTGCGTATCGCTGACACCAAGCGGCATGATGGGCAGTGGCGGCTGGCGGTGGGTGAGCGAGAGGAGATTTGCAGCCGTGTAGATCACGCGGTAGCTGCCAAAGGTCTTGAAGAGCGCCCAGAGCGGTTCAAAGAACGACTGCAAGCGCTGCACCTCCGCCTTGTTGCCCGCCTTGGCAGCGGTGAAGAGACGCTGCGCCGGAACGGGCAGAAGCCCGGCAATGACGCTATACCAGCTATCCGCCCCCTGAAGCAA
This sequence comes from Agrobacterium sp. 22117, assembly GCF_052045735.1. Classification (NCBI taxonomy): domain Bacteria; kingdom Pseudomonadati; phylum Pseudomonadota; class Alphaproteobacteria; order Hyphomicrobiales; family Rhizobiaceae; genus Agrobacterium; species Agrobacterium sp. 22117. Next base: position 804,466 of record NZ_JBQEPP010000001.1, on the reverse strand, counting down.
CGCGTCGGCGCAGCCCCAGTCTCCACTATAGCCAATGGCAAAACCCTCTCCGAGGCGTGGACGTAGTCGTTCCAGTTCCGCCTTGAACTGCATGTCCGAAGGCAGCGGCATTTTCACCGAGAGGATATGGGGAATATAGGCAAGCCGCACCAGCAGCTCTTCACCAAAGGTGAAATGTGTGGTGGACGGGTTGTTATAGATACAGAGCGGCAGCGCCGTGGAGCCAGCGACCGCGGCGAAGTGATGATACGCCTCTTCCTGGGTCAGAGGTGTGTAGGAGACAGGTGCCAGCAAAAGCGCATCGGCGCCTGCCTTTTCGGCATCTTGCGCCAGTGCAAAAGCCTCATCCGTGCGCAGCGCCCCTGCCCCGACAATGAGTGTTCGTTTGCCTTTCAGGCATTCGACGGCCGCCTGAACGGCACGTAGGCGCTCTTCGCGGCTGAGATAAGCATAGCTGCCGGTACTGCCGAGAAGTCCGATGGAATCGACGCCTGCCGCATCCAGCCTCTCGATCAGGCGAGACAGCGCTTCCACATCGACGCGGCCATGCTCATCTGCTGGCGTCAGCGGAAATGCCGAAAGGCCATGAAACCTGCTGCTCATACGACGTCACCCCGAAATCCCTCTTCGAGAAGGATTACGGGGCAAATGACGGAACGACAATAACGATATGAAATCATTGAGATATGGTTGCAGATAAGCAACTACTATCCCGTGGGCTTTCTCAGGTTCCGCAAAAGGTTCTGAAGACCCTCTCATGGTTCATCGGCGCTTGCATGTAGACGGAGAATTCCGGCAGTTCTTCGAAAGGACGGGCGGTTGCCTTTATCATCTCGTGGAAAGGCGCAAAATCATTATCCTCGACGGCCGCGGCAATCACTTCCTCGATCCTGTGGTTTCGCGGAATGATGGCCGGGTTGACGGCGCGCATGGCGTCTGCACGCTCCTGGCCTGAACGGCTCTCCTGCGCCGCGCGGTTCCTCCAGCGCTCCAACCATTCGTCCGCAGCAGTGAGGTCGATGAACATGCCGCGGAACGGCTCGGCGTTATCGCTTGCGGCATCACAGAGCCTGCGAAAGGTCAGGGTGTAGTCCACTTCCGACCGCTGCATCAGCGCCAGGAGATCCTGCACCAACTGCTCGTCACCCTCTGCCTCAGTCTGAAGCCCGAGCTTGGTGCGCATGCCGGAAATCCAACGTTTCGGAAACGCCTTGCCGAAATCCGCCAGCACACCATTGGCCATATCGACGGCCTTGTCCTGATCCTCATCCAATAGTGGGATCAGGCATTCGGCAAGCCTTGCGATATTCCATTGGGCGATGCCGGGCTGGTTGTTATAGGCGTAACGGCCCTGGGCATCGATTGAGGAAAACACTTTGTTTGGATGGTACTCATCCATGAAGGCGCAGGGGCCGAAGTCGATGGTTTCACCGGATACGGCCATATTGTCGGTGTTCATCACACCATGGATGAAGCCCACCATCAGCCAGCGGCAGATCAGGTCGCATTGCCTCTCGGCAATGGCCTGCAGCATGGCGAGATAGGGCGTTTCCGATTGCCGGGCCTCGGGATAGTGCCGATCGATGACGTGGTCGGATAGCGCCTTCAAGGCTTCGGTATCTTCGCGCGCGGCGAAAAACTGGAAGGTGCCGACGCGGATGTGGCTTGCTGCAACGCGGGTGAAGACGCCGCCTGGCAGACCAATTTCGCGCTGAACGCGTTCACCTGTCGCCACCGCTGCCAGAGCACGGGTCGCGGGAATGCCGAGCGCGAACATTGCCTCAGAAACGATATATTCGCGAAGAACCGGTCCTAGCGCCGCACGGCCGTCTCCCCTGCGGGAGAAGCGCGTCGGACCAGAACCTTTCAATTGAATGTCACGCCGCCTGCCTTGGCGGTCGATCACCTCACCTAACAGAATGGCGCGGCCGTCCCCGAGCTGGGGCACGAAATTGCCGAACTGATGTCCGGCATAGGCCATCGCCAAAGGTTCGGCCCCCTGGGGTACGGCGTTGCCGGAGAAGATCGCCGCCAGCCGCTCGTCATCAATACCCTCTACATCAAGGCCAAGCTCTTCTGCCAAGGGCCGATTGAAGGCGATGAGCTGCGGTGCCTTGACCGGCGTAGGAAGAACGGCAGCGGTAAAGCGCTCCGGCAGGCGGGCATAGGAATTGTCGAAACGGATCACGGGCTTGCTCCCTTTTGCCCCTATATTGGGTCTGAAGCCCGGCTTTGCCAGTGTTCAAGATGATACCAAGATACGAACAGGTCAGCCTGCAGCCCCTGTCCGTCACTGGTGCGCCTCCATTTCGGGATGGCGGCGAGGCCTTACGGATTGGTCTTCATCACACGGGACTACTGCCCGGCCTTTTTGCCAGTGAACTTTAACCTGCCATTTTCATTCCTATTCTGAGCCTGGTTTGCAAAGAAAGGATAGTGGAATGAATGACATCGCTGCGCCAACCGAGAGCGAAAGCGCGATCCGCACCATTCACACCGATCTTCCCGTCAATGCCACATTCCATGTCTGGCTGAAGGCGAAGAAGCCGGATGTTGCAGGCGCTGTCTCGTTTTCAAACGCCAATGGGAAGTTCGGCGAAGTCTCCACCTCCAATCTGGAAGAGTACAGTTTTCGCATCTATCAGGTGTTTGGCGGCGGGCGCGTCGATATCGCCTATGACACGATGACGACGGCCGTCTCGGTGATCTACTGGTTCACCGCCTCCGACGTGCTGGAGACCGGCATTACCGTCGTCCACACCAAGCCGGACAATGCCCCACCGGATCTGCCGGACAGCTATCACTTCCGCCCACCCTTCGGCTGGATGAATGACCCAAACGGGTTTGGACGGTTCGAGGGACACCCGCATCTCTTCTACCAGCACTACTCTCATGGGCTACGCTGGAACACGATGCACTGGGGCCATGCGATCTCGTCGGATTATCTGCGCTGGCGACACCTGCCAATCTTCCTCTTCCCGTCCGAAGATCTCACGACGCGGCCGGACAAGCGCGGTGGTGCCTATTCCGGATCTACGATCCCGCTTGTGGAAGGAACCGGCATTCGCGTCTTTTTCACCGAACAGGTGCAGGACCGTGTGCCCGAGCAACAGATCCAGCTCACCGCCACCTCCTCCGATCTGATCATGGCGGGACAGGCGGAGGTTATCCTCGGCCACCGGCCTGATGGGCAAGGGCTGACGCCGGACTTTCGCGACCCTTATGTGGTGCGCGGCCCCGATGGCCTCTGGAAGATGCTGCTCGGCAGCCAGAGCGACAGCGGCGGCGTCATCCTGCTTTATGAAACGCAGGACCCGACAGCCGCTTCCGGCTGGACCTATGTGGGCAAGCTCTGGGTGGAGACCCGCTACAAGACCACAGCGATTGAGTGCCCCTGCCTGCTGCCGCTCGATGGACCGGCCAATGCCCGCTCCACACGCTGGGTCCTGACCTATGGCCTGATGCATTCGGAAGATCCCGCCACGGGACGGAAGAACCTGACGATGGCTGATGTCGGCTGGTTCGACGGCAAGAAGTTCGTCAAGGAATTCGGCCAGGAGCTCGATTTCGGCACCGACAATTATGCCTTCCAGGCGTTTCTCGACGGTGACAGCATCGTCGGCATTGGCTGGTTGGCGAATTGGGCGGATGCGACACCCGAGATCGACTTCCCGACCTCCATGACCCTGCCGCGGCGGCTGCATTTTTCCAACGGCGCACTTCTCACACCGCCGATCGGGGCGGCGGAAAGCCTGCGGCATCGCATTCTGGACCGCACGAGACTGGCGGCTGGCGACCGGGTCGATCTCTCCACGGGTGCGGTGGAGTTGCTGTTCGAACTCAACAAGCCTGGCCTGCCCTTCGATCTGGAATTCGACCATCCAGATGTGAGGCTCGGTGTCGTCTGCGACGAAACCGGTCTGTGGATTCGCCACGAGGACGGTCGAGACGGTGCATCGCCGCGTTATGTCTCCGAAGGGGCACGCCCCTATCGCCTGCGCATCTTTATCGATTACGGATCGATCGAGGTATTTGCCGACCGGGGACGCTACGTCGGCACCAAGCGTATCGCCAGCTTCAAGCCGGTGCGCGCAGCCCACCTGAAAACTCTTGAGGGGGCCGTCGCGCATGCGACAATCTGGAGTCTCAAACAGTAAATATAGGAACCTTTGCTGCTTTTGCGCCTTTCCTGAATGACGAGATTTTCAAAAAGGGCGATCAGATGACACAGATTAGAGAAACAGATCCGGTCCATTTTCCTACGCAGGCGAATGAGAACAAAGGCGAAAAACGCAAGGCTGGCAAAGGCATCGTGCTGGTGATCGCAGGCATCGGCATCCTGGCCTTTGTCATCTACATGGCGGCGATCCTGATTGCCTCGACCCAATCCTAAATCAAGCCCCATATCGAAGAGGAAAACCCATGGACCCGCGCGAACCACTTCTGGAAAGTGAAGACGCACTCGATCAGGCAGTTTCAGACCTGGATGTAGAAGAACTCCCGGCGAAGGGCGAAATCCCGCAGGAGCTGGAGCACGAAATCGAGGAAGATGAACTCGAGACGGAAGACGACCCTTACCAGGAGAGCGACGAGGCTCTCCCGGACGATGAGGAGGAGCGCGTCATTGACCGCAATCCATCGCGCGAAGGCGGCGCTTTCGACGAGGTTTGACGCGAAGCCGTTGTAGCCAACTTCGTGCCGGAGCGAGCTGACTTATGCGGCTCGCTCCGGCGTATAACCCACCTCCTGCATGGCCGCCATCGCCGTCTCCGCGTCGCCGTCTACCACGACCTTGTGCGATGACAGATCGATACTCACCTCAGCACCGGGCAGTGCCTCGCTCAATGCATTGCGGATGGTTTTCTCGCAGTGGCCGCAGGTCATGTCCGGCACGGTGAATGTAGTCTCAGTCATGGTCTTTCCTTTCTTTATTAGTTTTGATGGTTCGGCTTCCGGCTAGGTCATCCAGGATCGGGCAATCCGGTCTGTGGTCGCCGCCGCAGCAATGGGCGAGGTGTGATAGCGTTTTCACCATGCTCTTCATATCCTCGATCTTGCGCTCCAGGTCGGCAATATGGGTGAGAGCAATTGCTTTCACGGCGCCGCTTTCTCGCGCCTTGTCCTGCCAGAGTTTCAGCAGAGCTTCGGTTTCCTCCAGCGAAAAACCAAGGGTGCGGGCGCGCTTGATGAAGCGGAGATTATGGACTTCCTGATCGCCATAGAGCCGGTAATTATTGTCCGCCCGTGTCGCGGGAGAGATCAGGCCGATCTGCTCGTAATAGCGGATCATCTTCGCAGAGACGCCGGATGCCTCTGAGGCTTCGCCGATATTCATGACGTCACCTTTCCACCCGTGGCGCTTATGGTCTTGAGGCGCAGCGCATTGCCCACGACGAAAACCGAGGACAGCGCCATGGCACCTGCTCCGATCATTGGTGACAGCGTGATGCCGAAAGCCGGGTAAAGCACGCCGGCGGCGAGTGGGATCAGCGCGACGTTGTAGCCGAACGCCCAGAACAGGTTCTGGCGAATGTTGCTCATCGTTGCGCGGCTCATTTCGATTGCGTGGACGGCACCGATCAGATCGCCACCGACCAGCACCACATCCGCACTTTCAATCGCGACATCCGTGCCCGTTCCGATGGCGATGCCGATATCGGCCTCGGCAAGCGCTGGCGCGTCATTGATGCCATCGCCGATGAAGGCAAGGATTTTCCCGCCCTGGCGGAGGTCGTGGATGGCCTCCACCTTGCCTTCCGGCAGGACGCCGGCGATGACCCTGTCGATGCCGACCTCATCAGCAATCGCACGCGCCGTCGCCTCATTGTCGCCGGTTACCATCACTACCTCGATGCCCATGCTACGAAGCGTTCTGATCGCCTCGACGCTCGAAGGTTTCAAAGGATCGGCAACCGCGACGACGGCGGCAAGCACACCATCGATCGCGGCATAAATCGGAGTCTTGCCTTCACGGCCCAAGCGCTTCGCGGCGTCGGCGAAAGATGCGACCGACAGGCCAAGCTTTTCCATATATCGATCCGCACCGACATCGACCTGGCGGCCATCAACGACTGCGCGGATGCCATAACCGGTGATGCTTTCGAAGTTCCGGGCATTCATCGGTTCGAGTCCTGCAGGAGCTGCCATTTTCTCCCGCGCCGCACGGGTGATGGCCTCTGCAATCGGATGCTCCGAGTGTGCTTCGACTGAAGCGACCAGACGCAGAACGTCGTCCTGCTCAAAGCCATCCGCGACGATCAGGTCAGTCAGTTCCGGCCGGCCTTTTGTCACCGTGCCGGTCTTGTCGACCACGACGATCTCGGCATTGCGCAGCTGCTGTAGCGCTTCGCCCTTGCGGAAGAGCACCCCAAGTTCTGCGGCACGGCCGGTACCGACCATGATGGAAGTCGGTGTTGCGAGCCCCATGGCGCAGGGGCAGGCAATGATGAGCACGGCAACGGCGTTGATCAATGCAAATGTGTAGGCTGGATCGGGACCGACGACGGCCCAGACGATGAAGGTCAAGAGCGCGATGCCGATAACGACCGGGACGAACAGCGCGGTGACCCTGTCGACCACCAGTTGAATGGGAAGCTTCGACCCTTGCGCTTGCTCCACCAGCCTGATGATCTGCGACAGCATCATATCCCCGCCGACCTTCGTCGCCCGATATTTGAATGCGCCGGTCTTGTTGATCGTGCCGCCCACAACCCCAGTGCCCACGGTCTTTTCCACCGGAACAGGCTCTCCCGAGATCATCGATTCGTCCACATAGGAATGACCGTCGACCACCTCTCCATCGACCGGCAACCGCTCGCCGGGGCGAATGACGACAACGTCGCCTGCCCTCACCTCGTCCACGGCCAAATCGACGACCTCACTATGACGCTCAATGCGCGCGGTCTTGGCCTGAAGGCTTGCGAGCTTTCGGATCGCATCGCCCGTTTTGCCGCTGGCGCGGGCCTCAAGCAGCCGTCCGATAAGGATGAGCGTGACGATGACGGTGGCCGCTTCGTAATAGACGTGGCGGGCATTTTCCGGCAGGACGCCCGGCGCAAAGGTCGTGACCAGGGAATAGAGATAGGCTGCGCTGACACCGAGCGCCACTAGCGAATTCATCTCCGGCGCCCCATGGAAAAGGGCAGGAAAGCCGCTCTTCAGGAAGCGTCGTCCCGGTCCAAAAATTACCGCCGTCGCCAACAGGAAATAGACGTAGTAAAGGTTCTGGGTATCGATCACGCCCATCAACCAGTGGTGCATCGGCGCATAGATATGCCCGCCCATCTCCAACACGAAGAGGGGCGCGGTCAGCACGGCTGCGATGATCACATCGCGCTTTAACGTCGCTTCGTCACCCATATGGTGGGCGTGATCATGTGCGCCGTGATGTTGATGAGCAGAGTGGTCATGCTGCGTGGCCTTTGCCGCGGCAGGTGGGAAGCCAGCGGCTTTCGCCGTTTCGATGACCATCTCGCGCTGGCGCAAGCCGCCCATACCTTCGACGAGGACCTTGCCGTCAGCCTCGACCTTTGCATTGACGACCGTGGCGATGGCCTCAAGCACGCCCTTCAACCGTGAGGCGTCCGCCTCACCTTTCACGCCATTAACGAAAAATTCGGTTCGTGTAGGCTCGATTTCATAGCCGATCTTCTTGACCGCCGCCGCCAAGGTCTTGGCAGAAAAGCCTTCTGCAGGCTCCACCGTCAGCTTTTTCGTCGCGAAGTTGACGGAGCTGGAGGCGACACCCGGAACCTTCGCCGCCGCCATTTCCACGCGACGAACGCAGGACGCACAGGTCATGCCTCCGACGGGAGTCGACAAAGGCTCCTGCAATTGCTTGGGTCTGACCATCTCGTTCATCGCTTTCCCCTTTCGAGGTCTGTCACTGTCATGATTATGACGGGCGGAACTTCAAAATAGTTCCGACGTGAAACAACACGAATGTAGGGCTTCCCATCATGGGAAGGTCAAGGGAGGAAATTGCATTTTATGGCATGGTCGCCAAAACCGGCAGCCGCGGCCCATACGCACGCTCTTCGCGGAAAAGCTAAGCGCCGCTTTGTCTCGCCAAATAGACCGTCGCCCCACCACAGCTCTGGTCGTCGATCGCATTTTCGATGATCTGAAAGCCACCGCCAGCGAGGATCACCCGATATTCCTCAAATGCCAGGCTGGCGTGATAAAGCGGTTGGCCACAGAAACGTCCAAGCGTTTCCCGGCGGTCTGGCCCCGCCGTAAACATCAAGACGGCCTCTTCCGCTGCCAGGCGCATGCATGTTTGGAGGACAATTTGCTGGTCGTCCGGCGTCAGGTGAAAGAGGCTGTGCCAGGCGATCAGGCCATCAAATCGGCTATCCAATCTCATATCGCGCATATCTCGGACCAGCCATCGATGGCCGGGAAAGCGCGCACGGCAAAGCGAAATCAGCGCGGGAGAGGCGTCGATGCCAGTCGCCTCGTGACCGTTTTCGATGCAGTAGCGCGCGATGGGCTCCCCGGCTCCGCAGCCAATGTCCAGTATCGAAGCCTTCGGCGGCAGATATACGAGAAACCTGTCCAGCCAATGCTTCTCCATCAGCGCGCGGCTGCGCGACCGATCAAAATCCTCAGCATATGTCTGGTACAGCGCGATGATATTGCTTGCCGCATCAGCAGACATGGCCGCTTCTACCGATGGGTGGCGTAACGCTGAATATCGCGCAGGAACTCGCCGCGCACCACCTCGCCCATTGGCTGCTCCGAGGGCTTGTCGCCCACGCGCAGGCGAACGAAGACGATGTGCTGACCTTCGCGTTCGGCCCAGCCGACGAACCAACCGAAGGGACGATTGGGATCTGGCTTACCATCCGGCCCTTTCATGGTGCCGGTCCCGGTCATGCCATGAGCACTCCAGGCTTCCGCACCATCAAACACCGGAACGATGGCCTTGGTCTTGTTTTGCGCATCACGAGAAAAAGGCAGGTTGTTAGCCAGCAGTCGGCGCATGAACCCCACCTGCTCGACCGGAGAAATTTCCAGGGAGGTGTTCACCCAGGCGTCGGTCAACCCATTGTCCTTGCCCGGCTCTCCGGCCACGTCACCATTGCCGAAACCGAGGCGCCGGACATAGGAAACAAATTTCTCCTTTCCGAGACGTCTGGTGATTTCGCGCGAATACCAGCGGATCGACTCTTTCTGCCACGTCGTCGGATCGACTGTCTTGCGCTCTTGCGGGGCTGCATCCATGCCCTTCTGCCAGTCCCAGGCCGGATTGAACTCGTCCTGCAGAATTCCGGCGTCATAACCGATCAGCGCAAGCGGCACCTTGAAGGTGGAGGCTGGCGAGACGCGCCTGTCGCAGGCGCCCTGCTGGTTGATGACGGCACCGGTTTCCACCGATGTGACCAGCGTGCATTCGAAAGGCTGCACGGCCTGAGCGCGCGTGGGCCCGACACCGGATAAAAGAACGCAGATCGGCGCAAGAAGCGTTAAAGCACGCCGCACTCTTTCAGATGCGCTTTTCACGCTTGAGCTCCTGGTTTTGTCGCATGACGCCGTCGCAAAACCGGGTCACGTTTTTGCGCTGGCCATGCTTTTGACTTCGGCGCATGCGGGGTCCTTCATTGTCTGGCCGATCATCATAGCCGGGAACGGGCCTAAGAAAAGCAAGGTAGCGAGATACAGAGGTCATGCGGCAGGAATAGGACGGGATTTTGCACGGGCTGACGAGAGCGCACAGGTTTGTACTCAACGCGGTTTTTGCGCCTCCGGTCGCTCTCCCACCGTCAACGGCCAGTCCACCACGTAGTCCTCAAAGTCGTCCACATCGACGTCATTCTCATTGACGGTGCGACCACGTGCGGAAATGCCCGCCACGTGAACGGTTTCGGGATCACCCGACACCAGATGGTGCCACCAGTAGAGATCCTGCCCGTCCCGCACCAGCGCATAGGCGCATGTCGGCGGCAACCAGCCGATCTCATCAACCAGCTTCAGATCGAGCTGGATACAGTCGGGCACGGTGGCGCGGCGGTTTTCATAGTCGGAACAGCGACAGCTCGTGCCGTCCAGCAGCTGGCAGGCGACGGAGGTAAACACCACCTCGCCCGTATCCCAGTCTTCCAGCTTGTTGAGACAGCAGAGGCCACAGCCATCGCATAGGCTCTCCCATTCGCTGTTACTCATTTGCGCCAGCGATTTGGTTTTCCAGAACGGCGCGTCACTCATCGTTAAGATTTCCGTTTCATTTTGCATCTTCGGGCATCAAATAGGAAAGCCCGTTTTGTCGTATCGCCATAGGCTGGATTATAAGATAATTCTTAAATCCGGCGGAGTGGTGGTGAGGAATGACCCGCGCAAGCTTATCGCGTCAAGCGTTCACTCACCACATCGAACAGGAATACGTTTCAGGTGCAGGAAGACAACAACAAGAAACCGGCGCGCCGTAAACGCCATATTCTGCTTCGCATCGATTCCTGGATCGATTCGAGCCTGTGGACAGCCGCATCCCGTGTGTTCGATTTCTGGGAAGAGGTGACGATCGCCTCTCGCAAGCTGCATGTGCGCGGCTGGAAGAAATTTCTCGTCAACATGACCTGCAGCGCGCTGACCGTCGGTACGGCCGGCTCCGTCGTCATGCTGGCGCTGGCGCTGCCCGCCTTCGAGGAAACCAAGAAGGACTGGCGCTATCGCGGCGACTTTGCTGTGACTTTCCTCGATCGCTACGGCAACACGATCGGCCATCGCGGCATCATTCACGAAGATTCCGTTCCAATCGACCAGATGCCGGATCACTTCATCAAGGCGGTTCTGGCAACGGAAGACCGACGCTTCTTCGACCATTTCGGCATCGATTTCATCGGCCTTGCCCGCGCCATGAGCGAAAATGCGCGTGCAGGTGGCGTCGTCCAGGGCGGCTCGACGCTGACGCAGCAGCTTGCCAAGAACCTGTTTCTGACCAATGAGCGCTCGCTGGAGCGCAAGATCAAGGAAGCCTTCCTGGCATTGTGGCTGGAAGCCAACATGTCGAAGAAGGAAATCCTCGCGCTCTATCTCGACCGCGCCTATATGGGCGGTGGCACCTTCGGTGCGGCGGCGGCTGCACAATTCTATTTCGGCAAGAATCTGACGGACGTCACCCTGGCGGAATCCGCCATTCTTGCAGGCCTGTTCAAGGCTCCGGCGAAATACGCGCCGCATGTGAACCTGCCGGCGGCACGCGCACGCGCCAACACGGTTCTCTCCAACCTCGTTCAGGGCGGCTTGATGACCGAAGGCCAGGTGGTCGGCGCACGTCGAAACCCGGCAACGGTCATCGACCGCGAAGAGGTTCAGGCACCCGATTACTTCCTCGACTGGGCCTTCGACGAAGTGCAGCGCCTGGCCAGGGACGGCAAGATCAAGGATCACACCGTGGTGGTGCGCACCACCATCGACACCGGCCTACAACAGGCGGCAGAGCAGGCCATGGAAGGCAGCCTTCGTGAATTCGGCGAAGGCTACAAGGTTAAGCAAGGCGCAATGGTGATGATCGAAAATGGCGGCGGCATCCGCGCCATGGTCGGCGGTCGTGACTATGGTGAGAGCCAGTTCAACCGCGCAACGGCAGCCCTTCGTCAGCCAGGTTCTTCCTTCAAGGTCTACACCTATTCCGCTGCGATGGAGAAGGGCTACAAGCCTGAAACGCTGATTTCCGACGCGCCTGTCACATGGCGGGGCTGGTCGCCGCAGAATTACGGCCGTTCCTATGCCGGCAAGGTAACGCTGCAGACCGCGCTGGCGAAATCCTATAACACCGTGCCGGTGCGGCTTGCCAAGGATGTGCTCGGCACGCAGATCATCGTCGACACCGCAAAGGCCATGGGCGTTGCCACGCCGCTTCGCAGCGACAAGACCATTCCGCTCGGCACCTCTGAATTGACGGTGCTGGATCAGGCGACGGGCTATGCCGTCTTCCCGGCAAACGGCATGCAATCGCGCCGCCACGGCATCGAGCAGGTTCTCGATTACGAGGGCAAAGTGCTCTACGACTTCGATCGCGACGAGCCGCCGGCGCATCGTGTGCTTTCAGAAGAAGCGACGTCGAAGATGAACCGCATGCTGGTCACTATCCCGGTGGAAGGTACCGCACGGCGTGGAGCGCTGGACAATGGCATCGTTTCCGGCGGCAAGACGGGAACGTCACAGGCCTATCGCGACGCCTGGTATGTGGGCTTCACCGGTAACTACACAACGGCGGTATGGTTCGGTAACGACGACTTCACCTCGATGAACAACATGACCGGCGGCGCCCTTCCCGCTATGACCTTCAAGCGGCTGATGGACTATGCCCATCAAGGCATGGAACTGCGTCCTATTCCAGGCATCCAGAACCCGCTGCCAACCGGCTCGCGCCCGCAACCTGCCGCCAATGGCGCTCAGGTGGCCTCAGCTGACGCCAATGCGCTTCCGGCTCTCACCCGCCCTCGCTCTCTTTCGGCAGAAGCCACACGCGTTCTTCGCGCAGTCGGCCAGCAGTTGAAGGAGGCGTCTGCGCCGACCTTGTCGCCGCAGAAGGTGGCGGATGTTGGAAACTGACGCGCAGAGCACCCGGTCACCACATTTCGATTGTCAAGACCGATAAGCCCTGTCTCACTGTTGACGGCTCGGGGATATACTTAGAACGCAATTCTCGCCCTCGAACTCTTTCCGGAAGTCCATCGCTATTGCATAGCTTAAGCAGTTTTTGAAAATGAAGAGACTTCTCCAGCCGAAGCGTAGCCGCTTCGGCGTTGGAGGATAAGCGCATTGAAGGTGACCCTGTGATTACCGGAAAGTTTCAGCTGGATCCTTACCGAGTTGCGGGCCTGTCCCTCTTTTCAATGCGGGTCCGTCGGCAGCCGGGAAGCAGTACCATATAATCAAAATCAGCCAGCCGATGGGAAAGAGAAACCAAAAAAGCTGAAGCCATCCGCTTCGATTAAGGTCGTGTAGCCGACGCGTGTTGACCGCGATTATCGGCAATAACGTTGCTAGGTACCATATGGTGCCGAGAATGTCCGATCGATCGATTAGGTCGGCCACAATCGACGTCAGGAATATGAAGAGCATTGAATACCAAAACTCTGATCGGCTCGCTCTTGATGAAAAGTTCACATAATTTTTGAAGAAACTCGATATCGCTTCTCCGAAGCTCATAGCGTATGGCAGCCCCGCAAATCGGTTAGGGCCCGCAGGCGCGCGCCTAAACACGAAGAAGAGCGGGATAGGTGCGAAAATGCCAAGCAATATCAACCAGTGCCAAAGAGAAAAACTACCCATTCAAACCCCCGGATGTAACTGAGAAACCCCGATTACGACCTACGGCTGTTCAGGCGCTAAACAAAACAATATTTCCTCCGCGTGCATCTGGATTAAACCTTTTCCACACCTAACCTAAATGACGTGACCTGCTTCCGCTTCTAACTCCCAAACTCTTGCAACCAAATCGCACCTCCAACCGTTTGCAAGAGCACAAAAGCGCCCATCGGGACTTGGGCGCTCCCCTCAATACCGGTTGGAGCCAAGACATGAGTGATGCATCCCACGGGGAAGCTTCCGCCTATCCTTTTCAGTTGCTGTTCGTGCCTTTTCCCTTTGTCTGCTTTTCGCTGACGCTTGCGACGGACATTGCCTATTGGCGCACCGCCAACCTGATGTGGTCGAATTTTTCGGCCTGGCTTCTTTTCGCGGGGCTGGTCGCTGGCGGTCTGGCAATTCTTGCCGGTCTCATAGATCTGCTGCGTCGGCGCACACGGCCGATGCGTCCGTCCTTCGTCTCCATTATTCTTTTTATCGTGATGCTGATCCTCGCCTTTATCAACAGTCTCGTTCACGCCGGTGACGGTTGGACGGCTGTGGTGCCTTACGGGCTCTTGCTTTCGGCTATCACCTTCGTGGTGTCGTTGATGGCTGTTTCCGCCTCCTCCCGCAAATATGCCCGTCTGGCCTGGAGAGTATGATCATGGTTTCCCGCATTTTCGCCCCCGCACTGCTGCTTGCAGGCGTTGCACTCATTCTGCCGGCCTGCAGCGACCAGAACGATAATTTCGATATTTCCCAGCAGATCGGCCCCGACCCTGTCCTTCCCGAGCCCTCCATGAGCCTTATCCCCGACCTGAAGGTCGCAGAGGTGGTGGGCTGGAAGGACGGTGAAATGCCGACGGTGCCGGAAGGCCTGAAGATTTCCGTCTACCAGAAGGACCTCGTCAATCCGCGCACCGTGCATACGTTGCCGAATGGCGACGTTCTGGTCGTGCAGTCGCGGGCACCGGAGGGTGGGCAATCATCGTCGCGTCCCAAGGACATCATCCGCGGCTTCATCATGTCGATTGCCCATGGCGAAACCGGTGGACCGCCGAAGGAAAGCAACATCATTACGCTGCTTCGGGACACGAACCGAGACGGCATTGTGGATGAGCGCCACGATCTTCTGAAGAAGCTCGACTCGCCGTTTGGCGTCGCCTTTGCCGACAACACGCTTTATGTCGCAACGTCCAATGAAATCCTCGCCTACCCCTATCAACCGGGTCAGACCGAAATCACCGCCGAACCGCGCATGCTGACCAAGCTTCCGGGTGGCCCGATCAATCACCACTGGACAAAGGATCTGGCGCTGAGCCCCGATGGCAAGTTCCTCTATGCCTCCGTCGGATCGAATTCGAACATCACCGAAAACGGGCTTGAGGCCGAAAAGAACCGCGCCGCTATCCTGCAGGTCGACCGCCAGACGGGTGCGTGGAAACTCTTTGCGTCCGGCTTGCGCAATCCGAACGGTCTTGCCTTCAACCCCGAAAGCAAGGAGTTGTGGGCCGTGATTAACGAGCGCGATGAGCTCGGCCCGAACCTTGTGCCCGACTACATGACCTCGGTGAAGGAAGGCGGCTTCTACGGCTGGCCGTGGAGCTATTTCGGCAACCATGTGGACGACCGCGTGCATCCCCTCCGACCGGATATGGTGGAAAAGGCAATCAAGCCGGATTACGCGCTGTCCAGCCATGTTGCTGCGCTTGGCCTCACCTTCTCGTTGAAATCCGCGCTGCCTGCCCCCTACCAGAACGGTGCCTTCATCGGCGAACATGGAAGCTGGAACAGGACGGCCTTCAACGGCTACCGCGTGACCTTCGTGCCGTTCGAAAACGGCAAGCCGGTCGGCAAGACGCAGGACGTTGTGACGGGCTTCATTCAGGGCGACAAGGCCAGAGGCCGTCCCGTCGGCGTCGGCATCGATGGCACCGGCGCGTTGCTGGTAGCAGATGATGCGGGCAATACGGTGTGGCGTGTCGCAGCCGCAGATGGCGCTGTCACACCGGCGCCGATTGCGACCGATGATGTTTCCGGCACATCGTCGGGCCCTGCCCAAGCGGGACAACCGGCAGCACCCGCTGCTCCCGCCCAGCCTGCGGCACCCGCACCTGCACAGCCCGCAGCGCCGGCACCGCCCGCCCCTGCGAATTGAGAAATATCGATGATGAGGAATGGCCGGCCACCTGATCGGGTGGCCGGCCCTTTTTATGACGTCCGCGCGGCCTTACGCCCGCGCACCTTGGCGTCGTTGAATGCAATCGCGGACCGGATCAGCGCCGAGAGCGCACCGTCATCAATGTCATCACCTTCGCGAAGGTCGATCGCACGGCGTGTCCCTCCGTCAAGCGAAGCGTTGAACAGACCAAACGGATCCTCCAGCGCCGCACCGTGAGGGAAGGTCATTTTTACGGTGGAGCGATAGGTCTCCCCGGTACAGATGATGCCGTTGCAGGCCCAAACGGGCACGCCACGCCATTTCCAGTCTTCCTCCACACGTGGATCCGCACTGCGAATAATAGATCTGATGCGCGACAGCACCTGCCCACGCCAGTCCGTCAACTCGGCAATCCGTCCGTCGATCAGCCGGGAAGCCGGAGAGCCTTCCTCATCCTCTGTCGGAGCGATGCTCACAAGGTCGGCGGCGTCCTTATTCATGCTCTTCTCCACCATCAGTATTAGGTAGCACATCCTATCACTGCAACCTTGATTTGAACTTTAGAAAACTGAAAAACACGACAAGCGCACAGAAGGCTGCAAAATATTGCGGGTCCTTCAAAGCCAAAAAAAGTCTTTACCTTCCAACGCGAAAGACAACAGCGGCAGGGGTGCGCAGCTTGAATATCCCCATCGAAGGTGCGCAATTGCTCGCGAGGGACATCTCATCTAGGGGGAACTATTATGAAGAAACTCAATCCAGTGCTCGCCGCTCTGGCAGTGTTCGTCTGTACATCCGCAATGGCACAGGCCGACGACCTGACCTTTACGCTGAAGAACGGTACCAAGTCCGTCCTGACGCGCTTTTACACATCGCCGGTTGGCGTCAATGAATGGGAAGACGACGTTTTCGGCGAGCAGGTTCTCGAACCAGGCGAAAGCATCGACATCACCATTGCCGACGGCCGCACGGTCTGTCGCTACGACATGCGTTTCGAGTTCGAAGAAGGCTCCGGCCTCGACACGACGGAAGACAGACAGGATCTCTGCAAGCTCGGTTCTTACACGATTCACGAGTAAGCGACGGCTCGGAGGGCGCTGGCCTTATCGATCAGTGCCCTACGGAATCAGCCCAAAAATCGAGAACAATTTGGGGGCGCTACCTGTCGATCCAAAGAGCGAGACACGTCCGTTTCGCGTCCAAAGGGACCTACGCGCCCTGGGAACGAAGACCGATTTAGGGTGTCGCTTGCAGAACTTTCCGAGACACGCGCTTCAAAGCCGGCGCAGATGCACGCCTGGCTCTTTTACGCAGCCAAGAGGGCGACACTTCGACCCTCCTCCACCGGAGTTTCCCAACGCCGCACATATTTCAGAACCAGAATATTCCAGTACAGGTTTGCCCATCCCTCATCCAGGGCATTTCCCCGAGTCGGAATCAATGCTAACCGTGACACTGCTCCAAATCGGGAAAGCAGTGTGTTTCGAGTTCCGTTTCTTGTCGCCATCTCGCTCGTCATTGCCTTCGGCGGTGGCATCGTTTCCACGCTTGTGGCGCTGGAAGCCACATCCGGTTTCGGGTCGATCAAGATCGGTGCGTGGAACGCGTTTCCCGAATCGCAGACGATCGAAGCG
The DNA here is from genome assembly GCF_052045735.1 of Agrobacterium sp. 22117. Taxonomy (NCBI): domain Bacteria; kingdom Pseudomonadati; phylum Pseudomonadota; class Alphaproteobacteria; order Hyphomicrobiales; family Rhizobiaceae; genus Agrobacterium; species Agrobacterium sp. 22117. The sequence goes on along the minus strand of NZ_JBQEPP010000001.1, from coordinate 787,375 downwards.
GACCCTTACGCCAAGGCGCACCGGGCGGATGCAGGCAAGCTTCTCTATGGAACGGCCGAAGGTTTGGCCTTTACCGCGGCGAATGACAGCAGCGGCCAGCGCTTGACCGGCCAGTGCCGCTATACGCTTACCGGCAACCTGCCGCCTGCTCGCTTCTGGACCATCTATGTTGCCGATCAACAGGGCAATCTTTTGGATGATGGATCTGGACGGCCGATCGCCCTGAATTCACGCAACCTTCTGCACGGCCCTGAAGGTGGTGTTTCCATTACGCTTGCGTCGACGGCAACGCCGTTCAACTGGCTTGCGGTGCCGACAAACGGCGATTTCAAGCTGGTCCTGACGCTGCTCGATACCCCGATTGCCGGAAGTGCGGGACTGATCGACATTACCATGCCGACGATCAATAAAACGGATTGCGGCAATGCTTAGGCTCACTTTGGCAATTTTCACGGGCCTGGTGGGTGCAGCTGTCCTCCACCTCGTCATCCTCTTCTCGATCCCGCATTTTTCCAACCGCGATGCCTATACGCGCGCGGAATTTCAGGCTGTGCCAAATCGTTTTCATCTGGTCGACAAGGATGGTCACCGCAAGGGTGGTCTGAGCAGCGAAGACCCTTTCATGCGGGTTGCCGTGTGTACCTATAATGTCGAAGAGAAGCCGGTCAGGCTGTCGGCCTTCGGTGCCGTGCCGTTCTGGTCGATCGCAATTTTCGACAGTGCATCCAATGAAATCTTCAGCATGAACGACCGCACATCGGCGGGGGGTGAACTGGATATTCTGATTTCCACCCCGGAGCAAAGCGGGGCCATTCGCAAGGCGGAAGTCCAAGCGCTATCGAAATCGATTTTGGTGGAAGCAAATCGCAACGAGGGCTATGCCGTTTTGCGAACGATGGTACCGCAGGCAAGCTTCCTGGAAGAAGCAGAGCGGTTTCTCGGAGAGGCTACATGCGAGCCCGCACCGCTGAAGTAGGCGCACTTCAGAGCATCATAAAAAGATCGGTCAGGCGTTGAGAGCCGTTTCGGAAGAAGCCGCCGCATTGCCCTTACGCTTTCGCGTCTTGGTTTTCTCGGCGAAGTCATAACGCTCGTAGCGCACACCGGTAAAAAACAGCAGCTGCGCTGGGCCGGCAGCGATTGCGTTCGCGTCAGCCGTTTTGTGAGGACGCCGCGTCGCCGTCGAAATCGAAATAATGTCTGCCATTGCCATCTCCTTTCACAGGCACGACGGATGTTGTTGACCGGATCGCGATGCATGACTTTCCATCCGACGATCCAGTATGTGGAAGCGCCATATCGAGCTTTTCAGCAAAAATTTCTTTTTGATCTGCGTGCCGGAGTCTTCAGGACGGCGGCATCAAGCCGATATGGAATGCCAGTACCACTTCATCGGGCATCACCAGTCCACGGACTGGGCATTAACTGAGGCTTGGACATTCGTCCGTCCCTCATAAGCGAGCTCATGTCAGAACTTTAGCACCGAATCTCGGACTTGCCCACGACATTAGAATCATCGGGAGGTTAAGCAAAGGTTAATAATAAAATGCGGCTTGCAGCCTTCACTCCAATGTTGAGGTTCATTGCGCCCCAATCCGGTTCACGCGAGAGAAACGCCAAAGTTGGCTCGCGGTTCCAGCGGGTCGAAAAATCCTTCCGTTAACAAAACAGCTGTGAATAAGCCGAAAAATCCTCTTGCCGACGCCCGTGGTTAACAGGGCGTCAACGCATTCGTTATAGTTTGAGCGCTCCTGTAGTTTTGCGTCTGGTTGGGTATTGCGTTGACAGACCGTTTTCGAGAACTGGAACGGCCAAGGGCCGAGAGGAAGAAGGACGTGGTATTGATGGCAACCGTCTCGAGTTTCGAAGGCTTGCCTTACCCGTCGAAATCAGAATTGCGACAGTTCGCAGAACTGTTCATGCCGCTGTTTTCCGCGTCCACCGCCGAAGCGAAGAGAGAAGCGATTGCGGCGTTGTCGCAGAACCCGAACGTGCCCTCGGCCGTCGCGTTCTTCATCGCCAGCCAGCCGATTTCGCTGTCCGCACCGTTTCTCGTCTCCTCGAAGGCGCTGGATGACGAGACGCTGATTGCGATTGCACGAACGCAAGGGGCTGCGCACGCTCGTACGATCGTCCGGCGCGAAGACCTCTCCCCCACTGTCGTCGATGCCCTGGTGGGCTTACGTCACTCCCGCCACGCGAACGGCTCAACGCACGAAAGTCTTCAAACCTCTACGTCTCAAGCGGCGCTGACCGAAAGCGAGGCGCGTGCCGAGCGGGAAGAGAAGCTGCGCAGGCAACTGCGCACCATGGCGCGACAGATGCACCGCCCCGTGGGCGACACGCTTGGCGTTCGCCGCCTGACCGAAGTACAGGAAGCCCTGCTTGTGCGGTTTGCACGTGAGCGCGATGCAAGCCGTTTCGCCGCCACGCTCTCGGACTCGCTGTCTGCGAGCCACTGGCTGTCGGAGCGCATCCTGCTCGATATTTCCGGTCGGCAACTGGCAACAACGCTCGTCGGCATCGGCATGGATACCGACGACGCCATCTTTATCCTGGAATGCTTCTACCCGCATATGCGCCAGCTCGTTGGCGATATCAGCCGTGCGGAATCCATGCTGGAGTCGTTGGAGACGGCCGAGTGTGAGGAGCGGATCGAAAGCTGGCGACGGGCAGATCGCTACACCACGAGCTCCGGCAGCGATGCCGACGAGCGTCGTGAAGAGCCCACTCCAGCCCACAAGCTTGTGGTGCGCCGTTAAGGTTGCTCGCCGGTTGCGGCAGAAGGTACGGGCCTGTCACCCAACGATGGTGAACAGGTCGCCGACGTTGTCGGTTTCAAGTTCGACCACCCAGAGATCGGCGTCGAAGCGACGCTCCTTTTCCAGTAGCGTCTCCACCTCCTGGGCTTGCGCTTCAGTGAGACGCCGTTCGAAGCGCCGTTCGGCCCTCACCTCCTCGTCTTCGGCGAAGCTCTGGGGTGCAGGACCATAAAGATTTTCGCGCCCATCACGCAGGCGTTGGCGGATGAAGATCGCGCCGGCCTCATCGGCCCCCTTTCGTTCGATAGCGGCGAAATCACCTGCAGCGAAGACGCGGCGCGTGAGGGCGGAAACGAAGATTTCGGATTTGAGGCGCATGGGAGAACTATAGGACCTCAGGGACAATGGGGCCATGCTTTTCTAAGCAGCGAGACTGGTCATGGTCGCCAGGTACCGAACCGTGGAGGGAAGGGTGAAAGTCCCAATGAATTGAGTATTTTGGCGTCAAGCGCTCGTCCTTTGAATCGCAAAAGGACGGCAAATCACCAAGAGGCTCAGTCAGAGATTCAACTGAGGCTCACAAGGCCCCGATAGATTTCAGCTTTTTCAGCACCGCTTCGCTCGGCTCGCCTGTTTCCGGCAGGCGATAATGCTTTTCGAAATTGCGAATGGCCTGACGGGTCTGTTCGCCGGCAACGCCATCCACTTTCACATCGGCATAGGCGATATTGACGAGGCCTTGCTGGATCTTGGAAACCAGATCCTTGCCGACCGGCTTTGCACCACTGTCGGACGTAAGAGACACATTCTGCGCTTTTGGAGGATGAACCTCCGCATTGCGAATGGCGGCTGCGACGGGATCGATCGCCACCCCGCCCCCATTGGCTGCTGCGGGTCGATCCTTCGGCAGGGCTTTGGGAATGGCGGCAACGGTTGTCGCGCTGTCGATCTTCAAGGCCGAGAGAATGCGGCTGGTCGGCTCACCTGTCTGTTCCATGCCGACCGTCTCTTCGAAGAAGAGGATGGCAGCGGTCGTGCGTGGTCCCGTCAGACCATCGGCCGGACCATCGTAGAGGCCACGGCGCGCGAGTTCGCGCTGGATTTCTGCGACGAGTTCGGACGGCGGATGGGTGCCGGCCGGCTGCGCCTGGGCTGGGGGTGCCGCTGCCCCGCCCTGCCCTGCCGGAGGCTGAGCCGCAGTCTGCTGCGTGGGTTCTGGAACATCCGTCTGGCGCTCTATGCGGAACGTCGTGACATTGCCGTGCTGGCCAAGCGTCGACGTCATGCGATACCCGGCAATGCCGTTTGGATCTTCCTCGTCACGGGTACGCAGGAACGGGGATGGATGGTGGCCGGGTTGATACCAGAGAGCATTGGCAGCGACGAAACCGAAAACGACAAGGAACGCGGTCGAGCCGCCGACCAGTTTGGGATGGCTGACAATCTGCTGGCCGAGGGCGCGTAGGGCCACGGACAGCAAACCCGGCTCCTTCCGGACCGTCTTTTTCCTAGGCGATTTTCGCTTTGGCGCGGCCATCCGCAGTGTCCTTCCTCTTCATCATGTCGGCGCCACCCGCCGTGTCTTTCAGGCGCGGCGGAAATTCCACCGGCGCATCGGCGTCTTCACAGCTGCTCAGCGGCTGGCCGGAGCCATCAGCCGGCATCAATATGGTGACGACCGTTCCCTCGCCCGGCTTGCTGGTGATGACAAGGCTTCCGCCATGCAATTCCACAAGTCCTTTGACGAGCGACAGTCCAAGCCCCGTGCCCTCATAGCGACGGGTATAATCATTCTGAACCTGCATGAACGGGCGGCCCAGAAGTTCGATCTTGTCGGCGGCAATACCGATGCCGGTATCGCTGACCGTCAGCTTGAGCATCTCGCCCTGCAGAGCCGCATCGATCACCACCACACCACCGGATTCGGTAAACTTGATGGCGTTGCTGGCAAGGTTGATCAGAACCTGCTGGATGGCGCGCTGATCGGCAACGACTTCCGTCAGATCGCGCTGGATGCGGCTTGTCAGCGTCAAGCCCTTCTGCTTCGCCTGAAGACCCAGCATGCCTTCGCAGGACGCGATAACGTCGCCGATGCGGAAAGGCTCCATCATCAATTCGTAGCGACCGGCCTCAAGCTTGCTCATATCCAGCATGGTGTTGACGACCGACAGCAGGTGACCACCCGACTGACGAATGAGTTTGACATATTCGCGCTGGCGATCATTCTCCAGTTTGCCGAAATATTCGCCGGCAAGAATATCGGAGAAGCCCAGAATAGCATTCAAAGGTGTGCGCAGTTCGTGGCTGACAGCGGCGAGAAAACGCGACTTCGCCTCCGTCGCCGTCTCTGCCTCGATCGTCCTGCGGGCCGCTTCCCGGCGCAAGGCTTCCATCTCGCTGACGTCGATAAGCTGACCGACGACGCGCACCAGCCGACCGAACTGGTCACGCTCTGCGGTCATATCCATGCGGGCATAGACGAACTGAATCTGCCGATTGACGGAGCCGGTCTCGAAACGCAGATCGACGCTGGCGTGATCCTCACCCTGGCGCAGCGTATCGAAAGCCTGCATCAAGGCGATGCGATCGGAAACATGGACCATCTCGGCGAGGATATGGCCGGCGCAGTTCTGCAGCTGAAGCGGAAACTGCCGCAGGTCGCGGCCTGATACCGCGTGAACGATGCCCTGCTCGTTGAAGAACAGCAGGAGACCTGGCACCTGCGATGCAAGCTGCTCACGGTCGATAACAGCGTCCTGAGCCTCGCGCGCGGGCTTATAGACCGTCAGGAGCACGGCGCAGGATGCCAGAAACAGGGCAACGACGAGGGCTGCACCGAGCGGCAGCGCCACGGATGCCGGCAGGACAAAGCAGATGATGGCGGGAACGATGAAGAGCGCCACAAGAGAGAAAGCAACGAGGCGGCGCAGAACGGCGATGACCGCCAAGCTTTCGCTGGCATCGTCTTCCATGCGCGATAGCCACATGCCCGCGACATGATCGACCAACGCAATCGCTTTTTCCGCTATGTTACGCAATACCAGTACACCGCATTCTAAAAGCAGCAGGCTCGAACCTGCCTTGAAACATGCCCGACAATAGGGCTCCGCGGCTTAAGGAATGGATAAAAGCAGGCGCGCCAAAGCCGCCTCCAGCGCCATCAAGTCCCATTTCGAGGCAAATCAGAAGCACTTTGTCCGTTATGGTTAATGACGGGTAAGCAGAGGATTTCCTTGTATTTTTTCGGTACCGTTAAGATTTGTGGCGGGCGTTATCGCCGCTAACGCCTGCGATTGCGCGCGCCCGCCGCAATTATGCTTAACATCGGACGCTAAAATCCGATCCAAATCACAATCGTCACCAGCGGCGGGAACAAGTCGCTAAAATTTGAATTAAATCACGCGGTTTTTTGCAAAGGGGTGGTGGTCTCTTGGCTTTAGGGTGTTTGCAAGCCCGGACAACAGGGCAACAGCGGATGATCCGAAAAGGGCGCCGGTCAAACAGGGTAGTCTTGCAATGTGGTTTCTGATCAAAGGAACAATCTGGTTTTCGCTGGTGCTGGTCGCACTGTCCTATTTTGGCGGCAACAACACCGATAGCCAGAACTCGCAAATGAACGTCGCCGGCGCGGTTTCCGCTGCCAGCGAAGCCTACCGTTATGTCAGTGCCATCTGCGTCGAAAAGCCGGACGTCTGCGTCAAGGGTGCGGAAACCTTCCATGCTCTGGGTGAGCGGGCGCGCGAAGGCGCCAAGGTCGCCTATGAGTTGATCGACTCCCATCTGAACGCGGCCGATGAACCCAAGGTCGCCCCCGCTGGCGAGGCTGTCGCCAAGGCCGAGACCGTCGCAGTCAGCGACGATATCAAGACCGGAACCATCAAGGCCGAGAACACCATTCCCCTGCCGCAGAAGCGGCCCGCGCTCTGACGATAGAGAGAACCGATCAAGCCTAACGAATTCGAGAGATCCTCTCACAACCCCTTGTGGCTCATCCCGCTATAGATGAGCCGCCTGACTGCCCGACTCCTGATGCCCTGCCCGAAGCCCATGCTTCGCCGCAGGGCTTTTTTCTTGGGGTGGCGGTTCAATTCCCTTCGCCATTGCCCTATATCGGGGCAGCAACATGGATGGCAGGCAAATGGCTTCTCTCGACAAGATCATGGACGACTTCTCCTTCCTGGACGATTGGGAGGATCGCTACCGCTACGTGATCGAACTGGGAAAGGAACTGCCGGATCTGGCGGACGAGAAGAAGACCGCAGAGAACAAGGTCCAGGGCTGCGCCAGCCAGGTCTGGGTCGTAAGCCACAGCGATGGCGGACCTGACCCGATATTGACCTTCGAGGGCGATTCGGACGCGCACATCGTGCGCGGGCTGGTGGCTATCGTGCTCGCCACCTATTCAGGCAAAAAGGCCTCGGAAATTGCCGCCCTCGACGCCATCGAAGTGTTTGGCAAGATCGGTCTGGTCGAACATCTCTCCTCTCAGCGCGCCAACGGCCTTCGTTCGATGGTCAATCGCATCCGCGAGGAAGCGCGGCTGCTGGCCGCCTGATCGCGGCGGGCAAAGCCGCCGCTCTCATTGTTCTCAATCGTAGAGATAGTGCTTCGCCCACTGCGATTCCGGCACCTTGTCGCCCACCTTGTAATCGAAGTTGCGGATGCCGAGTGTGGTCGGCGCTACCTGGCATTTGTATCTGAGGCGGTACCATTCGCCACCACTGCGGAAGACCGCGCCGGGAGCCTTGATCGAATCCTTGGCGACGTCGGGATCGCCAAAGGCATAGGCAATCACCTTGTCGGGCTTCATGCCTTTCTGCTCCTTGGCAATGCGCTCCATCGCTTCGATATCGCACCGTTGTTCCAGGCGCTCCTCAGGCGCAAGCTGGTTCAACTGTCTTATGACATTTGCATCGATGGCGTAGGACGGAAGCGAGAACGAGAGGACGGAAGAGGCGGTCAAAAGGGCGATCAATAGAGGCTTTTGCATCGGATTTAATGAGGCTTTCTCAAGTCTTCTTGGCATTCTTCGGGCGGGGAAACGCCTGCCGCATCTCCTCGAAGCAGCAGGCGATGGCGTCGTCTACCGCCAGAATGTGATCGAAACCCGACGAAAATGTGCCCTGCTGATATTCCGTCGGGGACAATGAAACTTGATAGCGCCGCAGGGGCACTTTACATCATGAAAACGCAGAGTGATTTTCCTATGAAAGCGAGTTTGTCTTGACCATTTTCAAGAACCTGCCCACCCCGCCCCATGCACAGAAGAAGCCGGTGACCGATACGCATCACGGCATCACGCGCACGGATGATTACGCCTGGTTGCGGGCAGATAACTGGCAGGCGATGTTCAAGGACCCTTCCCTGCTCGACCCCGCCATCCGCACCCATCTGGAAGCGGAAAACGCCTATATGGAAGCCGCGATGGCGGATACGAAGCCGCTTCAGGAAAAGCTCTTCGAAGAAATGAAGGGCCGCATCAAGCAGGACGATTCCTCGGTTCCGGTCAATGACGGGCCCTATGCCTACGGCACGCTGTTCGTGACCGGCGGTGAGCAGCCGCATTACTTCCGCACCCCGCGCGATGGCGGCGAGAAGCATGTCCTGCTCGACGGCGACAAGGAAGCGGAAGGCAAGGACTATTTCCGTCTCGGCGGACTCGATCAATCTTCCGATCACAGCCGCGGTATCTGGAGCTATGACGACAAGGGCTCCGAATTTTACACGCTGCGCATCCGCGATCTTGCGACCGGCGTCGATCTCGATGATGTCGTTGAAAACACCGGCGGCGGCGGTGCCTGGGCACCTGACGGCAAGAGCTTCTTCTACACACTTCAGGATGAAAACCACCGCCCGTCCAAGGTCTTCCACCACATTGTCGGACAGCCGCAATCGTCCGACAGGCTGGTTTACGAAGAAAAGGATCCGGGCTTCTTCATGGGCGTCGGCGCCTCGGTTCTCGATGACTTCATTTTCATCGATATCCACGATCACGAGACCAGCGAGTACCGCATCCTTTCCACCAAGTATCTGATGGCGGAGCCGCAGATCGTGGCCGAGCGCGAGGAAGGCATCGAATATTCGATGGCGGAAGGCGGCAATGTCTTCTTCATTCTTACCAATGATGGAGACGCCAAGGATTTTCGGATTGTCGAAGCCCCGGTGGAAGCGCCGGGCAAGGAAAACTGGAAAGAGGTCGTGCCGCATGAGCCGGGCCGGCTCATTCTCTCCGTCGATGCCTATGCCCGCCATCTGCTCTGGCTGGAGCGCCGGGACGGCCTGCCGCGTATCGTCATTCGCGATCGCTCCACCGGTGAAGAACATGCGATCGCCTTCGCAGAGGAAGCCTATTCGCTCGGGCTGCATGGCGCTGCCGAATATGACACCGACGTCATCCGCTTCAGCTATTCATCCATGACGACGCCAAGCCAGTTGTTCGACTACAATATGGTGACGCGCGAGCGCACGCTTCTGAAAACCCAGGAGGTTCCATCCGGCCATAACCCGGACGACTATGTGACACGGCGCGTCATGGCGCCTTCGCATGACGGTGCACTGGTGCCGGTGTCGCTGCTTTACCGCAAGGACACGCCACTCGACGGTTCCGCGCCTTGCCTGCTCTATGGTTACGGCGCCTATGGCATCACCATTCCGGCCTCCTTCAGCACCAACAACCTGTCGCTTGCCGATCGCGGCTTCATCTATGCGGTCGCGCATATACGCGGCGGCAAGGACAAGGGGTTCGAGTGGTATGAAACCGGCAAGATGGAGCACAAGCAAAACACCTTCAAGGACTTCATCGCTGCCGCAGACCATCTGGTGAAGGAGGGCTTCACGTCCTATAGCAGCATTATCGCCGAAGGCGGATCTGCCGGCGGCATGCTGATGGGAGCTGTCGCGAATATGGCGCCGGAGAAATTCGCCGGCATCATTGCCGCCGTTCCCTTCGTCGACGTGCTGACCACGATGCTCGACGACACGTTGCCGCTGACGCCGCCGGAATGGCCGGAATGGGGCAATCCGCTGGAGTCCGAAGAAGAGTATCAGTGGATTGCTGCTTACTCGCCCTATGACAATGTCGGTGCCAAGCCATACCCGCCTCTCCTTGCGATCTCCGGCCTGACGGACCCGCGGGTGACCTATTGGGAGCCGACAAAGTGGGTGGCAAAGCTGCGTGAGAAGACCACCGGCGACGCGCCAATCCTGCTCAAGACGAATATGGCCGCAGGTCATGGCGGCAAGTCCGGCCGCTTCCAACGGCTTGAGGAGATCGCCTTCGAATATGCCTTCGCGCTGAAAGTCGCTGGCAAGGACCAAGTCTAAGGCCATTCAGCCATTTTAGAGAGATAGGCGGTGCGCTTGGGCGCACCGCTGATTCTGCCCATTCTCAAAGTGATTCCCCGCGTAATGCAGGTTCGAACGGCGTCTGATCGTCAAAGAATCGGCATTTGCGGGGTTTTTGTTATTTTGCAAGCCCCTAAAGTGCAAAAACGAAGCAGGGGTTTGCCCCCTGTCAAGCGCCGTCAACGCATTCAAACAACGCGCAGCAAGCTTCGCGCAAGCTTCAGCGGTTAAAAAACCGTTAACAGCTTGGTGAGGCTAACGATGAACATCGACAACAACATTGGCGGAGCGCCCTATCAAAGTCGCTCACAACCTATTGAGAAAGTGCAAACAGACGCCGCTGTCTCAGAGGTTTCTTCGCCTGCCTTTTCCGGCAGCACGATTTCCTTCGTCAACGCCCTGCAAGCGGGCGCGCTGGCAAGCGTGCTCTGGACCGTCAACCGCGACGCGGTGAAAGAGGCTGCGGCGGCGCCATCGACCGTGTCACAGGGACCTTCAGAAGCCGCTGATGCAGCATGGGTCTATCAGGCCTACACGGAACACTGAAACCGCCGGACGCTTCCGGCGGCGCTCACTCTACGGGCTGTCGCGACTTCAGGCGAAGCCCCGAGCCATTGCAAGAGCGCGTTTCGCGCGTCGATCACGCAGCTGCGTTGATCTCGACGGTCACATGAGACAATTCTTCAATCTCTAAAAGCTTTTCCCGATAGGCTGCAGCTGGTGTCTCGCCTCTCGTGGACAAGGACACGATGGCCGCGTGATGGCCTGGGCCGACTTGCCAGACATGTAAGTCGGTAATGCTTTCTTCGCCCGTTTCGACCACGCCGCGAATTTTCGCCACGAGTGAGCGCTGCTGCGGCATCGCATCCACCAACACTGCACCCGTGCTGCGAAGCAGCCCCCAGGACCAGCGGGCAATGACGATACCGCCGACAATGCCCATGGCCGGATCGAGGAAGGTCCAGCCGTTCCATTTGCCGAGAACAAGAGCCACGATGGCCAGCACCGAGGTCAAGGCATCTGCCACCACGTGCAGATAGGCGGCGCGCAGGTTGTTGTCGCGGCTCCCATGGTGCGCGTGCGATCCATGGGAATCCGAGTGATGAGCGTGGGTGCCATGATGGTGGGCGTGGCTTTCATGCGGATGGTCATGATCCTCGGGATCATCGTGATAATGCCAGTGATGATGTCCATGGTGATGTCCATGGTGATGGTGATCGTCCTTGAGGAGCAAGGCGCTGACGATGTTGACGACCAGACCGATCACCGCAACGATGATCGCCTGGTTGAAGTCGATCTCCACCGGCGAGACGAAGCGCAGAGCGCTCTCCCAGGCAATCAGCAGCGCGACGACGCCCAGTACGACGGCACTGGCAAAACCGGCGAGATCACCAAACTTTCCCGTACCGAAGGTGAAGCGCGGATCATGCGCGTGCTTGCGGGCATAAAGATAGGCAAGCGCCGAAATCAGCATCGCGCCCGCATGGGTCGACATATGCCAGCCATCGGCTGTCAGCGCCATGGAGCCGAACCAGTGACCTGCTGCGATCTCCACAACCATCATGACAGTAGTCAGAGCAATGACCATCCAGACGCGTCGTTCGTTGCGCTCGTGATCGGTCCCTAAGAAAACGTGGCTATGCGTGCCATCCGCGTGGCTATGTTCCATCGTTGCCATCATCGTCACCTTATCGAATGTAGGTTTTGAGAACCTGCGCCAGCTCTTCTGCAGCCTTGGCGCGTTCCTCGTCATTTTCCGCATGCAGCACATGCTCGTGCAGATGCTCCTGCATCACTTCGCCCGTCAGGCCAGAGAGCGCGCCGCGAACAGAGGCGAGGAGTTGCAGAACATCGCCACAGGGCTTGCCGCCCTCCAGCGCCCGTTCCACCGCTTCCATCTGACCCTTCATGCGCCGTATACGCGCCAAAAGCTTATCCTTGTCGCGGATCGTATGGGACATCTGCTCGTTCTCCCGATAGTATAGGGGGGTATACTATTCTCTCTTTGGGCAAACGGCAAGTCCCTATGCTGCTTGAGAAGATGCAGATGGTGGCAGAGCGTTCGATCAGCCTTTCAGCGCATCAAAGAGCGGCATGCTGATGAGGGCTGCGGTTGCAATCATCCCATAGCAGATGCGGCGAAAGGTCTTCTCTTCGGCAAGGCCGAACATTCGACTGCCGAGCCACACACCAAGGCCGTAGACCGGGGCGACCAGAACCGCTAACCCCAAGAGCTTCACCGTGATGAGACCATTCCACAGATAGGCCGTGGCATTGAGCACCGTGGAGATCGCAAAGTAGAGAATGATATTGGCCCGAACGATGACCGCCGGCACAGCCCCACCCAACCAATAGGCGACGACCGGCGGCCCGCCGATCTGCGCCACGCCGGAAAACACGCCTGCGATCAGTCCGACGACCGCCGTCAGAATTGCCTTTGGCCGGTCCCTATAGCGCCAACCGGACATCAGAAGCGACAAGAGCACAACAACGATGGCGACGATGGCCCAACGGATGGTGACGGGATCGAGTGTCATCAGGAGGTGGACGCCAATTGGTACGCCGATGATGGCGCCGACCGCCATGGTGAGGACGTCGCGTCGATCCGCCCGACGGACTGCCCCCGGTATCATGCCGAGCGTCATCACCCCATCGACCACAAGGAGAAGCGGAACGGCAATCTGCGGGCCCATAACCGAACTGGCGAGCGGCACGAAGATCAGCGCCGCGCCGAAGCCGGAAAAACCGCGCGCGAGGCCTGCGCTCAAAGCGACGAGCACCAGAAATGCCAGGGCGGAAATGGAAAGATCGGTCGATAAGATACTGGGCATGACGGTGATCATTAAAGGGAGGCGTTGTCGTTTGCGTCATACTCCATCAGCGCCCGTCAATAGCCAACTGCTTTTCTCGAATGCCTGACGGCGGAGACGGCAAAACAATTGCGTTCCCACTGTCTGAAACCTATATCTCTACAAGCTATAGCTATGAGGATGAGGCCATGTATTCCATCGGCGATTTATCGAAACGGACAGGCGTGAAAGTCCCGACCATTCGCTACTACGAGCAAATGGGGCTGCTTAACGAAGCCGATCGCTCCGAGGGCAATCAGCGCCGGTATGAAAAGACCGATCTGGAACGTCTCGCTTTCGTGCGGCACGCCCGCGATCTCGGTCTCAACATCGACGCGATCCGTGAATTGATCGCGCTCAGCCAGCACCGCGAAATGCCGTGCGCGGGTGCGGACCGCATTGCCGCCGATCATCTCGCGACAGTGCGGGAAAAGATCGCCAAGCTGAAGAAGCTGGAGCACGAGCTGGAGCGGATCGTCTCCCACTGCGACGGACACTCGATCGAAGATTGCTATGTCATCCGGGCGCTGTCGGATCATGGTCTGTGCGATCACGATCATTGAGACGTCATGCCGGGAGAGGATAGTCACCAGCGCCAGCGACTATCCTCTGCTGCGCCCTTAGCGGTTATAGACCGCTGTGATCTTTGCCGTGGCAAGGGTGTTGGCGCCAATCATGAACCCCGCAAGCGCGTTGCTGGCATTGTCCGGAAGGTCCAGATGCTCCGTGCCAAGCGCATGGACGGTGAAGATGTAGCGGTGGACTTCACCGGGCGGCGGGCATGCCCCGCCAAAACCGGCTACACCATAATCATTGCGGATTTCCAAGGCTCCTGCGGGCAGCTTCTTGTCGCCGCTTGCACCAAGTTCGAGCGACGTTTGCGCTGCGTGGATATTCACCACAGTCCAGTGCCACCAGCCCGAGCCTGTCGGCGCATCCGGATCGTAGGCCGTGATGGCAAAGCTCTTCGTGCCAGCCGGCGCGCCAGACCAGGATAGCTGCGGCGACTGATTTCCGCCCTCGCAGCCGAAGCCCTTGAACACGAAGTTAGACGTAAGTTGCTGCCCCTCGGCAATCGAAGTGCTCGACAGTTTGAAGTCCGCGGCGCTTGCTGTCGTGGCGGTCAGAAGCGCCATAATGACGCCGGTCGCAACGTTCTTTTTCAGCATGATGAGGTGTCCTTTCCAGACGTTGATCATGCTCAAAGACATAGACCTGCCAGGAATTTCGAGCTTCCGGCTCGCGATCAAAGACTATCGAAAAACGATCAGAATTCGGCTGTGCGGATAGAGCGTGGCTTAAGACCGAATCTCTTGCGGAAGGCCTCGGAGAAATGCGAGGGCGTCTTGAAGCCGCACTCCAACGCGATACTGGAGATCGGCGTATCCGTTGATTGCAGCATCCCTAGCCCCTTCTCCAGCCTCGTGTTCAACAGGATCTGCGAAAATCCCGGACCGGATTTCGCCAGCCACCGCCGAAAACTGGCTTCACTCATGGCAAAATGACGCGCGACGTCTTCCACCCGCCAAGGCTGGCTGATGTCGGTCTCTATCAGCCGCCGCACCTTGTTCAAGGGTTGATCTTCCCCTCGCCGCGGCAGATGGATACCGTGATGGCGGAGCCAGACCAACGGCTCCAGAACCCGATGGCGCTTGACCGACAAGGGTAGAGTGTCATCATGCAAAGCCTGCCGCGTGACCTCCACCACATCATAGTCAGCGCTTGCTGCCTCGCGAACGATCTGGACACCAGGCGAGCCTGACGCCCGCGGTGGACCGGCGAAGACCGCATCAATCAGTTCATGATCGAAATAGATGCCTGTCGCCCGATAATTCGCAGCGCTGACAGGACGGTTTTCCAAGGTGACGATAGAACCGGAGGGGAAAATCAGGAGGTCACCCGCCTCGCCCACGAACTCGCCATTCACAGGACAGACGACCCTTTTGCTCCCGGCGCAGATGAAGCACAGGAAGGTCACGCCGATGAACAGATCCGTAAATGTCGCGGCCGTGGCTTGGGTAATGGGAAAAATCGAGACGCCCGTGCCCTGAAAACCCACTTGCTCTGCGGATTGCGCCGTCATCGATGCTTTTGTCCCTGCCATTGACTTATCGAGCGCAAGAGCACGCCGCGCAGACACATAGCGGACTGAGGACGACCGATGTCAATGCGCCGCTTGCCCTCGTGGCAGGTATCGAGACGGACCCATCCAAAATGCCGAAGCCTCCCCTTGACAGCTTTCCAATTCAAGCGCATTGAGTCGCGCATGATCAATGAACGCGCACCCATCTCCTGCACGTATTTTTGGGCCTACCTGTAAAAGGCGGCTCGACAGATCACTTTGTCAACAAGCCGCCGTCAGGCGGCTTTGTTGTTTTCCAAGCGTCCTGACGGCAAAAAACCAGACAACCGAAGGACCAGACCCATGACCGAAGATAGCCTCCTGACACTGCCAAGACCGCCCGTCGTCACCATTCGTGGTGCGCGCGCAGCCGATCTGCCTGAACTCAACGAGATGATCACCCTGCTCGCCGCCCATCATGGTGATGCCGCCGCGATCACGCCGGAGAAGCTTGAGCGCGATCTGTTCGGCCAGGTCCCCTGGATCACCGCACTGGTGGCGGAAGCTGCAGGTGAGCTTATCGGTTACGCCATTCTCGTGCCGCTCTACCGCGCCCAGGAAGGCCGACGCGGCATGGAGTTGCACCATCTCTTCGTGCGGGACGGCCATCGCGGTCACGGCACCGGTCAGCACCTGGTGGCGCGCGCGCGCGACGTTGCAAAACGCTGCGGCTGCGACTTCCTATCGGTCGGCGCTGCGACCGGCAACTTCGCCGCACACAAATTCTACGAAAACATGGATTTCGTTCCGCGTCCCGTCACCGGCATGCGCTTCATGCAAGCGATCGCCTGAGCTTCTTCGCTTCTGGAGGATGACATGACTCGTATTGCCATTGCGCTGACGCAAGACTTTGCCGACTGGGAGCCTGCACTGCTTGCCGCTGCGGCCCGCAGCTATCTCGGTGTCGAGATCGTCACCGCTTCACCCGACGGCCAGCCTGTGACGTCGATGGGCGGATTCAAGGTGATGCCGGACACGTCCCATGACGCCCTCGACCCGGAGACGATCGACGCGCTGGTTATCCCGGGCGGCTTGAGTTGGGAAAAAGGCACTGCGCCCGATTTTGGCGATCTGGTCCATCGCTTTCGGACAAAAGGCCGCGTGGTTGCAGGCATCTGTGCTGCGGCCAGCGCGCTCGCCGGCACCGGCATCTTGAACAGTGTGGCCCATACGGGCAACGCCCTGGCGTCGCATCAAAAATACGGCGGCTATGACGGGGCAACGCTCTACCGCGATCAGCCACAAGCCGTCAGCGATCAGGGTGTTGTCACAGCACCAGGCAATTCACCGGTCAGCTTCGCGAAAGAGGTGTTGAACGGCCTCGGTCTGTGGGGACCGGAAGCCGAAGCCGAACTATCGGTATTTTCCGCGGAACACGTGCCGAGTTAACGATCCAGCACACGGCAGAGGCGCGCCGGTCCTTGCGCGTCGTCTGCTGTCATGGCTCGGCGAAGATCGCGGCTGTTGATATGGAGACTGCGCTCGAAGGGAATACTCAGCCGCTTGATCTTGTCGGTGGCCGCCGCGAGAAATGCGTCGCGGTTCGCCAGAAAGTATGCGCGACAGGTCTCTTCTGTCAGCGCATCATTGATCAACACCTTGAAAGCAAGCCGATGCATGGCGCAGGGCGCGCCATGACCGGGGACGGAAAAACGCAGGCAATCGAGGTCATCGCTCCAATCGACTGCGTTCTCCTCCGTCATCGTGTCACTTTACAGCGTCGAAGCGCTTGAGGACCAGGCCGCTGAGCGAGCCAAGGATCAGCCAGAAAACGAAGCTCGTGACAGTGGCAAGCACAACGAAGCGGCGTTCGAGCGGCAGCGGCGCCAGCGCATGTTCACCCGCAGGCGGCAATGGCGCGCCGACGACATGCGGCGCAACGATCAACACGACGGCAAGGATCACCGCCCACGGTTCCGAGCGGCGGAAGGCGAGGAGCGCGATGCCTCCGGCAGTCGCCGCAGCGGTCGCGATCCACCAGACCTGACGCGCACCAAGATCGGCAGCGGGGCTGCCCGGCAGTTCCGGCGGCAGGCCGATCATAGGCGCCAGCATGACGGCCGCGAAACCGGCGAGCCCCCAGAACAGACCTTCGCGCCAGCCGCCCTGAGAGCCGCGAAGCGAGATCAGACCTGTGAGCACCAGCGCATAGCCGATGGCCGTCAGGACATTGGCGGCGACGGTGTAGGCGTTGCGCTCGAAGCCATCCGCAGGTGCCCAGGCTTCCGCGTCATGGTGATGATCCGCGGGCGTGGCGGCATCATGTGAATGACCCGCTTCGCCACCCGCACTCTCGAAGGTTTCCGCCTGCAGGATCAACGGCGTGGTGCCGACAGCCTGCATGGCGCTGACGGCAAGACCCGCAATCAGGCCGACGAGGACCGCGGTAAAGACGATGTTTCTGAAAAACGGCATCTCATCTCCCCTCAATGGCAGGGGAAAGCATTGGCGTGGCGCGTATCATGCGCCGCATTGTGCATGGCCTCGACATGCGAGAAGCCAACGAAACCGACAATGAACAGGCCAAGTGCAACGGCACTCAGCGCCTGCAAGAGTTTCGATGTGGTCGAGGACACGGCGCTCGACGCCGTATTCTGTTGGATAGACATGGTGACCCTCTTCTTCAGCGGCGCGCTGCTTTCAGGCAGCCGGACGCACGCGTTCAACCTTCACCACGGGGAAAGACAAACAGGGCTTTTCGGACGGATGGTGCCAACCCGAAAACCGTGCTCTTCCGGACACCCCGCCGGCATTGACGACACTTCGTGATGGCAGGTCTCCTGGCTCGCGGGTCGTAGCCTTGAAAACACCTTCCCGATGCCAGATTTAGCATCAGTGGCTGTTGTTTTCCGGCTCACCGCTCACAGTTGCGGGGGCAGCCACGAATGAGAGCGAGGCTCCTATCGTGTTCCCTTTTCACTTTCCGGCAAAACCGGAAAGACCATCACGCCTCTGTTATCGGTCAGGGGTTGTGGAGAGTCAATGCGAGAAGCTTGAGCCTCCCGTATTCACAGATGTCAACGCGCTGGAATGGCCTTAAGATAAGAAGCGATCGCGTTGCGATCTTCGGCCGATAGCTTCGCCATATTCTGCTGCACCTTGACCATGGATCCGCCGACGCTGTCGAAATCCGGGGTGAAGCCAGTTTCGAGATAGCTGGCGATATCGGCGACCGTCCAGGAACCGATGGCTTGCGAGCCCGGCGTGATGTCAGGGATCGTCCCCTCACCCTCCGGGTTCGGGCCGCCCGCCAGCCACTTGTCATTGACCAGGCCGCCAAGTGCCGTGCGTGGTGTGTGGCACTCGCCGCAATGGCCTGGGCCTTCCACCAGATATTGGCCGCGCGCCACATCGGCGCTGGCATTGGCAAGCTGCACCCGTGGCGCGCCCTTGTCGAAATAGAGGAATTTCCAGCCGCCGAGAGCCAATCGCATGTCGAGCGGGAATGGCAAATCGTGAGGAGGCGCGTCGTTGGTGCTGGCGGGCAGCGTCTTCAGGTAGCCGAAGAGATCATTGATATCCTGCGCTGTCATACGGGCATAGGACGTATAGGGGAAGGACGGATAGAGATGCTCGCCGTTCTTTCCGACCCCTCGGGTCATGGCATCGCCGAACTCGGCCACCGTCCAGCTTCCGAGACCATGCTGCGGATCAGGTGAAATATTGGGAACATGGAAAGTGCCGAAGGGGGTTGGCAAGGCCTGGCCGCCGGACAGCGTCTTCAAGGCATCGCCGCTGGCACTCGGAGCAGCATGACAGCTTGCGCATCCGCCTGCCCAAAACAGCGTTTCACCATTGGCAAGATCGGGTTCACCCAGATTGGCCCAGTGGCTTGGCGGCTGGCGCTCAGGTGCTGTCACCCACATGAAAATGCCGAAGCCGGCGAGACCTGCGACCGCAATACCGCCTGCCAGCTTTCCCCAGATGGATGCCATCCGCCTCTCCGCTATCGATAAAATATCATTGAAGGAAATAGCCCGCCGCTGAACCGGCGGGCTCTTCTTCGGTCGCTTACTTCTTCACACGATAGGCCTGATGGCAGGAACTGCAATCGGCGCCGAGCGTCTTGAGGGCAGCACCTGTGCTCGCCTGATCGGTCGGCAGCTGTGCTAGAACGGCATCGGCATCCGCGCCGAGCTTTTCCGACTTCGCCTTGAAGTCCGCAAAGTTCTGCCAGATGGCAGGCGACGCAGCGCCGCCTTCAGAACCTGCCGGGAACTGATCCGGGAATGCCTTGGCGTTGGTGCTGATGGTGGTGACAGCTGTCTTCACGGTCTCGGCGTCATAGGGCTTTTCGCCCTTGGCGATCGCACCGAGTGCGCCCATGGCGCCGCCGATCTGTTTCATCAAGCCTTCACGCTTTTCTACCTCGCCGGCCGCGGAAACCGCTCCGGCGCAAAGACAGCCTATGAGAATGGATGCGGCAATCGTCTTGAATTTCATGCTCTCTCTCCTTGTTCCGGTGGCACCGGAGGTGGTTATTCGCCGTTCCGCATCGACTTCACGACGCGCGAATGCGTGCCGGGCGGCACACCGAGTCGAACAGAAATGAAGATGCAGGCTTCACATGGCAAAAAGAAGTCACATTCAGGTGATTTTCCAGAGGAAAATCAGATACCTAAACTTGGCTTTTTCAGTTTCCTTTGCGCCCATGGCAAGCGGCGAAAAAGGCTGCCAGTACGGAGCCGACAGATCTTCGACAATGATGGGGGCGGCCACACGGTCCTGACCTCAAAACATCAGAACGCGGTTTGTCTCCCGGCCAAAGCCACGCAGGGCGATGCGGTCCGGATAAACATCGGCGATGGCAAAGGCGTTCTGGTCCGGCGTGTCCACCATGCCTTTGACGTTGACGAAATGAGTATTGCCGATCACGCCGTAATTGCCATCGTGATTGTGCCCGCAGAACCACGCCCTGACGCTGTGATGAGCGGCCAGCAGTTTCAGCACCTCTGGCGCGTCCCACATATTATGCGCGTTCGCCGGATAGAGAGGATAGTGGCAGAAGAGGACGACCTGCTCCTGCATGGCATCGGCCTTGGCAAGCGTTGCCCGTAGCCAGGACAGTTGCTCATTGCTGAAAGAACCGTTCCAGTCCTGTGCGTTCAGGTCTCCGGCCTCGCGTAGCGCCTCCAGACGGGCCGTGGCAAGCTCGCGGCGCGGATCGCCAAGCGCAGGCGCGAAGGTGCTGACATCATTGCCGTCCAGCACGATGAAACGGAATTCGCCGAGACTGAAGTCATACCACTCTGCCGGCATGCCGAGCCGATCGTGGACCTTTGGCAAATGCTCCGGCTCGACAGCGAAGTCGTGGTTTCCGGGTAGCAGAATGGAGCGATGCCTGAGGTGATCGTAACAGCCAAGGATCGCGTCGAAGCTCTCCCAACTGCGGTCGATCAGATCGCCGAGGGTGACGACGAACGCCAGATTCTCCTGGTTGAAGGCGTCGATCGCAGCCGTCAGCTTTTTCGTGCTCTCCGCGTAAAAGCGATTCATCTCCGGTCGGGCTGGGATGTCGGCATATTGCGGGTCAGCGACGATGCCGAAGGAAAATAGAGGTGTGGAGGATGTGGCTGTCATGATCGCTACCGCTTAGAAGCGCCGCATGACAGAGGTGTGACAACCGCCTGCAAGGATCGGAAGACGCCGCAAAGCAAAACACCCGGCGCAAAGGCCGGGTGCTGCTTATCCGATCGGGCGGAAAAATTACTTGGAAGCGGCTTCGTAGCGCTCCAGAACGTAATCCCAGTTGATGAGATTATCGACGAAAGCTTCGAGGTACTTCGGACGCAGGTTGCGATAGTCGATGTAGTAGGAGTGTTCCCACACGTCGACGCCGAGGATCGGCTCTGCGCCGTGGACCAGCGGGTTTTCACCGTTCGGGGTCTTGGAGATTTCAAGCTTGCCGTTCTTGACCGAAAGCCAGGCCCAGCCGGAGCCGAACTGCGTGGTGCCGGCTGCGATGAAGTCAGCCTTGAACTTGTCGTAACCGCCGAGATCGGAAGCGATCGCCTGCTCGAGCTTTCCGGGCAGCTTGTTGCCGCCGCCGTCCTTCTTCATCCACTTCCAGAAATGGACGTGGTTGTAATGCTGGGCAGCGTTGTTGAAGAGACCAGCATTGGTGCCGAAGGACTTCTTCACGACTTCTTCGAGCGACAGGTCGGAAAGACCGGCTTCTGCAGCCAGCTTGTTGCCGTTGTCCACATAGGCCTTGTGGTGCTTGTCGTGGTGAAACTCCAGCGTTTCGCGCGACATGTAAGGCGCAAGCGCGTCGTAGTCGTATGGGAGTTCGGGAAGTTCAAAGGCCATGGTTTTACTCCTTGTTGCAGCGGCTGGGCCGCTCCTCGAAACCTTGTGCGCGGACCATAGGATCAGCCGTCAATTCAGGCAACCTGTGAATTGTCAAAATGTTCCAGCAAAAGAGAAAATTCCTCTCACGCCTCTTCAAAAACATGATTGCGACCCAGTTTGCCGTACCGATTCCGAGCGATCCGTTCGGCTGATCCGATGAGAGACTATCGAAAGGACATGGCAGTGAAACGACAGGCTTTGGTTTTGATCATGACATCCCTTGTGGCGCTCCCCGCAGCCGCATCGTCCGATAATGCCTGGGAAGCGTTCGTTGCCGACGTGCAGGCAAAATGCCTCGATGCGGGGGCAAGGCTGATGGATGACGCGAAGGCCGTCGTCGATCCGACAGGAAGCGAGAATTACGGTTTGGCGATCCTGACCGGAAAGGCGAAAGGAGCAGATGCAACCGTTAGTCACATCTGCGTTTACGACAAGAAGACCAAGGCTGTGGAACTCGGCAGCGAGTTGTCGGCCGATTCCGTCAAGGTCGGGCTTCCTGGCTCCACCAAGCCCTGACAGCCTGTTCAAGACTATTCGCTCGTCTAACGAACAGAGTGAATTCAAGAAGCAGAGCGCTGCTTACGTAAAGCACGTAAGTAATGGCGATTATTGGATAGATCGTCAGATTTGAGCTCTCGGCGTTCTGTCCGCCTCGCCTAATGGTCGCTGCATGAGAACGATGTCCAGCCAGCGGCCGTGCTTCCAGCCGATGGATTTCAGGGTCCCCACCATCTCAAACCCCGTGGCGCGGTGAACGCCGATAGAAGCGGCGTTGTCGGAATCGCCGACAACCGCCACCATCTGGCGAAAACCCCTTGCGGCCGCCTCTTCGATCAGTGCCAGCAGCAGGGTCTTGCCGATCCCTAAGCCCTTTCTGTTGGGATCGACGTAGATGGAGTCCTCTACCGTTGCGCCATAGGCCGGGCGGGCGCGGTGGGGTCCGGCATAGGCGTAGCCGACAACAGCGCCTTCCATTTCCGCAACGATATAGGGGAAGCCGCCGGCGAGGAGTGTTCTCCGGCGCTCCCGCATAGCATCAGCCGTCGGCGGCTCGATTTCGAAGCTGGCGCTGCCATAAAGGACGGCGTCACGGTAGATTTCAACGATCGCAGGGATATCCCCCTCTTCGCAGGGGCGGATGATCATGGCGGTTTTTGTGGCGGAGGTCATTGCGGAAAGTCCTGAAGGGGTATGCGGGTCGCTGCAATCTGCACCAGAGACATATCAAAATAAAGATTATAGATCTTATGCAGAGCATAAGGGATTCTTTGATATGGATTTCGACCTCCGACAGTTGAAGAGCTTCATTGATGTCGCGGATCTCGGTAGTTTCTCCGCGGCGGCGGAGAAGGTTGGGCTGACACAGCCCGCCATCAGCCTCCACATTCGGTTGCTTGAAAAGCAGCTTGGCGTTCGGCTCATCGAGCGCGTAGGGCGACGGGCGCAGCCAACGCCCGCAGGACGCGATCTTCTGGTGCATGCACGGCGTATTGCCGACGAAGTGTCTCAGGCTATCGAGACCGTCGCGCCGCATCGAAGCGGCCAGAGCGGACGCTTGCGCATCGGTACCGGTGCGACAGCCCTCATCTACTTTCTGCCGACGATATTGCGAGAAATCCGTCGGTTGATGCCCGGTATCGAAATTCGTGTGGAGACCGGCAACACGCCGGATATCGTCCGCCTCCTGGAAAACAACGAGATCGATGCCGCGATCGTCACGCTTCCCGTCACCGGGCGCAGCCTCGATCTGCGCGAACTTCATCGCGAAGAACTGGTCGCGGTCTTCCCACCAGACGTGTCTGCCATCCCAGACAACATTGACGCCGATTATCTCTGCGGCCAGCCCTTGCTTCTCTATCAGGGCGGCAATACCCGAAAGCTTGTCGACGGGTGGCTGAAAGACAGCAGCAGACGAGTCCAGCCCGTCATGGAGCTTGGCAGCGTGGAGGCGCTGAAGACATTGGTCGAGTCAGGCCTTGGTGTCGCCATTGTACCCGCGATGGCCGTTCGTGACGCGGCTTCGAAAGGGCTACAAACGCGCTCGCTCATGCCGAAACTGGAACGTCATCTGGTGCTGGCAATGAGGCGCGACAAGCACATGACGGCGCCGCTGCGCGCACTTGTCGCTGCCCTTAACCGCCAGTGAGAAGTGTGAGTGCGATTAGCCACATGACAAGCGCAATGACGCCTTCCAGGATGCGCCACGCCGCCGGATTGGCGAAGACGGGGCGCAACCAGCGGGCTCCATAGCCAAGCGAGAAGAAGAAGACACATGACGCCGTGGTCGCACCTGCACCGAAGACCGCTTCCTTGCCCGGAAACTGCGTCGAGATCGTGCCGATCAAAACGACGGTGTCGAGATAGACATGCGGGTTCAGCCATGTCAGCGCCAGACAGGTAAGAAGTGTGGGAGCAAAGGGCGTGACCGTGCCGGATGCAGCGGCCAAGGCCTCTGAGGACCGAAGTGCCGACTGCAGGCTCTTTGCGCCATACCACACCAAAAACGCGGCACCCGCATAGCGCATGGCGGGTTCGATCGCCGGCATGACCATGGCTATCTGCCGGAAGGCAGTCACGCCGATGGTGATCAGGATCGCATCCGAAAGCGCGCAGGCCAGGCAAACGGCGAAGACATGATCGCCGCGAAGACCCTGGCGCAATACGAACGCATTTTGCGCGCCGATGGCCATGATAAGCGTCAGCCCCATGGTGAAGCCTGTAAGATATACCGAAAATTCCATACGATGCCCCTTAAGTCCTGGCACCGAATAGGTGGCGGCAACGGTTTAATCCAGTTAAAGATACTTATCTTGATTAAGCAGGGCTAACTCTATGGATTACGCAGGGCTTCGCGCGGTAGCGATGGTGGTGCAGACCGGCAGTTTTGAAAAGGCGGCACTGGCGCTACACGTCACACCGTCGGCCATCTCTCAACGGGTCAAACAACTCGAGGAACGGCTGGGTGCCGTTCTCATACTGCGTGGAAATCCCTGTACGGCGACGGAAAAAGGCGAATGGGTCTGCCGCCACATGGAGCATGTGGGCATGCTGGAGTCAGAGCTTTTCAGCCAGCTACCCGCTCTTCTGTCTTCCGACGAGGTCAGCAGCCGCGTGACGCTGCACATCGCCACCAATGCCGACAGTCTCGGCACATGGTTCCTAAAGGCAGTTTCCACTTTCACCCATCAGTCGGGCTTTCTCCTGAATGTGGCGGTGGACGATCAGGATCATACGGCGGAGTGGCTGCAGCGCGGACGCGTCCTCGCGGCGGTGACCAGTCTTGAAAAGCCGGTCCAGGGCTGCCGTGTCACGCCGCTCGGCTTTCTGCGCTATCACGCCACAGCAAGCCCGGCTTTTATCGACCGATACTTTCCCAAGGGTGTGACCGAAACCGAACTCGCGCAAGCTCCTGCCCTCACCTTCAACCAGAAAGACCGGCTCCAGCAGCAATGGATCAGCCAGGTTTTCGGCGCGTCCATCGTCCACCCGACCCATTGGCTACCATCCACCCAAAGCTTCGTGGATGCCGCGCTC
The DNA here is from genome assembly GCF_052045735.1 of Agrobacterium sp. 22117. Lineage (NCBI taxonomy): Bacteria > Pseudomonadati > Pseudomonadota > Alphaproteobacteria > Hyphomicrobiales > Rhizobiaceae > Agrobacterium > Agrobacterium sp. 22117. Next base: position 762,413 of record NZ_JBQEPP010000001.1, on the reverse strand, counting down.
CTTGGCATGGGCTGGGGCATGAACCCGGCGCTTCTGGTGCGCAATCATCTGGCGGAGGGGCGATTGGTGGAGCTTGTGGCGGGAACGCCGTTCGACATCCCGCTGTTCTGGCAGGTCAACCGGCTGGCCGCCGATCGGCTAAAGTCGCTGACGGATGCGGTGGTAGAGGTGGCGCGTCGAGAGTTGGTGCAAATCAAGAGCGAATAGAACTCCATGGGACACCGTGATCACGCGACATCCACAAGGAGTTCCAATGCCGTCCTTTTACTCAGCCGACGTCGCCGATTTTGCCCATTCCATGTAAAGGTCTAGCGCCTTGCGCGCCACAGGGCCGGCCTGGAGTTCGCGGTCGTCGAGCTTGATGACCGGGGAAACCTTGGAATAGTTTCCGGAGCAGAAGATTTCGTCGGCGTTGCGGAAGTCTTCGACGGATAGCGTTGCCTCACGCACATCGAAACCTGCCTGGCGCAGCAGCATCATGACGCGAGAGCGGGTGATGCCTGCCAGAAAGGTGCGGTTCGGCATCGGTGTATAGACGATGCCCTCCTTGACCATGAAGACATTGGAGGATGCGGACTCGGCCACATTGCCGTTCATGTCGCGCATCAGCGCGTTGTCGAAGCCGCGCGAGCGGGCTTCAATGATGGCACGACCGCTATTGGGATAGAGGCTACCAGCCTTGGCATCGGTCATGGCCGTTTCCGGCGATGGACGGCGCAGCGGCGAGACGGTCAGCGTCAGTGGCACGCCAGCATCCATCGGTGCCTCGAACAGGCAAAGCGCGAAGCGGGTGGACTCCGCGTCCGGAGCGACGACGGAGCCACGCATGCCATGCTCGGCCCAGTACATCGGCTTGATGTAGATCGCCATAGTGCCATCGAACTTCTTCACGCCTTCCAACGCCAGTTGCTCGATATCCTCCGGCGTCATGGTCGGCTTCATGCCCATGTTGACGGCGGAACGGTTGACGCGCTGGCAGTGCAGATCGAGATCGGGTGCCAGGCCATCGAACCAGCGCGCGCCATCGAAGACGGTCGACGCGAGCCACATGGCGTGGGAGGTGGGGCCGATCAAGGGAGGATTGCCGGGAAGCCATTGACCATCGACATAGGTCCAGGTTGTGGAACGGGGTGCGGTATCGACGGACATGGCATTCTCCTTCTTGAATGCGTCGGAATGAATGCCCGCTCGGCCATGAGGTCAAGATGAAATTCCCCGCTGCGATCAAAAGGAAGGAATATTGCCCGAGGATTGCCGTGAAAAGCGCATTTATTGCGTGCAGCCAAGAATATGGCCCCCGCGTTGCTACGCCAATCGAGGTGATCTGGCAGTCGTGAGGACGCTGTGGCATCTTCAGTAAGACATAAGCGCAGGGAGGCCCGAAATGGCATGGTCGGCACAGCAATATCTGAAATTCGAGGACGAGCGGACGCGGCCGGCGCGTGACCTCCTGGCGCAAGTCCCGCTGGAGAAAGTGATGACAGGCTTCGACCTTGGCTGTGGTCCCGGCAATTCCACCGAGCTTCTGACGGAGCGCTATGGTGTCAACGTCATTACCGGCGTCGATAGCGACGAAAATATGCTGGAAGAAGCAGCACTCAGGTTGCCGACCACCGAATTCGTGCAAGCCGATCTGTCATCCTGGATACCGGATGCGCCTGCCGATCTGTTATATGCCAATGCGGTGTTCCAATGGTTGCCGAACCACATCGACCTTCTCGACAGGCTGATGGACCATCTGACCCCCGGTGGCGTCCTTGCTATCCAGATGCCGGACAACCTCAATGAGCCGGGTCATCTGTTGATGGAGGAAACGAGCCGCTCCGGTCCATGGCGCCAGAACTTCGAAGGGCGACAACTGCGTCGCAAGCCGCTGCCCTCCCCGGCTGAGTACATCGATCGCCTGTCGCCGAAAGCGCTACGCGTCGATGTGTGGCACAGCATTTACAATCACCCCATGGCGGATGCCGGGGCGATCGTGGAGTGGGTGAAGGGCACCGGTCTTCGTCCTTATCTGGCAGTTGCTGGCGCTGAACACCAAGAGGCTTTTCTGGAGGATTACCGACAGCGCATCGACGCCGCATATCCGCGACTTGCAGATGGACGGCGCCTTTTGCGATTCCCACGACTGTTCATCGTCGCAGTGCGCGGCTGATCGTGAAGGGACAGGCATGGCTCGATGCCTGCCCCTTCAACACAGTGAGACGTCAGCCGTGAAAGGCGTAGACGCGCAGCCGGTAACCATCCGGATCTGCCGCCAGGAAGGTGCGGCCGAAGTCCATGACGGTTGGCTCCTGCAGGATCGGCAGGCCCTTGTCGGTCCACGCGCGATGGCAGGCATCGACCTCACTGTCCGTCTCTTTGATGAAGGCGATTTCGGCGGCGTTGCCGTCGGAAGACAGTGGCGGCTGAACGGAGTGGCGGAACCAGAGACCAAGGCGCATGCCGCTTTGCAAATTGAACAGAGCGAAGGTGTCGGAGAGTTCGACAGGCTCTGCGCCGAGCAAATCGCTATAGAATGCAGCGCTATGGCGCGGGTCGTTGACAAAGAGAATGACGAAGTTCGGGTGGTTCATGTTGGTCTCCTTTTGTTGATGAGGAGACCTTAGCCAGGCGTAGTGTCAGTTTCTGTCAGCAGTCTCCTGGCGTGCCTTCATCATCTGCCGCCAACCTTTCAGCAGGACTTCGCGGCGTTTGGGATAGCGCGCGCCAAGGAGCATGAAGGAGGAGATGCGATCGGCGCGAAAGCTGCGGTAATCCTGTCTCAACTCGCACCAAGCCAGCAGCACACGGACCTGATCGAAGAAGGCCAGCGCGAAGGGCCAGACGATTCGGCGAGTGTCGCGCCCCTGCTCGTCGGCATAGTCGATCTCGATTTTTTCCTGATGTCTGATGGCACTGCGAATATTGCTAAGATCGATGTTCGGCATATCGATCACCTTCCCAGGCCCCACGAGAAGAGTGGAGTTGTCCAGTTCCTCCGCCAGCGCCTTCGGAAGCACTGCGGCGATCTTCGCAAGCCCGGCGCGCGCGGCATCGGCCAACGCGCCATCCGCCCTGCCCGCCACCCAGCGGGAGCCCAGAACCAAAGCCTCGATTTCCGCTTCGGAAAACATCAGAGGCGGCAGAAGATAACCCGGTCGCAGCACATAGCCGACGCCGGCCTCGCCTTCGATATTGGCGCCTTGCGCCTGGAGGGTCGCGATGTCGCGGTAGAGGGTGCGCAGACTAACACCTGTCGCGGCAGCCAGTTCTGCGCCACCCACCGGATTGCGATAGCTTCGTAACAATTGAAGCAAATCAAGCAGGCGTTGCGCGCGTGACATGCATTTCCCCAGGCAATAGGCCCGCCCTATGAGTTTTAATCATCTATTTATACGTGTTGCGTAAAACCTTAGCGATTAAAGCCACCTGTTATTATTCATTTTAAGCCATCTATTCTCGATATCAGGTCGCGACAAAGCTTCATAAGATTTTTCAGAGGCACCAATGCTTAATTTTTGGCGAGACAAAGGCGGCAATTTTGCCATTCTGACTGCACTCTTGGCCGTACCGCTGTTTGGAGCGGCAGGCCTGGCCTTAGACTTCAGCCAGGCGCTCGCCGTCAAGGAAGATCTGCAGCAAACGGCGGACGCCACCGCACTCGGCGCCGTCTCCAAAGATTCACCATATGTGGCGGAGGCGCGCAAGATGAGCGGAGATGGCCCTATCACCGTTCCTGGTCATTCCGGATTGGATTTCGGCAAGAAGGGGGACGGCAAGAAAAACGACTTCGAGATCGAGAACGCCACCCTGCTTGTCAAGAAGACCGGGAATATCGTTGAATCGTCCTTGGAATTGAAGGCCACGGTCAATACCACGCTCTCAGCGATTTTGGGTAAGGACTTCTTTACCGTAAGCATTAAATCCACGGGTCGATATCAAACAGAGAAGTACATGAACTTCTATCTGTTGCTGGATAACACACCATCCATGGGTGTGGGTGCAACGCCCCAGGATGTCGCAACCATGGTGGCGAATACACGCGATCAATGTGCCTTCGCGTGTCACGATGTTCAGAGTGGCAAAAATAGTTACTACGAGCTTGCGAAAAAACTGAAAGTGACCACGCGCATCAATGTGGTGGGGAAAGCAACGGCCTCCCTCATGGACACTGCAGCGGGCACCCAGACCGTCTCAGACCAATTTAGAATGGCAGTCTATACCTTTGGTGAAAAAGCCGAGGACACAAAACTTCTCGAAGTTGTACCACTCACGTCCAATCTCTCCGACGTAAAAAACAGGTCGAACAAGATCGACCTCATGTCCATTCCGTATCAAGGCTACGATAACGACCAGCAGACGGATATCGACCGCGCCTTGACGCAGATCGCCTTGAAAATGGGCCCGCAGGGGAACGGCAACAGCTCCGCCACGCCGGAAAAGGTTCTCTATTTCGTATCCGATGGTGTTGGCGACAGCTACAAACCGACAAGCTGTACCAAAAAAACCACGAATGGCCGCTGTCAGGAGCCGATCGACACCCGGCTGTGTACCGCCTTGAAGAGCCAGGGCTACCGTATCGCCGTCCTTTATACGACTTATCTGCCACTTCCGACAAACGGTTGGTATAATGACTGGATCCGCCCCTTCCAGTCTGAAATCTCCACCCGTATGCAAGATTGCGCTTCCCAAGGGCTGTTCTTCGAGGTGAGCCCGACGCAAGGCATCAGCGATGCCATGTCGGCACTGTTCAAGCGGGTGGTTTCCTCTCCTCGCCTGTCGAGCTGATCAACTCGGTTCGATTCTTTCAACGAGGAAATCGATAAAGGCGCGGATGCGGGCAGCTAGATGCTCGTGTCCGGCGTAAACCGCATGGACGAGTTCTGTGTCGCCGCCGTTATAATCCTCCAGGATCGGGACAAGCTGGCCCGCCTCGATATCGGGGCGGACATGAAATTCCCCAATCCGACCGATGCCGACTCCCAGCAGGCAGAGTTGCCGTTTGATCGAGCCGCTCGATACCTGAATGTTGCCGGTAATGGCCTTGATATAGACACTGTCGTTCCCGGGATCGCGAAACGGCCATTCGTCGAGGCTTCGCCGGAAGTTAAAGCCGATGCAGTTGTGCTGGTCGAGGTCTTCCGGAGTCTTCGGCGTTCCATGCTTCTTCAGGTAGTCAGGCGAGGCGACGATGACGCGGCGACTGGAAAACAGGCGCCTCGCCATCAGTGAAGAATCCCGCATCGGTCCGACGCGGATTGCGATATCGGTACGCTCCCCAATGAGGTCGATCACGCCGTCCGTCAGTGTCAGATCGAGCCGCACCTTGGGATGACGTTCGGCGAACTCCCCCAGCAGCGGCAGGATGCACCGCTCGCCAAAGCCGACCGAGGAGTTGACACGAAGCAACCCCCTTGCCTCCTCCCGGCCGCCGGCGACCAGTTCTTCCGTCTCGTCGATCTCTTTGAGAATACGGCGGGCGCGACGAAGATAGATGTCACCTTCGGGCGTGAGTTCCAGTGTTCGCGTCGAGCGCACCAGCAGCCGCGTACCAAGCCTCTCCTCCACTCTCGAGACAAGCTTGCTGACAGCGGAGGGCGACAGCTTCAAGCGTCGTCCTGCCGCGGAAAAGCTTTTCAACTCGGCGGCCAGAACGAAGACTTCCATTTCGCCGGCGCGATTGTTCATAACGTCACCTATGACTTCAATTCAAAGATGATTATCGATTAATCGGGATTATTAAACAAGTGCCAGGTGCCGATATTCAGGCTCGAAACATCAACACCTTCGGGACGGCCATTAGAGTGGCCGGAAAGGCACAACCATGCCCCTTGCTCTCTTTGCCTTGACGATTGCAGCCTATGCAATCGGCACCACGGAATTCGTCATCGTGGGTCTTTTGCCCACCGTCGCCAACGATCTTCACATCACGCTGCCGCTTGCCGGCCTCATCGTGTCCGTCTACGCACTCGGCGTTACCTTCGGTGCGCCCATCCTTACCGCACTGACGGGCCGCATCGAGCGCAAGCCGCTCATGCTCGGCCTGATGGGTCTCTTCATCCTTGGCAATAGCGCCGCAGCGCTCAGCCCCGGTTACGAGATGCTGCTGGTCGCGCGGGTTATTTCCGCCTTTGCCCACGGCGTGTTCTTCTCAGTCGGCGCAACCATTGCCGCGGGTCTGGTGGCAGAGGATCGCAGAGCTTCGGCCATTGCCATGATGTTCATGGGACTGACGGTTGCTATCGTCACCGGCGTTCCGCTCGGCACGCTCATCGGTCAGATTTTCGGCTGGCGCGCCACCTTCTTCGCTGTCGCCGCACTCGGGGTCATTGCCTTCATCGGCATTGCAGCACTGCTGCCAGCGACGCTTCAAAAGGCGCCGGCCGCCGGTCTCATGGAGCAGGTTCGTGTTCTCGGCTCCGGCCGTCTTCTGCTGGCCTTTGGCATGACGGCGCTCGGTTATGGTGGCACCTTCGTGACCTTCACCTTTCTCGCCTCGATCCTGCAGGATCTGACCGGCTTTGCTGAAAGCACCGTCAGCCTTGTTCTGGTCCTCTATGGTCTGGCGATCGCTGCCGGCAACCTCGCCGGAGGACGGATTGCCGACCGCAATCCAGCGAAGGCTCTCGGTTGGCTTTTCGGGCTCCAGGCGCTCGTTCTGGTGATCTTCACCTTCACCGCTCCGTCCGCCCCGGCTGCTCTGGTAACGCTCGTTGCACTCGGCTTTCTGTCCTTCGCCAATGTACCGGGCCTCCAGCTTTACGTGGTGCAGCTTGCAAAGCGCTTCAGGCCAAACGCGATCGATGTCGCCTCGGCGCTCAACATTGCCGCCTTCAATCTTGGCATCGCCGTCGGCGCCTGGATTGGCGGTCTGGTCGTCGCCTCGCCGCTCGGTCTTGGTGCAACACCATGGGTCGGGGCGCTGCTGGTTTCGGGAGCACTGGTTCTGACGCTGGTCAGCAGCAGTCTCGACCGCCGCCAGGCAGATCTTGCCCAGACCGTGTGAACCAAATCACGTCCTCAGCACTTAGGGTGAGGACCGTTCTGCCCCGCGGACTTGCGGGGCTATCATCCGCAATGGAGACAAACACGATGCAAACAGTCAACGCCAATGGCGCAAACATTCCTGCTCTCGGCTTCGGCACATTCCGCATGCCGGAAGAGGACGTCCACCGCATCCTGCCGCAGGCGCTGAAGCTGGGGTTCCGCCATGTGGACACGGCGCAGGTCTATAAGAACGAGGCGGCAGTCGGCGATGCTATCGCAAAGTCCGGCGTCTCGCGCGGCGACATCTTTCTCACCACCAAGGTGTGGGTCGATCAGTACAAGCATGATGACTTCATCCGCTCCGTGGATGAGAGCCTGACGAAGCTGAAGACGGACTATGTCGATCTGCTTCTTCTGCACTGGCCGAAAAGCGATGTGCCGCTGGCGGAGCGGATTGGCGCGCTGAACGAACTGCACAAGGCGGGCAAGGTGCGCAACATCGGCATCTCCAACTTCAACGTGGCGCTGATGGATGAATCGGTCCGACTCTCCGACGCTCCGATTGCCAACAACCAGATCGAGTACCACCCCTATCTCGACCAGACGAAGGTGATCGAGGCTGCCCGCAAGCACGGCATTTCGATCACCGCCTACTATCTGATGGCAGATGGCAAAGTGCCGAAGGATGAGGTGCTTCGTGATATCGGCGCCAAGCACGGCAAGACCGCTGCCCAGGTCGCGCTTCGCTGGGCCGTGCAGCAGCCGGACGTGATCGCCTTGTCCAAGACGGCGACGGAGAGCCGCCTTCCCGAGAACTTCGATATCTTCGACTTCGACCTGTCCGACGAGGAGATGAAGGCGATCTTCGCGTTGGCAAAGAAGGATGGACGCATCGTCAATCCCGGCCATCTGGCGCCGGAATGGGATGATTAAAGCGCCGGGCGTCCTAGTGGACGCACAAGGGACGCACCCTTTCTGAATCGACGCATCGGCTGAAAATCGAGTCCGGTTTTTGGGCCGATGCTGCAAGCCACTCAGCGCTGCACGAAGGCCAGTTTCAGGCCAAGTGCAACAAAGGCTGCGGCAAAACTGCGCCGCAGCCAGACAAGTACGGAAGGCCGCGACACGATCTCGCGCCTGACAGAAGCGGCAAAGCAGCCATAGACCGCAAAAACTACAAATGTCATCGCCATGAAGACGAGACCGAGAGCGGTCATTTCGCGGGTCGATGATGAGGAGTCTGCCGCAACGAACTGCGGCAGGAAGGCAAAGAAGAAGATCGACAGCTTTGGATTCAACAGGTTGATGAGGACAGCCTCGATCACAATGCGGCCAGCCGTTCTTGCAGGCTGCGTCTCGTCGACGCGCAGAGCGCCATTTTCTTTCAGTGTGTTCCAAGCCATGTACAGCAGATAGGCCACCCCGGCATATTTGATGAGGGTGAATGCCGTCGCACTCGCATGAAGGATTGCAGCAAGCCCTGTGATCGCTGCCAGCAGATGCGGGACGATGCCGAGTGTGCAGCCAAAGGCGGCGATCAAGCTTGCGCGCGCGCCCTGCGTCAGACCGGCTGCCAGCGTGTAGACCACGCCTGTGCCAGGAGATGCCACGACGATGGCCGATGTGAGGAGAAATTCGAGTGTCATGAGGGCCTTCCTTGAAAGAAGGCGTCACTCTGCTGCGATTGGACGGATCGGTCTTGGACGAAATTGCACGTTTCGATCAGGAGAGCGCGCGGCTGTAGAGGGCGGGTGTCGTGCCGAAGTGCCTTACAAACACACGGTTTAAGTGGCTTTGATCGCAAAAGCCAGACGCGTAGGCCGCTTCGGCGGCGGGAATGCCTTTTGCCAATGCTTGCCGCGCCAGATGCAGGCGGCGCTGCATCAGATAGCTGTGCGGCGTCAGCCCCGTAACCGAGGAGAAAGCACGCAGAAAGCGGAAGCGGCTCATTCCCGCTTCTGCCGAGAGTTCGGCGAGACCGAGGGGCGTCTGTGGTGCCTCGTCCATCATCTGCCTGACGCGATACAGACCAGCGGTGGATGCGGCCTGATGACGCACAGCGCGGGGGCGCTCCAGCGTTTGCGACAACAGCAGAAGAAGGGCTTCCTCCCCCGGCAAAGCCGCCCGTTGCGATGTGATGGCTTGAAAGAGTGCGCGAAAGCGATCGGCGAGCGGTCTCGGATCGACGGGATAGACGAACTCGAAATCGCGGCTATCGCGTTCGCGAATATCCGACAATGCGGCATGCACGACTTCGGGATCGAAATAGAGCATCGTCCAGGCCCGCCCGCTTTCGCCAAGCGCTATACCGTCATGCGCCTCACCCGGATTAACGGTGATGACGCGCCCTGCCCCGGCCTCCACGATGCCACGTCCGCTCGCCGATTTCTGCGCGCCACGTTCGATAACGCCAATGCCGAATTGATCATGCATGTGACGGGGAAAGCTGCGGTCGCTGTCAGCAATCACCGCAGCCACGCCCGGCATCGTCGTTTTCGGCATCGTGAACTGGTGTTTGCCCATAGACCCTGCGCCCCTATCAGGAGCGCAAGCCTATCACGGTCGATCCGGTTCAGGAATGCAGGCTGTTCACCATGCCGAAGACCTGATCGAAATTGCCGTTCTCGGCGGCAAATCGCAATGGCTTGCAGCGCTCCACGATCACTTCCGTTGCATCGGGTCTGTTGGTCAGGATATCCATGACTTCCGTGATGAAGGCATCCAGTGGCATGGCGCGCTCGTCCTTCGCCTGCTTTTCACCCTGAAGCGTTGTCTGCACATAGGGCGGCGCAATCTCGATCACCTCGACAGAGGTGTCCTTCAACTGCTCGCGCAGCGCCATCGAATAGGCGTGAATGGCGGACTTGGTAGCGCTGTAGGTCGGCGTTGCTACCATGGGCACGAAAGCAAGGCCGGATGACACGGTGAGGACGGCAGCATTTTCTTTTTTGAGAAAATGCGGAAGCAGGGCCGCGGTCAATCGGATCGGGGCAAGCAGATTGGTGGCAATCGTTTCCTCCGCGATCTCCAGATAGTCCGGGGCCGCGGTGATGTCCTCGTTCTTCATGATGCCGGCGTTGTTGATGACGACATTGAGATCCGGATAATCGCGCGTCAGCGTTTCGGCAAAGGTCCGAATGTTCTCCGCCTTTGTCGCATCGAGCACGGCCGATACCATGCCGGGGTTGGCGCTGGTCACTTCGTCCAGCGCGGACTGGCGTCTACCGGAAATGATGACCTTGTTGCCAAGTGCATGGAAGGCTTCGGCAAGCGCGCGGCCGATACCGGAACCACCACCGGTGATGAGTACTGTGTTTCCTGTCATCTTCATCTGGTTATCCTCTCTTGTTGGATGAAACCAAGTTAACTACGATACTCTCCAATCGAAAGTAGGCACCCGAAAGATTTATACTTACCCAAAGGAGAGTGTCGGAATGAAAAGGCATCTGGCAGATCCCGTCATCGAAGAGAAGCGCGTTCACCCGCCGCCGGAAGAGACCGATCCCGTCATTGAGGCGCTGGTTCAGGACATCATCGCCAAGGTGGCGGACAAGTGGACGATGTTGATCCTTGAGGCTCTGGAGGAGCACGGGACGATGCGCTTTACGCAAATCGGCAAGGTCGTCGGCGATATCAGTCAGAAGATGTTGACCAAGACGCTGAGGCAGATGGAGTGCGATGGGCTGGTGAAACGCACCGTGCACCCGGTCATCCCGCCACATGTGGATTACGGCCTGACGCATCTTGGCAAGACGCTGGGCAGCGCCTTTTGCGGCGTGTGGATATGGGCCGAGACGCATCACGCGGAAATAGAAAAGGCGCGGAAAGCCTTTGAAGAGCAATCCCCACGCCTCAAATAATGGGCCTGAAATAATGGAAGCGCTTCCCATGGGAGCGCTTCAAATTGTCTGGCCGATCAGGCGAACTGGCTGAGGCCCGGTACGGACGCGATCACCTTGTCCACGACCTCGTCGCCGGCATGCTGGCGCGCAATCGAAATGGTGGTCTTGGCAAGTGCCGAGATTTCACCCATGCCGAGGCCCTGGCTCATAAGCTGCTGGCCAAGACCCATGATGCCACCGCCACCAATGGCGCTCATCAGGCCGCCGAGCAGGCCACCGCCGCCCTGGCCTTCGCCATTGAAGCGAGCGACGAGATCCGGCCCGCCGGGGATCGATTCGATCATCTTGGCAACGGCCGCGTCATCGGCTTCGCGCTGGAGGAAACCCAGCATCATGCCGAGAGCCTTTTCCGCCTTATCCGGCGCAATGCCCACTCTATCTGCAACCTGGGTTACGATTTCGCTCATAAACTTCCTCCTGAATGCGAAATTACGTTCACGTCAACGTAAAACAATTGAAACACAGACTCAAGACCGCGCAGCCCCTTGCAACAAAGGTTTTTCGATCCGCTCTTTTCAACCTTATCAAACAGTTGTTGAGGGCCAAAACAGTTCCTATAAGTATAGTGCGGAAATTAAAAACAGGGCGCCGCTGCCCGGATCGTTGGGAAGGATCGCCATATGCTGCAGGACGGAAAGCTTTATATCGGCACAAGCCGCAACCCGGACGACAGCCTCAACAAGGGCGAGTATCTCGACCTCCGCTTCGGCAATCGCCATGGGCTGATCACGGGCGCCACGGGCACGGGCAAGACCGTTTCCCTGCAGGTGCTGGCGGAAGGTTTCGCCAAAGCCGGCGTTCCGGTTTTCTGCGCCGATATCAAGGGCGATCTTTCCGGCATTGCCAAGCCCGGCGAAGCCAAGGACTGGGTGACGAAACGGGCTGAACAGATCGGCTTTTCCGACCTCTCCTTCGAGCAGTTTCCCGTCATCTTCTGGGATCTCTATGGCGAAAAGGGCCACCGTGTCCGCGCCACCATCGCCGAGATGGGCCCTCTCCTTCTTGCCCGGTTGATGGATGCCTCGGAAGCGCAGGAAGGCGTTCTCAACATCGCCTTCAAGATCGCCGACCAGGGCGGCTTGCCGCTGCTCGATCTAAAGGATTTGCAATCGCTGCTGAATTACATGGGCGAGCACGCAAGCGAGCTCTCGAGCCAGTTCGGTCTGATTTCAAAGTCCTCCGTCGGTTCTCTGCAGCGCGGTCTGCTGGTGCTCGAACAGCAAGGCGCAGAACACTTCTTCGGAGAGCCGGCGCTGAAAATTGCCGACATCATGCGCACCACTAGCGACGGGCGTGGGGTGATTTCGGTTCTCGCCGCCGATAAATTGATGATGAACCCGCGCCTCTACGGCACCTTCCTGTTGTGGATGCTTTCCGAACTCTTCGAAGAGCTGCCGGAAGTGGGCGATCCCGCCAAGCCGAAGCTCGTCTTCTTCTTCGATGAGGCGCATCTTCTCTTCAACGATGCGCCGCGCGTGCTGATCGAGCGTGTTGAACAGGTGGTCCGCCTTATCCGCTCCAAGGGCGTTGGCGTCTATTTCGTGACGCAGAACCCGCTCGATGTGCCGGAAACGGTTCTCGCACAGCTCGGCAACCGCGTACAGCATGCGCTTCGCGCTTACACGCCGCGTGAGCAGAAGGCAGTAAAGACAGCCGCCGACACATTCCGCCAGAATCCGGCCTTCAGCACTGCTGAAGCGATCACCACACTCGGTACCGGCGAGGCGCTGGTCTCCACCCTTCAGGATAAGGGTGCACCCTCTATCGTGGAACGCACGCTGGTGCGTCCGCCATCCGGTCGAGTCGGCCCCGTGACCGACGATGAGCGCCGTAGCCTCATGGCCTCCAGCCCGGTGGCCGGTCTTTACGACCAGGATATCGACCGCGAATCCGCTTTCGAAATTCTGGGCGAACGCGCCCGCAAAGCCGCCGAGGCGGAAGCTGCCAAGCGTGCGGCAGAAGAGCAGGCAAGCGGGCAGCCCGACAGTGCCGCGGGACGCTGGAAACTGCCGGGCTTTGGCGACGAGGAGCCGAAGCAGGCATCGACGACCGGCGGCAGCAGACGCACCAGCGGTTACCAGCGCGAAACGGTGATCGAGGCCGCGATGAAGAGTGCCGCTCGCTCCGTCGCGACATCCGTCGGACGCGCCTTGGTTCGCGGCATTCTGGGAAGCCTGCGCCGCTGATTTCGCGCTTCCCTTCCACCGACATGTGAGGAAACGCCGGGGTCCGCTTGTCTAAGCTCGCCCCGGCCACCAGATAGGCCAAGGCCTTTATTGCTTCCAAGCGGGTCGCGATCTTTCAGATTCGCGCCTTACACTTCAGTTTGTTTTTGTCGCATGTCCTTATCGCAAAACCGGCGCACGGTTTGCGCGGACCATGCTCCAGGGAGACGCATGATCACGTCCATCTTGCTTCCAATGGAAACCGAGCGCCTTGTTCTTCGCCGTTTCATACCTGCCGATTTCAGCGCCTATGCCGATTATCACAGCCGTTCTGAGGTCTATCGGTTTCTCTATGCAGACGCGCCAAGCGGCGATGCGCTAAGGACGCAATTCGATACCGTCCTCTCGGCCCCGTTCGGTAAGGACGGCGATGTTCTGCGGCTGGCTGTGACGCGCCGCGACGATGGCGCGCTCCTCGGTGAAGTTCTTCTGAAGATCGCCAGCACGGAGGCGTTGCAGGCAGAGGTCGGCTATATCTTCAACCCGGCTTATGCGGGCAAAGGTTACGCGACGGAAGCGGTGCGTGCCATGATCGACCTCGGCTTTGCGGACCTCGGCTATCACCGGATTTTCGCGAGACTGGATGCACAGAACCAAGGCTCAATCGGCATTGTCGAGCGGTTGAAGATGCGCAAAGAGGCCCACCTCATTCAGAATGACCGCTTCAACGGGGCGTGGGGCGACGAGTTCATCTACGCCATTCTCAAATCGGAATGGAATGGGCTTGCGTCGAGATGATTGAAGCGGTCCTCGTTGCGGGTCAGACCTTCAGAAGTCTAGCAATTCGCGGATCGGCGGAGAAATCGTTCAAGGAAAAGCCGATACGCTGGACCGGCTGCTCGCACAGCGCCTGTATGCCCATTTTCGACAGGCGAATGCGCCAGCTGGAGCGAGCCACTGGACGCTTCGAGTTGAAGCCGAGTGGCGTTAACAGAGCGATGTTCTTGCCTTTTCCAGGATCGCGCACCGAGCGATAGAGGATTGCCTGAAGGTCCGCCTCGCGCGCCGCATCTGCCAAAGCCTGGCATGGTGCGTAATCGTTGAGGTCGGTCCAGAGAGAAGCATCGCGCGATAGCGCAGGCCTGGTCAAATCGATTGCCGCATCTGTCTGAATGTCGGCGGCAAAGGCGGTATACTCCGCCGCATTGACGGGCATGGGCGTTGCAGGTGACTCAAAATAGAACAGCAAGCGGTAGAAAGCCATTTCGGCCAGCGCTGTCTCTATTCTCTTGGCGGCGTAAAAGACGCCTTTGGTAAAGCCAGCTCGACGGAAGCGGGAGCCGTAGGGATAGGCAGAATCATAGCGGAAGGGTGTCGCCAGCAGATAATCGAGACCTGCGCATTCCGGCGGAAAGCGCCGCTTGCTGCTTTCCAGAATATCTTCAAGCAGAGATTGCTCATCGACGGTATCGACGAGCTTCATAGTGGAAACACGGTGCTGCGCCTCGACGAGGCGCCACCAGCGTCCTGACGACGGGCGGCTTTCAGAGCGGAGCGCGTCTGGCGTCCAGGTAGGAAAGGACATCGAGCAATCCGGTGATCGAGGTGAGTTTTTCGGCAGGCACGCCCGCGAGCGCGTCATTGTGGTTTTGAAGCCAGGCACGCGAGACTGTGTCATCCCCGCCGACGATGGCATCGAGCGAGCGGAAAACACGGATCAGAAGCACGGCAAGTTCGAACGGCTTGCTGCCAGGCTCCAAACAAAAATCCTGCCTCTTCATCCTCGATACCGTGGGCGCGGAAATGCCGAGAATGTCTGAAAGGCGTGCTGCGGTCAGGCCAAGTCGCTCCGACGCCGCGAGAGCGGCTTTCGTGATGACCCTTCCCTCTTGGGAGGCCGCCGTGGGCTTAAGCTGAATGTTCATCGCCAAATCCTTTCCTGAGAAAGAATATAACGGATCTCTTTCAGAAAACAAGAACGGCCGGTTGGGGGCAACCGGCCGCTCGAGCAGACGCCACCAGCTGAACGGTGGCAGTCAAAACCTTTATTCAACCGAAACTGGCACTTCCGTGGAGGTGCGCAGAGCGTGAGAATATGGGCAGACGATGTGTGCCTTCTTCACGAGATCTTCTGCGGTTGCTTTGTCGAGGCCTGGGATGTTGACCTTGAGCGACACGTCGATGCCGAAACCGCCACCATCTTCACGTGGGCCGACGCCAACGCTTGCCGTCACGGCCGTATCATCAGGCAGCTTTACCTTTTCCTTGCCAGCGACAACGCGCAGAGCGCCGAGGAAGCAGGCAGAGTAACCGGTTGCGAAAAGCTGCTCTGGGTTCGTGCCGTGAGCACCGTTACCACCGAGTTCCTTTGGAACCGTCAAGGTTACGTCCAAAACACCGTCTTCGGTCTTGGAATTGCCTTCGCGTCCGCCACCGGTTGCGGTCGCCTTGGTTGTGTAAAGAATTGGCATGTCATGTACTCCCTTGGTTTGCGTTGGGTATCTTGTAGCGCGTTATTCAATTGCGCGCAATACAATTTTGCGCATTGAAAAATTTTCTTGTCTCTGCGATAAGGTTAATAAGATTGCTCGGCCTTCGCATGCAGCAGGAACCGAGTGACGGGATAAAATGTTCCCTAGAGCGCTTCCCTGCCGCGCGGAATTGCTTCGCCGGAACGGAATTTCGCAGAATGGAGAAACATCGGCAGTCGATCTCTAAGAGATGGACGCCATGGATGCTTCTATTCTGGTGAAACTCTTTCCGATGAAGGCTGTCCGAGCAGCAGGAGAGCGCTTCAACAGCGCATTTTGGAGCTCACACGAATGGACGACGGGACAATGGAAGGCCTTTTAAGGCTGGACGTGCAGATATGTTTCGCGCTTTACGGCGCAGCCCATGCGTTTACGCGGGCTTACAAGCCGTTGCTGGAGCCGCTTGGCCTCACATACCCGCAATATTTGGTGATGATGGCGCTGTGGGAGGAAGACAACGCCACGGTGAAGGCGCTGGGCGAAATGCTCGGCCTCGACTCAGGCACCCTATCCCCTCTCCTGAAAAGGCTGGAACAGGCAGGTCTCATCACCCGCAAGCGTGGCAAGCAGGATGAGCGGCAGGTCGTGATCAGCCTGACGCCGGAGGGCGCCGACATGAAGAAGAAGGCAGTGCACGTCATGCGCTCCATCGGCGAAGCGACAGGATGCAGCCTCGAAGAGCTCGGGCAAATTCGGGATCGGTTGAATTCTCTGAAGGACAATCTGGCGCGGGCGTAGTATCGATCGCGTCGCCCCTCGTCGCAGCACCTTTTCGCCATTCAAGCTGGCGAAGACGGGAACAGGCCTGTGCTGTTGCAGGACATGTTTGCACCACCCTCAAAGCCAAAGCTTGAGGGTGGTGGATAGTCGAAGCGAGACCGCTTACTGCCAGACGACCACACGCGCCTTGTTTGGAACGCGATCATAAAGGTCGATAATGTCCTGGTTCATCAGGCGAACGCAGCCAGACGACACGGCCTTACCAATGGAGTTCCACTCCGGCGAGCCATGCAGACGATAGAGCGTGTCCTTGCCATTTTGGAAAATGTAGAGCGCGCGTGCACCGAGTGGGTTTTTCAGGCCAGGCTCCATGCCGCCATTCCTTGCGGAATATTTGACCAGTTCCGGCTGACGCGCCACCATCTCATCCGGCGGCGTCCACTTCGGCCATTTCTGGCGCCACTGAATGACGCCCTCGCCCGACCAGGCAAAGCCTTCGCGACCGATGCCGACGCCATAACGCATCGCCGTGCCGCCTTGCTCCACCACATAGAGGAAGCGCGAGCGCGTATCGACGACGACCGTTCCCGGGCGCTCGCCTGTCGGGTCCACGACCCGCTGGCGGTAATAGCGGCGATCGATTTTCTGATACGGCACTGCCGGGATAACGAAACCGCCATCCTCAACCGTGCCATACATCACCGCCAGCTCAGCGTCCGAAATACCGGAGGAGAACATTTGGCGGAAATCATTGGCAACGCCACCGGCGAAACCGAGCGGCTGCGTGCTGTCATAGGGGCCGACACCGGATGATGCACAACCCGCCAACAGCGACGCGGAAGAAAGGCCCAGAAGGGAAAGGAAAGTCCGTCTTGAAAGATCTCTGTCGGTGCTCATCATAAGTCCGGTTTTCTCACATCGGAGGCGAAGAGGGAGGCACTGTACCGAAGCGTGCAGAGCCTGCGTTTCAATCTCGCCGTACGTCGTTTGTTCCACGATACATCAGCTATTGCTATAGTGGTTAAGACATACTGAAAACCAGTTGCAGCCTTGCAACATTCGCACCGGCGGGATGCTTTTACCGGTGGTCGTGTTCACATCACCACAATCGGTGCGCCCTGCGGCACGCGATCGTAAAGATCGATCACATCCTGATTGAGCATTCTGACGCAACCGGACGAGGTCGCCTTGCCGACCGATTGCCAGTCCGGCGTTCCATGCACACGGTAAAGCGTGTCCTTGCCGTCCTTGAAAATGTAAAGAGCCCGCGCACCGAGCGGGTTATTCAGACCAGGAACCATGCCGCCGCGCGCCGCCGAGATCGACGCGAGCTCCGGTTGTCGCTGCACCATTTCATCGGGTGGCGTCCAGCGCGGCCACTTGGCCTTCCACTGGATGGCGCCTCGCCCTGACCAGGCATAGCCCGATCGCCCAAGCCCGACACCGTAGCGAACCGCCTTGCCGCCCGGCTGCACCAGATACAGGAAATGCTGTCTCGTATCGACGACGATGGTGCCCGGCGCTTCCGCCGTCTGGTAGCTGACCTCCTGCCGCAGAAACCGCGGATCGATGCGACTATAGGGAATGGCAGGCAGTGTATGGCCGTCATCCGACAGCACATCATACATGGCGCGATGAAGCGGATTGGAGACCGGCAGGCCGTATCCCATCGTCCTGTCGCGATAGGCAGGAGATAGCGCCGGTCCAGGGCGTGCCGTCGTTGGCGGGCCATAAAGCTGCTGGAACTGGGATCGGAAGAGATCCGGCGGTCGGCTGTTGATCGAGCCTGGCGTCTGCGGCAGCGGCTCGCGCGGGATCGAACCGACATTGTTGTAATTGAAGACGGGTGCCGTCTCCTTCACGAAGACATCGGCGTTCATGCGACTGGTGTCAGTGATGAACAGGCAACCGCTCAGGAGCGGCGCTGTCATCAACACGCAGGCAAATCGGCGGAGGGTCTTCAGGGCAAATACAATCATCGAACCGCTTCAAGATAGATCACTGGCGGCACAATGACTCGCGCGGCTGGCGCGAGGCTGGATAGATGGGTGATGACCGCGTCGCGCTAACCGCGCAGGACTTCAGACGAAGTTGTTGAAGAAGCGGATGCTCTCGTCCACCGCATGCGGCACGACGCCATTATGCGTGCCGGGCAGCAGCCTGTGGCTGATTTTGGTACCCACGGCCGTTGCGCGTTCAACGAGAAGCTTATGATCAGCGTCGAACGGTCGCTCCTCTGTGCCGCGCAGCAACAGAGTCGGGCATTTGAGGCTATGACCGAAACAGACCGAGGAGCGCATGATGAACTCCTGCTGATTGCTCTCGTCGAAACACAGTTCATCCGTATAGCGGTTGAAGTAGCGCCAGGAGTTGACACCCGCAGAGACCGGTACGGCTGCGCGGAATTTCCGTGTCATCGCCGCGAGCAGGGAGAGCGTACCACCATTGGAGTGACCGGCCAGGAAGAAGCGATCCTTGTCGATGCCAGGCAGGTTCTCGAGAAACTCGGCGGCGGATAGCGCGTCTGAGGTCTCGTCGTAGAAGCCGGAGTAATATCCCTTCTGGCCGTTTTCGCCGCGGAAGGATGGCAGCATCACCACAAAGCCTGCCTCCCAATAGGGCTTCATCAATGCCCAGTGACCATCGCCAGTCGCGTTGCCTCCATGGAGGAAAAGAACGGCGGGCTTGAGCTTCTTTTCCGGAACATATTCCGACAACCAGGCAACGAGCTCGATGGAGCCGTTCGGGCCACCGGGATAGGTCACACGCCGTGCACCGGGTGGTGTTCCGAGCGGCTCGGATTTTTCAGGTGCAGACATCTTGCGCAGCAGATGCGTTTGAAATCTTTCGCGCGCCCTGGCGTAGTCCTCATTCTCCAGCGGCAGAACCGGCGGCAGATCCACTTCAGAATGCGCGCCTTTCGGCATCAGAGCCGCTGCACCCAGCCCGAATGTACCCGCCAGCAGGGCGCGGCGTGTGGGGGAAAAAGGAAAAATCTTATCCATGCGCTTGTCTGTCATGTGGGAATCCGATCAGCGTTGCACAGCACAATTTCAGCACCGGAATGTCCAATTGTCTACTTAATGTTTCTCTTTAATACCGTCATCTGCATTCAAGCCTCCCGTTCATCGACCATCGCCATCAGAGTGACCAACCGATCGGCTTCGGAGGGAAGTTTGTCTGCACGCAACCGTGCGATTCGTGGAAAGCGCATCGCCACGCCGGATTTATGGCGAGCCGAGCGATTGATGCCCTCAAACGCAACTTCCAGCACGAAACCGAAGGATGGCGTGGCGCGCACGGCGCGCACCGGACCAAAGCGTTCGACGGTGTTGTCGCGGACGAACTTGTCGAGAACCTCAAGCTCCGCATCGGTGAAGCCGAAATAGGCTTTACCCACGGGCACGAGTTGTTCGCCATCTTCACCGTCTGCCCAGACGCCGAAAGTGAAATCGGAATAGTAGCTTGAGCGCTTTCCGTGGCCGCGCTGCGCGTACATCATCACCGCATCGATATTGAATGGGTCGCGCTTCCATTTGAACCACGGACCCTTGGCGCGTCCCGCCTGATAGACGCTGTCCTTGCGCTTGATCATCACGCCTTCGATCACCAGATCGGGTGGCGCTTTGCGTAGATCGTCAAGTTCCTGCCAGCTGGTGAAGGGTACCGGTGGCGAAAGATCGAAGCGGTCGTGCGGGGCGGTTTCGATGAGATCGGTCAGGTGCTGGCGTCGCTCGAGATAGGTCTCGCCGCGAATGTCCTCCTCGCCTTTGAACAGCAGGTCATAGGCGCGGATGAAGGCGGGATACTCCTCCAGCATCCGGCCGGTCACCGTCTTGCGATTCAGCCGCTGCTGAAGGTCTGAGAAGGTTCGCGTGGCGCTGTTGGAGCGCGCCGTTCCACCGATCAGAAGTTCGCCGTCGATGACGCCGTCGAAATTCGCAGCCTCGAGAATATCCGGGAAGGCGCCTGAAATGTCATCGCCGGAGCGCGAGTAGAGTTTGCGGGTGTCGCCAGCGCGGGAGAGTTGGACGCGGATCCCATCCCATTTCCACTCTGCCGCAAAGTCCTGCGGATTCAGATTGGCAAGATCGTTGTCGCCGACCGGCGTCGACAGCATGACGGAATGAAAGATGGCAGGCGTTGCGAGAAGCGGCCGGTCGGTCTTTCCCTCAAGCCAGGCGAAGAGCGGTTCGTAAGGCGGCTCCAGACCATGCCAGAGCGTTTCGATCTCGGTAATGTCCTTGCCGGCGAAGTCCGCAAGCGCCTGCCGGGCAAGACGCGCGGACATCCCGATGCGCAAACCGCCGGTGACGAGCTTCAGGAAGGCGAATCGCGAGGATGTATCCAGCCGATCCAGAAGCTCTCGCACCGCGCCGCGCACTTCCGTCTTGCCGAGCGCGTTGATCTTGCGCACGACTTCGCCGAGGCTCGGATCGTTGGCCTGGGGCAGATCGGCGTTCTGGCTGGTATCCCAGACAAGCGAAATCGTCTCGGCCAGATCGCCGACATAGTCATAGGAGTAGCGGAACAGGACCTCGTCCATGCGCTCCAGAACCAGTTCGCGAAGCAAGGCCGGTTTTACGCTTTTCAGATCGAGGGTGCCTGCAATCGCCGCAAGCCCGTATCCGCGATCGGGATCGGGCGTATCACGGAAGTAATCCGTCAAAAGCGTCAGCTTGCCGTTTCTGGATGGCGTGAGGACAAGACGGTCGAGAAGGGTTGCAAAGGCTTTCACGCTCAATCCCCCTCATCTTCATAGCCGACGAGATGCAGCGGACGGGCCGGAATGCCCTGAAGTTCGCACCAGCGCACAAGTGCTTCCTCACGGCCATGCGTGACCCACACTTCCGATGGCGCGACTTCCTTGATCGTTTCCAAGAGTTCCGGCCAGTCGCAGTGATCGGAAATGACCAGCGGCAATTCGACACCGCCCTGTTTGGCGCGCTGGCGCACCATCATCCAACCCGAGGCAAAGGCAATGAGCGGTTCGTTGAAACGACGCGCCCAACGTTCCTGGAACGCCGAGGGCGGGCCAACGACGATCGCACCCTTGAACTGCGCCGGGTTGCTCTTCTCCAATGTGGCGGGGCGAATATCACCAAGATCGATACCCTGGGAGACGTAATAATCGCAGAGCTTTGCCAGAGCGCCGTGAATATAAACCGGCCCGGAATAGCCGTTGTCGCGCAGCAGTCGCAAGACGCGCTGCGCTTTACCGAGCGAATAGGCGCCGACAAGATGTGTACGCTCGGGGAACTGGCGAATGGATGTCAGGAGCTTGGCAATCTCGCGGGCTGGTGCCGGGTGATGAAAGACCGGAAGCGCGAAGGTGGCCTCTGTGATGAAGACGTCGCAGGGAACCGGCTCGAAGGGTGTGCAGGTGGGATCAACGCCGCGCTTATAGTCTCCCGACGCGACGATACGCAGACCGTCATATTCGATGGAGATTTGGGCGGAGCCGAGTACGTGTCCGGCCGGATGAAACCCGACGGTCACGCCATTGACTTGCGCGGTCTCTCCGAAGTCGATGGCCTGTTCGCTGACGGTAGAATCCTCGCCATACCGCAAGCGCATGATGTCGAGCGTCTGGCGCGTCGCCAGCACCTTCTCGTGTCCCGCCCGCGCGTGATCCGAGTGGCCATGGGTGATCAAAGCCTTCGGCACGGGCTTCACCGGGTCGATGTAAAAGTCACCCACCGGGCAATAAAGCCCCTTCGGTGTCGGGCTGAGCAGTTTTTCTGGTTTCATGGCGTCGGGATCGACCGAAATTTACGATGCTTCAAAACTTCTTGCGCAAGACAAAACGAACCGTGCGGAATAAGGTTCATTCTGTGCGAAACGGTTTGGCGGGGGAAGCGGTTTTGCCGGCAAAAGGGGTATCGGCACAATGAAGGGGTTCTGGTCACGCATCATCTTTCGCGCCACGCTCGCAGCTTTCGGATCTCTGGCGGCGTCTCTGCTGATCGTTTCAGTCCTCGTTCCGCAGATGGGTGGCACCGTGGAAGGTGTCGGTCTCTTGATGGCAGTCATCTGCCCGATCGCCATTGCCGGACCAGCCAGCGGCGTTCAGTTCTATCAGCTGGAGCGTTTGAAACAGGCCCGCGCCGCCCTCACCCGCTCTCATCTGGAACTCGATAGTCTGCATCGCGATCTGGTTGCCGCCCACGCTGCCGCCATAGAGGCGTCCCTGCGCGATCCCATGACCGAGGCCTATAATCGTATCGGCTTCATGCAGCGCATGAGCGAGCGTGCCAGCACCGAAGGCAGCGTGCTCTTCATCGACGCGGATCACTTCAAGTCCATCAACGATCGTTTCGGCCACCGGACCGGGGATCAGGCCTTGCAGACGATTGCCAAGGCGCTGCGAAAAGGTCTGAGACCAGAAGATTTCCTTGGGCGCATCGGCGGCGAGGAATTCGTCATCTTCCTTGATGGCGTCACTTCGCCGGCGGAGATCGACCGTATGGCTACCGTGTTCCTGAAATCGGTGTCCTCGACGCCACTTCTGACGGAGTCCGGCGCGATCGTGGAGCTCAGCATCAGCATAGGGACAGCGAGTTTTTCCGCACTTTGCGATGCGGACGTTCTCCTCAAAGAGGCAGACTTGCGCATGTATGAGGCCAAACGAGACGGCCGCAACCGGGCCGTCATCGGTCGGGACATATCGATACCGATGCCGCCAGATTTCAGTCTTGCGGCGCCTTCTGTTCCATGCTGATCGGCAGCCGGACATTCTTCAGCATCACCGCAGCGACCAGACCGATCACCGCCGTTGCAGCCGCGACGAGGAAAAGCGGGGTGAAGGCGGCGGCATAAAGATCGGCCACGGCGTGCTGCGAGGCGGCAGGCAATTGCGCCAGCATTTTGGGTGTCAGTTCCTGAATGTTGCCAACCCCTTGGATATCGGCGCCGGTCCCCTTGAGACTTGAGGATATGACCGCGCCGTAGATGGAGATCGCAAGTGCCGCACCGCCCATACGCGTCAGGGTAACGGCGCCGCTTGCCGCACCGATATCGGCTTT
Source organism: Agrobacterium sp. 22117 (assembly GCF_052045735.1). NCBI lineage: Bacteria > Pseudomonadati > Pseudomonadota > Alphaproteobacteria > Hyphomicrobiales > Rhizobiaceae > Agrobacterium > Agrobacterium sp. 22117. Next base: position 739,101 of record NZ_JBQEPP010000001.1, on the reverse strand, counting down.
CGCCGCGGAATTCTGCACGCCGATGATCGGCGCCTGCTGGCCGAGGCCGACGCCAAGTCCTTGCAGCAACAACAGTGCAGCGATGATCGCCAGGGGTGTGCCAGCATGGACCTGCGAGAGCGACAGCATCGCAATCACGGCAATCGACAGGCTGATGATCGAAAACGGCTTGTAGCTTCCCGTCTTCGAAATCAGCCGGCCTGCCGTCAGAGATCCCATGACGATGCCACCAGTGACGGCGATGAAGAAGAGGCCTGCTTCAGAAGGCGAAAGCCCCGTCGTCGTCTGCAGGAAGAGGGCATAATAATTGACCATGCCGATGCCGAGTCCACCGCTGACGATCGAAATGATCATCAGCAGAGGAAAGGTCGAATCCTTGAACAAGCGCAGCGGCACGATCGGCTCGGGTGCCCGCTTCTCCACCTGTACCCAAAGAGTGGCACAGACAATGGCGAAGGCGATGATCGCAAGGCTCTGCCAGGCGATCAGCGAACCGAAGAGTTCAGCGCTGTCAGCCCAAAGCACAACACTGGAAATTGCGGCTGCCAGCAACACGGCACCGACGTAATCGATCTTCGGCTGACGGTCGGGTCGACGATACGGAAGGAGAAAGGCAAGACCCAGCAGCACGACAATGCCGATGGGCAGGTTGATGAGAAAGATGGAGCGCCAGCCGAAGAGATCGCTCATCGTGCCGCCCAGGATCGGTCCGACACTGCCGGATGCCATGATCACGAGGCTCGAATAGCTCTGATAGCGGGCGCGTTCACGCGGGGCAAACAGATCAGCGTTGACGGAGAAGATCGAAACCATGATACCGCCGCCGCCAAGGCCCTGAAGAACGCGGGCAGCGATCAACGAATCCATCGACCAGGCCAGGCCGCAGGCAAGCGAACCGATGGTAAAGAGGACGACGGCAAAGATCATCACATATTTGCGGCCAAAGAGGTCGCCGAGCTTTCCATAAACCGGCATGACGGCGCTGGTGGCCAGGAGATAAGCGGAGCCGACCCAGCCGAAGCGTTCAAGCGCGCCGAACTCGCCCACAATGGTCGGCAAGGCGGTGGAGACGATCTGGTTATCCAGCGTCGCCATGAACATGGCCAGCATCAGAAAGAGAAAGACAATAAGTCTGCGACGGGGCTCCGTCACGAGTGGAGCCGCAGAGTTCACCGACATATCCATGGAAAGGCCTCGCGTTAGGCGTCAATTTATGTGCTTTTGGCACATATATGTCAATGGCATCTTTCCAAGTATTGATGTATGTTGTGCTTGGTTAGGAGCGAGGGCATCACATGAACAATCAGATCCTCAAGCGCGCCGATAGGAGCGTGTCCGTTCAGGATGACGTGCTGGCTATCAGCCACACGATGACACGCATGCGCATCATGATCGGCCGGCGTGTCATCGGTCGTACGGCGATTGCGAAGCTCGCACCAGGGCTTGATCTCTCGCATCTTGATGTTCTGGATGTGGTGCATCGGACACAAGGTGACGCGACGGTCGGCTCAATCGCCGAAGGCATGCGGCTTGATCCATCACGTGGAAGCCGTCTGGTCGCAGATATGGTTGGCAGAGGGCTGCTGCAACGGGATGTGTCGCAGGAAGACGGCAGGCGCAGCGTGATTATTGTCACGGCACTGGGCCGCAGTATTCTCGAAGATATGCGCGACGCCAAGATCGCAATCATCCAAGATGTGGTCAGTGACTGGCCGCAGGAGGATGTGGCCGCCTTCGCCGCGCTTTTCGACCGCTTCATCGGACGCTTCGAGACGCGCCTTGCTCCGGATGCGCGCACCTAGAGCGCTGGCCGTCAAAGGCCTGATTCGTCTTTCGCGTTACGCGGCGCTTCCAACCTCTGGCCCGGCTTTCGCAGCGTCTCGACCAACCCTCTTCGCCTCGTACATGGCGGTATCAGCGCGGGCCAAAAGGTTCTCCGGCGTCGTTCCATCGGTCGGATAGAACGCCGTTCCCATCGAACAGGTCACAGTAATCGCGCCTGTCGAAATTGCGATCGGCTCCTGCACCGCTTGGCGAATGGCTTCAAGCCGCGTCATCACCCCGGCTTCATCTCGTTTGGGATTGCTGAAAATGATGGCGAACTCATCACCACCAAGGCGCACCGCAATATCCGAAGCGCGAACGTTTTTGGTGATACGTTCGGCGATGGCACGAAGAACATCGTCCCCTGCTGCATGTCCGTGAAGATCGTTGATCTGCTTGAACTTATCGACATCGAGATAGGTGATTCCCACCAGACGACCCTCCCGCTTGGCCTCGTGAAGCGCTCGGCGGAACTGGCCCCAGAAGAGATTGCGGTTCGACAGACCGGTCAACGGATCGTGGTGGGCCATGTAATGCACACGTTCTTCGGCGCGGCGGCGGTCGATCGCGATCCCGGCAATATTGGTTGCCATGTCGATGATTTCTTTTTCCGTCTCTGTCGGCATGCGAACCGCTTTGGAGTAGAGCGCGAATGTTCCGAGCAGAACGTTGTTGTTGCCTATGACAGGCGTGGACCAGCAGGAGCGAAGGCCATGGGGCTTGACCGCTTCGACATAATTGGTCCAGAGCGGATTTTCCAGCGTGTCGCTGACATAGACAGGCTCTTTGCGAAAGGCGGCCGTGCCACAGGAGCCATTGGTCGGCCCAACGGGAACACCATCCACTTTCGACACGTATTCTTTCGGTAGCGACGGTGCCGCGCCGTTGCGCAGCAATGCCGTCTTCTCGTCCAGCAAGAGAACCGAACCACAGACATGGTCCAGCAGGCTTTCGACCTCGCGCACCACGGCGGCGAGGATATCCTTGAGGGGCTTTCCCTTGACGATCATTTCCAGGAGAGCAGCATGGCTTTTGCGCATGGTTTCTTGACGCTTGGTCAGGGTGATCTCGCGTGAAACGCCGGCAAGCCCTACCGGCGTACCATCATCATCGCGTAGAATGATGCGTGTGCCGGAGTACCAGCGTGTTGTTCCGTCGTCTGCGGCGATCGGCTCTTCGGCATCGTAGACATTGGTATTGTTGGAAAGGATGCGGCGATCCAGGCGATCGATACAATCGGCAACTTGCTTCGGCGCGAGGTCGAAGATCGTCAATGTGCGCCCGTCCAAGTAATCCCGCTCGTGGCCGAGTGAGGCAAGGGCGGCGGCGTTCATGTACTCGTACCGGCCTTCGCAATCCTTGATGAAAACCATTTCGGGTACGTTATCGAGCAAGAAAGTCAGACCGTGCCGGTGGATGTAAGACATCGGGATTTGGAGAGATGGCGCCGATGATGTTGACGGTATTGGACCGTTTTCTTCACGCATCTTATAAAACTCCATTAAAATTCTTCAGTCTGGTGCATTTGCTTATGATCGATGGTCAGCACAAACGGGCTGGAGAGCAATGGGATTTAGCCTATAGAAGATATACTTATACTGAATTAACAAAATTCAGTCTCTACCGTCTGCCGTCACCGCGGCGCTCTCCTAGTAATACTACTAATATTGCATTCTTTTTATTAGAATTCCTACATATATCAGAATCTCGCCAGCTGAACTACACCTCCTGTCGAAACGTGACATAAACGTTGGATTCGGCCAGAAATGTCTCTAACGTCCTATAAACATGAGAGGGTTTTGCAGTGCTGACAATTTATGGCGTCTATCGCTCCCGGGCCACGCGGACATTATGGCTTGCAGGAGAACTGGATATTGCGTTCGACCATGTGCCCGTCATCCAGGCGCGGCGGCTCGCCGACCCGATGGCAGCCGATGCGCCGCTCAACACGCTGACGCCCTCCTATCTGGCCATCAACCCGATGGGAACGATCCCCTGCATCGAGGATGACGGCATGGTGCTTTACGAGTCGATGGCGATCAATCTTTACCTGGCGCGGAAATACGGCACCTCCGTCGCGCCAAAAGACGCGGCGGAAGATGCGCATATGCTGCAATGGTCCTTCTTCGCCGCGACGGAAATCGAGACGACTGCGCTGAAGATTTCCTCGACCTTTGCCGAGGGCCTGGCCGACAGCGAAACCGGCAAGGCCGTCATCGAGGTAGCAGCGCGCATGTTGCGCCGGCCCTTCCGCGTGCTGGAACAGCACTTGGCGGACAAAGACTATCTGGTCGGCGACCGCTTCACTGTTGCCGATCTGAACGCTGCGGAAGTGGTTCGCTACGCGCAGGCGCAAGCGCCGCTTTTTGATGCGCATCCTGCCGTGAAGGCATGGCTGGAGCGTTGCCAGTCCCGCCCAGCCTTCAAGGCAATGTGGGATGCGAGAGCTGCCGAACCGGCTTAAGCGCTCAAGCATCGACCCGGAAATCGGAATCGATTTCCGGAAAGTACGATCCGTTGAATCAAGGCGTTAGAGCCGACGTTACACGGATGTCACCGACATGGATGCCGTTCCAGTTCTTCATGGAGCGGTTCGCGATCGAGTCGAGGGCATGCGCTTCCACGCTCTCCTTATCGAAATATCGCGCCAGTAGAGCGGCAATCATCGCCTCGGCGGCACGGGTCGTGCCGTCCTCGCATTTGACCGCGATGGCCAATCCCTTCTCCGGCAGGATGCCGACGAAAACCCCTTCGGCGCCGGTCTTGGCGAAAATCTTACCCGGGGCGATTTCCATGAGCTTTGTGCAGGTGCGGCCCGTTCCCGCGACGTAAAAGGGCTCTGCCATGCAAGCCTCGATCAGGCGGCGCGAGGCCTGAGCGCGGATCGGCTCCAGCCCTTGCCCGGTCGCCATCTTGGCAAAACCGTGCGCCAGTGATTTTAGCGGTACGGCATAGGCCGGGATGGAGCATCCATCGATGCCGCAACTGTCCTCGGCGATGGCAGCGCCCGTGAGGCTTTCCATGGTCGCGCGGATTTCGCGCTGCAACGGGTGCTCGGCATTGACGTAACCTTTCGTCTCGATGCGATTATGGCTGCAGGCGCAGATGAAGCCGGAATGTTTGCCGGAACAGTTGTTGTGCAGCGCCGTCGGCTTCTCCATGCCGCGCGCCTGGCCTATCAGCGCCTTCTGGTCGAGCGACCAGTGCGCACCACATTCCAGCGCGCTGAGATCATGGCCCGCTCTTGCGAGCATCGATGCCGCCAGTTCCACGTGCGCCTCTTCTCCCGAATGGGATGCGCAGGAGAGTGCGAGCTCTCGGTTGCCGAAACCGTAAGCATCCGCAGCACCGCTTTCCACCATGAACAAGGCCTGCATGGCCTTACATGCGGAACGCGGGAAGACCGCGCTCTCAGCATCGCCTGCCGAAAAGACAACCTTGCCATCGCCATCCACCACGACGGCCATGCCTCGATGGCGGCTTTCGACGAGGTTGCCGCGGGTGACCTCAACGGTAACGGGGTTGTGCGTGATGCCAGCCTCAAAAAATTCGAAATGCGATCCCTATCTAATCCTATTGTTCGCATCATGCACGGGGCACTCCATTGAAATTTGCCAAGCGGTTTCTGGCCGTCGTTTTTCTCGTCTATCTCCTGCCTGCCCTCGCCTCTGCGGGTCTGTGGGTGATGAAGGACCATCCGACCGGCTACCGCAATGCGCGCTGGTCTTCCGCGGGCATTCTGCCGGAAGCGGCCATGGACAAGCCCGCGGCGATCTATGTCTATTCGGCCATGACCGGCGGCTTCAAAGGCTCGATTGCCAGCCACGCCTGGATCGTGATGAAGCCGGAAGGTGCTGCGAGCTATGAGCGCTACGACAAGGTCGGCTGGGGCTCGCCTATCCGCCGCAATGCCTACGCGCCGGATGCCTACTGGTATTCGAACATGCCCCGCAAGGTTCTGGAACTGCACGGTGACGAAGCCGAGAGGCTGATCCCGAAAATCCAGCAGGCGATCGCCGACTATCCTTACGCCAAGGCAGGGGGCTACCGGATTTACCCTGGCCCCAATTCCAATACCTTTATTGCCCATGTTCTGCGCAGCGTGCCGGAACTCGGCGTGGTGTTGCCGCCCGACGCTGTCGGTCGCGACTACCTGCCGAACGGCGAGTTCGTTCATATTGCCGAGGATTGGAAGGATGTCAGCATTTCGCTCGGTGGACTGTTTGGACTGTCCGCCGGTTTACGCAGCGGCTTTGAAATCAATTTCCTCGGCCTTGTCGCTGGCATCGACGTCCAGAACCCCGGCATCAAAATCCCAGGGCTCGGTTACTTCGGCGTCAACCCGTTCGAACCGGCGCCGGAGCGCGCACCCGGCTCTGCCTGAGCATCGCTTTCGTGGTGCTCGGCTTCACTCGCGCGCCTTGCCCTGATTCCCTGCGCGATGAAGACGCGCGACAGGCCGTGGTAGAGGGGCTCAGGAGAGATCATTCGTGAGGTCAGGTAGCCCAGCATCGACGCGGCCATGATCGCGATGACGCCATCGTGATTGCCCGTCATTTCCAGAATAATCACGAAAGCCGTCATCGGGGCCTGAACGACACCGGCAAAATAACCTGCCATGCCAAGGATGGCGCCGAGCGCGATGCTGCTGCCAAGAAGAGAAGAGACGGTGCTGCCGAAGCCCGCACCCACGGAAAGCGATGGGGCGAATATGCCGCCGGGAATGCCCGACAGCATGGCAAGGAATGTCGTCATCAGCTTCTCGGCAAAGAACAACATCGGCGCGGGCTCACCCTCGACGGCCGCCCTCGCCTGCTCATAGCCAGTGCCAAAGGTCGCACCACCGCTGAGGACGCCGATGATGGCTGAGGCCAAGCCGCAGACGGCTGCAACAATCAGCATGCGCTTCAACGGAACCGTATGCGCCCACCGGCGAATGCGCTGCGAGGCACGAAGCGCGCCCGCGCTGAAGATGGCACCCAGAAAGCCGCCGCCGATACCGCAGATGAGAACGAGGCTCCAATCCTTCCCCGTTTGCATCATGACGGTGCTAGTGCCGAAATAGGTGTAGCTGCCGACTAGTCCGAGCGATGCCAAACCCGAGAGGATGACGGCGGTCAGCACCAGGCCGTTGGCGCGGGACTGATAGGACCGGCTCATCTCTTCAATCGCAAAGACGACGCCGGCAAGTGGTGTGTTGAAGGCCGCAGCGATCCCTGCTGCCGATCCGGCGAGGATCAGACCCCTCGCCTGCGCCATGCCGCCAACCCGTGCGGCCAGAAGCATGATCGAGGCGCCGACCTGTACCGTTGGCCCCTCGCGCCCTATGGATGCGCCGGACATGAGACCAACAACCGTCAGCACGATCTTGCCGACGGCAAGCTTGATCGACAACAGGCGAGACCGGTCTTCGTCATGATGGAAATGGCGCGCGGCGATGGCCTGCGGAATGCCACTTCCGCCGGAATTTGGAAACACCACGAGTGCCAACCACGCACAGATGACGAAGCCGAGCGGCGTGATGATGAGCGGCAAAAGGAATGCCCACTCGCCTGACGATGTGGTTGCGGAAAAAACGTGCTGCGCCCAATCTGCCGCCTTGGCAAAGGCGACGCTGATCAGCCCTACCGCAATGGCGCCGAGCCAGAAAACGGCTCTTGGCTTCCAGATCCGCCACGATCCCCACATGACGCGGGAACGGCGGACCATTTTCATGTTCTTGTAAGTGGCGGGCATGGTACGTTTCTGCATTTCAATGGAGAGGTTTCTTATCAGACCCGAAAGTCCCGATTGCAACCATATCTTTGACAAATGCCATGGAAAGGCGCAGATTTACGTATCGCAATTGCAATGCAGGAGCCATTCCGATGAAAAGCGCGACGCTGCCGCCGCTTCGGGTCGAACCGGAATTTCGAGAAAAAGCGCAAAGCGTGCTCAGAGAGGGCGAGACGCTGTCCAGCTTCATCGAAGAGGCCGTGCGCAAGCAGGTGGAAATCCGCAAATCGCAGGCGGAATTCATCGCCAGAGGTTTGGCGTCTTTGGAGGATGCCGAACGCACAGGGGTATATTACACGACTGAGGACGTATTATCCTCGATGCGGCAGAAACTTGAGGCCGCTAAAGCGGCGAGAGCTTCCAAGCAAAAATGACTTATACTCTCCGGTACACCGCCGAAGCGTTGGAAGACTCTGATCGCATTTACGATTACCTGATCGAATATGACATCGAGACCGCCGAACGGGCCCTAAGGGCAATAAGCGCAGGGCTTGGTATTCTGGTTGATTTTCCATTCAGCTGCCGCCGCGCGGATGGTGGAACCAGCGTTATGCGCGAGCTCCTTGTTCCATTCGGCTCATCAGGTTATGTGGTTCTCTTCCGTATCGACGGTCCGGAAACCGTTACGATAGCCGCAGTCCGCCACCAGCGCGAAGACGACTATCATTGACCCCTACGCATCATGGTTTCAAAAAGATAGAGCGTACTTCGCATCCACAGGGACGCGCGGAGCTCTAGCGATCGCTGACCGCCGCCCGCGGATTGACCCAGGGCTCCTGATTTGACCGCGGCGGTGGCTGTCGACCGAGAATATGATCCGCGGCCTTTTCTCCTGTCATGATCGACGGTGCATTGAGGTTGCCATAGGTCACATGCGGGAAGATCGAACTATCCGCCACGCGCAGGCCTTCGACCCCAATAACGCGGCATTGCGGATCGACGACCGCCAAAGGATCGTCCTTGGCGCCCATCCGGCAGGTGCCGCAGGGGTGGTAGGCGCTTTCCAGATGTTCACGCAGGAAGGCGTCGATCTCCGCATCGGACTGAACACTTTCGCCCGGCTGGATTTCCGGGCCGCGGAACTCGTCGAAGGCTTTCTGGCTGAAAATCTCGCGCGTGAGGCGCACGCAATGGCGGAATTTCTCCCAGTCTTCTGCGTGGCTCATATAGTTGAAGCGGATCACCGGGTCGTCCTTCGGATCGGACGATCGAAGCTTAACGTCGCCGCGGGATTTCGACAGGTTGTAGCCGACATGCACCTGGAAGCCATGGCTCTTGGCGGCGGCCTTGCCGTCGTAGGAAATGGCGACGGGGAGGAAATGAAACTGGATATCCGGCTGCTTCAATCCTGGTGCGGAGCGCAGGAAGGCGCAGGCCTCGAACTGGTTGGAGGCACCAAGCCCGCCCTTGGTCATCAGCCACTGCGCACCCGCCACGCCCTGCCAGAACCATGGCAGCCATGAATAGAGCGATACAGGCTTGGTCGAGACCTGCTGGAAGTAGAATTCCATATGGTCCTGCAGATTGGCACCAACGCCCGGACGGTCCACTTTCACCTCGATACCCATGTCCTGCAAATGCTGCGCCGGACCGATGCCGGAGAGCATCAGCAGTTTCGGCGAGTTGAAGGACGAGGCGGCAACGATCACTTCGCGGTTTGCGCGTATCGTCTCGACGGCACCCTTGCGTTCAATCTCGACGCCTGTCGCGCGGCCATTGTCGATCACGATCTTGCGCGCAAAGCCGTGCACGAGCGTGACATTACCGCGCTTCAGAGCGGGCCTCAGATACGCGTTTGCTGCGGACCAGCGACGACCGTCATGGATCGTCTGCTCCATCAGGCCGAAGCCCTCCTGCTTCGAACCGTTGTAATCATCGGTCAGTTCGAACCCTGCCTGTGCGCCAGCCTGAATGAAGGCATGGAAGAGAGGGTTCTTCACCGGACCACGCTGTACATGCAGCGGCCCGTCCGTGCCACGCCAGCCTTGCTCGCCGCCATGGCTATGTTCCATGCGCTTGAAGTATGGCAGCACATCCGCATAGGCCCAGCCCTGCGCACCCCGTTCTTCCCAGCGGTTGAAGTCTTCCGCGTGACCACGGACATAGACAAGTCCGTTGATGGAGGACGAGCCGCCGATGACCTTGCCGCGGGGGGCGGTGATGCGGCGATTGTTGAGATTCGGCTCCGGCTCGGAGAGATAGCCCCAATTGTAGCGCTTCATGCTCATCGGCCAGGCCAGTGCCGCCGGCATCTGGATGAATGGCCCGAAATCCGATCCGCCTGCCTCGATGACGATGACAGAATACTTGCCGTCTTCCGACAGGCGATAGGCCATGGCTGAGCCAGCGGACCCGGAACCGACAATGACGAAATCTGCCTGCTGCATCTGTTATCTCTCTTGGTGTTAATTACCCGCCGTCAGGGCCGAAAGGCGACTGGCGGGTAGCCGGATCGATTGGATACTCCCTGAGCCAAGGGAGTATCCATCAATAGGGCGCTTCGACTTTGCCTGTTGCCACGTAGATCGTCTTCAACTCACTGTAATGATTGAGGGCTGCGGCCGAATTTTCCCGGCCGAAGCCGGATTGCTTGGAGCCGCCGAAGGGCATTTCGACCGGGCACAGATTATAGGTGTTGATCCAGAGCGTGCCGGCCTCCAACTGGTCGACGACGCGATGCGCACGCGACAGATCGGCCGTGAAGACGCCGCCCGCGAGGCCAAATTCGGTCGCGTTGGCGCGGGCGACAACCTCGTCTTCATCGTCGAAATCCAGCACGCACATCACCGGCCCGAAGATCTCCTCGCGGGCAATGGTCATGTCGTCCTTCACATCGGCAAAGACGGTCGGCTGCACGTAATAGCCCTGGCCGGAGATATTGTTGGGAATGCCGCCCCCGCTTACGAGCGTTGCGCCTTCGGCCTTGCCCTTCTCCATATAGGCCAGCACCTTTTCCTGCTGCGCCTTCGAGACGAGCGGGCCGATCTGGGTTGTCTCATCCATGGGGTCGCCAATGATCATGGCGTCGGTGCGGCTCTTGAGATTGTCGAGGAAACGTTGTTTTGCACCCCGCTGAACGAAGACGCGCGTGCCATTGGAGCAGACCTGCCCAGAGGAATAGAAATTGCCGAGCATGGCGCCGCCAACCGCACTTTCGATATCGGCGTCGTCGAAGACGATGAGCGGCGACTTGCCGCCAAGTTCCATCGTCACATGCTTCAGATGGCCCGCAGCCGCGGCAGCGACCTTGCGACCCGTGGGAACCGAGCCAGTCAATGACACCTTGGCGATATCTGGATGGTTGACGAGGAGCGGGCCGGTATCGCGATCCCCCTGAATGACATTGAAGAGACCTTTCGGTAGCCCCGCTTCGATGAGAATTTCGGCGATCTTCAAGGCCCCCAGCGGGGTGTTTTCCGATGGCTTGAAGACCATGGCGTTGCCGGCGATGAGCGCGGGCGCCGCCTTCCAGCAGGCGATCTGCTGGGGGTAGTTCCAGGCGCCGATACCGAAGCAGACACCAAGCGGGACACGCTTGGTATAGGCAAAATCGCCGCCGAGCGGAATGTAATCGCCGTTCAGCGCAGACGGCGCGATGCCGCCAAAGAATTCGAAGCAATCAGCCCCGGAGGTCGGATCAGCAACGATGGTTTCCTGAATAGGCTTGCCGGTGTCGAGCGTTTCAAGTTCAGAAAGCTCGCGGTTGCGCTCGCGCATAATGTCTGCAGCACGGCGCAGGATACGCCCGCGTGCCGTCGGGCTCATCGCAGCCCATTCTTTCTGCGCGCGCTTCGCCGAGGCGATTGCTCGCTCGACAATGGCAGGGGTCGCCGCATAAAGGCGCGCGATGACTTCACCGGTCGCCGGATAGATGCTTTCGATCAGCGTTCCCTTATCATCTTCAACATAGTCGCCATCGATGAAGTGCGAGGCTTTCGGCTGGGCTTTCAACGTCATGATCAGTGTCCTTAAAGAATGCGGGTGGACGGCTTGTTGTCCAGAAAGCGTTTCAGCTGCACGTCGAAGTAATCTTCGACCAGAGCGCCCGCGGCGGAGATGCCAAGCGGTGCGGCATGCAGACTGTGGCGAATATAAAGCCCGTCGATCAGGGCCGCTGCCCCTTCGGCGATCCTTGCCGCGTCGTCGGGCGGGCAAAGACGACCGAGGCTATTCATGATGTTGGAGCGAAGGCGCTTGGTATAGACGACGAGAAGACGGCGGGTTTCCTCTGAGCGCTGCGCCTCGACATAAAAGGCCAGCCACGCCGCCACCGTTTCCTGGGTGAACTGGTCGCTTTGAAACGACACCCGCACTATGGCGCTGAGGCGCTCGCGCGCGCCGGACGCCCGAGTCAACGCCGCAACAGCATCCCGCCGCAAATCCCGCAACAGGCTGCGGATCGTCTCCAGCAGGAGTTGCTGCTTGCTGCCGAAGTAATGGTGCGCGAGGGCCGCCGAGACCCCCGCCTCTCGTGCGATGTCCGACATCGTCACATTCAGCGAACCATGATGGCCTATGGTGCGTAGAGCTGCATCGACCAGCGCTTTGCGCCGCAATGGCTCCATTCCGACTTTGGGCATACAGATCTCCTTTCGGTTTTTTTATTATTGATTGACTGATCAATCAATAAAAAATGCGACGAGTTTTCACCTGGTTTGCGCCATGTCAATGAGAGGATCGATCACGTGTTCGACACTCTTCTAGCTCTGAGTGTTTTTAGCGGGAACCAAGAATAACTTCTCACGTTCTATTCGACCGCCGCCTTGCGATCCGCAGAATATGCACATGCTGCAAAGTGAGTTTACGACGGCAAATGCGGCTGACGGGAAAAATCCCGCAGCTTGGCAATAGGGAGGACCACCATGCCAGTGTTGACCGTATCGATCTCTCCGGAACAGGCTGCGAAGATGCACGAAGCCGTGGCCTGCGGTGCCTACGCCTCCAGCAGCGAAGTCGTGCGCGCCGCGCTGAAGCTCTGGGCAGAGACACAGCAAAGAAACAAGGGCGGCTTCGTCGAGCGCCGGAAGAGCGATAGCGAGGCCGTCAATGTGGCGGAGCTCTATGCCTTCCACAACACACATAGACGCTGAGCGACATCTGATTTGACGCCACCTGACCGGACATGAAACTGTCACCAAAGTTTCATCTGCCGTAAAGTTTTCATTGAGGAGTTCTCTCCACACTCCCGCCTAAAAACATAGGGTCGGGCAGGATTGCTGCAAACGATCCTGCAATGGTGGAGAAAACGCGTGGTGTCGATAAGTGCCGAGCCAAATATCATAAGACGGTTTTCCAGCGGCCAGATGATTTCCATGGCAAAGCTGGTGCTCGAATGCGCCTTCCAGCCGATCGTCGAAGCGACGACCGGCACCGTCTTCGGTTATGAATCCCTGATGCGCGGATATGACCGCATCGGCTTTTCCAACCCTCTCGAACTTCTCGATCATGTCGAAGCGGACGGCCAGCTCATCGAACTGGAGAAGATGATTGCGAGCCGCGCACTCGCCAAGTTTTCCACGCTTCCGGATTTGGCCTCCGCCACGCTGTTTCTCAACCTCGATGTCAGGCTCATTCCCCACGGCGACATCATTGTCGACAAGCTGCTGGAACAATTGGCGCAGGCAAAGATCCCGCCCTCCTCCATCTGCTTCGAGCTGTCGGAACGCTTCGACAATACCAGCGTGCCGGAATTCAGTACCCTGATCAACCGCATGCGCAAGGAAGGCTTCAAGCTCGCCATCGACGATTTTGGCGTCGGCCACGGCGAGATGAAGCTGCTTTGCGATTTCGACGTCGATTATCTGAAAATCGACCGCTACTTCATCCAGGACGTCGAGCGCAATCCGCGCAAGCGGCACATGGTCAAGAACATCGTCAACATCGCCCATGTGCTCGGCGTGCGCGTCATTGCCGAAGGCATCGAGACGGAAGGTGAATTCCTCGCCTGCCGGGAGATGGGCGTCGATCTGGTCCAAGGCTGGTTCGTCTCTCGCCCCACGACCTTCGTCAAGGAATTGCAGACATCGTTTCCGCATCTCCAAATTCTCGGCGAAAACCGGCGCAATCGTCAGACACTCGACGAGATCCTGATCCGCCGCCAGATCGAGCACCTGCCCACTGTCTATGAGAACGACAGCATCGACAGCGTCTTCGAACTCTTCCGCCGCAATCCGGAGCAGGCTTTCTTTCCAGTTCTCAACGCCAATGGCGAACCGCGCGGGGTGATCAACGAGTATCATCTGAAGGAATACATCTATCAGCCCTTTGGCCGCGATCTCTTGAAGAACAAGGTCTATGAGCGGACGATCTCGCATTTTGTCGATCGCGCCCCGATCGTCGGGCTGGATGCGGATGCGGATCGGCTGATGAATATCTTCGCCAATATGGGCGGCAGCGCCTGCGTCATCCTCACCGAAAACATGCGCTATGTCGGCGTCGTCTCGGCCGCCTCGCTGATCAAGGTCATCAACGAAAAACAATTAAAGCTGGCACAGGAGCAGAACCCCCTGACGGCGCTTCCCGGCAACCGTGCGATCAGCGGCTTCATCGAGGAATCCTGCCGCGACAGCGATGAGGATCGCTTCTTCTGCTATTGCGATTTCGACAACTTCAAACCCTTTAACGACAAATACGGCTTCCATGTCGGCGACCACGCGATCAGCCTGTTCTCGGCGCTGATGAAACGATACTTCTTCTCCGGCGACTGCTTCCTCGGCCATATCGGCGGCGATGATTTTTTCATCGGCGTTCGCGACTGGACGAAGGACGAGGTTACGGAAATTCTGGAGCGGTTGCTCAGCGATTTCCACGACGACGTCATCTCGCTTTATTCGGAAGAAGATCGTCTCGCTGGACAGATCAAGGGCTTCGACCGCTTCGGCAACGAGCGGGAATTTGCGCTTCTGCGTTGCTCCATCGGCGTTCTTCAACTGCCCAAGGGCATGTTGATCGGCAATCCCGAGGGGATTGGCGCCGAAATCGCCAACATCAAGAAGGCGGCCAAGGAAAGCGATGCCGGTCTCGTCATCTGCAGCCATGGCGAAATGAAATAGGGGGGGAGCGGCATTACGCCTTCTTTCATAAGCCACACGGGTCACCTAAGTTTAGCGGACCGTAAGAAAGCTTTGAGGAGGCCACCCGTGTCACTGCCGTCCACCATGCGTTTTGTCGATCTGCCCAACTTTGGCGGACCTGAGGTCATGACGTTTTCAAACGGGCCTTTGCCCTCACCCAAGGCCGGGGAACTTCTAGTCAAGGTTCAGGCAGCAGGGATCAACCGCCCGGATGTGGCGCAGCGTCAGGGAAACTATCCCGCGCCGAAAGATGCAAGCCCCGTTCTCGGTCTTGAAGTTGCCGGTGAAGTCGTCGCGCTAGGTGAAGGCGTCAGCGATTTCCAAGTTGGCGACCGGGTCTGCGCGCTTGCCAATGGCGGAGGCTACGCCGAATATTGCGTCGTGCCCGCTGGCCAGGCCCTGCCCTTCCCCAAAGG
The DNA here is from genome assembly GCF_052045735.1 of Agrobacterium sp. 22117. Lineage (NCBI taxonomy): Bacteria > Pseudomonadati > Pseudomonadota > Alphaproteobacteria > Hyphomicrobiales > Rhizobiaceae > Agrobacterium > Agrobacterium sp. 22117. Next base: position 724,013 of record NZ_JBQEPP010000001.1, on the reverse strand, counting down.
TTATGATGCGGTGAAGGCGGCGGCGGTGCCGGAAACCTTCTTCACCGTCTGGGCCAACCTTTTCCAGATGGCAGGCCTGACGGAAGGCGAAAGTGTCCTTATCCATGGCGGCAGCAGCGGTATCGGCACCACGGCAATCCAGCTTGCAAAGGCCTTTGGTGCCGAGGTCTACACCACGGCAGGTTCGAAGGAGAAATGTGACGCCTGCGAGACGCTTGGCGCCAAGCGGGCGATCAACTACAAACAAGAGGACTTCGCCGCCGTCATCAAGGACGCGACCGGCGGCAAGGGCGTGGATGTCATTCTCGACATGATCGGCGCATCCTACTTTGAAAAAAACATCGCCTCGCTTGCCAAGGACGGCTGCCTGTCCATGATCGCGTTCCTCGGCGGTACGATTGCCGAGAAGGTGGACTTACGCCCCATCATGGTCAAACGCCTCACCGTCACCGGCTCCACCATGCGGCCACGCACGGCTGACGAGAAACGCGCCATTCGCGATGAACTCGTCGAGCAGGTTTGGCCGCTGCTCGAAGCCGGCAAGGTGGCCCCTGTCATTCATGACGTGATCGACTTCGATCAGGTTTCGGAAGGCCATAGGCTGATGGAAAGCAGCAGCCATATCGGCAAGATCGTGATGCGTATCAGCGAGTAATATCAGAGATTTGAGCTAGGCGCCGGCGGGCTTGAAAGCTTTTCCGGCACCGCACAGCCGTTTGCGGGCTACAGCATCGGCCCGAAAATCGGAGTCGATTCTCGGAAAGCACGATGCGTAGATCAAAAGAGATGGGGCGCCCTTTGCGCGTCGAATAGGACGCACAGCGCTCTATCGGGGCTTGTTCGGCTGGCGGCATCGATATAAACGCGCCCTCTTGCAATCGGCGCGAATCGGATTACCTTCATACTATGTTCAACGTAGAGAAAGGAAGGTGATCCAATGTCTAATGAGATTTCGGTCTTGGCAGCAGGCAATGGAAAGGATTTGATTTTGACGAGGCAGCCCTCGGCCTGATCCGCCTTCCCTTCGAAGCGTTGCAAAACGTTTCGGGTCTGAGACAATGACCAAACTCATGGAAGGGCCGCTCGAAGCGGCCCTTTTCCTTTTCTACTTTTTACGTTCTGAAAACCCGCCAACGAGTAGGACGAAAGCGCACGTCGTTGCCAACGGAAACAGAGGCATCCAGCGGCACCTCGATTTCGAGATGATAGGGTTCGTGTCCATTATTGGCGATATCGATTTCCGCAATGCGCGTGCCGGCCAGGCGGCGACAGGTGGTCACCTTCCCGTAAAGTGCGTCTCGCTCATTCGTCAGCACCACGTCTTCCGGACGGAAGAACAGGTCGCCCTCCCCGTCTCCGGTCTCAGCGAGGCCGATGCTCTCTCCCTGAAACACGACTTGGCCGTTCTGGACCTTGACCGGAAGGTTGGACGATTCGCCGATGAAGGAGAAGACGAAGGGGGAATTCGGCGTGTCATAGACATCATCCGCCGTGCCGACCTGTTCGATCTTGCCTTGGCTCATCACCACCACGCGGTCTGCCAGTTCCAGGGCCTCCTCCTGGTCGTGGGTGACGAAGACGGTCGTGTGGCCGGTACGGTCGTGAAATTCGCGAAGCCAACGACGAAGCTCCTTGCGCACCTTGGCATCCAGCGCACCGAAAGGTTCGTCCAAAAGCAAGACACGGGGTTCAATGGCAACGGCACGGGCGAGCGCAACACGCTGGCGCTGGCCACCGGACAACTGGTTGGGATAGCGCCTTTCCAGCCCGGACAGATGCACCATGTCCAAAAGGTCCGAGACGCGCTTGCGGATTTCCGACTTAGCCGGCCGTGTTGCAGAGGGTCGCACCTTCAGGCCGAAGGCGATGTTTTCCGCCACCGTCATGTGACGAAACAGCGCGTAATGCTGGAAAACGAAGCCGACATTGCGCTCCTGGACGGAACGGTGGGAGGCATCCTCATCGCCAAAGAAAATCTGGCCGGCGGTCGGCTGCTCAAGGCCGGCGATCAGACGCAGAAGCGTCGTCTTGCCGGAGCCGGAAGGACCCAGCAGTGCAATCAACTCGCCGGAGCGGATGTTGAGCGACACGTCGTTCAACGCTGGAAAGCGATCAAACTGCTTGGTGATGCCGGAAACTTTCACTTCCATGAATATGCCCTTCAATGCTTGCCGGCAGCGTTGCCCGCGCCAAAGCGTATTTCGAGAATGGTTTTGAGTACAAGGGTGACGAGCGCCAGTCCCGCCAGCAGTGTGGCCACCGCAAAAGCGGCGCCCATATTGTACTCGTTGTAAAGAATTTCGATATGCAGCGGCATGGTATTGGTTTCGCCGCGAATATGGCCCGACACCACTGAAACGGCACCGAATTCGCCCATAGCGCGGGCGTTACACAGAAGCACGCCGTAGAGTAGACCCCATTTGATGTTCGGCAAGGTGACATACCAGAAGGTCTGCCAGCCAGAGGCGCCAAGCGAAATCGCGGCCTCCTCGTCGCCGGTTCCCTGATCCTGCATGAGAGGGATCAGTTCGCGGGCAACGAAGGGAAACGTGACGAAAATGGTCGCAAGGACGATGCCCGGCACGGCGAACAGAACCTCGATGCCATAGCTCTTCAGCCAGGGCCCGAGCACGCTGTGGGACGAAAACAGGATGACGTAAACGAGACCGGAAATCACCGGCGAGATCGAGAACGGCAGGTCGATCAAGGTGATGAGGAAGGCCTTGCCCTTGAACTCGAACTTGGCGATGGCCCAGGCAGCTGCCACGCCGAAGATCAGATTGAGTGGCACGGAGATGGCGGCGACCAGAAGCGTCAGGCGGATGGAGGCAAGCGCATCCGGCTCTACGATCGCCTCCCAGAAGGATTCGATACCTTTGCGGAAGGCTTCGACGAAGACGGCTACCAGAGGCAGCACGAGAAAGAGCGCCAAGAACAGGAAGACGACAAGAAAAAGGGCAAGCTTTGCTGGCAGCCCCTCGCTTGCCGGATCGCGGAACGGCCTGGACGGGAGGGTTTGAGCTTTATCAGGCATAACCATACCTCTTACGGCTCCAGGCCTGAATGAGATTGATGACGAAGAGCATCGCAAAGGAGATGATCAGCATGATTGTGGCGATGCCCGTCGCGCCCGCATAGTTGAATTCTTCAAGGCGGATGACGATCAGGAGTGGGGCGATTTCCGACACATAGGGGATGTTGCCCGCAATGAAGATGACGGAGCCATATTCCCCGACGCCGCGGGCAAAGGCGAGCGCGAAACCCGTGAGGATGGCGGGAACGAGGCCCGGCAGCAGAATGCGGGTAATCGTCTGGAAACGGTTTGCACCGAGCGTCGCTGCAACCTCCTCAACCTGCCGGTCGATCTCTTCCATGACGGGCTGCACCGTGCGCACGACAAAGGGCAGGCCGATAAAGATCAGGGCAATGACGATGCCGATCGGCGTGAAGGCGATCTTGATGCCGAGCGGTTCGAACAGCGAACCGATCCAGCCCCTATTGGAATAGAGCGTCGTCAGCGAAATGCCGGCAACCGCGGTCGGCAGCGCGAAGGGAAGATCCACGATCGCATCGACAAAGCGGCGACCCGGAAAGCGATAGCGGACAAGGACCCAAGCGATGATGACGCCGAAAAAGGCGTTGACGAGTGCTGCGATGAAGGCCGTGCCGAAACTGACACGAAGCGCGTTCAAGGTTCTGCGATCGGTGGCGATCGCGACGAACTCGGCAAATCCGAGATGGGCGGTGGACCAGATAAGGCCACCGAGGGGAATGAGAATAATGAGAAAGAGATAGGTAATCGTGTAACCGAGCGTCAGGCCGAAACCTGGCAAGACGCTAGACTGACGCCACTTCCATCCGCTTTGCGATGGGGTATTGCTCATCGATGCTCCGGGTAAACGAATGGCTTGAACCAGCCATCATACGCGCTTTCGACCGGCGGTGAAGCCAGTCGATCCATTCTGCTCCAGGCCGGGCGGCACTTGGCCACCCGGACGTTCGCACATCATCCACTTACTGGGCGGGCTTGTAAATCTGGTCGAAGATGCCGCCATCGCCGAAATGTTCCGGCTGCGCCTTGGCCCATCCGCCAAAGATCGGATCGTCGATCGTGACGAGCTTGATATCCGGCAGTTGCTTCAAGAGATCCTTGGAGACGACAGATGGGTTGCTTGGGCGATAGAAGTGCTTGGCCGCAATATTCTGACCCTCGTCGGAGTAGAGATATTGCAGATAGGCCTCTGCCACCTTGCGCGTACCCTTGGCATCGACATTGGCGTCAACCACGGCCACCGGCGGTTCCGCCAGGATCGAGATCGGCGGGACGACGATATCGAAGGCATTTTCGCCAAATTCCTGGCCCGCAAGATAGGCCTCGTTTTCCCATGCCAGCAGAACATCACCGATCTGACGCTGTGCGAAGGTGACTGTCGAACCGCGAGCACCGGTATCGAGCACCGGGGCGCGCTTGTAGAGATCGCCGACATAGGCCTTGATCTTTTCCTGGTCGCCCTTGAATTCTTCATTCGCCCAGGCCCAGGCCGCGAGATAGTTCCAGCGTGCGCCACCCGACGTCTTGGGGTTTGGCGTGACGATCTGCACATCGCCCTTCACCAGATCACCCCAATTGTGGATGCCTTTCGGGTTGCCCTTGCGGACGAGGAAGACGATGGTGGACGTATAGGGCGAAGAATTATGCGGCAGACGGGTGCGCCAATCGGGATTGATCTTGCCGCTGTTCTTGACGATGGCGTCGATATCGCTCTGGAGCGCCAGCGTGACGACATCGGCCTCGAGACCGTCGATGACCGAGCGGGCCTGCTTGCCCGAGCCGCCATGCGACTGCTGGATGCTGACATCCTCACCCGTATCGGCCTTCCACTTCTTGGCGAAGGCCTCGTTGAAATCCTTGTAAAGCTCGCGCGTCGGATCATAGGACACGTTCAAGAGCTTTGTGTCGGCCAGTGCCGGCCCGACTGCACCCAATGTGACTGACAGGCTGAGCGCAATGGCGCTGAGGCTGGAAAGAAATTTCGACATCACTACCCTCCTGGATGCGTACGGCTTCACAGTAGCGTTTAAGAACTTACGGTCAATCAGCTGCGATTTATTCGCAAAAGTGTTTCCCTGCGGCATGCTACGGCAATAAGAAAAACGCCGCGATGCGAAAGATCGACGCAACAACTCATGCGCGGAAATCCCTCAACGCGCAAAACCAGTTCGCAATCTTGCCCTCTTTGACGACTTCTTGCACGCAAAAATTATGTTACCGGAATGGTATTGCGCGAAAATGGGCTGGTCGCCGACGACCTCAAACGAAAGAATGAGAACAGCACCCAGCAATATTCTACAAAAATTACAGAAAATATCTTGATCCTCTTGCAATTCGAGACGGTTGAGGTTTTATTGCCAGGATTGGTTTGGGAGCTATCTTGTCCTCTTGGGAGTCTTTTGCGCGTAACGTCGTCGCAGGAGAGATATTTGCTCGCGAGCGACCGACAGAAGCACGCGCGTTTCTGTAAAAGATGACGCCTTTCGAAGATTATCGAGACAGTAAAGTTTCGGAATCGAGAAATGACGATCAACACGCCTCCGCAGACCCTTTCCCTACAGGATGTGAGCTCGCTCGATGCGACCTTGAAGGATCTTTCCCTTGCGGAGAGACTGGCCTTCGTCGCGGGTCTTGGATCGCGTTCAGTCTTTACGACCAGCCTCGGCATCGAAGATCAGGTGATTACCGCAGCGATCGGCACGCATCGTCTGCCGATCGACGTGGCGACGCTTGAGACCGGGCGTCTCTTTGCCGAAACCGTCCGCCTGATCGACGAGACCGAAGATCGGTATGGGATCACCATTACCCGTTTCCATCCCGAACAGGACGACATCGACGCCTATGCGGCGAAATACGGGCTGAACGGCTTCTATGAAAGCGTGGAAGCGCGTCACGCCTGCTGCCATGTGCGCAAGCTCATTCCGCTTGCCAAAGCGCTTGAAGGCGCCGGTTTCTGGATAACCGGCCTGCGCCGGGGGCAATCAGGCAATCGAGCCTCAACGCCGTTTGCCGAGTATGATGCCGAGCGCAACCTCATCAAGATCAACCCGCTTGCGGACTGGGACATCGATGCGATCAAGGCCCATGTCGCGGCGGAGAATATTCCCGTCAATCCTCTCCATGCACGCGGTTACCCGTCTATCGGCTGTGAGCCCTGTACCCGCGCCATCAAGCCCGGCGAACCAGAGCGTGCCGGTCGCTGGTGGTGGGAAAATGACGAGAAGCGCGAATGCGGTCTGCATGTGGCTGAAGCCGCGCAAAGCTCGATCAGTCCCGCCCCACAAAACTAACAGTTCAATTCAGTACATTGCCGGAGTTTAAAATGTCCAATGCAGTTCCGGAAACGGAAGGCACCAGCGTCAGCACACCCAAGCAGCCGCTCGATCCCCATCTGAAAGCCCTCGAAAACGAAGCCATCCATATTTTTCGTGAAGTTGCCGCAGAGTTCGAGCGTCCCGTGATGCTCTACTCCATCGGCAAGGATTCCTCCGTGCTGCTGCATCTGGCGCGCAAGGCGTTCTTTCCGGGCCGCATCCCCTTCCCGCTTCTGCACGTCAATACCGGCTGGAAGTTCAAGGAAATGATCGAATTTCGCGACAATATCGTCAAGGAATACGATCTGGATCTGATCTCGCACACCAACCCGCGTGGTGCTGCAGAGAATGTGACGCCATTTACCCATGGCTCTGCGCTCTACACCGACATCATGAAGACGGAAGCACTGCGTCAGGCGCTCGACGCCGGCAAGTTCGATGCCGCTTTCGGCGGCGCGCGCCGCGACGAGGAAGCCAGCCGCGCCAAGGAGCGCATTTATTCCTTCCGCACGCCCGACCACAAATGGGACCCGCGCAACCAGCGTCCGGAACTCTGGAACATCTATAATGGCATGGTGCGCCAGGGCGAGAGCGTGCGCGCCTTCCCGCTCTCCAACTGGACGGAAGTCGATATCTGGCGCTACATCCAGGCGGAAAACATCCCGCTTGTTCCGCTCTACTACGCCAAGGAGCGCCCCTATATCGAGCGCGATGGCATGATGATCCTGGCCGAAGACGAACGGCTGGAACTGCAGCCCGGCGAAGAAGTGAAATATGATTCGATCCGCTTCCGCACACTCGGCTGCTTCCCGCTGACGGGCGCGATCCATTCCGAGGCCACGACGCTGGACGAGGTCATCGCCGAGCTTGAGATCGCCACCGTCTCCGAACGACAGGGCCGCGCCATCGACCGCGACCAGTCGGGTTCCATGGAAAAGAAAAAGCGCGAGGGCTACTTCTGATGACACAGACCTCCACGGCGCAATCCGCCACCATCCTGCCCTTCGTCGAGCCGGCGAAAGCCGTCAAGGATACAAGACCGCTTCGCCTCATCACCTGCGGCAGCGTGGATGACGGCAAGTCGACACTGATCGGCCGTCTGCTCTGGGACACCAAGGCGGTGAAGGAAGACCAGGCCGCAACGCTGAGACGCGACAGCGGTAAGCAGAACGACCTCGGCCTCCCCGATTTCGCGCTGCTTCTCGACGGTCTCCAGGCCGAGCGCGAACAGGGCATCACCATCGATGTCGCTTATCGCTATTTCGCCACCGACAAGCGTGCCTTCATCGTCGCGGATACGCCCGGACACGAGCAATATACCCGCAACATGGCAACCGGTGCCTCCACCGCCGATCTTGCGGTGCTTCTGGTGGACGCCCGCACCGGAATTCTGGAACAGACGCGCCGTCACGCCACGATCGCGGCGCTGATGGGCATTCGCCAGTTCGTGCTCGCGGTCAACAAGATCGACCTGACCAATTACGACAAGGCCGGTTTTGAGCTGATCGCGCACGACTTCAAGGAATTTGCTCTGTCGCTCGGCATCAAGCAGATCGTCGCCATTCCGATGTCGGCGCTGAAGGGCGAGAATGTCGTTCTCTCCGGCAAGGCCTCCATGCCTTGGTATGATGGCCCGACGCTCGTCGAGACGCTGGAGCTTGCAACGGTTCGCTCCACCCAGACAGGCGGCTTCCGCCTGCCCGTTCAGCGCGTCTCTCGCCCAGGCGAAAGCTTCCGCGGCTATCAAGGCACCGTGGCTGGCGGCGCTGTGAAGCCTGGTGACTCTGTCGTCATCCTGCCATCGGGCATGGTGGCCAACGTCAAGCAGATCGTCACCTTCGATCTGGTGCGCAATGCTGCCGTTGCCGGTGACGCGATCACGCTGGTTCTCGATCGTCAGGTCGATGTCTCGCGCGGCGACATGATCGTGTCCATCGACGCCCAACCCCAGACGGGTCTCGCTTTCGACGCGCAGATCGTCGCACTGCAGCCGGGTGGCATCGAGCCGAACAAGCGCTACTGGCTCAAGAGCGGCAGCCGCCGCCAGCGCGTCAGCGTTCAGCCGGTCACCCAGTTGGACCTGAAAAACGGCCACTGGCAGGCCCATGCCGAAACACTGCCGATGAACGCCATCGGCAAGGTACGCCTGAGCTTTGACGAAACGGCGATTTTCGACCCTTACGAGCAGAACCGCTCCACGGGCTCCTTCATCCTGATCGATCCGGACACCAACAACACGGTGGCGGGCGGCATGATTGTCGGCAAGCGTAGCGACACGGGCAAGATTTCCGACGGCGAACGCGTCATCCTCTCGCTCCCCGCCGATCTTGCGGAAGCGCTGCTCGCTGGTGAATTGCTCGCGTCCAGGCGTGATGAGATCGAAATTCGAAGGACGAATGCAAAATCCGCATCCAGACTTCTGGACGAGCTGGAATAAACGAAAAGGCGCCGGATTGTCCCGGCGCCTTTTTCGATTCCATGATCGTCTCTGTGGTGCTTAGAACACAAACATCCAAAGCAGAACGACGACAAAAAACGGGACGCCCAGCGCCCACAACAGCAATCCTTTTAGCATGACATCTCCTCCTGTTTGTCGAGGGGAAAACGTCTGCGACTTCTGCGTGTTCCAAAAAGAATCGATATCTCCCATACCCGATGGATGCAACTGTCCGGCAAACCTATTGTTGGATGCCACAGAAGGAGAAGCGACTCGTACGTCGCAGGCATTAAATGCGCTACGCAACACGGCGCTATGGATTGTGTTCGCGCGGATTATCACGAACCCCAGAGCAGCAGCGCGCGTCCCACCTATTATAATCGACGCATCGTGCTTTTCCGAAAATCGAATCCGATTCTGTAGCAGATGTCAGGTTGGCGAGGATCTAAAGAGCCAAACAAGTCCAGCGCGGTTGAGAATATCCAACAAGTCGCACTGGTCTTGCTTGGTTCATGAGGTGATTATGCAATTCTCCGGACAGAGAATTTTGCACCTTCAATGTTTTGAACACCCAGAGTGTTGCCGTCTGCGCCGAGCGACAGCAGATCGACCATGTCCCGGCCGTTCCACTTCATAGCTCCCGCTCCGTTGGCCATTGGGAACCATGCACCTGCGGGCGCACCGCCGACACTGAATGAATAGTTGTTGGAAAACGTGATTTCTTGTCCAGTGTCTGTTTGCCAACTTCCAACCAAAGGACCGATCTTCGGGAAGAATTTTTCAGTTCCAGGCATGTTGGTAATAACGCAGGCGATGCGATCTGGGCGACCTGGACGAGTAATGGTAGCGACCAGACGATACTCATGAGAAATCGCCTTGAATAATCCGAGCCACTGGCCCGGATGGAAGACAGAGCAATGACTATGGCCATCGTCGTAGCAGGCGATTACGTGGTAGTTATAGCGCGCAGCCTGATGAAGCTTCTCCAACAATGGCGGCAAGGCGCTAGGCTCGAAATGCTCCAGTACGTCAGCGGAGACGCACACGTCGCCTTGCGGAATTTCGTCCTTCAGAACGTCGGCCGTTCTAAATTGAACGTTGTCCGGAATAACCGAAAGTTGAGGAGAGCGCGCCCAGTCCAAGCCAATTACATTCGGGACCATAGGGGAAATCTTGCGTAGAAATCGACCGTTGCCGCAACCGACCTCGATGACCAATCCAGGCCTCGTCGATGCGACGACATCGCAATGATCGACCAGCCAGTTATTGTCCTGATAGCCACGGTCAAAATCATGCAGCTTTTGATAATCGGAGGCACTGCGATTTTTGTGCGCAAGCGTCGGATCCGTACCAGCGGCGTATCCGGATATCAGCATTTCCGACTCAACCTGGCCTTTCAACTCCGGTGCTTGCATGGCGGTGATAGCCATATTTGCATAGGCTGAGTAGGCTGAACGGATTGTTTCTGCGAGAACGGTCTCACCGACACTGGCAGCCATGGCGCCGCCATAGAGAGACTTCGACACCGCTATCGCTTGGCCCAAATTCTGAGCAGCGTTGCGCGATTGAGCGCCCGATGTGTCACCGGATTGTTGCTGCAGCCGGGTTGCGAGTTCTACCGCTTGCGTGGCGACTGTACGAAGGTGGCTGTTCTCTGATTGTGCGCTTTTGAGAGCGGACCGTAGCTGCTCATTCTCCTGCAGGAGAGTTGCGTCATCCGATGCGGGTTGAGCCTGAACGCCAGAGATACTTGCAAGCACACGGCCAACCTGTCGTTGTACCGTTGCGGTGTCGTAGATGGAGAAGCAGCACTGCTCCAAGTAGTAGTATAAATACTGCGCCGCGCGAACCGAAGTGTCCGGAAGCTCCGCCGCGAAGGCAACCTCCAACTCTTGAAGTGAAGTGATCGGGGTCGTTGCAAGCTCATATTCACTGGCAGCGAAAGAGAATACCGGCTTTGCGTACATCAAAGCCTCCATGCCAACGCCCGAATTGGCTACGATCACAGATCGGCATCCATTCAGATGCTGATGGATTGATGCGTTGGAAATAATAACCGATGGAAAAGCCTTTTGAATTTCGTGAAGAACCTCGGCAACTTCCTGAGAGCGACATAGTGGATGACGCTTCACCACGAGCGGATAGCCACTCTCTTCCGCCAGCTCTGCGGCCTTCACCATGACATCGAAGGGGTTGATACGGCAAAACTCGCTGACAGGATCGTCGATCAGTTGCAATGGAAAATATACATATGGCTTATCGACGTAAAACTCTTCCGACGACTGACTGTACTTAGAGACGTTTTTGCGCTGGAGTTCTTCTCTCAGGTGCGAGACATAGGCGCGACTGATGCTTGGGTCCAGCGATTGCATACGAGCCAGGTGAGGTGCCGGAAACTTCGCAAGTGAACTCCAGCCCGAAAAGCCATTCGCATCAACCGAGTACCAACCCGCAATCGGCGTTTCCTTGATCCGCCAGACATTTGGCTCTGTACCAATCGAGTGATAGGAAAACACCACGCCATTCGGCCGCGCAAGGCGTGCTACATGATGCATACCATGCGCCACGGGCTTGAGGTGGACATCCAAGTGATGGGACGCGAGCACGGTGCAAAGCTGCGCAAACATCGCCCGATGACGCTCGCCATCTAGAACCGAGGGAAACCAAGTCGTCGGAACTTCAAGATCGACTGGGATTCTCTGCAATCTGACTTCACCCATCGGCAGATCGGCAGACGCTGACGCGAGAGGGGAGTTCAACTTCATTATCGCTTCCATAAACAACTTCTCCATCCGCGAGATACCAACGCAGTTAACAGACCAGCCTTGCACAGGACTGGCGACATGCGTTCATCAAATGAACTGATCGAGATAGGTGGAAACGTCGAAGCCGGCATCGCCGCGTTTCATCGGCTCCCCAAAGTTCGGGTCCATTCGCAACCATGCATGAGGACCGCTTTCGCTGGCGGGTATCTGCCGTGTCAAACGTCCCTTCAGACTTGCCGGCAACAGGTTGACGATCTCGTCGGTAAGCATCGGGTCGACAATGACCGGCTGGAGGCTGTAGGCTTCCGCCTCTTTGGTGGCGACGAACAGGCCGGCCAGTTTCTTGATCGTGTCCGGCGAAGAGCCTGAAATCGGCAGGTTCGCGTAAGCCGACATGCGGTGGTAGAGGATGTAGGCCTCCGGCCAATTCCCGGTTTCGATATGCAGCCTGAGTGCGACGCCCTGGCGGTTGATCATGAACTCCATCAGCTTTCGCATAAACTCCTCACGTTCGAAGGAGGATGGCGTTTTATCGCGCCACATCAGCGATGCGAGGTATTCCAGCCCGCCGCGATAGGTGTCCCACTGGAACATGCATTCATTGTTCCCCTGCTGCATGCGTGGGTCGTCGGACACGGCTGTCACACGCGCGAATGGCTCGGGCATGAATAGGATGTCGGTCTTGTCTAGGGCCCGTCCGGTATAGAGATAGGCCCAGAAAATGAAGGGCGTCGCACTGGAGATCGATTTTGCCAAAACGTCGCGGCGAACGATCAGGAATTCCGGGAATGCGTGATTGGCGAAGATGAAATTGAGAAAGGCGGAGTAATCACCTTGCGAGATCCGCGTGGGCCCAGGGACGCGGTAGAAGGGCCCGACGTCTCGTTGTCCACCGCGCGCATCCACCAGCATCCACGGTGCCTGCACCATGCCGATACCAGGATCGCGCTCCATGATCTCTACATATTCCTTGACCTTTTCCGGGATCAACAGGTCGTCATCGCCGAGAAACACGGCATAGCGCCCACGGGCGCGGCGCATGGCGAAGGCGTAATTGCTGATAAAGCCCGAATTCTTCACCCGGCGATAGGCATTGATCTCGGGGATACCCTCGAGAGACTGGATATAGGCCGCAGTGTTATCCGTCGAACAATCGTCGACGAGGACGATTTCGAAAGGCACCTGCAGTTCCCGGAATCGCTCCAGATGGAAAGACACATTCCGCTCCAGCAGGAACTGGCGATTATAGGTGGGAACACAGATAGACAGAAGAATTTCAGAATTCGACATCGCGACGACCGCCTGCAAACAACGATGACATCGACCAACAGGACGAATTCTCCTTGGGGCAGGAACACGGCTTCAACGCCTCAACTGCCGGGGAAATTCGCAAAGCCCGAAGACGGATGCGGATTGATCTTTGGTCCGACCCACCCTCTTTCGCCCCGTAACAAAAGCGGGAAGACGGATCATCAAGACAGCCATAGCGCGTCCGGCTTTTGCGAAACTTATGGTCCGGTTTTCATGCATTTTCGCTGATCTGCAATCGCGGTAGCCCTTGCAGATGCGGCGACATTTGAGGATTCGATTAAAAACGACCGCCCTGCTTGGGAGTTCCGCCCTTACCTTTTCCTTATTGGGTGCTGCCCAATTCGCAATCGAAATCCTACGTCGATCAGCCCTAGATCAGGGTCCGTTCAACAAAAGTGAATTTCATGGCACACGGCGAACTCTCACTGGTCGATCTGAATGATCGCATTCTTCTTGGCGGGAAAGTGCGGGAAGAGCATGTCTGGTCCTATGTCAAACTGAGCGAAAGTCCCCTCTCAAACCGGCATGACCCATCCAGCAAGCGCTTCGGCGCCCTACTGGATGCCGGCGCAATCCTCGAAGCCCTCCTTTTTCTGGCGCAAGACCTGACCTCGCCAGCCGAGCTATGCTCGTTTGAACGGGTCCGCCATGGCTGGATTTGCGCTGCGGCGGCAAAGCCGCCGTCGAAGCCGGTCAAGGCACTGCATCAGACGCTTGAGGGAGCGATCTTTCTCACCTTGTTGAAGCTCTCCAGCGCAACCACCCGCCCCGGCATTCCTTCCAAACAAGGCGCAATATCGTGAGCACACCACTTCTGAACGGCGTCATCACGCCTCTCATCACTCCGTTTCGGGGAGGCGAGATCGATTATCTCGCCTTCGACCACCTCGTCAAATGGCAGGTGGAACAAGGCATAGCGGGCCTTCTTCTGCATAGCCTGACGGGGGAAGGCCCGACGCTATCGGCCAGCGAACGGCGCGCTCTGATAAGCCGCGCTGTGCAGCTCAATAGAGGCCGCGCGGTCATCATCGTGCAGACCGGCACCTATTCGACGGGAACGACAATACGCCAGACCGAAGAAGCGCATGAACTGGGTGCAGATTTCGCACTCGTCGTACAGCCCTATTACAACCGGCCAACGCAGAAGGGCATCATTCACCACTTCGAGCAGACCGCCCGCGCGACCCGTATCCCACTCATTCTCGACAACGACCCGCAGCATGCAGGCGTCGCGATGAAGGTTGAGACGATCGAAACGCTCCTGCAGATCACGAACATCGTCGGCATTCTCAAGGATACGTCGGATGCGCGCACGGCGCCGTCTCCGTACGAAGCCATATTTGGACGGCCCCTCCATATGACCGGGGGAGAAACAAGTTCCCCCCTCATGCACCGACAGCGCGCCTGCTGCATCTCACCCGTGGCGAATGTCATACCCGATCTTATCGTACGTATGCAGCAGCTGGGTCAGGAAGGCGACGCCACTGGTTTCGGCGTCCAGTTGAAACGGATCATCGAACTCGCCGCCGCTTTGGAAAATGGCGGCGATGTGGCCTGGCTGAAATATGCCGTTTCCTGTCTTCGCGGGATCGATAACGCGGCGCGGTTGCCATTGACGCCGGTCGATCCCGAGGCCGCCAGATCGGTCGAACGCTCCCTGCGCAGTCTTCGTGTTCTGCGGCGTCAGCGCTTTGCCAGCTCACTGGTTCAGGAAGCGCGCGTTGCAAGAGCCGTCTTGCAGCCTGCCATCTCGGCCGAAGCCCTGATCTCGAAATCATACTCATCGATCCTGTGAGGACAGCATGACCCTACCGCTTGGAATGTACTACCGGCTTCGTGAAGAACGGCAGAAAAAGGAAAACGAGGCGCTGCTGCAGCACAGTCGCCCTCGCCCGAGACGCGAATCCGAAGGCATCATGTTTCTTCGGCTCATCGCCGTGACAGGGGGACTGCTGCTTGCGGTCTCGCTCATCATGCAATCGGTTCAATGACAACCCAAACACCAAGACCACCTGGAGCATCAGAAAGAAGATGTCGCAAATGCTGCGCAACGCAACACTCACGCAAAGAGCTCGACCATTGCCGTGTCGTTTCCTTGTCGGCCCAAGTCGCAACGGTCGCTGGATCGTCGCGGACCGTATGGGCCTTGTCGGTGGCCTCTTTACCAATCGTGAAGCCGCCCTGCACTTCGTCAAAGTCGAAAGTGCCGACGTTGCGCCAATCGACATTTCCGTCGCGGAAGTCTCGCGACTGGAATTAGCCGACCTCTTCTCCCCCGCCGAAGAGCTGAGAGGAACACGACAGTGACCATGATTTCCGGCGGAAAAATACAGCCCGATCACAAGAGCATTCTCGCGCTGACCCTCCATGCCTTAGCGGAAATCTTCGCGATTGCGGTGATCGCCTCGCTCGCCATCGGCCTCGTCGTCGCGCCGACGATCTATCTGGCGATACGGTAATCCCAATGAGACAAGACCTGATTGGTTATTGCCTTGAGAGTGGTTTCGTCGACTGGACGCTGCTGACAAGCTGCAGCGCCTACCGCAAGATGCTCTCCGAGAGCTTCTGCCGCGCTGAAGAGCGGCAGGAACGTGCCCACCGCCTGACAGCCATCCACGATTTCGAAAGCCTATACTGGGATGCGATCGACATGGCACGGAGCATGGGCTCCGACGGACACTTCCTGAAAGAACCTCATATCGGCGTCCTGCCATCATCGGGCCAACAGAGATACTATATCATCTGGTCGGATGACGATCACGGCAGCATCTTCGTCATTTCACCGGTGGAGATGCCATGGCTGGGCAAACCGCAAAAGCGCTAGGCCGCAGACGCCTGGATATTGACGTGCGACGACAATGAATGCTTCGTCCAAGACACGATAAGTGTTTGAGGCATTGTGATAATAGTCTGCTTTGATTTGGAAGAGTGTCCAGATCGGACAGTGTCAAGCTGGTCGGAGTGAGAGGATTCGAACCTCCGACCCCGTCGTCCCGAACGACGTGCGCTACCAGACTGCGCTACACTCCGTGACCAGCGGCGTTTCTATAGACCAGCATCCGGTTCTCGACAAGCGGCGGTTACGAAAATTTTATGACGTGCGCTTCGCAAAGAAACGAAGGTGTTAGGCGGCGCAGGGATCGTTACAAAAAAGCAATTGTGGCAAGAAATTTTGCGCAAAGCTTCACTTGGCGCTGCCCAGTTCCTGTAAATCTGTTAGGGGAACGCATTTCCCGGCGACGATGCCGGACAGGCACAAAGGACCTTTCACCATGCGTTTGCGCATCGCACTGCTCGCGGGCCTCTCCATCGCCCTCTCCGCTTGCACCACCACGCCCTCCATCGCCACGAAGAGCCCGGTCGAGACCCGCTGGGTCGGCCAGTCGGCTGGCATCTTCTTTGCAAAATTCGGTCCGCCGCTGAGCGATGTATCTAACGGCAGCAGCACGACCTACACATGGCGCGGCGGCTACAAGAAGGCGAAGATCCCGGCGAAGTATGAGGAAAAAGACGGCAAGCGTGGCCGGCAGATCTCTCCAGCCCGCAGCGCTTCCCTGTCGTGCACCGTGCAGTTGACCGTCGATTCGAGCTACAAGATCAGCTCGATCCGCACCGTGTCCGATCGCCCGGGCGTCAACGGTCCGAGCTACTGCGCGGAATTCCTCGCCAGCGAATAAAGGCTGGATGCCATCCAAGCATGGAACCGCCCGCCTGATTTCGTCAGGCGGGTTTTCTTTTTCGCGGCGAAAAACGCAGCTTATCGACGCTTGAGGTGCCCTGCATGCCAGTCATGCAAAAATGCATACCTCTCGACTAAACCGATTAAATTTAGTCATAGCTTTAACATCGCTGTCTCAACCAGAGCGAAACGGCACTGCCTATGTCCCCGGAAACGCTGGCAAAATGCCTCAGCAGCAATTTGTCGCACCGTGTCTGGCATCCGGCACTCACATCTCCCTGACATCAAAATGAACGATTTCGGCCACGGCTTGACCATGTTGTGACATGGCGGTCGATAGTCTATTGCGGCGCACAAAATCTGATGAAGCGCAATAATTAAGGTAGAGACGTGATCAAAAACGATAAGGGCAGCACACTGCCAACCGAATTTTCCCACGACACCTTCACTATGAACCGCCGTCAGGTGCTCGGGACCGCGTTCGCGGGCCTTGCTGCCGCCGCTTTCCCCAGCGTTCCGGCTTTGGCGCAATCGGCCGACAAGAAAGTCGATGTGCTTCTGATTGGTGGCGGTATCATGAGCGCGACGCTCGGCATCTGGCTGCGCGAACTCGAGCCGAACTGGTCGATCCAGATGCTCGAGCGTCTGGATGCGGTGGCTCTGGAAAGCTCCAACGGTTGGAACAATGCCGGCACCGGTCACTCTGCACTTGCGGAACTGAACTACACGCCAGAAACGGCCAATGGCGGCATCGATATTTCCAAGGCGATCGACATCAACGAGTCCTTCCAGATCTCTCGTCAGTTCTGGGCCTGGCAGGTGCGCAATGGCGTTTTGAAAAACCCGCGTTCCTTCATCAACCACACGCCGCATATGAGCTTCGTCTGGGGCGATGAGAACGTCGCCTATCTCGAAAAGCGCTTCGAGGCGCTGAAGGCGAGCCCGCTCTTTGCCGGCATGCAATACTCCACCGATCCGGAGCAGATCAAGAAGTGGGTGCCGCTGATGATGGAAGGACGCGATCCTTCACAGAAGATCGGCGCGACATGGTCGCCGCTCGGCACCGATATGGAGTTTGGCGAAATCACCCGCCAGTTCGTCTCTCACCTGAAGAGCACGCCGAATTTCGACCTGCAGGTTTCGAGCGAAGTCGATGCCATCGAGCGCAACTCCGATGGCTCGTGGCGTGTCAGCTACACCAATTCGGCGAACAGCTCCGAGCACACCATCGATGCGAAATTCGTCTTCATCGGTGCAGGCGGCGGCGCGCTTCATCTGCTGCAGATGTCCGGCATTCCGGAAGCTGAAGATTACGGCGGCTTCCCCGTCGGCGGCTCATTCCTGGTGAACGAGAACCCGGATGTCAGCATGCTGCATCTGGCCAAGGCATACGGCAAGGCGTCGGTCGGCTCTCCGCCCATGTCCGTGCCGCATCTCGACACGCGCGTCATCGGCGGCAAGCGCATCGTGCTGTTCGGACCGTTCGCAACCTTCTCCACCAAGTTCCTGAAGGAAGGCTCCTATTTCGACCTTCTGACATCTACGACCATGAGCAACATCTGGCCGATGATGCAGGTCGGTGTCGAGGAATATCCTCTGGTCGAATATCTGGCAGGTCAGTTGATGCTGTCCGATGAGGACCGCATCGCGGCACTGCGCGAATATTTCCCCAAGGCCAAGGCGGATGAGTGGCGCCTGTGGCAGGCGGGCCAGCGTGTGCAGATCATCAAGCGCGACCCGGAAAAGGGCGGCGTTCTGAAGCTCGGCACGGAAGTGGTTGCCGCCAAGGATGGCAGCATTGCAGGCCTGCTCGGCGCTTCACCGGGCGCCTCCACAGCCGCACCGATCATGCTTGGCGTGCTGCAAAAGGTCTTCAAGGACAAGGTGGCTTCGCCAGAGTGGCAGGCGAAACTCCGCGAGATCGTTCCAAGCTACGGCACGAAGCTGAATGCGGATCCGGAGAAAGTTCAGCAGGAGTGGGACTATACCGCCGAATACCTGCAACTCCCGACACCGCCGCGCATCGACGTGAGCGCGCTGAGCACATCGGCTCCGGCCGACGCGCCGGTTAAGAAGACGCCGGATATGGCGCTCTGATCGAAGCGACGCATCGCTTTTTCAAAAGCCGCGTACCCTATGGGCGCGGCTTTTTCTTTTGCCCGGAAAAAGAGCCCGGCGCGAAGGAAACCAGAATCTGAGCAAGCCTTAGCATCCGGTCAGCACCTGCATCCGCTCCGCGGTCCACCGTCAAAAATGAAAGAAAAAATGGCTGGGGCGCCAGGATTCGAACCTGGGAATGCCGGTACCAAAAACCGGTGCCTTACCGCTTGGCGACGCCCCAACGAAGCAGGTGGGCGAAACGCCACTGCCTGAACGGCGCCTGATTAGCAAAGCATGGCGGCAGCGGCAATCATTAAGTTTGGGCTGGTCCAGATTTCTTGTGGGTGCTGATCGATCTTCGTGTTAGGTCGTGAACCATCAGCATGACACGCATTAGACCCCAAGCGGTTTCGCGATGAGCCGATGCGCGACAAAACAGCGTGAGGTGTGTCGCGACCTTGACGGATCGCGTTTCGCTTTCCAGGCATTGTGAAGAGCTTTCGAACCATGGCAGACCCTGCATTCGATCTTGAATTTCAACCGGCCTATGGCACGGCGGTGAAGGTGGCGGAGAATGTTCAGCGGCTGACCGTCAACAATCCGTCAGCCTTCACCTTCCACGGCACCAACAGCTATATCGTCGGCGGTCATTCGGTGGCGGTCATCGACCCGGGGCCGGAGGATGAGGCTCATTTTCAGGCGCTGATGCGTGCGCTGGAAGGCCGTGAGGTGACGCATATCTTCGTCAGCCATACGCATCGGGATCACTCGCCTTTGGCGAAACGGCTTAAAGCAGCGACCGGCGCGATAACCGTGGCCGAAGGGCCGCATCGCGCGGCGCGACCGTTGCACGAAGGCGAGCGCAATCCTTTCGCGGAAAGCGCCGATAGCGATTTCGTCCCGGATCTGGCGCTTGGCGACAATGAGAGCGTTACCGGCGATGGCTGGGCGCTGACCGCGCTTCACACGCCGGGCCACACCGCCAATCATGCTGCCTTCGCGCTGGATCGCGATGGCATCGTCTTTTCCGCCGACCACGTGATGGCCTGGGCAACCACGATTGTTGCACCACCGGATGGCGCGATGAGCGACTATATGGCGTCGCTCGACAAATTGCTCGAACGGGATGACAGGCTTTTCCTGCCCGGCCATGGCGGCCCGGTCAACGATCCGGCAGCCTTCATGCGCGGGCTTCGCACCCATCGCCGCATGCGGGAAAAGGCCGTGCTGACAAGGATCAAGGCAGGCGACCGGACGATTGCAGAGATGGTCAAGGTGATCTACCGCAGCACCGATCCGCGCCTGCATGGCGCAGCGGCGCTTTCCGTTCTCGCCCATATCGAAGATCTGATTGAAAAAGGTTTGGTTGAGACGGATGGTCCGCCGTCGCTGACCGGTATCTATCTGCCGAGACAGGGGAATGCATGAGCGCCGCCTATAGCTATCGCAACGACCCTTCCGTTCCGGACTTCCCCGACGACAAGCCGCTGATCATTTTCGATGGTGAGTGCGGGTTCTGCTCTCGGGATGTCGATTTCGTTCTTCGTCATGACAAGCAGGGGCTGTTTCGCTTCACGCCGGCGCAATCTCCGCTGGGCACCGCGCTGATGCGCCATTACGGTTTCCGCACGGATGATTACGAGACGAGCTTGCTCATCGAAGCCGGCGTCGCTCACATCTATTCCGACAGCGTGCTACGCGTGGTCGAACTGCTTGGCGGCATGATGGGGATGACAGCGACGGCGATGCGCCTTGTGCCACGCTTCATTCGCGATGGCGTCTACCGTGTGGTTGCTCGAAACCGCATGAAGATTGCCGGACGACGGCAGACGTGCCGGGCACCGACGCCGGAAGAGCGCGAGCGCTTTCTATAAGCGCGGCCCGCTTTTAGTTATCGTTGAGACCCTGCATTTCAGCATCCAGCGCATCGAGATAGCTATCGGCGATCTTCTTGCCCATGCCGAGATCATGCGGGCCGAAGCGCGAGGCGACGCGCACGTCGACCAGCGTTGTCTCGGTATCTTCGCGCAGGCGGATCAGCACATCAAAACGTGCGCCCCAGATCAGCGTGCGCATATCTCCCTGCATCATGACCGTGCCGCTGCCATTGAAGAAGGTCGGCGCCGGCGCTTCCGCCGGGCGCGCCAGTGGTACAGGCACGATGGCGGGCAAGTCTTCGACGGGGGTGTCTGCCGCACCGTCATGGACGTCCTGCTTCGGGGCACCCGGCTGCGCGTCCGGCAAGGCGCCGATCAGACCGTCGGTGTGCAAGATGCGGATGTGCTGGGCTTTCGCCACCTTCCGGGCGGCGGTGTAGACCCGGTCGATCGCACCCTCGTAGCGGTGGCCGAGGAAGCCGGGATAGGCCTCCATCTGCGCATCGCGATCGGCCTTGGAGACGGCGGCCGGGCGCGGCAGCCATTGCTGGTTTGCCGAGAGGATCGACAGCCAGTTTGGAACATCGGCCGTGTCGGTCGTCACATCGTAAATTTTCGGGTTCTGCCAATAGAGGAAGCCGCCATAGGCGACCACGCCAAGCGGAATGGCAGAAAGCAGCAAGGCGTAAAGCGACCACACCCCGCCCCTTGCGCCGACAGACCAGAGACGCTGAAGACCAATGAGGGCAAGCACGACAGACACCGCAGCAATGCCAGCGGAAATCAGGGTCAGCGCAATGAAGTCCGGCGTCGTCAGCGGACCGAAACGGTGCAAGGGTGCTGCAATCAGAAAGAGCAGCAGCGCCGCAAGGCCGAGATAGCGGGAGAGATAGGCCGCATGGGAAACGGGTCTAACGAAACGCACTGTCATGAAGCAGCACCCGCATACACATGCATTGCCAAAAAGCGCCCCAGAGAGATTTGTCTGCCTGAATCACCGATACCGGGTTGTCATAGAGCGTTTTCGAGGGAAATGGAATCGCTCCACCCGCTTTGCTTAACCGGGTACCGCAACCTTTCCCGAAAGCGGGACTTTTACACATCACCAATTGGGCGTATCAGAGCAAGAAAACGCCAAGCTGGGATCAGGGCTTCCAGAGGAGTGATGACTATGCGTGTTTCGATCGTTCTCGGTTCACTTGCCGCCATGCTGGCGCTGACCGCCTGCCAGACGCTGACACCGGAAGAGCGCCGCGCGCGCGACGAAGCGACCTGCCGCGGCTATGGCTTCCGCCCGAACACCGACCAGATGGCGCGCTGCCTTCTGGACCTTGATCTCGACCGCCGCGCCGATAATCGTGCGTGGCAGGCGCAGGTCAACCGCGACATGTTCTGGTCGCCGGTTGTCGTCGAGCGGCGCGTCATCGTCGAAAACCGCTAACTCCGACCTTAAAGCGCGACCACCTTCTTAGGAGAGGTACTCGGCTGCTTTTCCGCCTGGGATAGTGTGGCCTGGGCAGCCGCCAGCCGTGCGATCGGCACGCGGAAGGGCGAGCAGGATACGTAGTCCAGCCCGACATTTTCGCAGAAATCGATGGAGGTCGGATCGCCGCCATGCTCGCCGCATATGCCGAGCTTGAGCTCCGAGCGCGTTTGCCTGCCACGCTCCGCCGCAATGCGGATCAGCTCCCCTACCCCGTCGAAATCCAGTGAGACGAAGGGGTCGCGCTCGATGATGCCCTTGCGCTGATAGGTGTTCATGAAGCGCGCGGCATCGTCACGCGAAATCCCGAAGGTGGTCTGCGTCAAGTCGTTGGTGCCGAAGGAGAAGAATTCAGCGGCTTCGGCGATGACATGGGCGCGAAGAGCGGCACGCGGCAGCTCGATCATCGTGCCGGTCAAATATTCCAGCGTCATGCCGGTTTCGGCCGCAACTTCCGCTGCAACGCGGTCGATCACACCACGAACGTAATCCAATTCCGAACGGAGGCTGACAAGCGGCACCATGATTTCGGGCACCACGGGGGCGCCCGTCCGACGCGCGGCTTCCACCGCTGCCTCGAATATGGCGCGAGCCTGCATCTCGGCAATTTCAGGGTAGGAGATCGCCAGGCGGCAACCGCGGTGGCCAAGCATGGGGTTGAATTCGTGCAGCGCATCGAGCCGCTGGCGGAACAGAGTCTGCGGCATGCCCATGGCGGCGGCCACTTCGACAATCTCGCCGTCGGTCTTCGGCAAAAACTCGTGCAGCGGCGGATCGAGCAGGCGGATCGTCACCGGCATGCCATGCATGATTGAGAAGAGCTCGGTGAAATCCTCGCGCTGCATGGGGAGCAACTGGTCGAGTGCGGAGCGTCTGCCCGCCTCATCCTCGGCAAGGATCATTTCGCGCATCACATGAATGCGCTCGCCTTCGAAGAACATGTGCTCGGTACGGCAAAGGCCAATGCCTTCGGCACCGAAAGCGCGGGCTGCACGCGCATCGGCTGGCGTATCTGCATTGGTGCGCACCGTCATGCGGCGCGCGCCATCGGCCCATTCCATCAGCTTGCCGAAATCGCCGGAAAGCTCCGGCTGCGTCATCGGCACTTCGCCCCTCAGCACGCGACCGGACGATCCATCGATGGTGATGACGTCACCCTTGCGCAGCATGCAGCCGATGCCGATCAGCACGCCATTGCGCAAATCGACGCGCATGGAGCCAGCGCCGGTGACGCAAGGGATACCCATGCCGCGTGCAACCACCGCCGCATGGCTCGTCATACCGCCGCGGGTGGTGAGAATGCCCTCCGCCGCATGCATGCCATGAATATCTTCGGGGCTGGTTTCCATGCGCACCAGTATGACGCGGCGACCTTCCGCCTTGGCGGCAACCGCTTCTTCGGCGCTGAAAACAATCTCTCCGGATGCGGCGCCAGGGGACGCCGGAAGGCCGGAGCCGATAATGGGTCTTTCGATGGAGGAATCGATCGTCGGGTGCAGCAACTGATCGAGCGATGACGGATCGATCCTGCAGACCGCTTCATCGGCGGTGATCAGGCCTTCCTCGACCATATCGACCGCGATCTTCATGGCAGCGCGCGTCGTGCGCTTGCCGCAACGGGTCTGAAGCATCCAGAGCTGCCCGCGCTCGATAGTGAACTCCATATCCTGCATGTCGCGGTAATGGGTTTCCAACTGCTTGCAGATCGCGAGGAATTCCTGAAATGCCTCTGGCATCAGCTTTTCCATCGACGGCTTGTCTGAGCCGGATGCAAGACGTGCCGCTTCGGTGATGGATTGCGGCGTACGGATACCGGCGACGACATCCTCGCCCTGCGCGTTGACGAGGAACTCGCCGTAAAGTTCCTTCTCCCCCGTCGAGGGATTGCGGGTGAAGGCAACGCCGGTGGCGGAGGTGGAGCCGAGATTGCCGAACACCATGGCCTGAACGTTCACTGCCGTCCCCCAGTCGCCGGGGATATTGTGCAGATGGCGGTAGGTAACCGCGCGTGTGTTCATCCAGCTTGAAAAGACAGCGCCGATCGCGCCCCAGAGCTGAACTTCGGTATCCTGCGGAAAGGGTTCATCCAGCTCGTCTTCGACCAGTTGCTTGTAGCGCGATACCACATGCTGCCACTCGTCGGCGGACAGTTCCGTATCGTATTCGTGGCCGAGGCGACCCTTCTCGTCCTCAAGGATTTCCTCGAAGACTTCATGGTCAAGACCCATGACGACGTCGGCATACATCTGGATGAAGCGGCGATAGCTATCCCATGCAAAACGGGCGTCGCCGGAATCCTCGCAGAGCGCCTGCACCGTCTCGTCATTGAGACCCAGATTGAGGACGGTATCCATCATGCCGGGCATGGAGGCACGCGCACCAGAGCGAATGGAGATCAGGAGTGGGCGCGGACCTGCACCGAATTTGCGGCCGGTCATCACTTCCATCCCGGCAATGCCGCTTGAAACCTGGAGCTTCAGATCATTGGGGAGTTGGCGTCCACCCTGGTGGTAGCGACCGCAGACTTCGCTGATAATGGTAAAGCCGGGCGGAACAGGCAGGCCAAGACTTGCCATTTCGGCAAGATGCGCACCCTTGCCTCCCAATATGGCAACGTCACCAGCACGGCCTTCGGCAGCACCGTTGCCGAAGGTATAAACCCATTTCTTCATTATACGCTCTCCACCCAGAAGCGTTCTTGTTTTTCAACCCATTATAGCATTGTCACACTGTTGGGAACGCCAGAGAACACAAGATGACAGTGCAGTGCAGCATAATTGCGGCACTCGGAGAGCGATGGGGTGTGGCGCTTTCGAAATCCGAACGACTCAGCGATCAGATTTTTTAGACGGCTTCCGCCAGCCTTTCAGCCATTTGCAGATCGACCGAAACCAGCTGCGAGACGCCCTGCTCTGCCATGGTGACGCCGAAGAGGCGATCCATCCGGGCCATGGTGATCGGGTTATGGGTGATGATGACGAAACGGGTTTCGGTAGAGGCCGCCATTTCATCCATCAGGTTGCAATAGCGCTCGACATTATGGTCATCAAGCGGCGCATCCACCTCGTCCAGCACGCAGATGGGGGCCGGATTTGTGAGGAAGACGGCGAAGATCAGTGCCATTGCGGTTAAGGCCTGCTCGCCGCCGGACAGGAGCGTCATGGTCTGCGGCTTCTTACCCGGTGGGCGGGCCAGAATTTCCAGCCCCGCTTCGAGCGGATCGTCGGACTCGATCAGTTGCAGCTCCGCCGTGCCGCCGCCGAAGAGATGGGTGAAGAGCCGCTGGAACTGGGTGTTGACCACATCGAATGCAGCGACCAGACGCTCACGACCCTCGCGGTTGAGATTTTGAATACCAGCACGCAGCTTCCTGACGGCATCGATAATGTCGTCCCGCTCCTTGATGAGGGCGGCAAGCTTGGCGGAGAGTTCCGCCTGCTCCTCATCAGCGCGCAGATTGACCGCGCCAAGACGTTCACGCTCGATCTTCAACCGGTCGAGATCGCGCTCAACATCGCGCACTTCCGGCAGCGGCGCGCCCGGTGCCAGGCCCGTGAGACGCAGCGCCATATGGGGTTCGACGTTCAAAGCCTCGCGAATGCGGTGCTCGCTTTCCTGCCGCTTCTCGCGGGCGGACACCAGTCGCTCTTCAGCGCGGCCACGCTTTTCGCGCGCTTCCGCCAGTTCGGAGAGCGCCGTCGCGGCAGCCCGGTCCGCATCCCGCTGGAGATTTTCGGCCTCGACCAGACGGTCTGCCGCGGCACGGCGCGCCTCCTCCATCTTCTGCAACTCGCTCAGCAGGTTGCGGCGCTTCTCGTCGAATTCCTCAGGCGCGCTATCGAGTTCCGCCAGCTCTTCGCGCGCTTCCTCCTCGCGCTCGCGTAGCGTGGCGATGTGGTCCGCAGCACTTGCAGCGCGGGCGGCCCAGGTG
Organism: Agrobacterium sp. 22117; assembly: GCF_052045735.1. NCBI lineage: Bacteria > Pseudomonadati > Pseudomonadota > Alphaproteobacteria > Hyphomicrobiales > Rhizobiaceae > Agrobacterium > Agrobacterium sp. 22117. The sequence goes on along the minus strand of NZ_JBQEPP010000001.1, from coordinate 698,064 downwards.
GCGCGTTCCTGTGCAATGGCATTGACGCGGCGCTGGCGGGCATCTGCCTCCCGGCTCAAGCCTTCATGGCGCGCGCGTGCCTCTGCCAGAAGGCTGCGATCGGTTGCGACCTCAAGCTGGCTGTCGCGCAAGCGTTCATCGAGGCTGGAGAGATCTGCGCTGTCTTCGAGCTCGATCCGGGCATTCTCTTCCTGAACCGCGATTTCCTCGATCTGGCCGCCGATCTGGTTGAGAGCCTCGGAGACGACATCGCGACGGCGAAGGAGATCGCCGGAGGCACGCTCCGCCATAGAGAGCGCATCACGCGCTTCGGTCAGTTGACGGGCAGCAAGACGGCTGCGCTCGCGCGCTTCATTCAAGCTCGCCTCCGCCATACGGATCGCATCCGCCGAGACGGAAAGCCGCTCCTGCGCCTCTTCCAGCACGAACCGGGCTTCATCGATTTCGCTCTCTATCTCCGCAAGGCGGTTCTTCTGTGCCAGCCGAAGGGCCGCACTTCCCGGTGCGTCTGCGCTTGCAACATGACCGTCCCAGCGAAACAGCGCGCCGTCTTTCGTGACCAGGCGCTGGCCAGGCTTCAAGAGCGGCATCAGTCGCTGACCCTCTTCGACGCTCGCAACGATACCGATCTGGCGAAGACGACGCTTCAAGGCGTCGGGGCCGGCGACGTGCGATATCAACGAGGAAAGGCCCTGTGGCAGGGTGGGATCGTCTGCGCCTTCGCCATTTGCTGTCCAATAGGTGGGGGCGGTTCGATCCAGAGGGCTTTCCAGATCGTCACCAAGGGCTGCACCGAGAGCTGCCTCGAAACCACGATCCACCTTGAGATCGTCCGCCACTGGCGTGAAGGAGCCGGAAGCAGCACCGGCGGCCAGCATTTTGGCGATGGTACGTGCTTCGGTTTCCAGCGCGTTGAGACGATTGCGGGCCACATCGACGGGTCCGCGTGCCAAAGCCTCGGCTGAACGGGACTCAGCCACCGCTGTCTCCGCATCCTCGGCTGCAATCAGCGCGTCTTCCGCCGCCATTTCCGCCGCTTCCACGCTTTCGCGTTTTTCGGCGGGATCGGGCAATTCAGCGAGCTTGTCATCGATTGTTTCGATTTCGGAAGCAGCCTCGGAAGACTGGCGTTCCAGACGCATCTTGCGGTCGGCAAGGTCACGAATGGAGCGTTCGAGCTGAGCGCGAGACGCCGCAGCCTCCGCACGTTCTGCCGTCAGCGCGGCAAAGACCCGCTCGCTTTCGGAAAGCTTGGCCGCAGCCTCCTCGAAAGCCTCTCGCGTTTCCTCGGCGTAGCGACCCGAATCGGCCAGGATGTCGAGAAGCTCGGCTTCTTCCGTATCAAGGCGAGAGAGAATGTCGGCATTGTCAGAAACGAGCCGCTCTTCGCGCTGAATATCCTCGCCAAGTTGCGAAAGGCGGCGCGCCAGTTCATCGCGGCGGCGTAGCAGACGATTGGCCTCGTCATCCAACTGGGTGCGGGCGATCTGCAATCTTTGCAAAGCGGCGGCGACCCTCGCTTCATTCTCGCGCAGTTCGGGAAGCTTGAAGCTGGCGACGCCCTGCTCTTTTGCCGCTTCCATCTGTCGCTGCGCCTTTTCGGCAACCAGATTGGTGGCGATGTTCAGCGCATTGTCGGCTTCGCGCTCTGCCTCGCTGGCATCCACCCAGCGGATATGCAGAAGTGTGGCTTCGCGGGCGCGGATATCGGCAGAGAGCATCTTGAAGCGGTTGGCCTGACGAGCCTGGCGCTTCAGGCTCTCAATCTGGCTTTCCAGCTGTGCCGTCACATCCTCAAGCCGTTCCAGATTGGTTTCGGCGGCACGCAGGCGCAGTTCCGCCTCATGGCGACGCGAATGCAGGCCGGAAATGCCCGCCGCCTCTTCCAGCAATTGCCGGCGTGCCTGCGGCTTGGCATTGATTAACTCGCCGATGCGTCCCTGCCCCACCATGGAGGGCGAGCGTGCGCCGGTGGAGGCATCGGCAAACAGAAGCTGCACATCCTTGGCGCGGGCTTCCTTGCCGTTGATCCGATAGACCGAGCCGTTTTCGCGCTCGATGCGGCGCGTCACCTGGATTTCGTCCGCATCGTTAAAGGCCGCGGGCGCGGTGCGATCGGAATTATCGAGATAAAGGCCGACTTCTGCGGTGTTGCGCGCAGGACGATTGCCGGAGCCGGAGAAGATCACGTCATCCATGCCGGATGCGCGCATGTTCTTGTAGGAGTTTTCGCCCATCACCCAGCGAAGCGCTTCGACCAGATTGGACTTGCCGCAGCCGTTCGGTCCGACAACACCGGTCAGGCCTGGCTCGATGATGAATTCCGAAGGTTCCACGAAGGACTTGAAACCGAGCAAGCGCAGCTTGTTGAACTTCATGCCGCTGCCTCGGCCTGTCGGTGGCAAGACATCAAAACGGGCGCGCGGAAATCTCCGGCGCCCGTCAGAATGCGGCGGCGTCGATTAGAGAAGTTTGTCGATAAGGGCCGACATGGTTTCAACCGACATGTCTCCAGAGTACTTCTTGCCGTTGATGATGAAGGTCGGCGTGGAGTTTACGCCGAATTCCGTCGCGCCGCGCTGCATCGTTGCGTTCACATCATCCAGAAGTTTCTGGTTCGTCAAGCAGGCCTCGAAGCTCTCCTGTGAAAAACCGGCCATTTTCGACATTTGCAGCAGTGCTGCGCGGGCATCCTGCGCGGTCGCCCAGCTCTGCTGCTGCTTGAACAGCATGGAGACGAAGGGGAAATACTGCTGTTCAGGCGCGCAACGGGCCAGCATGAAGGCGGCAGCAGCGCGCGGATCGAACGGGAACTCGCGGATGATGAAGTAAACCTTGCCGGTGTCGATGTACTTCTTCTTGATCTCGTCAAACACCGTGTTGTGGAAATGCGCGCAGTGCGGGCAGGTCATCGACATATATTCTACGATCTTCACAGGCGCGTTCGCATCGCCAAGAGCACGATCCGGCAATGGACCGGGCTTCAGCACCGCGGCCATGTCGACATCACCGGAGGACTCCGGGACATCCTGTGCAAAGGCGCTGCCTGCAAGCATCGGCAATGCGGCCACGACGGAGGCCATGGCAACAGTGCCGAGAAGAGCGCGGCGGGTGAGGTTCAGTTCTGGGAAATGCATGGAAGCACCTGTTTGTGAAAGACGCAAATGTCTATGATTCCGATATAGCCACACATCGTTTCCAACAAGCGGCGCGTTCACCTGTTCTTGTCAAAGAATTGTGACCAGTCAAGGACTGTTCTTTCCAGTTTCCTGCTTCACAGTGTCCGACCTATGGTCCGCTTTTGCATAACAGCCGTCCCAAGCCGCTCTACCGCTTTGCGCAGCGCTTCGCTTTCTATCCCCTGCATCATGTCGTCGAGCCGCTTTGCCGCCTCACCTCGCAATGGTTGCGGCTTTCGCCGGCGGGTGGACGCCGTCGACACCGGCTTTTGCACGATGCGGATTTGACGGACTGCAGGAAAACCGAAGAAGCCATTGATCCGGGCAATCAACTCGCCCTGCGCATGGGTCAGAAAAAGCGCGCGTGCGCCCTCACAGGCAATCGTCAGAACACCCGCCTGATAACCGCCGCGGTCCGGCCCCTCGTCGCGACGCGGCCAGGTGATCTTTTCGGGACGGGTGCAATCGGCAAAATCATCGCCGGCGATCTCGTCCCAGGAACCGAGAAGTGCCGTGCTGATTCCGGCTCTCTTTGCTAAAACGGGATCGATGATGCCGTTTGCAACTTCGGCAATCTGAAGGACACCTTTACGGGGCTGTCGCATGGTCACACAACTCTGAACTCGCGGCTTGATCGGGCGAAGCGTATGGACCAAGTATAGGACGTTTCCATGTCAATTGGAAACGCCATCAGCCAAATCGGAACAGACTGCACATATGCTTCATAAAATCGAAGGGCCGGCTTACGCTGAGCTATTGCTTGCGTGGTATGATCGCCATCATCGCGACCTGCCGTGGCGCACCTCCCCGTCCATGGCGGCAAAAGGCCTGCGGGCCAATCCCTATCATGTCTGGCTGTCCGAAGTGATGCTGCAGCAGACGACGGTGCAGGCGGTGAAGCCTTACTTCACCAAGTTTCTGGCGGCATGGCCGACGGTCAACGATCTGGCGGCAGCGCCCACCGAGGACGTCATGGCTGCCTGGGCGGGACTTGGCTATTATGCCCGAGCACGTAACTTGAAGAAATGCGCCGAAGCGGTTGCTCATCAGCATGGTGGTACCTTCCCCGATACGGAGGACGGATTGAGAGCGCTTCCGGGTATCGGCGATTATACCGCAGCGGCGGTGGCTGCCATCGCCTTCAACCGACAGGCTGCAGTCATGGATGGCAATGTGGAGCGGGTGATCTCGCGCCTGTTCCTGATCGATTCGCCCCTGCCCGGCTCGAAGCCTTTGATGAAAGCTCGCGTAGCGGAGATCACGCCAAACGACCGACCGGGCGATTTTGCCCAGGCGATGATGGATCTTGGCGCCACGATCTGTACGCCCAAGCGCCCTGCCTGCGCGCTCTGTCCTTTCAACGGCCACTGCTTGGCCCTGGCGCAGGATGAACCTGAGCGGCTTCCGGTCAAAGCCAAGAAGAAGGACAAGCCCGTGCGGGTGGGCGCAGCCTTCGTCGCGGTCAACGACAAGGGTGAAATCTTGCTGCGGCGGCGCATCGATAGCGGCCTGCTTGGCGGCATGACGGAGGTACCGACGACGGCCTGGACCGCGCGTCTGGATGGGGGAACGGAAAAAACGCATGCGCCTTTTGACGCGGACTGGGAGCTGGCCGGCACCATCGTGCATGTCTTCACCCACTTTGAACTCAGACTATCGATCTACCGGGCGAAAGTCGCAAACGATGTCAAAGCCGATGACGGATGGTGGGAGCCGGTCACAAATCTTGATGCCCAGGCGCTGCCAACGGTGATGAAAAAGGCGATCTCTCAGGCTATTCCATTGGCGTTTGCGGCAAAGACCGAAAAAACGCAGCAGTCTTCGAGAAGCAGGAAAGTTTCATGAGCAAGATCAATCATATTGTTTTCGATATCGGCAAGGTTCTCATTCATTACGATCCGCATATCCCCTATAGCCGCCTGATCCCTGACGATGCCGAACGCGCCTGGTTCTTCGAGAATGTCTGCACCCATGACTGGAACCTGGAGCAGGATCGCGGTCGCAAATGGGCGGATGCCGAAGCCCTGCTGCTGGAAAATCATCCGGACCGGGAAGAGCATATCCGCGCCTTCCGCAAACATTGGCACGAGATGGTCTCCCACTCCTATGACGATTCCGTCGCCATCCTCAAAGGTCTGATCGATAGCGGCCATGACGTAACGATGCTGACAAACTTTGCCTCCGACACCTTCCGCGAGGCGCAGAAGATGTATCCGTTCCTGACGCTTTCCCGTGGCGTGACGGTCTCGGGCGATGTCGGTCTGATCAAGCCGGATGTTGCAATCTACAAGCTGCATGCCGAGACCTTCGGTCTCAATCCTGAGACCAGCATCTTCATCGACGATTCGATTGCCAATGTGGACGGCGCGAAGGAAGCCGGCTGGCAGGCGGTGCATTTCACCGGTGCGGAAAAGCTGAAGGCCGATCTTGAAGGCTACGGCATCAAGGTTTGAGAATTCCTGGCGCAGGCGGGAATGGCGGTCCCCATCCTGCGCCAGTCCAGCCGCGAACGGCCAGATCTGAAGAATCGTCAAACAGGGAAGCATCCGTCTTCTTGGATTTGCGCATCTGTTCGATGCGCCAGCGGCTCGCCCTCGTCCCTTGGCGAGATTGATTAAGGCGGCTTACTTGCTCCAGGCTTGCCAGGCAATTGAAATATTTTGGGAAAATTCTTTATCCAAAAGAACTCACAACAAGGCCCGACGTCCAGTGGACGCCGGGCCTTGCTTGTTCTTCATCCGGGACTGAAGGTACTAAACCAGATGAAGCCTGTGGCGAAAGCAACATAAGGCGGTGGATCGCAGATTAGCCGGCTTTAGCCAATTCCGTACGGATAACGCTTCTTAGATCATCGATCGGCTTCAGGGCATCGCCATCCTGATAGTGCCAGAAGGTCCAGCCATTGCACGCATCGAGACCCTGCACCTTGGCACCCAGGCGATGGATAGAACCTGCGTCGCCGTCGGACGACACGGTGCCGTCGGCACGAATGATCGCGGTGTAACGGCGCTTGGCATCCGTCAGGACCTGACCGGGGCGCACGAGGCCGCTTTCGAGGAGAACATTGAAGGCGACCCGCGGCTCGGCCTTCTTACCGGTCATCACCGTCAACTCCGCCTTGCCGAGCGGCTCGACCGCAGCGATTCGCGCGGATGCCGCATCGATGTAATCCTGCTCGCGCTCGATGCCGACGAAATGGCGACCGAGACGCTTTGCCACCGCACCGGTCGTGCCGGAGCCGAAGAACGGATCGAGCACTACATCACCGGGCTTGGTTGAAGCCATGATGATACGCGCCAGCAGAGCTTCCGGCTTCTGGGTCGGGTGGATCTTCTTGCCGTCATCGCCCTTCAACCGCTCTGAGCCGCTGCAGATCGGAAACAGCCAGTCGGAGCGCATCTGCACGTCGTCATTCGACGCTTTCAGCGCTTCGTAATTGAAGGTGTAGCTTTTCGCTTTCGCATCGCGGCTGGCCCAGATCATCGTCTCATGGGCGTTCTGGAAACGTCGACCCTTGAAGTTCGGCATGGGGTTGGTCTTGCGCCAGACGATATCGTTCAGGATCCAGAAGTTCATGTCCTGAAGGATGGAGCCGACGCGGAAGATATTGTGATAGGAGCCGATGACCCAGATGGTGCCATTCGGCTTCAAGACGCGGCGGCAGGCCAGCAACCAGGCGCGGGTGAAGGCATCATAGGCCTCGAAGGAGGCGAACTGGTCCCACTCATCATCCACCGCATCCACCAGCGACTGGTCTGGACGATGCAGCGTGCCGCCTAGCTGAAGGTTATAGGGCGGATCGGCAAAGATCGCATCGACGGACTGGCTCGGCAGCGCTTCGAGAGCGGCGACGCAGTCACCCTTGATGATGCTGTCCTTCCAGGCATCGCTCTCGCCTGCAAGATCAAAACCGGCGCGCCGAAAATCGGCCAGTGGAAACACTGATGCCATGGGTACTCGCTCCATACGCTTACTCAACTGAACTGGCCTTATGGTTACCGAAGATGGTTATCAAAGGCTGAACGAGTGAAAGAAAGTTCCGGGTTAAGTGCATAAAAATGCGAGAAAATAGATTATCGAGGTCCAGGCGCGAGATCGGCAAGCGGAAGCGGCCGCAGCTAGGGGATGATGAGGCCCCCACAATAGTGAAGTGCATAAGCTTCTTCACCGCCCACCATGATCACCTCACGCCCGTGGAAATGGCGGGCGTCCCCCTCGCTCCTGTCGATGTAGGTCCCGTATTCACCCGTCCATTCGAAACCACCGAGGAACCGACCGGCTCGATACATCGTGGACAGAGCAGCCTTGATCGTGGATCCGGCTCGCTCACCATCGATCAAGTCCGGACGGATGATGAAGCCGTAATAGTTCATCGCCCAATAGGGTGTACGCCTGAGCCAGAGAACCTCCTGCCCAATGAAGTTTGTGCCGCCGAAATAGCTGTCGCGGTACTCCCACTCAGCATCAGACCAGATGAGGTCTTGGGAGCCTTGTCTACTCGGCTCTGCCTTCGCTCCACCTCCGACGTAACAGGCTGCTTTTGCACGCACGATGACATCATTGAGGTTGCCCACGGCAGTCTCACTTAAAAGAACATATAGTGAACAAAACGCATTTTTCGTCAAGACGAAAACCCATCTTCACGTTGCAGAAACGGCTAATGGAACCGGATTTTATTTTTAACGTTTTGATTTAGGAATTTTCCACGCTGGCGGTATTATGGTGCCAGTGACGGGTGCAGGGGTTAAGTTACAAAATGCGCATAGCTTTGATGATCGCCGCGACGCTTTATGCCAGCGCCGCCTTCTCGCAGCAGCCTGCACCGCAGGCTCCAAAGCCACAGGTGAATGTGCGCACGGACGCCGTCATGTTCAAAGGCGGCCCCTCGCTTGGCGATAGCGACAAGGTCCGATGGGACTTCTACAAGGCGGACAGCACGGGCGGCCGCAGCGACGACAATGTCGGCGGTGCTTACGATGCGACCTTCGAGGAGAAAATTCCGCCCGGCAAATATGTCGCAGTCGCCGCACTCGGCAATATCACCCGTGAGATCGCTTTCGAGGTCAAGGACGGCGCCGTCGCCGAGCTTGCGGTCGATTTCGAAGCAGCTCAACTTACCCTCGTACCGAAGCGCAGCCCCGATAGCAAAGAGGCCGAGCCGCTCGCGCGCGTAACGGTAACGCAGGACGCGTTCAGCGACAGTGTCTATGGATCGAAAGAACTCTTCGTGCCGGCCGGCGAGTTGAAGCTCGAGGGCCGCATCGGTCCGGCTGTCGCAGAGGAAACGATCACTGTCAAAGCCGGCGATACCGTGAGCCACGATGTCATCATTCCAAGCGGCGTGGTCGTAACGAATGCCGTCTACAAAGAAGGCGGTCGTCAGGTCGAGACCGATAGCATTCGCTTCGAGGCGCTGTCCGACACGCAAACACTGGACGGCACGCGCACAACGATCACCGGCACCTATGGCCCCGGCAAGATCATGCAGATGCCGGCTGGAAACTTCATCATGCGAGCGAAGCTTGGCAAGGTCACCGTCGAGAAGCCCTTCAGCGTGACGGCGGGTCAGCGCACCGATCTCAGCATTGATCTCGATGCAGGCGTGCTGGTTGTCTCAGCGCCTCAGGCGGAGCGGATCGACATTGTCGAGACCACCAAGGACTTGCAGGGCACACAGAAAGAAATCTCCGGTCGCTACGGCACGACGCACCAGGAGACGCTTCACCCCGGCACCTATGCGGTGAAAGTAACCTACGACAAGAAGGCCAATCGCGAGCCGAAGGAAGTCAGCGCCACGGTGACGGCATCGGAGCGCACCGAGATCAACATTACCGATTGATTTTTGAAAGCCGCGCTCGAGCTTAGCCGACGATAGCGAAAGCGTCGCGCGTGGATCCCGTTGGTGTGCGCACGGCCGTCCGGCCAATCCACTGCACGTGGCCGTGGAGAATGCGGATGGCCTCTTCGGCCCGCTCGCCGCGAAGTGCGTCGATGATCGCACGATGATCGGTGTCGGTGCGGCGCTCCCAGCCCGCACGCCAGGCAGAGAACAGGAAGCGGGCGCTGGCTGCATGCAATCCGTCGATCGCTTCCATTAATCGAGGCATGTTGCAGGGTGCGGTGATCAGCCGGTGAAAGCGTCGGTTTGCCTCTTCCCATCGGCGAACGTCCTGCGCATCGTCACCCTCATGCGTCGCGGCTTCTGCCTCATCGAGAATAGCCGTAGTCAGGTTGGGGATGGCGTTGCGGAGCGCCAGCACTTCAAGCGCCGCACGCATTTCCGCGACCTCTCGCACATCTGCAAGGCCGAAATCGGCCACGCGAACGCCTCGGCGCGGAATGCTGACGGCAAGGCCTTGCGCTTCCAGCCGACGAAAGGCTTCCCGCACCGGCACATGAGAGGCACCGAATTCCTCGGCAATATGATCCTGCCGCAGCCTTTCGCCAGGCGCAAACTCGCCGCGCACAATACGCTCGGCGAGCGTGCGGCTGATCTTGGCGGCAATCGTATCATCCGGCTTGGCTTTTGGAATCTTGACCATGACCTGACATAGGGCGAGGTTGGAGAATTGTCGAGCGATGCGATAAGCCGCAAGCTCCCCTGCATTCCAACCGGTTGAGCTTGTGCTTCAATTGGTCTAAAAGCCGCCAACCCCATCCCATTCCTTCATCGACATCAAGGGAGCGCATATGAGCGGCTTCGACCTTATCATTTTCGACTGCGACGGCGTTCTGGTCGATTCGGAAATCATCGCTGCACAGGTCGAATCCCGCCTGTTGACGGAGGCCGGCTACCCGATCTCCGTTGAGGAAATGGGCGAGCGCTTCTCCGGCATGACCTGGAAGAACATCCTGCTTGAGGTTGAGCGCGAGGCGAGCATTCCGATTTCGGCCACGCTCCTCGACAAATCCGAAAAGCTTCTGGATGCCCGCCTGGCACGCGATGTCAAAGTCATCGAAGGCGTGAAGTTTGCGCTGTCGCGGCTGACGACACAGCGCTGCATCTGCTCGAATTCGTCCAGCGCCCGGCTCGACATGATGCTGACCAAGGTCGGCCTTAAGCCCTATTTCGAAAGCCATGTCTATTCCGCAAAAGATCTCGGCGCAGACCGCGTCAAGCCGAAGCCAGACATCTTCCTTCACGGCGCCAAGCAATTCGCCGTCTCGCCCGACAGGGTGGTGGTGATCGAAGATTCCGTCCACGGTATCACAGGTGCGCGGGCGGCCGGCATGCGCGTCATCGGCTTTACCGGCGCATCGCACAGCTATCCCAGCCATGCGGACAAGCTGACCGACGCGGGCGCCGAAACCGTCATCTCCCGCATGCAGGATTTGCCGGCAACGATTGCTGCACTGTCCGAGTGGGCGATCTGAACCCATCAAAAAAGCCGGACCGCATAAGGCGATCCGGCTTCGATAAAAATTTTCCGGCAGTCGGGTCTGATCTCAGCCCCTGCGACCGCCCTTTTTGCCGCTAGCCTTGGCACCACCTTCATCAAATGAAATGAAGACGTTGGTCTGCTTCGACGCACCGCTCGGGCCATTCGGAATGGCAACGTTCGGGTTGTTGAAGATGAACTGGGTGCCTGCCGTACCTGCCGGAACATCGACGCCAAGGCTGGTGACCTGCGAGAAGATTTCGCCGTCGCCATCTTTGACCGTTACACGGATTGGCAGATTGACACGACCTGGCTTGGAGAGAGGTCCTGGAACCACACGGCCTTGCGCGAAGACGTTTACGGTCAGCGTGGACTCATTCATGCTGCATGAGCGCGTGGTGTCCGATAAGGACGCCTGATAGACGAGCTTGCTCGGATCACCCTTGGCTCCGGCATAGACCTGATGGACGGCATTGGTATCGAGCACAGTAATGGGTGGGCAGTTCGCCTGCACGACGGGGGCGGTTGCGGCCTGCGTAGCAGGCGGATTGACCGCCAGCGAGTCCGACGGATTGGAAGAATTGCAACCCGCAAGCATGGCAAGCAGCGATGCTGCGGCGGATAAACGCAAAATAGTCCCTGTCACTGTGTTCCACCCTCTAAAACAATTCCGCAACAGGCCGGAGATGCTATTTATTGGCCTTCCTTGCCTGTCGGCGATGGTCTATAGCAGCGGCGCCGGAAAAAATCGATGGTTGCATTCGGATTTGCGCCATTTTTGCAAAATGGACGAGATTCCCGCACAAAGCGGTTCCTACGGCTTGACTGGTGACGACGACGAAGGACGATTTCCGTGAAATATGTTTCGACCAGGGGCAGCGCCCCTTCGCTTGGTTTCTCCGATGCGCTGCTGGCTGGCCTGGCGCGCGATGGCGGCCTCTATGTTCCAAGCGAGTGGCCGACGATGAAGAAGAAGGAAATTCGCGCCCTTCGAGGCAAGACCTATCAGGAGGTCGCTTTCGAGGTTCTCTATCGCTTCACCGGCGGCGAAATTCCGGAAAAGGATTTTCGTTCGATGATCGATGAGGCCTATGCGACCTTCCGTCATCCGGCGGTCGCGCCTCTGGTCCAGACTGGACCGAACAGCTTCATCCTCGAGCTTTTCCACGGCACGACGCTTGCGTTCAAGGACGTCGCCATGCAGCTCCTCGCCCGCCTGATGGATTACACGCTCGCCGAACGCGGGCAACGTGCTACGATCGTCGGCGCGACATCCGGTGATACGGGCGGCGCGGCCATCGATGCCTTTGCCGGTAGAGATCGCACCGACATCTTCATCCTGTTCCCGCATGGCAAGGTGTCGCCGGTTCAGCAGCGGCAGATGACCAGCTCCACTGCTTCGAATGTGCATGCGCTTGCGATCAACGGGAACTTCGACGACTGCCAGAACCTCGTCAAGGACATGTTCAACGACGCGAAATTCCGCGACAGTGTCAAGCTTTCCGGTGTCAACTCGATCAACTGGGCGCGCATCATGGCGCAGGTGGTCTATTACTTTACCGCCGCGATTTCGTTGGGTGCGCCGGACCGCAAGGTCTCCTTCACCGTGCCGACCGGCAACTTCGGCGATATTTTTGCTGGCTATGTGGCCAAGCAGATGGGCCTGCCAATCGACAAGCTGGTGATTGCCACCAATGACAACGATATCCTTGCCCGCACGCTGAAGACGGGTCGTTACGAGATGCGCGGCGTTCAGGCCACTACCTCGCCATCCATGGATATCCAGATTTCGTCGAACTTCGAACGCCTGCTGTTCGAAGCCTATGATCGCGAACCAAACGAGATTAAGCGCTCAATGGATGGTTTGAAGCAATCCGGCGCCTTCCAGATCTCCGAAGCGGCCATGAAGATGATCAAGCGCGACTTCCGCGCAGGTCGCGCGACCGAAAAGCAGGTCGCCGCGACCATTCGCGACACGCTGAGCGAGACCGGCTATCTGCTCGATCCGCACACGGCAACGGCCGTTCACGTGGCGAAAAAGTACGAAAAAACAAACAGTCCGATGGTCGTTCTTTCCACCGCGCATCCGGCGAAATTCCCTGACGCCGTAAAATCCGCTTGCGCAATCGATCCTGCCCTACCAGTATGGCTTGCTGATCTTATGAACCGGGAGGAGCGTTTCGACGTCCTGGAAGCAGAGCTTGAGGCCGTGGAAACTTTCATCGGCAAGCATGCTCGCGCCAAGGACTGACCAACGCGGAAAGACGTGGAAATGAATGTGAACGTAACCCGGCTTTCGTCCGGGTTGACAGTCGTCACCGAAAGAATGCCTCACCTCGAAAGCGTTGCTCTCGGCGTGTGGATAAAATCAGGTTCGCGCAACGAGACGGATGACGAGCACGGCATCGCGCATCTGCTCGAGCATATGGCCTTCAAGGGTACGGCGCGCCGTACCGCCCGGCAGATCGCCGAGGAGATCGAGAATGTCGGCGGCGAAGTCAACGCCGCGACATCCACCGAGACAACATCCTATTATGCCCGCGTGCTGAAGGATCACGTTCCGCTGGCAGTCGATATCCTTGCCGATATCCTGACCGAGTCCGCTTTCGACGAGGCGGAACTGGAACGCGAAAAGAACGTCATCCTGCAGGAAATCGGTGCTGCCACCGATACACCCGATGACGTCGTTTTCGACAATTTTTCCGGCGTCGCCTATCGCGACCAGATGATCGGCCGTCCGATCCTCGGCACACCGGAGACGGTGCAGTCCTTCACCACCGCGCAGATCCGTCATTATCTCGGTCGCAATTATACGACGGACCGGATATTCGTCGTCGCGGCCGGCGCTGTCGATCACGAAACCTTCGTCAAGCAGGTCGAGCAGCGCTTTTCCAGCCTGCCGCAAAAGCCGGAGGCCACGCCGATCATCGAGAAAGCCATCTATACCGGTGGCGAAATCCGCGAGACGCGCGATCTCATGGATGCGCAAATCCTGCTGGGCTTCGAGGGCAAGGCCTATCACGCCCGTGACTTTTACTGCTCGCAGATTCTCGCAAACATTCTCGGCGGCGGCATGTCGTCTCGCCTCTTCCAGGAAGTGCGTGAATATCGCGGTCTCTGCTATTCGGTCTATGCCTTCCATTGGGGTTTTTCCGATACCGGCATTTTCGGTATTCATGCAGCAACCGGCAGCAGCGATCTGGCGGAACTGGTTCCGGTTATCACCGAGGAACTGCGCAAGTCCTCCGAGGTCATCCATCAGGAAGAAATCGACCGCGCTCGCGCGCAGATCCGCGCGCAGTTGCTGATGGGCCAGGAAAGCCCGGCAGCGCGTGCCGGTCAGATCGCTCGCCAGATGATGCTCTACGGTCGTCCGATCCCCAATGACGAGATGATGACGCGTCTTGGAGACATCACCCGTGAGCGCTTGACCGATCTTGCAGGGCGTCTGTTTTTCGATAAAGTTCCGACCTTATCGGCAATCGGTCCCCTGGAAAATCTCGCGCCGCTGTCTGACATCACGGCGGGGCTTTCCGCGGCGCCATCCATGAAGATAACGGCAAACGGCTGACGGCAGAGACTGATCCGCAGCATGGTGTTGGATGACTAGATGCTGCGTTTTCTCTCCCGCAACAGCGATACGCCGGAACTTCGCAACGCACATTATCTGCTGAGACTGCCGCGATATTCGGATTACCGGCAGTGGCACAGGCTGCGCTCGGACAGCCGCAGCTTTCTTCAGCCATGGGAGCCGACCTGGCGCAGCGACGAACTGACCGAAAGCTCGTTTCGGGTGCGCGTGACCCGCAACAATCAGGAATTTTCCTCCGGCACGGCCGTGTCGCTTCTGCTGTTCCTTGCGGATGGAACGCTGATTGGCGGCATCACCATCGGTTACATCCGCAGGGGTGCGGCGCAGAGCTGTATGATCGGATATTGGATGGGCGAAGCCCATGCGCGTCACGGCCATATGTCTGCCGCATTAAAACTGGTAATACCCTATATCTTCAATGGACTTCAGTTGCACCGTATTGAGGCAGCCTGTATTCCAGACAACTTCAAAAGCATCCGGCTGCTCGAAAATGCCGGCTTTCAGCGGGAAGGCCTCTTGCGCGAATATCTGAAAATAAACGGCGAGTGGCGGGACCACGTCATGTTTTCGCTGATTGCCGATAAACACGGTTCCGGCAGGACTGAGCGAGATTGATGACATATATGAGCCTCGTGTCGCGCCTGTTGAAACATCTACCGGCGAAAGCATGTGCCACAGCGCTGTTGTGCTTCTGCGCCATCTTCTCCAGCCAAGCTCTTGCCTTCGAGCCGGTCAAGATTTCCCGAGACGACAACGCGCTCGATCTGACCGCGACCACCGATATCTACGCCAACCAGGGCGAGGCCTTCCAGGTTTCGACCGCACCCGGGCCGGACGGTATTCGCCGGCGTATCGAAGTGCGCGCAAGCTCTCCCGCCCACCAGGGCGACTGGGCTGTGTTTGCGCTTGCCAACGTTTCGGAAGAACAGCTTGAGCGCGTCATCGTCGCGCCGCACTTTCGTCTCGTCAATTCCAAGCTCTTCTGGCCCGATCTCGGCTCGCAGCGCATCATCGCCATCACCCCGAGTGAAGGCTTCGCATTGGATCGCCAACCAAGCCCCGATGCCGACGTCTTCCGCATCACGCTGAACCCCGGTGCTGTCATCACGTTTGTGGCCGAGCTTTCCACGCCGCAACTGCCACAGCTCTACCTGTGGGAGCCGGAAGCTTACAAGGACACGATCAACGCCTTTACGCTTTACCGCGGCATCGTGCTCGGGATTGCCGGTCTTCTCGCAGTCCTTCTCACCATCCTTTTTGTCGTCAAGGGCACCTCGGTTCTGCCGGCTTCGGCAGCACTCGCCTGGGCGGTTCTTGCCTATATCTGCGTGGATTTCGGCTTCCTCGAAAAGCTGATCACCGTGACTTCAAGCGACGAGCGAATGTGGAGGGCGGGCGCCGAAGTGGCGCTCGCCTCCAGCTTCGTGGTCTTCCTGTTCACCTATCTGAATTTGAACCGGTGGCACGCGCATCTGGGTTACGCGACATTCGCCTGGATCATCGGGCTGGGCGCGCTTTTCGGCGTGGCAATCTATGATCCGTCCATTGCGTCGGGTATCGCGCGTGTCTCCTTCGCGTTGACGGCCACGGTCGGGATCGTGCTGATCATCTATCTCGGCTTCAACCGCTACGACCGTGCCATTCTGCTCGTGCCTTCCTGGGCGTTGATCCTGGTCTGGCTCTTCGGCGGCTGGCTGACGGTCACCGGACAGCTGGACAATGACATCATTCAGCCGGCACTCGGCGGCGGTCTCGTACTGATCGTGCTCTTGATCGGCTTTACCGTTATTCAGCATGCCTTCGCCGGAAGTGCATATCAACAAGGCCTATTCTCCGATCTCGAGCGGCAGTCGCTGGCGCTCACCGGTAGCGGCGATACGGTGTGGGACTGGGACGTGACGCGTGACCGCATCGTCACCACGCCAGACGTTTCGATCAAGCTCGGACTGCACCCCGGCACCATGCATGGTGCTGCGCGCAACTGGCTGCCGCGCCTGCACCCGGACGACCGCGATCGGTTCAAGGCAACGCTCGACGTGTTGCTGGATCATCGCAAAGGGCGGCTCAATCATGAGTTCCGTATTCGCGCCGAAGACGGCCACTTCCACTGGCTACAGATTCGCGCGCGCCCGGTTCTCGGTTCCAACGGCGAAATCATCCGCTGCGTTGGCACCATCACCGACATTACGGAACAGAAGAATTCCGTCGAGCGCCTGTTGCAGGACGCGCTGAACGACAATCTGACCGGCCTTCCGAACCGTCAGGTCTTCCTCGACCGTCTGCAATCCATGCTGAACCTGGCGCCAGATGGCGACACGGTTCGCCCCACGGTGATGGCGATCGATATCGATCGCTATAAGCTCGTGAACGATACGCTTGGGATTGCTGCTGGCGACAACATTCTGATCGCGTTGACACGTCGATTGCGCCGTCTTCTAAAACCGCAGGATACGCTGGCCCGTCTAGGCGGCGATGAATTCGGCCTGATCCTCGTCTCGGAGCGCGACCCACAGCGCGTGGCCGACTTTGCCGATGCGGTGAACAAGGCCATCATGGTGCCGATCAATTTCGCCAATCGCGAGATCATTCTGACGGCTTCGATCGGCCTCGTCTCCTGGATCGACCAGCAGGAAAGTGCTGCCGGTCTGTTGAGCGACGCGGAACTTGCCATGTATCGCGCCAAGCGCGCCGGCGGCAACCGCGTCGAGCCGTTCCGGCCTGCCTTCCGTACCTCCGGGACCGACCGTCTGCAGATGGAAAGCGACCTGCGCCGCGCACTTGAACGCAAGGAGCTCACGCTCGCCTATCAGCCGATCGTCAAGCTGGACAATGGCGATCTTGCCGGATTTGAAGCGCTGATGCGGTGGGAACATCCCAAGCGCGGCAACATCCCGCCAAGCGAGTTCATTCCGATTGCCGAAGCCTCCGGCCTTATCGAGCCGCTCGGCATGTTTGCACTGGAGCGGGCGGCGAACGATCTGATGGATTGGCAACATGCCATCGACAAGCTGCCGATCTTCATCTCCGTCAACATCTCCAGCGCGCAGTTGCTGAACAACGAACTCTACAATGACGTTCGCAGCATGCTACAGCGGACGCGCTGCAATCCGCAGCAGCTGAAGCTGGAGCTGACGGAATCGATCGTCATGGAAAATCCTGAGCAGGCGCGGCTTGTGCTGGCGAAGCTCAAGGAGACGGGCCTCAGTCTTGCGCTCGACGATTTCGGCACGGGTTACTCGTCGCTCGCTTATCTCACCCGCTTCCCCTTCGACACCATCAAGCTCGACAAGGCACTGATCGCCAATACCAGCGACAAGCGGAATGTGCTGCTCCGCTCGATCATCGCCATGGCGCGTGCACTTGAAATGCAGGTGGTGGCCGAAGGCATCGAAACGCCTGAGGATGCAGCAGAGCTTGCCCGCATGAATTGTCATTACGGGCAAAGCTTCCTTTTCGGCACGCCGGATACTCCGGAAGCCGCTCTTCGCCTGCTGCGCGAGCGCTTTCAGGTCTTCAAACGCGCCTGATTACTCTGCAGCCTGCGGCTGAAAAGCTTGGTTGTTTGAGACTGGCGCCGGCGCGTTGAGGTCAGAGTTTGCCGGAATTTTACCATGCACGAGGTCATGGATGAATTGCAACTTCTCGACCACGGCTGGCGTCAGCACGAACGGGTAGAGATCGGCTTCACCCATGCTGCGTTGCATGGAGTTCAGTGCGACGCTGAGAGGCACCCAGGCATTGACGAGACGCTGTGCACTGCGGGCACGGTAGGGGTCGAACGCCACTTCGGTGGCCATGTCTTCATGGCCTTCCGGCTCGATGGCAATGCCGAAGGCATGGGCCGTTTCAAGCGTATCGACGATGTGAAGATAGTGGGCGAAGCACTCCGCAAAGTCTTCCCACGGGTGAACCGAGGCATAGGAGCTGATATAGATTTCCTGCCAACCCGGTTTCGGTCCCTCTTCGTAATTTCGTTTCAGCGCTTCGCCGTAATCTTCACGTTCATCACCGAAAGCAGCGCGGAACGCTTCGAGACGGCCGGCGTCACGGACCAGCTTGTTCCAGATGAAGTGCCCGACCTCATGACGGAAATGGCCAAGCATGGTGCGGTAGGGCTCGTTCATATTGGCACGAACCTGCTCACGCGTCACATCATCCGCTTCGGCCGCACGGATGGCAATGAGGCCCTCGTCATGGCCCGTCATGGCGGGGATCACGGATCCGTCCGCAGCGATCTCGTCGACCAGGAAGTCGAACACCAAGCCGCCCTGCGGATCGGCATCGCGGTTCGGGTGGGGCAGATTAAAGCGCAACATCGAGTAGAAGAGATGCCGCTGCGCCTGACTAAGGCGTCGCCATTGTTCAATGCCGTCCTGGGTGGAGGTATCCGGAACAAGACGGTTATGGTTACAGGCGGGGCAGAAAGGCGTTTCGCTATCGGCTGGGACTGCCCAATTGCAGATGTCGTTGACTTCATTGGCGCAGAAGCGGACCTGATGATCCGGCTTCGATACCAGCGTCCAGAGTGGGTCGCCGGCTGGATCCAACGCTTCCATTGAAAGCGTCTCCGGTACGAAAGCTAACCTATGGCCGCACCGAACACAGGAGCGGTTGTCGAAGTGAACGGGCTGTCCGCAGGCAGCACACGAGAAAAGTTGCATCCCTATCTCCTGGGCATCACGATTGATTGGGAAATTGACTGCGCAAGCGAAGAGCGCATGTGTCGTATTTCAACACATGCGCTCTGTGACCTTTGAGGTCATTCAGGTACGGCCTCCTCACTGAGAGGAAGCGCGTCTCCTGTTACATTCTGTCGACGGTATCCTTGACGGCATCCTTGGCCTTGCCAGCAGCAGTCTGGACCTTGCCCTTGGTTTCCTGAGCAGCACCTTCGGCGCGCATGCGGTCATTGCCGGTAGCCGAGCCAACGCCCTGCTTTACCTTGCCAGCAACTTCATTTGCCTTACCAGCGATCTTATCGGATGTGCTACCCATGACTATTCTCCCTAGTTTATGCCAGGCTCGGTGCTGGCTACCGGGGAGAAAACGTCATGAATATAATTTTGTTCCTCGTCATCTTACGCTTTCAAAGCGAAGATCAAGCATGCCCTGCTTCGGCCGAAAGCATGCGTGGGTCGACCCCCATCAAAGCAAGCGCGCGCTCATACTTGTCATCCAAAGACCGGTCGAAGATCAGCTCTTCCGAGGCCGGGCAATTCAGCCAGCCATTATTGGCGATTTCGTTTTCAAGCTGACCCGCTGCCCAGCCGGCATAACCCAGCAACATGGTGGCGCGCTGCGGCATTCGGCCGTTCGAAATGGCGCGCACGATGTCTAGTGTGGCTGTCAACGAGATGTCGTCGCTGACAGGAATACTGGATTCGCTGGAGTAATCATCGGAATGAAGCACGAAGCCCCTGCCCGTCTCCACCGGTCCACCAAACTGGATGGGAAAGTCGCGCGTGCGGTTGGGCAGCATGATCGCATCGTTGCTGTCCATGATCTTCAGATGCAGGAGAACATCGGTGAAGGTGATCTGCTGGCCGCGGTTGATGATGAACCCCATGGCACCGGCCTGGGAATGCGCACATATATAAATGACAGAGCGCTCAAAGGCGCTGTTGGCGAGCCCCGGCATGGCGATCAGAAACTGACCATCCAGAAAGCCCCGTTCCTTCTTGTCCATGAGGGTCGAAAAAACCAAGAGCGCCTCCCCTTTCAGCGCCCCATAGCGACGCCGGTGTGGTTTCACCTTTTGGTAAGGATGAGGCATAGCGACCTATCAATCAACCGAAAATGATGAATGAGACAAAATCGTAACTGGTCGCTTCACCCGGGTTGCGCTAGACGAAGAGTATGACCCGTTCGATCTCCTCCCCCCTTCGCACCTTTCTGATCGCCTTTATCGCGTTTGTTTCAACGATAGTCATTGCAGAGGCTGCCAAGGCCGACACGACCGAATGGGCAACGAGCGAAGGCGGGCGCATGCGCGTCGTAAGCCTGCCGCCGGATAGCAGCGGAAAAATCGAGGCGGTGCTTCAGATCGATCTCAAGCCTGGCTGGATCACCTATTGGCGTGAGCCGGGGGAAGCGGGCATACCGCCGCAGTTGAAGCCCGACCCGGCAAGCGGCGTGACACTGTCTTCCATGTCGTTCCCCGTGCCGAAGCTGATCAAGAATGACGACATCACCGATATTGGCTACGACCAGCCGGTGAACTTTCCGATTACCTTGCAGTCCGGCGCAGGCCATGACACCGACGCGGCAAAGCTGACGGCTTTCATCGGCGTCTGCCTCAATATCTGCATCCCTTTCGAAGCAAGCTTCGACATCGACAGGAAGGCAGAGGCAACGGAAGACGAGGTCGCCTTCATCCAGTCGAGCAAGGCAAATCTTCCAGAGGCGCCATCGGACGATTTCAAGGTGGTCAACTTTCACATCACGCCGGACAAGACCTTGCTCGGCGTGGAGCTGTATTTGCCCGAGGGAGCGCCGAAAGAGGCCGACATCTATGTCGCCGGGCCATCTGGCTATGCCTATTTCGAGCCGCAGAACCTGGTGCGCGACAAGCGCAAACTCTCCTTCTACATGAACATCAAGGGTCTACCGAAGAGCTACAATCCAAAGGGGCAGAGCTGGCACATTCTGGTCAAATCCGGCGCGCGCGCCATGGAAGCACCGCTGAATTTCCCTGCTCAGTAAGGGATCTCAGCTATCCGAGAAAACGGCTTCACAGTTTTCTCGATCATGCTCTATAGTCGCGCCGTCATTGCCACAGGAGCGATATTATGACCATCAAGATCGGCGACAAGCTGCCCTCCGCGACCTTCAAGGAAAAGACCACGGATGGCCCTGTCGAAACCACGACCGACGAGCTTTTCAGCGGCAAGAAGGTTGTCGTCTTTGCCGTTCCAGGCGCATTCACACCAACCTGCTCTTTGAACCACCTGCCCGGCTATCTGGAAAATCGTGACGCCATCCTCGCACGTGGCGTGGACGATATTGCCGTCGTTGCGGTCAATGACTGGCACGTCATGGGCGCATGGGCTCAATCGAGCGGTGGCCAGGGCAAGATCCACTTCCTCGCAGACTGGGACGCGTCCTTCACCAAGGCGCTTGGCCTTGATGCAGACCTTTCCGGCGGCGGTCTCGGCGTGCGCTCCAAGCGCTATTCCATGCTAGTGGATGACGGCGTGGTCAAGTCTCTGAACATCGAAGAAAATCCCGGCCAGGCAACGGTTTCCTCCGCTGCCACGATGATCGAACAGCTCTGATCTTTACGGTCGATACGTCATCGAAATTGGCCCGACATCGCGTCGGGCCTTTTGCATTCAAGGGACATCGTGACGCTCGAAGAAACTGATGAAGCGCGCCTTTCTTCCGCCTCAATTGTTACACCATAACAGTAACGGTATAACATTTTTGTGAGCGCGCCATGTTGCGTTTATTTTTCCCGTCCCCCCTGCTGCGCCAATCCGCAGCGCACCGAATTCTTCTGGTTTTCCTGCTCCTCCTGCCTCTTTGGGCCGCGATCTATTGGGCTGTGGTTTTGCCATGATCGACACGCCCGTTCTTCAGATCGAGAACCTCACCGTAGCCTATGAGCGCCATCCGGCGGTTCATCATATCTCCGGTGCTTTTCATGCCGGAAGCCTGACGGCCATCGCTGGACCAAACGGTGCAGGCAAATCCACACTGCTCAAATCCATCATCGGCGAGTTGCGGCCATCGGAGGGGCGGATCATTCACTCCTTGAAGCGCTCCGATTTTGGCTATCTTCCGCAAGCCGCCGATATCAACCGGCGCTTTCCGATTTCCGTTCTCGATACCGTATTGCTCGGAGCTTGGAAGGCGGCGGGCGCATTTGGGCGCGTCACGGCTGAGCAGTTGAACGCAGGTCGCCACGCATTGTTGGCGGTCGGTCTTGAGGGCTTCGAGAGACGACCGATTGGCTCACTGTCGGCCGGGCAGTTTCAGCGTGTGCTCTTCGCACGGCTTCTGGTGCAGGATGCCAAGGTCATTCTGCTCGATGAGCCCTTCACCGCTATCGATGCCAGAACGACCCGGGATCTGCTCGACATCGTCGCGCGCTGGCATGGCGAAGGGCGTACCGTGATTGCCGTCCTGCACGATTTCGATCAGGTGCGGGCGCACTTCCCTCAGACGCTGCTGATCGCCCGCGACCTCGTTGGCTGGGGTGCGACTGCCGATGTCATGTCACCCGCCAATCTCCTGCGCGCCCGCGCCATGGCCGAACGTTGGGACGAGAATAGCGACATCTGCGAGCCCGCCGCATGACGGCCTATGATCTCTTGATTGCGCCGTTTCAGGATTACGGCTTCATGCGTCGGGCACTCGTCGCCTGCCTTTGCCTCTCGGTTGGCGCAAGCCCCATCGGTGTCCTGCTTGCCCTGCGGCGGATGAGCCTGATGGGGGATGCCCTGAGCCACGCCATTCTCCCGGGTGCGGCAATTGGCTATCTGGTGGCCGGCTCGCTGTCTCTGACCGCCATGGGGCTTGGAGGTCTCGTTGCGGGGCTTTCGGTTGCACTTCTTTCCGGCATCGTCAGCCGCGTAACTCCGCTTCAGGAAGATGCGAGCTTTGCAAGTTTCTATCTGGCGTCGCTGGCGCTTGGGGTCCTGATCGTCTCCCTGCACGGCTCAAATGTCGATCTGCTGCATGTGCTCTTCGGCACGATCCTCGCGATCGATGCGCCAGCGCTCTATCAGATCGGTGCGATTACTTCGCTGACGGTGGTGGTGATGGCAATCATCTACCGACCACTGGTCACCGAGTGCTTCGACCCCGGATTCTTACGCGCCGTCGGCGGCCGGGGCCCAATCTATCATGTGGCATTCCTGCTGCTCGTCGTCATCAATCTGGTCGCCAGTTTCCAGGCGCTTGGAACACTGATGGCTGTCGGCCTGATGATGCTGCCAGCAGCTATCGCCCAACTTTGGGCACGCAGCCTGCCCGCCATGCTGGCGATTGCCAGCGGCAGTGCCGCTGCCTCCGGCTATCTGGGCCTCGTTGCTTCCTACCATTTCGAGACGGCGTCCGGACCAACCATCATCATCGCGGCCACCTGTCTCTACGGGCTCTCCATTCTGGTTGCGCCAGCGGGCCTTGGTTCCCGCATTTTCACCCGCCCTCATCTAAAGGGCTAATTTTAGGAGAATGCCAATGTCACCACGCCTCTTCCTTCTTTCTACCGCACTTCCCATCGCCATGGCCTTTTCCACCGCCGCTTTGGCGGGAGAGGTGAAAGCCGTCGCCTCCTTCACCGTGCTTGCCGATGTGGTGAAGCAGGTGGGCGGCAAGCATGTGACCGTTACCAGCCTGGTCAAGCCGGATGGCGACCCTCATGAATTCGAACCGTCGCCTGCGAATGCGAAAAGCCTGAATGCCGCAGATGTCGTCTTTGTCAGCGGGCTTGGTCTGGAAGGATGGATGGACCGGCTGATTTCCGCGTCGGGCTACAAGGGAACACCTGTCGATGTGTCCCAGGGCATCAAGACGCGCGAGATGGATGAGGACGGCAAGACGGTGACCGATCCGCATGTATGGAACAGCCCGGTCAACGTCAAGGTATGGGTAAAGAATATCGAGACGACGCTTGCCGCGGCCGACCCCGCCGACAAGGATGATTTCAAGGCAAATGCTGCCGCCTATCTTCAGAAGCTCGATGAATTGGATCGTTACGCGCACCAGAAGTTCGATCCCATCCCACAGGATCGCCGTAAGATCCTCACAAGCCACGATGCCTTCGGTTATTTCGGCCGTGAGTATAACGTCACGTTTCTCTCGCCGCTCGGCGTTTCGACGGAAACGGAAGCCTCTGCCGGCGACGTGGCAAAGCTGATCGAGCAGATCAAGGCAGAGCACGTCAAAACCTATTTCTTCGAAAACTCGAATGACCCGAGACTGGTCAAGCAGGTGGCCAAGGCAACGGGCGCTGCCCCCGGCGGTGAACTGTATGTCGAGTCCCTCTCCAAGGCGAATGGCCCTGCACCGACATATGAGAAGATGTTCCGCTACAACGTCGACAAGATCGCCGATGCCATCAACAAGTCCAGTTGATTTGAAACTGAATGGCCCTCGTTACCCCAAGCCGGGTGATGAGGGCCATTCATCATCGATGTCGGAAACTTGGCTGCGTGTGGTCAGACAGCCATGTCGAAAACGAGGATGCCGGCCAGGCCGCCATCGGTCAGGCCAGCCAGGCGTTCACCAACCTCGATGTGTTCCGGATGCACGAGATAGTC
Organism: Agrobacterium sp. 22117; assembly: GCF_052045735.1. Classification (NCBI taxonomy): domain Bacteria; kingdom Pseudomonadati; phylum Pseudomonadota; class Alphaproteobacteria; order Hyphomicrobiales; family Rhizobiaceae; genus Agrobacterium; species Agrobacterium sp. 22117. The sequence goes on along the minus strand of NZ_JBQEPP010000001.1, from coordinate 673,649 downwards.
GTCTCGCGCTTCTGTGCTCTCAAAGGTGACGATGAAGCCATCCAGGAACCCACCGTTCAAGCCTTCCGACGATACGTTCTGGCCGCATTTGATGTCGGAAATGCCGGGAATGACGTCCTTGAGCGCCATGATTGCCTCATAGATCGCCTGTTTGTCGGACGTGGTGGTTGCGGATTTAAACCGCAGGAATACGCAGTGAAGTATCGTCAAGTGTCTCTCCTCTTCGACTGTGCAGCTCGGTCCGAGACTACACCATCGCTTCATGACCGCCGTTTGAACGGTTCCATGCCTTTTCGCGCCAGTTCATCGGCGCGTTCGTTTTCCGGATGTCCGGCATGACCCTTGACCCAGTGCAGCGTGACCTTGTGTCGCTCGCGCGCCGTCTCCAGAGCCTGCCAGAGTTCGACATTCTTGACCGGTTTATTGTCGGCGGTCTTCCAGCCCTTTTTCTTCCAGCCGAAAATCCACTTGGTGATGCCATCCTTGACGTAAGCGCTATCGGTGTAAAGATCGACCTCGCACGGCGCCTTCAGCGCGTTGAGCGCCTCAATGGCCGCCATTAGTTCCATGCGATTGTTGGTGGTGTCCGCCTCGCCGCCGTTCAGTTCCTTTTCCACCTCGCCATAGCGAAGTACGGCACCCCAGCCGCCCGGTCCGGGATTGCCCGAACAGGCGCCATCGGTGAAGATATCGACATGCTTCATTCTTCCACCAGACCATATTCGGCCACATGGCCAATGGAGCGGTGAAAGCGCAACTTGCGCAGATATTCAAGCGGATCCTTTTTGACCACCAGAGCGCCAGCGGGCGTCGTCAACCAGTCATAGAGGCGGGTCAGGAAGAAGCGCAGTGCGGAGCCACGCGCCAGAATCGGCATGGCCTCCAGCTCGGCTTCACTCATCGGGCGTACCGATTGATAGCCCTCAAGCAGTGCCTTGCCCTTGGTGACGTTATAGGAACCATCCTTCTCGAAGCACCAGGCATTGAGGCAGATCGAGACGTCATAGGCGAGAAGATCGTTGCAGGCAAAATAGAAGTCGATCAGGCCGGAGAGCTCATCGCCCAGGAAGAAGACATTGTCCTGAAAGAGATCGGCATGGATGACGCCCGACGGCAAATCCTTCGGCCAATTGGCGGCGAGGAAGGCGATTTCCGGATCGATCTCGTCCTTCAGACCACTTTCGACTTCGTCGGCGCGGGCTTCGGACTTCTCCCACAACACCTTCCAGCCCTCGAGCGAAAGAGCGTTCGGCCGCTTGATGTCGAATCCTTCGCCTGCCACGTGCATGGCCGCCAGCGCCTTGCCGACTTCCCGGCAATGCTTAGCCTCAGGCTTTCTAAGCCACATGCCTTCCAAAAACGAAATCAGCGCTGCCGGCCGGCCGGACAACTCGCCTAGTAGCGCACCGTCTTTTCGCGGCAGGGGCAGCGGGCAGGACAGCCCCTTGTCGGCCAGATGCTGCATCAGTCCCAAAAAGAAGGGCAGATCAGACTTCTCCACGCGCTTCTCGTAGAGCGTCAGGATCAGCGGGTCTTTCGTCGTGTGCAGCAGGAAATTGGAGTTTTCGACACCCTCGGCGATCCCTTTATAGGAGGTCAATTCGCCGACGTCATATTGGCCAAGAAACTGTCTCAGCTCGTCTTCGGTGATGTCCGTGTAAACTGCCAATGGAATTCTCTTGAAAAGGAATGAAAAAGGATTAGCCGTTCAGCGCGGCTTTCGCAGGAAGCGCGTCGCTCGCACTGCCATTGACGAATGCCATGTCTTCGGTGGTGAGTTCAATATTGCGAAGCTCGCGATTCACCAGAAAATGCTCGGTCTCTTCTACCGTTACGGCAAGATCAAGTGTCGTGTCGAAGCGTTCTTTAAAGGCCTGAATGATTTCGTCGACGATGACCTCCGGCGCGGATGCACCTGCCGATAGGCCTACGGTGCGCACGTCGCCGATTTCGCTCCAGTCGATTTCTGCGGCACGCTGCACCAGCACGGAGCGCTGAGCGCCGGCACGCAAGGCAACTTCCACCAGACGCTTCGAATTGGACGAGTTCGGTGCGCCGACGACGATGAAGAGGTCACAGCCGGGGGCCGCCTGCTTCACCGCATCCTGGCGGTTGGTGGTGGCGTAGCAGATGCTGTCGGCGGCTGGCGCCTGCATGGCCGGGAACCGTTCCTGCAGCTTGGCGATAACGCCCGCCGTATCATCGACGGAGAGCGTCGTCTGCGTCACGAATCCGAGGTTTTCGGCATCGAGCGGCTGATAAAGCGCTGCGTCTTCCACCGTCTCGATCAGCGATACGGTGCCCTCGGGCAACTGCCCCATGGTGCCGATGACTTCCGGATGGCCGGCATGGCCGATGAGGATGACATGGCGACCAAGTCGCTGGTGGCGCATGGCCTGCTTGTGGACCTTGGAGACAAGCGGACATGTGGCATCAAGATAGAAGAGGTTGCGCGCCTGCGCGTCTTCCGGCACGGATTTCGGCACGCCATGGGCGGAGAACACCACAGGCTGCTGGCGATGTTCGGCAGGGATTTCGTTGAGTTCCTCGACGAAGATCGCACCCTTGGCTTCCAGCCCCTCGACGACGTAACGGTTATGGACGATCTCGTGGCGCACATAGACCGGAGCGCCATAGGCTTTCAGCGCCAGCACGACGATCTGGATCGCCCGGTCGACACCGGCGCAGAAACCGCGCGGGCCACAGAGCCTGATAGTGAGAGGCGGCTTGGACACGGCCTTGTTCATTCCTGCTCCTTTCGCCTGCCGCATTTCATAGACACCGCAAGCGTTGCCCGATGATTGTCGCCCGCCAGCAGCAAGCCGTGCAAGCGAGGCTGCCCTACTCCTTCGGGCCTTTCATGCTCCGCACATAGGCAAAACCGGCCACGAAGACAAGGGCGGCTGCAAGACCGTACCATGTAATCGCATATTGCAGGTGATTATTGGGCAGGTCGATCAGCGTCACGCCGCCCTTTGGCCAACCGCCCGGATTGGGTGCGTCATTGGCATCAATGAAAAACGGCACGAGCTTTTCGGCAGGAACGCCGGCACTCTTGGCCATGGCGTGAATATCTTTCCAGTAGAAGATATTCTTGGCAAGGTCGTTGTCGGGCAGCATCATGGATGGCTTGGCCGCAAGCTGCGCGCGCGCAAGCCCCTCGATCGTGACGCGACCAGCGATCTGCCCCTGCTCACGCTTGGCTGGATCTTTCATGTCGTAAGGTACGAAGCCACGATTGATGAAGATCTCCCGACCATCATCCAGCGTCAGCGGCGTATAGACATAATAGCCCGTCTGCCCCTGATGCGTGGCGAAGAAGTGCCGCTCCCTGGCGTGATCGAAAATGCCAGAAAGCCGAACGGTGCGATATTCGATGTTACCACCCGACGAGGCGATCGCCTGGATTTCGCTCAGTTCAATAGGAGCGGAATGGACCCGGAGGTCAATTTCGCTCAGCAGGGCTTCCTTCCAGTAGAGGCGCTTCACCTGCCAAGTGCCGAGCGACAGCAGAATAATCAGCAACAAAAGCACCAGCGGACCGGCAAACCATAAGCGCCGGTGAGATGGCTTGAGACCGGCGGGGTCACCCATGGTCGATTTTACCTTCACTGGCATTGTTGCGATATTGCAGTGCCACCATGATACCCTTGAACTTGCGCAGCAGAAGTAGCGAAACGATCACCGTCAAGGGAAGCCAGATCAAGGCATGAAGCCAGACTGGCGGCGCGAAAACGGAATCGAACCAGAGTGCAAGGCCGATGATCAGAAAACCGACGATCAGCATGACGAAGACGGCCGGACCATCGCCAGCGTCGGCAAAAGCATAATCCAGCCCGCACGCGCTGCAACGTGGTTTTAGCTTGATAAATCCATCGAACAGTTTGCCGCGCCCACAGCGGGGGCAGCAGCCTTGCAGTCCGACCTTGATAGGATCGACGGGAGGGAACTCTCCAGTATCGTGCATCCTAGCTCCTCCATCCCTGGACACAAGAAGCGCGGCAACCTGCCGCGCTCATTTCGCCGCTAGATGAAGCGACACCTGCCCTTCGCCATCAAGCGTAGGGGCGGCATTGCACCGCCCTCTACAAGCCTCTTCAGTGGCCAGTCTCCGCCAGTGGCGCGCCCCAGCCGCCCCAGATGTAGATGGCGAAGAAGAGGAAAAGCCAGACAACGTCAACGAAGTGCCAGTACCACGCCGCTGCTTCGAAGCCGAAGTGATGCTTCGGAGTGAACCCGCCAGCGATGGCACGGAACAGGCAGACCAGCAGGAAGATCGTTCCAACGAAGACGTGGAAACCATGGAAGCCCGTGGACATGAAGAATGTCGCGCCGTAGATCGAATTCTTGAAATCGAACGGAGCGTGGACGTATTCGTAAAACTGTACGGCCGAGAAAAGCACGCCAAGTGCAACGGTCAGAGCCAGGCCGGTTATCATGCCCTTGCGGTCATTGTGCAGCAGAGCATGGTGCGCCCAGGTAACACAAGTTCCCGACAACAGCAGGATGATGGTGTTGTAGAGCGGCAGATGCCACGGATCGATCACCTCGATGCCCTTCGGCGGCCACTGACCGCCCGTATAAGCAAGACGCGCGGCCTGGATGGCTTCATGCGGATAGAGGCTCGCATCGAAGTACGCCCAGAACCATGCCACGAAGAACATGACTTCCGAGGCGATGAACATGATCATGCCGTAGCGCAGATGCAGCGAGACGACCGGCGTATGGTGTCCCTCGTCGCCTTCCTTGATCGTATCCGCCCACCACGCATACATGGTGTAAAGAACGATCACGAGGCCGATATAGAACATCCAGGGATTGGCAAGTTCGAAGCCGAACAGCTTGAAGGAACTGCCATTCAGGTAGCGCATGTAACAGATGCCGCCAAAGGTCAGCACGAAAGCGCCGATCGATGCCAGAAGCGGCCATGGACTCGGGCTTATGATATGGTAGTCGTGGTTCTTCTGATGCGTATCTGCCATGTGATCAATCCCCGAAGGCTCTTCCCAATTTCGCGAACCCGTCTCGCTGACCTGATATCAGGCGACCGGTTCATTCCCTGGCGCGATCTTGCAACCACGCCTCCCTCTCTCAAAGTCTCGTTTCGTCACGTTCCGTCTTTGCCGGCAAGGACGCAACCGGTTTTTCCGTTTTCGACGGGTAAAACGTATAGGACAAGGTCAGTGTATGAATGTTCTTCGTTTCCCGAGCCTTGACGATTTCCGGATCGATAAAGAAAACCACCGGCATTTCCAGCGTCTCACCCGGCTGAAGCGTCGTCTCGGTGAAGCAGAAGCACTGCACCTTGTTGAAATAGGCGCCGGCTTCCATCGGCGTCACGTTGAAGACGGCGGTCCCCGTCGTTGCCACGGGAGAACGGTTGGTCGCCTTGAAGGTCACCTGGATCGTCTCGCCAATCCGAGGCTCGACCATCTTGTTCACCGGTCGGAAGTCCCAGTTCAGACCGTTGGAGGTGTTGGAATCAAACGTCACCTTCATCGTCTTGTCGAGGATGACATCGGAATATTGCTCGACGCGCTGGGTGGTGCCGTTATAGCCGGTGACCTGGCAGAACAGGCGGTAGAGGGGCACGGAGGCATAGGCCATGCCGACCATGCCGCAGACGAAGACGAGACACAGCACAAGGATCGAGCCGTTGCTCGTCTTTCTGCTTCCCGTCGTCTTTTGAGCTGTTGCCATGTCTCCCTCCTCCCGAGCGTCGTCCGGTCTAGTGACCGCCGATCTTGATGATGGTGATGATGTAGAAGAGCACCACCAGGGCCGCGAGCGTGAGGCCCAGCGCGATATTTCTCCCGCGCCTCGATCTCTTCTGCGCTTCGTTGAGCTTTACGGTCTCGATCATGCCGCACCCCCAAACATCGTGACAAAGGACGGCACGAGATGATCGGCCAGAAGCGCGGAGAAAATCGCAAACAGGTAGAATACCGAGTAAGCGAACATCTTCTTTGCCGGCATCATCTTTTCATCGCCATCCGGCATGCGCCGAACGGTGATAGAACAGTAGACGAAGATGACGCTCAGCACGGCAGCGAAAATTCCATAGCCCAATCCGGCGAGACCGGAGAAATAGGGTGCCACGGCAACCGCCATGGTCAGCACGGAATAGGCAATCATCTGGTTCTTGGTCGAGCGTTCACCAGCGACATTCGGCATCATCGGGATGCCGACGGAGCCGTAGTCGCGCATCTTGAACAGCGCCAAGGCCCAGAAATGCGCGGGCGTCCACAGGAAGATGATCAGAAACAGGATGGTGCTGTCGAGGGACACGTTACCCGTGACGCAAGCCCAGCCGAGCATGGGCGGGAAAGCACCTGCAGCCCCACCGATCACGATGTTCTGTGGCGTCGAGCGCTTGAGCCACATCGTATAGACGACGGCATAGAAGAAGATGGTGAAGGCCAGAAGACCGGCAGCAAACCAGTTGACCGCGAGACCCAGAATAGCAACCGAGAAGACCGAGAGCGTCAGTCCGAAGGCAAGCGCCTCACCCGGCGCAATCCGGCCAGATGGAATGGGGCGCTTGGCCGTGCGAGACATGACCGCATCGATATCGGCATCGTACCACATATTCAACGCGCCCGACGCGCCTGCGCCGACCGCGATGCAAAGGATCGCAATCACGCCGAGGATCGGGTTGATTTGACCCGGGGCGAGAATAAGTCCGGCAAAGGCCGTAAAAACCACGAGCGACATCACGCGGGGTTTCAAGAGCTCGAAGTAATCGCGCGCGCCGGCTTCCGAAAGCGAGGCGGAGTCGATTGCCAGCGTGTCGTGATTGTCAATAACGGTCATTATTTCCTGCTTTCCCGAAAGGCGCCCCATTGCAATGCGGCGCCATTTCTCATTTCGCCCGGCGTAAAACTGACATCTATCATGTTACGCCGGACAAAACGCTCGGACAAAATGCCTCAGCGGATGCGCGGAAGCTGCTCCCACTGGTGGTACGGCGGAGGAGACGACAGCTGCCATTCCAGCGTGGTGGCACCTGGACCCCAGGGATTATCGCCAGCGATACGCTTCTTGGCGAAGGCTTCCCAGACGCCGAAGAGGAAGATCAGGACAGCAACCGCCGAGATGTAGGAGCCGTAGGACGAGACCAGGTTCCAGCCCGCATAGGCATCCGGATAGTCGATATAGCGGCGCGGCATGCCGGCCAGACCCAAGAAGTGCTGCGGGAAGAAGATCAGGTTGACGCCGACGAACATGACCCAGAAGTGCAGATTGCCGATCTTTTGGTTGTACATGTAGCCGGTGATCTTCGGGAACCAGTAGTACCAGCCAGCAAAGATCGCGAAGACGGCACCCAGCGACAACACGTAGTGGAAGTGCGCTACGACGTAATAGGTGTCGTGCAGCGAACGGTCGAGACCGGCATTGGCGAGCTGAACGCCGGTAACACCACCCACCGTGAAGAGGAAGATGAAGCCGATTGCCCAGATCATCGGTGTCGTAAAGGTCAGCGAGCCGCCCCACATCGTTGCGATCCAGGAGAAGATCTTGATGCCGGTCGGCACCGCGATCACCATGGTTGCAAAGACGAAGTAGCGCTGCGCTTCAAGCGAGAGGCCGACGGTATACATGTGGTGTGCCCACACGATGAAGCCGACGGCACCGATCGCGACCATGGCATAGGCCATGCCGAGGTAACCGAAGATCGGCTTCAGCGAGAAGGTCGACACGATGTGGCTGATGATGCCGAAGCCGGGCAGGATCAGAATATACACTTCCGGGTGGCCGAAGAACCAGAACAGGTGCTGGTAGAGGATCGGGTCGCCGCCGCCGTCAGGAGAGAAGAAGGTGGTGCCGAAATTGCGGTCCGTCAGAAGCATGGTAATGCCACCTGCCAGAACCGGAAGCGACAGAAGCAGAAGGAAGGCGGTAACGAGCACGGACCAGGCAAACAGCGGCATCTTGTGCAGCGTCATGCCGGGCGCGCGCATGTTGAGGATCGTGGTGATGAAGTTGATCGCACCGAGGATCGAGGATGCACCGGCAACGTGAAGCGCGAAGATCGCAAGATCGACCGCCGGCCCCGGCATACCGCTCGTTGATAGCGGTGGATACATGGTCCAGCCACCACCCACACCATAGGCACCTGCCGGACCTTCGACGAAGAGCGAAAGAAGAAGCAGAATGAAGGCGGGCACGAGCAGCCAGAAGGAGATGTTGTTCAAGCGCGGGAAAGCCATGTCCGGCGCGCCGATCATGATCGGCACCATCCAGTTGGCAAAACCGCCGATCATGGCGGGCATGACCATGAAGAAGATCATGATGAGCGCATGCGCGGTGGTGAACACATTGTACATGTGCTTGCCGCCGTCGATGGCCGCATCACCTTCGAAGCCATAGACCATGGTTGCCAGGCCGTGGAAGATCTGGATGCCCGGTTCCTGCAGCTCCATGCGCATGACGACCGAAAGGCCGCCGCCGATGATGCCGGCAATGATTGCGAAGATCAGATAGAGCGTGCCGATATCTTTATGGTTGGTCGAGAAGAACCAACGCTGCGCAAAGCTCGGCATATGATCGTGATGCGCGTGATCGTCGCCATGCGCGCCATGGGCGGCACGATCATGAGAGTGATGGTCGTCGTGTGCGGAATGTCCAGCCATTGTCCTCACCCCTTGCCTTAGTTGGTTTCATTTGCAGCGACGCGAAGGGCGCTTGCGCCATCCACAGAAGCCATCAGCGCCCGGTTGGCACCGCTCAAATCAGAAGCAGCGGCAGCAGCCCAGGTTTTATATTGCTCTTCGGAAACCACCCGTATGGCAATCGGCATGAAAGCGTGATCCTTGCCGCAAAGCTCGGAACACTGACCGTAGTAAAGTCCTTCTTTCTCCGTCTTGAACCAGGTTTCGTTCAGACGGCCAGGAACGGCATCGATCTTGACACCGAAGGCCGGCATCGCAAACGCATGAATGACATCCGTCGGCGCAGCGGTGACGAGAAGACGAACCGTCTTGTTCACCGGAACAACCATTTCATTATCGACGGCGAGAAGGCGAGGATAGATCGCGCGGTTTTCCTTGCCAGCAGCAGCGCGGTCGGCATCCTTCAACAAGTAGCTGTCGAAGGCCAGAGGCTCTGAACCTTCTGCCGCCTGGTATTCGTAGTTCCACTGCCATTGGGTGGCGGTTGCCTTCAATGTCAGGTCAGGATTTTCCGGCTGCGTCAGCTGCGCGTTGAGCAGGTTGAAGGACGGGAATGCCAGGAAAAGAAGAATGAGAACGGGAGCCAGCGTCCAGATGATTTCGATCGCCGTATTGTGGCTGGTCTTGGACGGTACCGGATTCTTGGATGCCCTGAACTTCGCAACAACGAGAATGAGCAGGACGAGAACGAAAAGCGTGACGGGAACGATAAACCACAGGGTATATTGTTCAAACCAACGAATTTCGTGCATGATTGGCGTTGCGGCCTCCTGCAATCCCATCTGCCAATCCTTCGGCTGGTCAGCGCGGGCGCCGACAGCCGAGAGCAGACAGATCATGCCCGCAAACGCTGCGTTAATCCTAGTAATCACGGTACCTCTCCCTCACGCACCCGGTCATGATCAATCCCAGGCACAGAATCCATGCTTATAGTATTAGACTCAAATCATAGTTTGCCCGCCGCCGCAATATCGCCCAGCTTTTGCAGAGTGGCATTTTTCTTCCCCCTAATTTTTCCCACTCACGCATCGTTGAAACCATATCGAAAAACCAAAAACGGCACTCATCATTCCTGAGGCCGTATTGGATTTAAGCCTCCACAGGTCCTATTTTGGCCGTACTCACTTGGAAATGAGAGACCCGGCTCTTTCATTTCCAGCACCGGACGTCAAAATAGCCGCACTGATTCGAATTCCAGAGGTATCCATGCGTCTGCCCCCGATTGCGCGCGCCGCTCTTGTCGCCGCCGGTTTCTCTCTTCTCGCGTCCGGCGCGAGCGTCGCCCAGCAGCCGCCTGGTACGCCGAAGTCCACGCACGGCTCATGGTCGGTGATCTGCGACAAGCCCGCGGGCGCGTCCGAAGAGCAATGCGCATTGATGCAGAACGTCATTGCCGACGACCGCCCGGAAGTCGGCCTTTCGGTCGTCGTGCTGAAGACCGCCGACCGCAAATCCCGCATTCTTCGCATCCTCGCACCGCTTGGCGTGCTGCTCAAGGATGGAATGGAACTCTACATCGACAATAACAATATCGGCCGTGCCTATTTCACCCGCTGCTTTTCCGAGGGCTGCTATGTGGAAGTCGACATCGACGATGAGCTGATGAAGGTTCTGCGTGCGGGAAAGCACGCGGTTTTCGCATTGCGTGAATCGGTCGACCAGGATCGCGTGGGTATTCCGATCGAACTCAGCGGCTTTGCTGAAGGCTATGACGCGCTCCCTTGACGTATGCTGTGGCTGGCGGACAGATGCGCTGTGCCCGATCGACAATTCCCAAACAGACCCCTGAGGCGGCTTGCGCCGGCTCATCCCAGCACCTAAATCTCACATGAATAGATGATGGATGCTGACGCCTGGAGTACGCGATGACCCAAGACCTTCTGACGCTTTTCGATTGCGATGAGGGGACCTTGCGGAGCCGCGTCGCGGACGCCCTTGCAGGCGCCGATGACGGCGAACTCTTCGTCGAACATGCCCAGGCGGAATCGCTCACCTTCGACAATGGCCGCCTGAAAGGCGGCAGTTTCAATACCGATCAGGGTTTTGGCCTTCGCGCCGTTGTCGGCGAGACGGTCGGTTACGCCCATGCGGGCGAGCTTTCGACTGCCGCGCTGCAACGCGCAGCCGATGCGGTCGGCGCCGTCACCAAGGGCTACTCCGGCTCCTATGCGGCGGCACCCCAGCGCACCAACAAGAAGCTCTACGGCGACGAAAACCCGATCGGCTCGCCCTCCTTCGAGGAAAAGGTCAAGCTTCTGACCGAGATCGACACCTATCTGCGCGACAAAGACCCCAAGGTTCGCCAGGTGACGGCATCGATTGCGGCAAGCTGGCAGATCGTCGATATTCTGCGCGCCGATGGGCACCGCGTCAGTGACGTTCGCCCCATGACACGCATCAATATCTCCGTGGTCACCGGTGAAGGCGATCGCCAGGAGACCGGTTCCTACGGTATTGGCGGACGTGTCGGCTTCGGTGATTTCATTACAACCGAGAACTGGCAGCGGGGCGCTGACGAGGCGCTGCGCCAGGCGCTGGTCAATCTGACGGCAATCGACGCGCCTGCCGGCACAATGGATGTCGTGCTCGGCTCCGGCTGGCCCGGCGTCATGCTGCACGAGGCGGTCGGGCATGGTCTCGAGGGTGATTTCAACCGCAAGAAGACATCGGCCTTCGCAGGCCTGCTTGGTGAGATGGTCGCAGCACCTGGCGTCACAGTGGTGGATGATGGAACCATCGACAACCGTCGCGGCTCGCTGACGGTGGACGACGAGGGCACGCCGTCCGGCTACAATGTGCTGATCGAAAACGGCAAGCTTGTCGGCTATATGCAGGATCGTCAAAACGCCCGGCTGATGGGCATGACGGCGACAGGCAATGGACGCCGCCAGGGATATTCCCACGTTCCTATGCCGCGCATGACCAACACCTACATGCTCGGCGGAGACAAGACACCGGACGAGATCATCGCGTCGGTCAAGAAGGGCATCTACGCCGTCTCCTTCGGCGGTGGCCAGGTGGACATCACCTCGGGCAAATTCGTGTTCGGCTGCACGGAGGCCTATCTCATCGAGAACGGTAAGATCGGCGCGCCGGTCAAGGGCGCCATGCTGATCGGCAACGGACCGGATGCGATGAAGCGTGTGACGATGATCGGCAACGACATGAAGCTCGACACCGGCATCGGCAATTGCGGCAAGGCCGGCCAGTGGGTGCCGGTTGGCGTTGGCCAGCCGCATCTACGCATGGACCAGATCACGGTCGGCGGCACCAAGGCCTGAGGTCTGCAGATGGGGACGCTCGTCAAGATCGTTCCCTATAATGCTGATTGGCCGCGCCTCTATCGCGAGACCCAAGACCGTCTCGAAGCGTTGTTGGGCGAGATTACCGAAGGCATCGAGCATGTCGGCAGCACGCCGCCAAGCCCTATATTGATATCGACGTTGTTCTGAAACATTCCACGCAGATGGAAGACGGCAGGGCGCGCATGCAAGCCGCTGGCCTCGAGCCGCGCGGGTCTCGCCGCGATGACGGGGTGTTTGCCTTTATGCTTCGGGATCCGTTGCCGGGTCTGCGCGTTTATCTTTGCCCGCCCAATAGCCTCACCCAGCAGAACAGATTGCGTTTCCGTGATATCCTTCGCCAGAACCCCTCTCTTGCCAATCACTATGCGACGCTTAAGATGGCTCTCGCCAAGCAATACACGGACAATGGCGATGCCTATACCCGCGCCAAGTCCGACTTCATTCGCGAGACGCTGAATACCGACACGTCCCCCGCATCCGCGCCCTAAGCGCCCTCTCCCCCGATCAGGAAAAGATGACCTTCGTTTCCAATGCACTCGTTCCCGAACTGGCCGTCACGGACTGGCACAAGAGCCGGACATTCTATTGTGACCTGATCGGCTTTCATGTCGTCTATGAGCGACCGGAAGAAGGTTTCACCTATCTTGCGCTCGGCGACGCCCAGTTGATGATCGACCAGATCGGCGCCGGACGCACCTTCGAGCAGGAGAATGCGCCAATCCACTTCCCCTTCGGACGGGGCATGAACCTGCAACTCGCTGTCCCGTCCCTTCAACCCATCCTCGACAGGCTGGAGCTTGCGCGCGTGCCACTTTTTCTTCCGCTTGAAGAGAAATGGTACCGCAAAGGGGAGACTGAGGTCGGTAACCGGCAGTTCGTCGTCCCAGATCCGGATGGCTATCTCATTCGCCCATTCGAGAGCCTCGGCGAACGCGTCTTCCGGTTCGGGTAAGGGATGGACATGACACTGCCTCGCATGCCCAAAGCGGTCGTCTTCGATATGGACGGCGTTCTGATCGACACCGAGACGCTTTATCGCGATTCCTTCCTGGCGGCTTCGCAGGATGGCGGGCACGATTTGCCGGTCGAACTGTACCAACGTGTCTGCGGAAGTCCCTGGGATGTCATCAGCGGCACGATCATTGCCGAACATGGCGCTGATTTTCCAATGGATGCGTTTCGTGACGCGTGGCTGCGTCATCTGGCCGTCAGCATGGCCGGCGGCGTAGAACTAAAGGCCGGTGTCGTGACGATGCTCGACCTGCTGGACGATCTTAAGCTGCCGCGCGCCATCGCCACCTCATCCCGGCACGAATCCGTCAATCGACATCTTGGGCCTCATAATCTCCTGGCTCGCTTCGATCACATCGTGGCGCGCGAGGATTATACCGAGCCGAAGCCCTCCCCCATGCCCTATCTAACCGCTGCCCAACGTCTTGGCGTCGATCCTGCGGAATGCTTGGCGCTGGAAGATTCCTATCACGGCGTTCAATCCGCCTCCTCCGCCGGGATGATGACGGTGATGGTGCCGGATGTCGCGCCTGCCACCGAGCGGATGCGGGAGACGTGCGTTGCGATCTGCTCCGGCCTGTCGGAGGTCGCTGCCTTGCTTCGTGATGAAAGGACGCTCGGCTAGTCGATAGAAGCTGGGTCGAAGCGCCATTTGCGTTCGATCGAACCAATCAAATCCAGCTGGTTGTGACGGGCAAGCAGAAGAACGTGGCCGAGCAGGTCTGCCACTTCATCGGAAAGGTCTTGCCTCATTTCCTCTGGTGTTTTGCCCTTCGTCCGACCACGCGCCGTCAAGCGGTTCCACGCTTGCGTCACCTCGCCGACCTCTTCCTGCAGCTTCAGCATGAACCAGTCAGAATCACGCTCGATACTGTTTGACGCAGCATAGGACGCCGAAGCTTTCTCGAATTTTTGCATCAGGTCAGCCAGCATCACGTTCCCCCTTCGTTCACGCGACACTGACCACGATTCGCCCGCCACTGTCGACGGCCATTCCCCTTACAGCATCGGGCCGAAATCGGACCCGATTTTCGGAAAGCACGACGCGCCAATTTAGAAAGATGACGCATCCCCTTGTGCGTCCAACAAGACGCGCGGCGCTTAGGGGTACATGCGGACCTTCGTCCATGGGGCGTCGGTGGATTCACGCCGGAATTCCACCCGGTCGTGGAGGCGGAATTTCCGGTCGTGCCAGAATTCGATGGTCAGCGGGTTGATGCGGAAGCCAGACCAGTATGGCGGACGCGGGATTTCACCCAGCGCATATTTGGCGGTGTATTCCGCCACCGCCTTTTCAAGTGCAAATCGGCTTTCCAGAGGTCGGGACTGCTTGGAAGCCCAGGCACCGATGCGGCTGCCGCGCGGGCGCGAAGCATAATATTCATCCGCCTCTTCGTCCGACACCACCTCTACCAGCCCACGAACACGCACCTGTCGGCGCAGGCTTTTCCAGTGGAAGCACAAGCCGGCTTTCTGTTGCCCAAGAAGCTCGTGCCCCTTGCGGCTCTCAAAATTCGTGTAGATCACGAAGCCGCGTTCGTCTGCCGCCTTCAGCAGCACCATTCGCACGCTCGGCATTCCGTCCTCATCCACAGAAGCAAGCGCCACCGCATTCGGATCGTTTATCTCCGACGCGGTTGCATCACGCAACCATTCGGCGAAAAGCGCAAATGGTTCATTTTCTTCCGTGAAGTCACTAGATGTTAACCCCGATTCCGACATATTGAATAAAATGCTCCAAAGCTGATTTGCGTACCAGAGATGAGTTCTGGGTAAGAGATGGTGATCGTCATAGCAAAGTCGAACAGTCGCACAAAGAGCTTCCTGTCATCGGTCGTCAATGTTTTTGCCGCCGGCTTTCTGGCCGTTGCACTGACTGGCTGTGTCAGCCTTGATCTTTTCGGCGGCGAAAAAGTCGACCGCTCGCTCTCCACGGCCTCCGTGCCAAACCAGCCGACCCAGCCGGCGCTCTCCGATGATGCCACCATTCGCAATGCCGTGACATCTGCCGACCTGGTGAAGGTTGCCGAATCTCCCGTTCCCTGGGCGAATGCAGCGACCGGCAGTGCCGGTGTCGTGACAGCAATCCGCGAAGACAGAACGACGGGCTTCGTCTGCCGCAACTTCAATACCACGCGCCATTCCTTCGAGGGCGTGGCGAGCTATACCGGGCAAGCCTGCCTTTCTGAGACAGGCGAATGGCTGATGACCCGCTTCGATCAGAAGTAAAGCATTTACCTTATTCTGCGAGATGAGACCTGCGACACGCTCAGTCATGCGTGTGTAAAGGTCTGGTTAGCAACTTCTTGCCACAGTCCCATCCAGTTCAAGACACTGATCGTGCAACATTTTCGAAGGTTGGCACGTTCAGGTCTCGAGTTTCTTCTGTTTCAGGTCGCTTCAACAGGCGGCTGCAGTCTCGGGCGTAACTGGTGGTTCGGATGCGTGATCCCTATTCTATTCTCGGCGTCAAGCGCGATGCCGATTCGGACGAGATAAAGGCCGCCTGGCGTTCCAAGGCGAAGACCGTTCATCCCGATCACAATCGCGATGACCCGGATGCCAACGCGCGCTTCACCGAGATCGGTCAGGCCTATGATTTGTTGAAGGACCCGAAGAAGCGCGGTCTCTATGACCAGGCGCGCCGGGCCTCGGACGGCAAGCAGCGAGAACAAACCATCATGCAGAAGCGGGAAGCCGCACGTGAGGCCGCCCGCCAGGCTGCCGAACGTGCAAAGGCCGCCGAGAAGCTGATGGAAGAATTGGCTCGGGCGCAGGCGCGCAACGAGAAAGCGACCGCCGAAAGCGAAGAAGGTCCTTCGGCCAACGCGACGAGCGGAAGCACCAAGCCGGAAACGCCCGAGGATATGCTGGAGCGTATCTTTGGCGCCGAAGCCAAGGTGAAGGGCGGCGTGGACTCGGGCAAGAGCGGTGTGGCTGGATCTGCCGAAGACGCATCCGCTCAGGAGACGGCGGAAGCCGGAAACTCTGTTGCGTTCGGCTTTTTCAATGCACTTATCCGGCGCTTCAAACCGGCTCCACCGGTCGTGGAGAAAGCCCCCGACATGACGGCGGAAGCGATCGTAACCGTGAGCGATATTATCGCTCAGAAGCAGGTGACGCTCCGCATGCCAGACGAGCGCGACGTGCGCTTCCAATTGCCGGTCGGAGCTACGGATGGACATGTGGTTCGGCTGAAGGGTCAGGGCCTCAAGCTGCCGGACGCACCACGTGGCGATCTCGTCGTAACCGTTTTGACCGCACGCGACGACGCGTTCACCGTGAAGGGCTACGATATCCACACGAGCCTACCGATTGCACTGGCCGATGCAGTGCTCGGTTGCGAGGCCAAGGTTCAATCGCCTCGTGGAGAACAGCAGCTCTCGGTACCGGCCTGGTCTGGTTCGGATAAGGCTATTCATGTGCCTGGAAAAGGCTTGCAGAAGGACGATGGCACCTTTGGCGATCTTGTCGTCGAGCTGCGGATCGTGCTGCTTGAAACACCGGATGCTAAAGTAACAGATCTGATGCGCCACATGCGCGAAGGCCTTTACCTGTGACCACTCCGTGAAAGCGGTGAACAACGCACCCTTTGTTACGATCCCTTACATGAGATGATCTGAGGCCTTCTTGAACAGTGGTTCTGCCTATGCCATAGGCAGGATCATTTTGGAATATGAGGGAGCATTACATGGCTCAGACATCCGGCCTGATGGCTGGCAAGCGCGGTCTCATCATGGGCGTCGCAAACAATCGTTCGATTGCCTGGGGCATTGCCAAGGCCTGTGCCGATGCGGGTGCCGAACTTGCCTTCACCTGGCAGGGTGACGCATTGAAGAAGCGCGTTGAGCCTCTCGCTCAGGAACTTGGCGCCTTCATGGCTGGCCATTGCGATGTGACCGATCTCGAAACGTTGGATACCGTTTTCTCGAATCTCGAAGCGCATTGGGGCAAGATCGACTTCGTCGTGCACGCCATCGCCTTTTCCGACAAGGACGAATTGACGGGTCGCTACCTCGACACGAGCCGCGACAACTTCAACCGCACCATGGACATCTCCGTCTATTCTTTGGCGGCCGTTGCAAAGCGCGCCGAGCCGATCATGAATGACGGTGGCTCGATGGTGACGCTGACCTATTATGGCGCCGAGAAAGTCATGCCGAACTACAACGTCATGGGCGTCGCCAAGGCAGCGCTCGAGGCCAGCGTGCGCTATCTGGCAGTCGATCTCGGCAATCGCGGCATTCGCGTCAACGCCGTCTCCGCCGGCCCGATCAAGACGCTTGCCGCCGCCGGTATCGGCGATTTCCGCTATATCTTGAAGTGGAACGAGTATAACGCACCGCTGAAGCGCACCGTTTCCATCGAGGAAGTCGGCAAGTCCGCGCTTTACCTGCTGTCTGATCTCTCCACCGGCGTGACCGGCGAAGTGCATCACGTGGATTCGGGCTATCACGCGATCGGCATGAAGGCTGTAGACGCGCCCGATATTTCCGTCGTAAAAGACTAACATTGTTCAGCGATAACGATTGGCGCCGCCTCATTTTTGACGTGCGGCGCCGTCACGTCTTTAAAGGACAGAGCTAAAAAAGCAGGGGTGTGCAGTGCTGGTCTATGTTATCCGCCACGGACAGACAGACTGGAACGCGATCAGAAGGCTTCAGGGCCAAAAGGACATTCCGCTCAACGACTTCGGCCGCTCCCAAGCCGTCGGCAACGGCAAAACTCTCTCCGCCATCCTCGGCCCGACAGCCCCAGACTTCGACTACGTGGCCAGCCCCTTGGGCCGCACGCGTGAAACGATGGAACTTCTGCGCGGTGCCATGGGCCTCGACCCCACCGATTACCGCACCGACGAACGACTCGTTGAAGTGTCATTCGGTGATTGGGAAGGCTACACCCTGCCCGAGCTCAAGCTTTCCTTTCCCGACCGCGTCAGGGCCCGGAAAGCTGCAAAGTGGGACTTTATTCCGCCGGGCCAGAACGCCGAAAGCTACGAAATCCTGTCCTGGCGCATCGGCGCCTGGCTTTCATCCGTCGAGCGCAAGACCATCTGTGTTTGCCATGGCGGCGTGATCCGCAGCATGTTCCGGCTGGTCTCCGGTATGGACAAGGACGAAGCGGCCGAGATTCCCATTCCGCAAGACAAGATCTTAAAGGTCGAGACCGACAAGAATCTGGCCGAATGGGTCGATGTCAGGGAGACCGTCTAAAGCGTATTGCGATCTTTCAGATTCGCTCCTTACGCTTTAGGTCCTTCTTCTGTCGCATTCGTTATCGCAAAGCGCTGCACAGTTTTGCTTGGGCCATGCAATCTTGCCAAGGAACCGAAGCTCCTTGTCGGGCGCCGATTGGGCAAGCCTCCCCGCATCCGAAGCGCGAGTGGAATACAGGACGGGTTTCGAACTGACCGACGCGCCAAAATTGATGTCGGATCTGCGTGCCCAACGCTTGCGATAGTTGGAAATGCCGAAGTAAACCGTGCTTGGTTTAACAGCCTAACCAAAGCAACGGCCTGAACGCGACACAGGCTTACTGCACGACTTCGAGATCGTCCACGACGCGTTTACCGTCGACTTCGGTGTAGAACACCAGGACCTTCACGCCGGGCTGCAGGCCTTCGAAATTGAACTCTTCCGGCACTTTGTAATTCTTGCCGTCGGCAAGTGTGATGTTCAGGCCCTTCACGTCGACCTTGCTGATGGTCGACTCGACATCGACGCTCTGGGCAAAGCTGTTCAGAGGGGCAAACAGATTTGCAGTGGCTAAAAGTGCGGCAATCATCAAGCGCATGGTTCTAGCCTCCTTCAGGCTCTTTACGAGTTTTGCATGCGACAAGATTTCTCTCCCGAATGTGGCGGAATTTGCCCGTAACAATGTCAATTTCGGTATAATTGGTGAATGGATTTTAACCAATATCAAGCGCTTAGACTTTTTTTGTACCTGGCGCCGTGAAAACCAGCGCGCGCGGCCTGCTATACTATTTGTTTTAGATTATCTTTTAGAGTTGTCCGCAAGAATTGTTTTCCAGGCATGGACTGAGGACTCTCCGACGTGGCATCAGCATCGACATTTTCGCGTAGTGTCCGCGAGAAGAGCACACGGAAAAAGATGCTGTTTGGAGCTTCGGCGGGAGTATCGCTTGCGCTGATCTACTTTATCGACCCAGCGTCCTTCTGGATTGCGTTGCCTCTGACGATCATTCTGCTTCTGGTTGCCGAGCGAAACCACAATCTGACAATGATCCACATTCGCGAGAGCAAGCTTCTCGAACTCTCCCAACGCTTCAAGCTGGCGATGGATTCGTCCAATATTGGCCTTTGGGAACTGAATGGTGACGACGCATGCTACCTTGATGGGCGGGCCGCGGGACTGCATGGTTATCCGACGACGGAGAACGAATTTTCTCTATCACGATGGCTGGAAGCGGTCGTTCCGGAAGACCGAGTAAAGATCACGGACTTTCTGACCCGCTGTACTCAGGGAGAGGAGACCCACTCCGAAGTCTACCGGGTCCAATTGCGCTCTGGCGAACTACGCTATCTGCGAGCGGCAGGCTCAAACTACAGCACAGCGGATGGCGCGCGTCACACGAGCGGGATCATCTGGGATGTCACCTCGGATATGCAGGTGGCCGAGACACTAAAGAACTCCGTCTATAGCAGTCACGTGAAGAACGCCGAACTCGAGCTTGCGCTTCAGGAACTGTCTTCCCGTGAACACGATCTCATGGAACTGTCGCGGCGGCTCGACTTCGCGCTCCAATCCTACAATTGTGGCATATGGGAAGCCAATCTCTCGACCGACCATTCCTATTGGGACCGCCGTATGCACCAGCTCTATGGGCTGGACTATACAACCGGCTATACAGATCGAGCGACGTGGCTGAACTGTCTTCATCCAGATGACCGGGAGAAGGCGTCTGCGGACGCCGACCGATGCGCGGCCAACAACGAACCCTTCTCCAGCATTCAGCGCGTGCTGCTTCAAGATGGAGAGGTGCGCTACGTTCGCTCCGTGGGCAGCATCCATATTGACCGGGATGGACTTCGCAAGGTCATCGGCATTGCTTTCGACATCACCGCAGATGTGCGCCTTGCCGACGAGCTGAAGGCCGCAAAAGAAGAGGCCGAGGCACGCAATGCGGAGCTGATCGAGGCGAAGTCACACATCGAACACAACGCGCTGCACGATCCACTGACCGGGCTCGCAAACCGGCGAAAGCTGGATCTGGAGTTGGACTATCTGACGTCCTCACCTGTCGCGGCTGGCCGGGCACGTTTTGCCATCCTCCACCTTGATCTCGACCGCTTCAAACAGATCAACGACACGCTGGGGCACGCAGCAGGCGACGCAACACTGGCCAGGGCAGCAGAACTCCTTCGCCTCAATGTGGGCGATGCCGGCGTCATCGCCCGTATTGGCGGGGACGAGTTCGTCATCCTCGTCTCTCAGGTGACGGACAAGTACATCGTCACATCCATAGCGTCGAACATCATCGCGGCTTTCCAGCATCCCTTCGATTTTCAAGGGTTCACATGTCGATGCGGTGTCTCGATCGGCATCGCCTTTGGCGACGCCCAAGACAATGATGCACGCAAGATCCTCATCAACGCCGACCTCGCACTCTACCGCGCCAAAGCCATGGGCCGGAACCGCTACGAGTTCTTCACGCAAAATCTTCAGGCCGAGATCGTCAATCACAAGCGCACTGCCGACGAAATCCTGGCGGGGTTGGAGAAGGGTGAATTCGAAACCTGGTACCAACCGCAACTCTGCGCCAGAACCGGCGAGATCGCCGGCATGGAAGCGCTGGTCCGCTGGCGTCACCCGACACGCGGCCTGCTGACGCCGGACAAGTTCCTGGGTATCGCGGAAGAGCTGGACGTCGTTCAGGCGCTCGACCGCCTGACGTTGCAGAGCGCCCTGCAAGACAGACGGCTATGGAGCCTGAAGGGGTTGGAAATCCCTCGCGTCTCGGTCAACGTTTCAATCCGTCGCCTGCACGACGCCCAGTTGCTCGAAAGCCTCCACCAGCTTTACATCATGCCCGGCGAAGTCGTTTTCGAACTGGTCGAATCCATCTTTCTCGACGACAGCGACGAGCAGGTGGTTCAAAATCTCGACCAGGTCAAAGAGCTCGGCATCGACATCGAGATTGATGATTTCGGCACCGGACATACCTCGCTCATCAGCCTGCTGCGCCTCAAGCCGAAGCGCCTCAAGATCGACCGTCAGCTGGTCATGCCAATCCTCGGTTCGCCGCAGGAACGGGCGCTGGTCCGTTCCATCATCGATATTGCCCGCTCGCTTGGTGTCGAGACCGTCGCTGAAGGCGTGGAAACGATGGAACATGCCGCTATGCTGAAAGACATGGGCTGCGATATCCTGCAAGGCTATGCCTTCGCCGCACCTCTACCGGCTCAAGAATTTTCAGCCTATGCCATGCAACAGGAACTGCGTCGCGTGTCCTGATGCAGGCGGCCCTATTCCGATCAAAGAAAGGCTTTTGCCTTCCAGGTATTTTCCACTAAGGAGATGACCGCGCATTTTTGTAAATTTCGCGTCTCTTTATAGGAAACGCTGCCTGGTCTGGTTTTATTGTCATGTCGCATAACACGTTCGGTCACCTCTTCCGCGTTTCAACCTGGGGCGAAAGCCATGGTCCGGCGCTGGGCTGTGTGGTGGATGGCTGCCCTCCCGGCATTCGCTTCACGCTCGCGGAAGTGCAAGCCTGGATGGACAAGCGCAAGCCTGGCCAGAGCCGCTTCGTCACGCAAAGACGCGAAGATGACATCGTCAAGGTCCTTTCCGGCGTGATGCTGGATGAGGACGGCGAGACCATGATCACCACCGGCACGCCGGTTTCCATGCTGATCGAAAACACCGACCAGCGTTCCAAGGATTACGGCGAGATCGCCAAGCGCTACCGTCCAGGCCACGCAGATTTCACCTATGATCTCAAATACGGCATTCGCGACTATCGCGGCGGCGGGCGCTCCTCTGCACGCGAAACCGCGGCACGGGTGGCAGCCGGCGCCCTTGCCCGCAAGGTGGTGCCGGGGATGACCGTTCGCGCAGCACTCGTGCAGATCGGCAAGCACAAGATCAACCGCGACAACTGGGATTGGGCACAGGTCAACGAGAACCCGTTCTTCTGCCCGGACCCCGACATGGTGCCGATCTGGGAGGACTATCTCGATTCGAT
The DNA here is from genome assembly GCF_052045735.1 of Agrobacterium sp. 22117. NCBI lineage: Bacteria > Pseudomonadati > Pseudomonadota > Alphaproteobacteria > Hyphomicrobiales > Rhizobiaceae > Agrobacterium > Agrobacterium sp. 22117. The sequence continues at coordinate 651,453 of NZ_JBQEPP010000001.1, read as the reverse complement.
CCGCAAAGCGGGCTCTTCCATCGGTGCTGTGGTAGAAGTGGTCGCCGAGGGCGTTCCGGCAGGCATCGGTGCGCCGATCTACGCCAAGCTCGATCAGGATATCGCCTCCAATCTGATGTCGATCAACGCCGTCAAGGGTGTCGAGATCGGCGAAGGTTTTGCGTCTGCGGAACTCAGCGGCGAGGAAAATGCCGACGAGATGCGCATGGGCAATGACGGCCAGCCCTTCTTCCTGTCGAACCACGCGGGCGGCATTCTGGGTGGCATTGCGACAGGTCAGCCGATCGTTGCACGCTTTGCCATCAAGCCTACCTCTTCGATCCTCACCGAACGCCAGTCCATCGATGCCGATGGCAATAATGTCGATGTCCGGACCAAGGGCCGTCACGACCCCTGCGTCGGCATTCGCGCCGTTCCGATCGGCGAAGCGATGGTCGCCTGCACTGTGGCCGACCATTACCTGCGCGACCGCGGCCAGACCGGCAGACTGAAATAAACAGGAGAAACAGCATGGCATACGATCAGAAACGCGTCGTTGAAGCGATCCGCGCCTTCGAGGCAGGCGAGATCGTTGTGGTCATGGATGATGACGGGCGCGAGAACGAAGGCGATCTCATCGTTGCCGCGGTGCATTGCACCGGTGAAAAGATGGCCTTCATCGTGCGCCACACCTCCGGCATCGTCTGCGCCCCCATGCCGCGCGAGGAAGCCAAGAGGCTGAACCTCAACGCCATGGTTTCCGAGAACGACAGCGCCCATACGACTGCCTTCACGGTCTCCGTCGATTTCAAGCACGGAACCACGACAGGCATCTCGGCGGATGATCGCACCCTGACGGTGCGTAATCTTGCCAACCCCAATGTGGGCCCCGCGGACTTCACCCGTCCCGGCCACATCTTCCCGCTGGTGTCACGCGAAGGCGGGGTCCTGATGCGCTCCGGTCACACGGAAGCAGCTGTCGATCTCTGCAAGCTTGCCGGACTGCCGCCGATCGGCGTCATCTGCGAGCTCGTCAATGACGATGGCAGCGTCATGCGCGGTCCGCAGGTTTCGAGCTTTGCCGAAACCCACGGTCTCAAGCAGGTCTCGGTTGCCGACCTGATCGCCTACCGCCAGCGCAAGGAAACGCTGGTGGAGATGGAAAGTCAGGTCACCATCGACACGCCTTTCGGTCCGGCCAAGGCGCAGACCTATTCCCTGCCCTGGGATCCGATGCAGCATATGGCGGTGATCTTCGGCGATATTCGTGATGGCGTAGACATTCCCGTCCGCCTGCATCCGGAAAACGTGGCCGACGATATTTTCGGCAGCAAGCAGCCGGTGCGCCATTACATGCAGAAGATTGCTGAAGAAGGCCGCGGCGTCATCGTCTATCTACGCGAGGGCTCGGTCGGCGTTGGCAAGGTCGAGGGCCGGCGCAAGTCGCGTGATGCGGACGAATCGCACGAACAGGCGCGTTCCCGCGAAGAAGAATGGCTGGAAATCGGGCTTGGCGCGCAGATCCTGAAAGACCTCGGCATCAGCTCCATCAAGCTCTTGACCACGCGCGAACGCCACTATGTCGGCCTGGAAGGTTTCGGCATCAAGATTGCTTCTACGGAGCTTTGCTAATTGCAAAACCGGCAGGCGCGGTATCGTCCGGGCCTGCCAGCCAGCCATCGAGATACCGCACACTCTCCACGCCGGTGAATTTTGCCAGCCGATTCAACTCGGCATCCAGCTTTTCCAGCCGACCGGATGACGGTCGCACGCCCTTTTCCAGCCAGAGCCTTCTGACGTCGAGCGAACCGTTCTTGCGCTCGGCCTTCATGTCGATGCGTCCGATCATGCGGTCGCCTTCGAGAAGTGGGAAAACATAGTAGCCATACTGGCGCTTCGGCTCCGGCACGAAGACTTCGATACGATAGAAGAAACCGAAAAGGCGTTCGGTACGGGCGCGGTTGCGCAACAGCGGATCGAAGGGGCTGAGAACCCGGACCCGCTGCGGCGGCTCGAGTGACGCCTCCGCCTCCATCTCATCTGCGAAACTCGAAAAGGCATAGGACGCGCGCTCCTTCGCGCCATTGGCAGAGATCAGCGAAACCTCGACCAATTCGTCCCGGTGAGACATCACCCAGTCCTTCGCCTCATTGGGCGTTACCAGATCGAAGAAAGCGGAAATTTCTCCCGATGTCGCAAAGCCCAGCCGGGACAGCGCCTCACGGCAGGCCCAATCGATGAACCCTTCGTGGCTGACGTCCCGCTCGTAATGCTCTTTCAGAATGACACGTTCTGAAAGATCGTAGACCTTCTGAAAGTTCACACGGCGGGCAATAGAAAGCCTACCGGTGTGCCACATATATTCAAGCGCCGTCTTGGAAGGATGCCAGTTCCACCAGCCACCGGATTGATGATCCTCTGCCTTCATGTCGCGCGACATGACTGCACCGTTTTCCGCAATATGCCGGTAGGTTTCCTCAAAGGCGGAATCGAACCCCTCCCCGTGCCATTTACGCCAGCGCTCCTCTATGATCGGCTCGCGGCGACGAAACCGATGTTTCCAATAGGGATAAAAGGCTGTCGGAACGATCGACGCGTCATGCGTCCAGTGCTCGAAAAGCGTTCGGTCTTTTTCCAGGAGCGCGGTCAGATGCTCCCGCTTGTAGGTCTGGTTTCTGGAAAAAATGATCTGGTGGTGGGCTCGCTCCACCGTGGCGATGCTATCCACCTGCACGAAGCCCAGCGTCGTAATAAGTTCGAGCAATCCATCCTTCGACAGCGCCCTGTTCGGCGGTGCCGAAAGGCCCTGTCTCGCCAGGAAAATACGCCGTGCTGCTTCGTTGGAAACCAGAATCGCCATGCCCTGAACTCTAGAAGTCTCCTGCTTCGAAATCAATGTTCTTTTTTTGTTCTTGATTTCGCCAAGGCGTCTTTGTGTTTATAGAAGCGCGAGGGAAGATAAGGGAAACGGCGTGGACATTCAGTTCCAGAATGCGAGTGTGACCTTCGAGGGGCGAACAGCGCTTGCGCCGCTCGATCTTTCGCTGTCAGAGCGACGCATTGGCGTGATCGGCCTGAATGGCTCGGGCAAGACCACCTTTGCCCGATTGATCAACGGCCTCACCAAGCCCAGCACCGGCAGGGTCACCGTCAATGGGCTCGATACGATCACGGATGCCGATGCTGTCTTGAAACAGGTGGGCTTTGTCTTCCAGAACCCGCAAAACCAGATCATCCTGCCGATCATTCGCGACGATATTGCGTTTGGACTGAAGAACCGCGGCGTCGGCAAAATCGCTGTCGATGCGGCTGTGGCGGCGAGCTTGCAGCGTTTCGGCATCGCCCATCTTTCAGATCGCCGTGCCCATGAATTATCGGGTGGCGAGTTGCAGCTTGCAGCGCTTGCGGCGCTGTCTATCACCGGCCCAAACATCCTGATCCTGGACGAGCCAACGAACCAGCTCGATCTGAAGAACCGCGCGGTGGTGGAGCGGACTATCCTCGGTTTGGAGCAGGATGTGGTCGTCATTACCCATGACCTGCCCCTGCTTGAAACGTTCGACCGCGTTCTGCTCTTTCATCAGGCTACGCTTGTTCTGGATGGCGAGCCGGAAGAGGTGATTGCCCGGTACCGGGAGATCGCGCTCTCATGAGAAGCCTTTACGCCGAGGGAACGGGCTGGCTCTACAAGCTCTCGCCCCGCGTGAAGCTGTTGACGCTGGCAGCCTTCAGCGCCGGCCTGTTCCTCACGCGTGATCCGTTGATCCTTTGCATTGCGGTCATTCTGGCAGGCTTCATTCTCTGGCAGGCGCAGCTGGGGTTGCGCGAAACGATCTCCCGCCTTCGCCCGGTCTTTTTGACGATCGCGATCATCGCCGCGTTCAGCTTCCTGCTGATCCCTGCGATGGATGCCACCGTCACGCTTTTGAGGTTGAGCGCTCTGACATTGCTGGCGACCGCCGTAACCGCAAGTGTGAGCATCTCGCAATTCATGGACGAGATCACACATGCCCTTCGCCCGTTTGAGAAGCTCGGCCTGGCAAAGGCAGCCGATGTGGGCCTCGCGGTTGGCCTTGTGGTTCGCTTCGTCCCCGAGATCGTCAGCCGATATCGCACGTTGAGCGATGCACACCGCGCACGCGGCAGCCGTATAAAGCTCAAAAGCATACTCGTCCCACTCATCATAATGACGTTGAAGGATGCCGACGCGATTGCGGATGCCATTGACGCGCGCGGCTTCAGAGGTCAAACCTCACTCAGACAAAAGGGAGATGCCCATGACGACCCGTGACCTGGTTCTGATATCGCTGTTTTCAGCCATCATCATTGCGCTTGGCCTGTTGCCGCCCATTACACTCGGCATCATTCCGGTTCCAATCACGGCTCAGTCGCTGGGCGTTATGCTGGCCGGCGTCGTCCTTGGCGCAAAGCGAGGCACCCTTGCCGTGCTGCTGACGATCCTGATTGCGGCGATCGGCCTTCCGGTGCTGTCCGGCGGCAGAGGTGGCCTTTCGATCTTCACCACCCCGACCACCGGCTATCTGATTGGCTGGATCGCCGCCGCTTTCGTCACCGGCACCCTTTCCGAGCGCTTCGTCAAAGCGGGCCAGCCCGCACTAGCGCAAGGCATTGGCTTTTTCCTCGCCAGTGTCGCTGGTGGCGTCGTCGTTCTTTATGCCTTCGGCATCACTTATCTCGCTTTCGCAACCGGTATCGGTTTCAGCAAAGCGTTCATCGGCTCCATGGCCTTCATTCCGGGTGACCTGATCAAGGCCGTCTTGGCAGCCCTTGCCGGGCGCGCGGTCATAGCTGGCTATCCGTTGCTGCCGCAGCGGACATAATCCAAACCTTCACGCGTTTCAGGAGTAAGCGACCAATGGCCACACGGCTTTACGAGCATCCGATCTTCCTGGAACACATTACCCCGGAGGGGCATCCCGAGCGACCGGACCGGCTGCGCTCGCTGAACATCGCGCTTGAACATCCGAATTTCGAGCGACTGGTTCGTAAGCAAGCCCCGCAGGCCAACGAAGATGCGGTGCTTCTCGCCCATCCGGAAAGCCATCTTCTCTCCGTGATGCGCCAGATTCCGGAAGAGGAAGGTGAGATTAACCGCATCGAGGCGGATACCTATGCCTCGCCGAAAAGCCTGCAAGCGGCGCTGACCGGGATTGGTGCCGCAATGGCCGCCGTGGATGACGTGTTCAAGGGCGAGGCTGACAATGTCTTCGTTGCGAGCCGCCCACCCGGCCACCACGCGGAAACCGAAAAGGCGATGGGCTTTTGTCTTTTCAACAACGCGGCGATTGCTGCCCGTCACGCGCAAAAGGTTCATGGTGCGGAGCGCGTGGCCATCGTGGATTGGGACGTTCACCACGGCAACGGCACGCAGGATATCTTCTGGAACGACGCGTCGGTGCTCTTCTGTTCCACCCACCAGATGCCGCTTTATCCCTGGAGCGGCGACAAAAACGAAACCGGCGTGAAGAACAACGTGGTCAATGCGCCGCTCTCGCCCAACACGGGAAGCGACCATTTCCGCGAGGCGTTCAAATCCAGGGTTCTGCCTGCCATTGCCGATTTCTCGCCTGACCTCATTATCATCTCGGCCGGTTTCGATGCCCATCACCGCGATCCACTCGCCCAGATCAATCTGGTGGGCGAGGATTTCGATTGGGCAACGGGGCGAATTCTGGAGATGGCGGATAAATATGCCGGCAACCGGGTCGTCAGTCTGCTGGAAGGCGGTTATGATCTGGAAGGGCTGGCGGAATCGGCAGCCATGCATGTCTTGAGAATGATGAAGGGTTGAAGATGACGGAAAATGCCAACACAGCCGATGTCAGCGGTTATTCTTTCGAAAAGGCCGTCGCCGAGCTGGAAAGCATTGTTGCCCGCCTGGAACGCGGCGATGTCGCCCTGGACGAATCCATTGCCATTTACGAGCGCGGCGAAGCCCTGAAAAAGCACTGCGAAGCACTTCTGACAACCGCCGAAAAGCGCATCGAAAAGATCCGTCTGGATCGTGCGGGCAAACCCCAGGGCGTCGAGCCGCTGGACGGCGAATGATGCCCACGGTTTGAGGACCTCGCTGAAAACCTTCGCGACACGCTTTTAAGGCCGACTGACGGCTGTTGACGATAGCGGGTAAACCCACACCACCACACGCACCATTTATCAGACAACACTCACACACGGCACCAAATCGTGTTAGTCTGCGGATCGATCACCGTGGAGGAGCAATCCATGTCGTTTTTCCCAGGCAATGATCCCGCCGCCGGCGACGCCTTCGCGTGTGATGCCATCGAGAACCTGATCGTTCCCCGCGCAAGCGACATTGGCGGCTTTTCCGTGCGGCGCGCCTTGCCGACGCGCGACCGCCGTTTGGTCGGCCCCTTCATCTTCTTCGACAGGATGGGACCGGCGATCCTGAAGGCTGGAGAAGCACTCGACGTCAAGCCGCATCCGCATATCGGGCTTTCCACCGTCACCTATCTCTTTGATGGCGAAATCAAGCATCGCGATAGTCTGGGGACGGAAGTCGTCGTTCGACCAGGCGATATCAACCTGATGACCGCCGGTCGCGGCATCGTGCATTCGGAGCGCACACCGGAAAACCTGCGCGGGCATCCCCTGTCCATGTCGGGTTTGCAGACGTGGCTTGCGCTGCCGGACGACAAGGAGGAGATCGCTCCTGACTTCTCTCACACCGAACGCGAGGCCATGCCGCTGATCGACATTGCTGGTGCAACCGGACGTGTCGTCATTGGGGATTTTGCGGGCCTTCGCTCGCCGGTGAAAACCTTTACCGACACGCTCTACGCAGATCTTTCGCTCACGCCTGGCGCAAAATTCCCCTTCCCTGCCGATCACGAGGAACGGGCGATCTATATTCTCTCCGGTTCTCTTGAGGTTGCCGGCGATGTGTTTGCCGCGGATCAGTTGCTGGCTTTTCGCGCCGGCGACGACATCACGCTGAAGGGTGGCGTCGACGGTTGTCACATCATGCTCTTCGGAGGTGCCGCGTTGAATTCACGGCGTTATATCTGGTGGAATTTCGTTTCGTCATCAAAAGAACGCATAGAGCAGGCCAAGGAAGAGTGGAGAACAGGGCGTTTCGACATCGTCCCGGGGGATGAAGATGAGTTTGTGCCTTTGCCCAAAGGTTGAAATCCGTTAGAGCGCCGTACGTCCTTTCTGACGCACACAGGATGCTCTAATCTTTTGAACCTACGCATCGTGCTTTTCCGAAAATCGATTTCGATTTTTGGGCCGATGCTGTAGAACGGGAACATGCTTGCCGAAGGCTGCGCCCTCCCCATTTTGAGGGTGCGTTTTAAAGAAAACACGAAGGCCGAACGATTGACCGGAATGCCAGACACACCATTGCTTGACCGGGTGAAACTCCCATCCGATCTGAAAGCAGTCGAGGATCGCGACCTGCCGCAACTGGCCAGGGAATTGCGCGACGAGATGATCGATGCGGTCTCAAAGACCGGTGGACATCTTGGTGCTGGCCTCGGTGTCGTGGAACTGACGATCGCCATTCACAAGGTCTTCAACACCCCGGACGACCGCTTGATCTTCGACGTCGGCCATCAATGCTATCCGCACAAGATCCTCACCGGTCGCCGAGATCGCATCCGCACGCTACGCCAGGAAGGCGGCCTTTCCGGCTTCACCCGCCGTGCCGAAAGCGAGTATGACGATTTTGGCGCTGGCCACTCCTCCACGTCGATTTCCGCCGGCCTTGGCATGGCGGTTGCGGCAGAGCTTGACGGCAGCGACCGCAAGGTGATTGCGATTATCGGCGATGGCTCCATGTCGGCTGGCATGGCTTTCGAAGCCCTCAACAATGCCGGTGCGCTGGACGCGCGGCTGATCGTGATCCTCAACGACAACGACATGTCGATTGCGCCGCCGACGGGGGCCATGAGCGCCTATCTGGCGCGCCTTGCATCCGGTCGCACCTATATGGGCTTCCGCGACTTCGGCAAGAAGCTGACGGCCTATCTCGGCAAGACCATCGACCGCGCCATCACCCGCGCCGTGACCCATGCGCGCGGCTATGTGACGGGCGGTACGCTCTTCGAGGAGCTGGGTTTCTACCATATCGGTCCGATAGACGGCCATTCCTTCGACCATCTTCTGCCTGTGCTGCGCAATGTCCGCGACAACCAGAAGGGTCCGGTGCTGATCCATGTAGTGACGCAGAAAGGCAAGGGCTATGCCCCGGCTGAAGCTGCTGCCGACAAGTATCATGGCGTCAACAAATTCGATGTCATCACCGGCACGCAGGCCAAAGCAAAGCCGAACGCGCCGAGCTATACCAGCGTCTTCGCCGAAGCGCTGGTGCAGGAAGCAAAACTCGACGACAAGATCGTTGGCGTGACAGCTGCCATGCCAAGCGGCACGGGGCTCGACAAGCTCGCAGAGCTGTTCCCAAAGCGAACCTTCGATGTCGGCATTGCCGAGCAGCATGCCGTAACCTTTGCCGCAGGGCTTGCCGCGGAAGGCTACAAGCCTTTCTGTGCGCTCTACTCCACCTTCCTGCAACGCGGTTACGACCAGTTGGTGCATGATGTGGCGCTGCAGGGCCTGCCGGTACGCTTTCCGATTGATCGCGCCGGCTTCGTTGGCGCCGATGGCCCGACACATGCGGGTTCCTTCGATACCACGTTCCTCGCCACCCTCCCCGGCATGGTGGTCATGGCTGCTTCCGACGAAGGGGAGTTGAAGCACATGGTGCGCACCGCCGCCGCCTATGACGAGGGCCCGATCTCCTTCCGCTATCCCCGCGGAGAAGGTGTCGGCATCGACATGCCGGCCCGTGGCGAAATCCTCGAAATCGGCAAAGGCCGCGTCGTCAAGGAAGGCTCGAAGATCGCGCTGCTCTCCTTCGGCACGCGTCTCGCCGAATGCCTGGCGGCCGCCGAAGATCTGGATGCGGCAGGGCTTTCCACCACCGTGGCCGATGCACGCTTTGCCAAACCGCTCGATCTCGACCTCATCCGCCAGCTGACGAGCCACCATGAGGTTCTCGTGACTATCGAAGAAGGTTCTTCCGGTGGCTTCGGCGCGCAGGTGCTCCAGTTCATGGCAGGATCCGGTCTTCTGGATACTGGCATCAAGGTTCGCACGCTGACCCTGCCCGACCAGTGGGTCGAGCAGGCAAAGCCGGAAACCATGTATGCGGAAGCTGGCCTCGACCGCGCTGGCATCATCAAGACTGTTTTTCAGGCTCTGGGCCAGAAACAGGTCGGCGTGGGCTTCGCAGGATAAGCTTCTGCTTGGAAAATGGAAAAGCCGCGGGAGCGATCCTGCGGCTTTTGTTTGTCTGGTTGGCTGATTGAGCTCAGTTCCCTGGCTTTTGCCACAGACGGCGATCATAGGGGATAGGCGCGTAATCGTGGAGTTGGGCGAGCTTCTTGAGGTAGCGGTTACGATAGCTCTGCTCATCCTCGAACTCGATATTCTCGAGCACGGCTTCAGCCCCCACTTCGTAGTAGAGATCGAGATTGGTGAGATCTGGAACCGGCGTCTCGCCGCGCTCGCACTCGCCCTGCATCTGCCAGAAGAGCTCCTCAAGACGCCGCGCCAAGGCGGGAATGTCGCGCAGGACACATGTGTCGCGCTGTCGCGCAATCGACTCTCGAACGGCCAAAAGGCTTTTGCGGTCTCGCTCGAAAGCTATGGCGCGCGCGACATAGTCCTCCGGGGAAGAACAAATCATTTCCGGCACGCCGGCTGCTTTCACGATGCTCGCGCAGAAACGCGCGGCAAAGGTTTTGCCCGGCATGGTGAGGACCGGAAGACCGGATGTGATCGCGTCGGAAGCCGTGGAATGTGCACCATACGGAAAGGTGTCGAGAAAGAGATCTGCCACGCCGATGCGAGCGATATGATGCGGGTTCGGAACCTTGGGGGCAAAGATGAGCCGATCAGCCGAGATCCCTCTTTGTTCGGCAAGCTCGCGCAGACGCTGGTTGGCTGACTCATCCCCCGCCAGAAGCCACAACAGGCTGCCGGGGGTCTCGGACAGGATCGTCATCCAACGCGCAAAACAGGTCTCCGTGATCTTCTGCATCCCGTTGAAGCTGGCATAAACAAACGCGTCGTCCGGCAGGCCGACGTCAGCACGGCTCGGCCGCGCGGCGATGGGACGTTTACGGTCGAGCGGCTGGTCGCAGGCGATGCGAAGCACCTTCTCCGAAAAGTAGATCTCGTTCTCCGGCGGGATCATGTAGCCGTCTGAAATCAGATATTGGTGGAATGGGCTTCCCATCGATCCGGGATAGCCGCAGAAACTGACGATGACTGGCGCAGGGCGGTAAGAAAAGATCTTCGCGCGCGCGTCTTTGGTGTAGCCATTGACGTCGATCAGAATGTCGATCTCGTCGGAAATGATCAGCGACGCCGCCGCTGCATCGTCGAGATCCTGAATATCCCGCCACGTGTCAACCACAGCCTTCATCCGGGCCTGTGTGCTGTCGGTGGTGCGGATTTGACCGCAGTAATAGGCAAAGACTTCGACGCTGCTCTTGTCGTGCAGCTCCAGAACCTCACACAGCGCGAAGCCAACGGCGTGATCGCGCAAATCAGACGACAGGTAACCGATGCGCAACCGCTGACCGGTGCCGGATTTTTGTTTCGGTTTTCTGCGCGGGAAGCGCGTGAGGTCGGGGCGGCCGACCAATGTCTTGCTGTACCGATAGGCCTTCGCAAGCTGAAACATCGGGTCGTCGGCGTAACAGCTGAGTGTCAGCGAGGACATGGCGTCGAGCATCTTGCGGGCCGGCACATATGTCGAGGGCTCGAGGACGGGCCATTTACACTGTCGCTGGCGCAACGATATCCAGTGCTGCCCTGATTCGAGCGCGTCCGGCCGAAGCTCAAATGCTTGACGCAATGTGCTTTCCGCCTCGTCCAGCCTGTCTGTGCCTTCCAGAACACGACCGATGTTCTGCAAGGCCATATGCCGATTGCCAACCGCTTCAGCATCGACGTTTTTTGCTGCCTGAGCGTAGCGCGACCACTGCTCCACCGCGTGGCCGATCATCCCTGCATCCTCCAGCACACGCCCGAGATTGATGTAGGCTGGCGCAAAGTCCGGATCGGCCTTGATGGACGCGCGGAAAGCCTGGATGGCACCTGCACGATCGCCGAGTTTGTTCAGCGTGACCGCGTAATTGAAATAGGCCATGTGAATGACAGGATTACCGTCGTTGAAGGCGGCCCAGGTCTTATAGAGCTCTGCTGCCGCAGCCTGCTGGCCGGCGGCATTCAGGGCTTCCGCTATGCTCATCAGATCGAGCAGGCTCAAACGTTGATGCCGTGCCAGATCAAGAGCGGACGGGGCGACGAGATCGTTCGAAGATGAGACGGGACTGACGGTCATGGCATCCTGCGACAGAGCGGAAAGGGCTAGGAATAGCTGATCTTCAGCTACTCTAGAGAACTTGCCTGTGGCTGGATGTATTTTTACCGCGTGTGTTGCTTGGGTTGCTTGCGACCGATGCTTCTATTGTCACGGTTACTTTGATGTTTGTCCCCCATCGTAGCGACGGAGATATTCTTGCACGCGCCGTCGGTATTGTCGGCTATGAAGATCGTGGTGAAAGGGGTCGCGAGCTAAGAAGGCATACGAACGTGCGGACGTCGCGGGGTTCATTTGCACGCGACGAACGAACATCACTTGCCTTGTAAAGCAGGTTGTCCGGGAGCTCCTCTGCCTGCTGCAGAAGCGCGCAATGCCGACGTCACGGAGGCGGCTCGTAGCATTTGTTTATTCTGAGCTGGAGATCGACGACGCGGCTCTTGGCCGCGTCGTAAGCTATTGGGTCAGGGCATCATCTGCACTTGCCGACGCCCCATATCGTCACGTCCTGGTTTCGAGATATCAAAGATTGATCTCGATTTGGGACAAGTGCCAGGTCTTAGACCCCGTTATAGGCCTTGATGACTGCTTCGACCTGAGCGTCGCTCATTGCCTGCAGTTGCTGCGCTGTGATGCCACGAGCCGTCGACGTGCTCAATCCAGAGATGGCTGCCGTGGACAAGCCGGAAACCGCCTTGGCACTGAGTGCGGTGATCTCACCCGTGGTGAACAGGCCGAGCTCCGTGCTATTCAGCGTACCAACCTGAGCGGCGGTGAGGCCAGCAACCTGCGTGGAGGTCAGAGCCTGGATCTGGTCGGTCGACATCGCTGCGAACTGCGTCGTGGTCAGGGCTGCTGCCTGGGTCGCGCTCAGGTTTGCGATGTTACCTGTGGTCAACTTGCTGGCCGTGATACCGGCGAGCGCGTTGGCGCTGATGGCTTTCACCTCTTCGCTTGAGAAGGTGTTGAGTGCATCAGACGACAGAGCGTTCAGCTGCGTCGAAGACATGACCGCGATCTGTGCCTTTATCAGCGCTGCTGCGTTCGTGCTGCTCAAGTTTGTCAGAGCCGCTGCAGAAAGGCCGGAGAGTGCCTTGGTGCTGAGTGATGCAACCTCTCCCGTAGAGAAGAGAGCGAGTTCGGCGCTGTCGAGCGTTGCCAGTTGGGCAGAGCTCAAGCTGGCGATCTGAGTGGAGTTAAGCGCATCGATCTGGCTGGTCGTCATCGCTGCAAACTGCGTCGTGGTCAGGGCTGCTGCCTGTGTCGCGCTCAGGTTTGCGATGTTGCCCGTGGTCAACTTGCTGACGGTGATGCCAGCCAGTGCCTGGGCGCTGATAGCCTTGACTTCATCACTGGAGAAGGTGTTGAGCGCGTCGGATGACAGAGCGTTAAGCTGTGTCGAAGACATGACTGCGATCTGTGCCTTGGTCAGCGCTGCTGCGCTTGCGCTGCTCAAGTTGGCAAGAGCCGCTGCAGAAAGGCCTGAGATAGCCTTGGTGCTGAGTGATGCAACCTCTCCAGTGGAGAAGAGAGCGAGTTCTGCGCTGTCAAGCGTTGCCAGTTGGGCAGAGCTTAGTGCGGCGATCTGGGTGGAGTTCAGCGCATCGATCTGGCTGGTCGTCATTGCTGCGAACTGCGTCGTGGTCAGGGCTGCTGCCTGTGTCGCGCTCAGGTTTGCAACGTTACCCGTGGTCAACTTGCTGACGGTGATACCTGAAAGCGCCTTCTCGCTGATGGCTTTCACCTCTTCGCTTGAGAAGGTGTTGAGTGCATCGGACGACAGAGCATTCAGCTGCGACGTAGACATGACAGCAATCTGCATCTTGGCCAGGGCTGCTGCGCTCGCGCTGCTTAAGTTTGTCAGGGCTGTTGAAGAGAGGCCGGAAAGTGCCTTGGTGCTGAGTGCCGCCATCTCTCCAGTGGAGAAGAGAGCGAGTTCTGCGCTGTCAAGCGTTGCCAGTTGGGCAGAGCTCAAGCTGGCGATCTGGGTGGAGTTCAGCGCATCGATCTGGCTGGTCGTCATCCCCGCAAACTGTGTCGTGGTCAGGGCTGCTGCCTGTGTCGCGCTCAGGTTTGCAATGTTGCCGGTGGTCAACTTGCTGATGGTGATGCCTGCAAGCGCCTTTTCGCTGATGGCCTTGACTTCATCGCTGGAGAAGGTGTTGAGCGCGTCTGACGACAGAGCGTTCAGCTGCGACGTAGACATCACGGCGATCTGTGCCTTGTTCAGTGCTGCCGCACTTGTGCTGCTCAAGTTTGTCAGAGCCGCTGCAGAAAGGCCTGAGATAGCCTTGGTGCTGAGTGATGCAACCTCTCCAGTGGAGAAGAGAGCGAGTTCTGCGCTGTCGAGCGTTGCCAGTTGGGCAGAGCTTAGTGCGGCGATCTGAGTGGAGTTCAGCGCATCGATCTGGCTGGTCGTCATCGCTGCAAACTGCGTCGTGGTCAGGGCTGCTGCCTGTGTCGCGCTCAGGTTTGCAATGTTGCCGGTGGTCAACTTGGCGACGGTGATGCCTGCAAGTGCCTGGACGCTGATGGCCTTGACTTCATCGCTGGAGAAGGTGTTGAGCGCGTCCGAAGACAGAGCATTGAGCTGCGACGTAGACATCACGGCGATCTGCGCCTTGTTCAGTGCTGCCGCACTTGTGCTGCTCAAGTTTGTCAGAGCCGCTGCAGAAAGGCCGGAAAGTGCCTTGGTGCTGAGTGATGCAACCTCTCCAGTGGAGAAGAGAGCGAGTTCGGCGCTGTCGAGCGTTGCCAGCTGGGCAGAGCTTAGTGCGGCGATCTGAGTGGAGTTCAGCGCATCGACCTGGCCGGTTGTCATCGCTGCAAATTGCGTCGTGGTGAGGGCTGCTGCCTGCGTCGCGCTCAGGTTTGCAATGTTGCCCGTGGTCAACTTGCTGACGGTGATGCCTACAAGCGCCTTTTCGCTGATGGCCTTGACTTCATCGCTGGAGAAGGTGTTCAGCGCGTCGGACGACAGAGCGTTCAGCTGCGTCGACGACATGACTGCGATCTGTGCCTTGGTCAGTGCGGCTGCACTGGTGCTGCTGAGGTTGGTCAGAGCTGCTGCAGAAAGGCCGGCGATCGCCTGGGTGCTGATAGCAGCGATCTCATCGGTGCTGAAGAGAGCCAGTTCTGCGCTGTTGATTGTCGCGACCTGGGCCGAGCTCATGCTGGCGATCTGGGTGGCGTTCAGCGCCTGGATCTGGCTGGTCGACAATCCTTCGATCTGGGTGGTGCTCAGTGCAACGACCTGTGCCGCGCTAAAGCCGGTGACTTGAGCGGTGCTCAGCGCTCCCAGCTGGCTCAGCGTGAGGCCCTTGACGGCGGGAGCCGAAATGGCGCGGACGTCATCGGAGCTCAGAAGGGCGACATTGGCAGTCGTGAGCGATCCGACTTGAGCGGAGCTCAGCGCCTTGATCTTGGTGGCGTCGAGCGCATTCACGTCTTCCGAGGTCAAGCTCGCGATCGTCGATGTGGAAAGCTTTGAGATCTGCGTAGCAGACAAGGATGAGATAATGGAGGTCATGAACGTGTCCCTTACCGAATGGCGACTGGTCGCGCCTATCTGCCGCCTGACACTGTCCCCACCGACAGCAATCCGACACGCGCAAATAAAGCGAAATTGTTGAGAACATGGCTCATGTGAACCTGCGTAGGAACCGCATCATGCAATTCGAGCTGGAGAAGCTCGGATTTTCCACGCTAGCTATTGCGAATGCCGCTAATAAACGATGCCGCTTGAATAACTGACTATGGCTATTTCGTAGCAGGCAAACCTTTAAAACCGGGTTAACGCTCCGTGCCATCGCGGACACTTATTCTTCAATTTCATGTATTTTTGAGAGAAATTAGGAGGATATAATGTACCAATTTTTTTGAAGATTTGACTCGACTACAGGTTAAAAACATAGATTATGCGCTTTATCTAAAAGGTATTGGTCGCATTCACCCACTATATTTGACATCAAGAAGCAAAAAAATCAAGTAACATTCGTATCCCAATAAAAGAAAGGTAATTTTAATCTGATGTTTTTTGATCAGGGAAGCGTCGACGTCTTGGATGGATGGGATAATGAATAGCGACAGAAACTTGTCGTTTTTTTCTTCTTCCTCCAAGATAGCGAATGAATACGTCCCGCCAGCGCCGCAAGTTATAAGTTTAACCATGTGACAAAGCGCAAATTAGGAGCCTTCTTTATCGCGATACTCTGCGTTTTCGGCATGAAAGCATCAAACAGCCCGTATTTCGAACGTCGTGGAGAGTATCGTTTTTACCTCGCCGTCTAGTAATTGTTCGCGCATCGGCTCCATAAAGCAATTGCTCCATGACAACGATGATATTCTTCACTCGGCAAGACAGTACGGACACGCGCAGCGACCACTCGCTGCCACCGAGTGCGCAATTCTCCGACGTGCGAGCACTGTCCAGTGCAAGACGACGTCTGAAGGCTCGGACGCTATTTGCCTAAGAGGCGGCGGCACCCTTGCTCCGTCACAAAGAAACAAACATGGGACGCTTGCAAAGACATGCCGCAGAGACTGCGGATAGTATCGTCTTGAGCAGCGTGGAAGACGGCTTTTGGGGGAACTGTTCTTTGAGACCTTAATCGGTCATTTCAGCAGGGCTTAGACGGACTTGTACCATCAAGCCTTGCGACAAGTGAGGGGGCGGAACCGTGTCCGCCCCCTAAATAGACGATGTGGATAGCCGGTTTCGGGTGCAAGAACCACCCGCATTAAAATCCAAGTCAGCCTACAGCATCGGCCCGAAAATCGATTCCTATTTTCGAAAAGCACGATGCATCGATCAAAGTAGATAGAGCGCCACTCATGACTTAGAAGCGGCGCGCCCTATTCTTAAAACTCTTCCCAGTTCTGTTCGCTTGGCTTCAAGACAGGTGTCTCAGCTGGCGCCCCGAATGCTTTTGCAAGCGTGTTACCAAGTGCGCGCGCAGGCGACGCGACCGGGCGGGCCGTTGGCTTGACTGCGGCCGGTGTAAAGCTTGGCTTCGTCGAATAGACGGGCTTTGCTGCAGCCGCAGGCGCTGCGCGTGGCGCAGTCGGAGCCGGACTTGATGTAAAGGACGCAACGCGTGTGGCCGCACCTGCGCCCAGATTGAACTGGCCGATCAGGCTCGTGAGCGCTTCGGCCTCGCGGGCGAGCGAGTGGCTTGCAGCCGTCTGCTGTTCGACCATAGCTGCGTTTTGCTGCGTCCCCTGATCCATGGTGTTGACGGCGGTGTTGATTTCCTGCAGGCCGGTCGACTGTTCGCGCGAGGCAGTGACGATCGCGCTCACATGGGTGTTGATCTCTTCCACCTCGGCGACGATCATCTGCAGCGCCTTGCCGGTTTCGCCAACAAGTCCCACGCCATTTTCAACGTGTTTGCTGGAGTTGCTGATCAGCGACTTGATTTCCTTCGCTGCATTGGCGGAGCGCTGGGCCAATTCGCGCACTTCCTGGGCGACGACGGCAAAGCCCTTGCCTGCCTCGCCCGCACGCGCTGCTTCCACACCCGCATTCAGTGCGAGCAGGTTCGTCTGGAAGGCAATGTCGTCGATGACGCCGATGATGTTGGTGATTTCGCCGGAGGATTTTTCGATTTCCTGCATGGCGGCCACGGCGCGGCGCACGACTGCACCGGATTGCTCAGCACCGGCACGGGCGCGCTGCACGAGAGCGCCTGCTTCTTCGGCACCCTTGGCGCTGTCGCGAACCGTCGTGGTCACTTCTTCCAGCGCCGCAGCGGTCTCTTCAACGGATGCGGCCTGCTGTTCGGTGCGGCGCGAGAGGTCGTCAGCTGCAGACAGCATTTCAGCGGCACCGGCATGGATTGCGGCAGCATTCTCACCCACCTTGCGCAATGTCTGCTGCAGACTGTCGAGCGACGTGTTGAAGTTCAAACGAAGCGGCTCGATGAACGGCGTGAATGGCTTTTCGATACGATAGTCGAGGTTACCGTCGGCCAGTGCCTGGAGACCCTTGGCAAGTTCCTCGCGAGCAAAAACCTGTTCCGCTTCGCCCCGCTCTTTTTCAGCCTCGTTACGCAGACGATCGGCTTCAGTCGCGGAGCGCATGCGATCTGTTTCACCCGCCAGGCGCTGCTTTTCGATAGCGGCATCCTTGAAGACCAGAACCGCCTTTGCCATTTTCCCGACTTCGTCACCGCGATCAAGGGCGGGAACATCGACATTGTTATCGCCATTGGCCAGACGGCCCATGGCATCCGTCATGCCGACGATGGGCGTGACGATGGCGCGTGATAGCGCCCAGATCAGCAGGACAGAAACGAGGCCCGCCCCAGCGCCACCGCCGAGCAGTGCATATTGCAGATTGGCCTGGGCGCTTTGCTGAGCCGCGATCTCCGACTTGGTCAGCGCGTTGAGCTGTTCCTTGATCTTTTCGGCAGCAGCGCGGAAGCCATCGACCTGGCCCTTGGCCTGGTTGCGGCCGATTTCGATGATTTCAGAAACCGGTGCTTCCGTCGTCTTGCGGGCTGCCATCTGCGGCTCTGCCAGTTGCTTGTAAAAGACGGTGGCGGTCGCTTCCATCTCATCGATGGATTTCAGAATCTCGGGCTGGTCGGCAGCGTATCCGCGTGCCTCCTTCAATTTCGCGAGCATCACGTCGCGCTGGGCAAACACATCCTTGTAGGTGCTGTCGCTACGGAACAGAAGAAAGCCGCGCTGATTGACGACCTGCTCGAGCATGGCTGCCTTCGCTTCGTCCACCGTCTGCATGAGCTGCGCCGTGCGGGTTTGCGTTTCGGACAGGCGCTGTGCGTCCAGCGTCTGAAGAAAGACAACTGCCGAGGCCACAAGGCACACACCCATCAAGGCTACGAAGGTTATGATCAGCTTGATATTGATAGGCAAATTTTTGAGAGACATCGACAACTCTTTTTCGACACGGGACCGCGCATCAATCATCAAAGCGCGAACCAGAAATTTTCCGGCTTAACCTTCATGTCAGCGACGGGATTTTCAGCTTCGCAAATTGCTGCAAAGCGGTTGATTTTTACTTAAATACGATGGTTCTAAAAAAACAAACCCAGGCAGTATTTCGTAGGGTAAACGAAGTCTTCCTCAGCAGCGGGCCACAAACCGCTTGCGCTGCGCCCGATTGGCCGTCATTGACACTCTCCATGACCAAAACATCCGAAAATCAACGCCTGGACCAGCTTCTGGTCGCCAAGGGCCTGTTTGCCAGTCGCTCCCGCGCGCGCGATGCCGTATCGCGCGGCACCGTCAGCGTGAATGGCAAGATCGTGACCAAGCCGAGCCTCTGCTTTGCCGAGAGCGCGGTTATCGCGATCGACGATCCGGCGCAGGATTATGTATCGCGCGCCGCCCTGAAACTCGTCGCAGCACTCGATCACTTCACGTTGGACCCGAAAGACCACGAGTGTCTGGATGTGGGCGCGTCTACCGGCGGCTTTACCGAGGTGCTGCTGGAACGCGGTGCGAACCATGTCACCGCAATCGATGTGGGTCATGGACAGATCCATCCGCGGGTGGAGAACAATCCGCGCGTGACCAGTATCGAAGGGCTGAATGCGCGGTTTTTGACGCAAGACGATATTGACGGCCGCGAGATCGGCTTCATCGTCTCGGATGTCTCCTTCATTTCACTGAAACTTGCCCTTGCGCCGGCGCTCGATCTGGCGAATAGCGGCGCGTTCGCCGTTCTTCTCGTCAAGCCGCAGTTCGAAGCCGGCCGGGATGCGATCAGCAAGGCAGGCCTGTTGAAAGAGCCCGACACTGCTCCGCAGGTTGCCGCAGAACTTGAGCGCTGGCTCACCGAAGACATGGGCTGGGAAAGCCTTGGCCTCATCCCCTCCCCTATTGCAGGTGGAGATGGCAATGTAGAATTCCTTCTCGGAGGCAGAAAGCCATGAGCACGCAGACCGTCAAGATCCAGAGCCTCGGCGCGCAGGGCGATGGCATTGCGCACTGTCCCGACGGCACGGTCTATGTGCCTTTTACGCTTCCCGGAGAAACGGTCGCGATTGCCCGGGTTAAAGACCAGGGCACCATCATGTCGATTACGGAAGCATCGCCGGATCGGCGCGAGCCTGCCTGTCGCCATTTCGGACCGGATGGCAAGAACGGCACGTGCGGCGGCTGTTCGTTGCAACATGTTCAAGACGAGCCCTACCACGACTTCAAACGGAATCTCGTCGTTGCTGCCCTCCGATCGAAGGGTCTGGATGTGGAGGTCGATCCGCTGGTGATCTGCCGGCCAGGTGAGCGACGTCGCGTTGTCTTCACCGCGCGCAAAACCGAAAAGGGACTTCTTCTCGGCTTCAGCCAGGCCAACAGTCACCATATTGTTGCGATTGAGGAATGTCCCATCGCCGCCCCGGCCATCGTGTCGAGGCTCGATGCGATCCGTGCGATCGGCTTGCCACTGGCATCCAACGCTGAGCCTTTCCGCATCACAGTGATGGAGACGCTTTCGGGGCTCGATATTGCGGTGGACGGCATCAAGTCCGTCAATGACAAACAGCGCCGTGCGCTAACGGAGACGGTTCTTTCCATGCGCGGCATCGCCCGTGTATCGCTCTCCGGCGAAATTCTGATCGAACCGCAAAAGCCGGTGATCGAATTCGGCAGCGTCAAGGTCGCACCTCCCGCCGGCAGCTTCGTCCAGGCCACGAAGGTGGCGGAAGAGGCCATGGCCGAGCGCGTCGTGGCGCATGTGGGCAAATCGAAGCGGATCGCCGATCTGTTCTGCGGCACCGGCACCTTCACGTTGAGACTGGCGCGTGTCGGCAAGGTGCATGGCGTGGAAGCGGAAGACAAACCATTGAAGTCGCTCGATTTTGCCGCGCGCAACACGCCCGGCTTGAAGCCGGTCACCACCGAGCGGCGCGACCTATTCCGTCATCCCCTGATCGCCAAGGAACTGAAGCTTTACGACGCCGTCGTCTTCGATCCGCCAAGAGCGGGTGCTGAAGCGCAATGCAAGGAGCTTGCCCGCAGCACGGTCAAGAAGATCGTTGCCGTCAGCTGCAATCCGCTGTCCTTCGCGCGCGATCTCTCCATCCTGGTCGAAGGCGGCTATCGCATCACAAGCGTGACGCCGATCGACCAGTTCCTCTGGTCGCCGCATGTCGAGGCGGTCGCGACGCTGGAAAAGTAAAGCGCTTTACCACGCCGTATCGATACTGCCGCTGCCGACGACGCCGGAGCAGCGGCAACGGCCACCGACGCGGCCCTGCTGAACCGGGCAGACATAGGGGCGTGAATGCTCGGCACTGTCTGGTGGTGTGATAACGCAGACGAAACGCGGCTGGCGGCGATCCCACCCGTTATTCTGATTCTGATTGCTGCGTGGCGAGCTGCTATTGAAATCCTGCACCTGCACGACATCGCTCTCTCTTGGGGACGACATCATCGGCGAGGACAACATCCCGGCATCCGCGACGCCGGACAGCGACAGTATAGCAATCATTGCAAGAGCGGTTTTGCGCATCATGGCGGCCTTCTCCCAAGTAAAGATGTCGATCGAGTAACCGGAAACACTTCCCGTTCCATAAAGACCGAGACCTTCTTCTCAAGAGACTTAACGGCGCATGAATGCCTCAAAGGCAGCGCGCGCCTCACTACTCTGAAGCTGAGCGGCGAAGTGAACGATTTCCTCGTCGATCCGGGCTCGGATCGCATCGACATCGCCACGCACCAGATTGCGGGCAATCTTCAGCGCCTGTGGTGGCTTCGACGCCAGGTTGGCAGCGATCTTCAAGGCTTCCGCCTCGACATCCGCCTCGGGAACGACCTTCCAGATCAGGCCCGCCGCCATAGCCTGCTCGGCCGAGAAGCCTTCACCTGCCGCCAGAAGCGCAAATGCCCGCTGGTGGCCGGCAATGCGCGGGACGAGAAGGCTGGAGGCAGCTTCCGGCACAAGTGCCAGATCGACGAAGGGCGTCTTGAACAGGCTGCGGCTGGAGGCGACCGTCAGATCGCAATGCAGGTTCAGCGTCGTGCCGATACCGATGGCCAGGCCATCGACGCCAGAGACGATGGGCTTTTCCACGCTGACCAGCGTGTGCAGGAAATCGGCTGCGGCGAGCCGCCCCTTGCCGCCCGACATCGCAAATCCAAGGAAATCAGCCATGTCATTGCCGGCGGAGAAGCATCCCGGCGTGCCGAGAAAAACGATTGCGCGGATGTCTTCATCCGCATCAGCGGCCTTCAACGCCTCGATCATGCTGCGATACATCGCATCGGTAATGGCGTTCTTCTTGTCCGGCCGATTGAAGCGGATGACCTGTACGCCGGCTGCGACCGGAGGCCGCTCGAGAAGGATATGATCTTCGGACATCGATACTTCCTTCACCCAAGAACGACGCGTGCGGCTTCGAGGCTTGCCGCACCCGAGACGACGCGATCCTTCAAGGCGGCCGTTTCCGCCAAAAGATTTTCCGCAGCGAAACGGCAAAGCGAGGCACGCTTGGTACCCTGCCCGTCTTCTACGGCTGCAAGCGCGCCCTTGGCCAGATAGACGCCCGTCAATGCAAGGCCGAACAGCCTTTGGTAGGGTGTCGCACCTGCCAGCACGGCGGCAGCCTCTCCCTTGGCCTGGGCGTCCAGCAGCCAGTCGGTGGCAGCCTCGAGATCGGCGAGGCTCTGGTCGAGGTAGCGTGCGGTTTCTCCCAGTTCCGGCTTGTTCGATGCACGAACGTCTTCGGCAATGGCCTGCAGCTCTTCGATAAAGCCGCGAACGTGGTGGCCTTCGGAGAGTGGAAGCTTGCGCATGACGAGGTCGATGGCCTGAATGCCGTTGGTGCCCTCATAGATCGGTGCAATGCGGGCGTCACGCAGATAGCGGGCCGCGCCCGTTTCCTCAATGAAGCCCATGCCGCCATGGACCTGGATGCCGAGCGAGGCAACGTCCACACCGGCATCGGTGGAGAAGGACTTTGCAATCGGTGTCAAAAGGGCCGCACGCTCCTGCCAGAACTTCTGCGTGCCTGCGTCGCTTTCCGCATGGCTCATGTCGATCGCATGGGCGCAGGCGAAGCTGATGGCGCGCGAGCCTTGCGTCAGTGCCTTCATGGTCAGCAGCGTTCTGGCAATATCCGGATGCTCGATGATCGGGCTCATGCCCGGTGCCGTCGTTCCGGGCGCCTTGCCCTGAGTCCGCTCTTTGGCGTATTGGATCGCCTTCTGGGTTGCGGCTTCGCAAATCGCCACGCCCTGCATGCCGACGGCCAGGCGGGCATTGTTCATCATCGTGAACATACAGGCGAGACCCTTGTTCTCTTCGCCCACAAGCCAGCCGATCGCGCCTTTTTCCTGCCCGTAGCGGCCATCGCCGAAGATCATCGTGCAGGTTGGCGAACCGTGAATGCCAAGCTTATGCTCCAGCGCATGGCAGAACAAATCGTTGCGCTCACCCGGATTGCCGGCAGCGTCAGGCAGGAACTTCGGCACGAGGAAGAGCGAAATGCCCCGCGTTCCAGCTGGCGCATCGGGCAAACGGGCCAGCACAAGGTGGATGATGTTTTCGGCGGCGTCGTGTTCACCCCAGGTAATGTAGATCTTCTGGCCGAAAATGCGGTAGGTGCCGTCGTCAGCCCGTTCGGCCCTGGTCTTGAGTGCGGCAAGATCAGAGCCCGCCTGCGGCTCGGTCAGGTTCATCGTACCTGTCCATTTGCCGCTGACGAGATTTTCGAGATAGACGGCCTTCAGCGCGTCGCTGCCATGGGCGGTGATGGCTTCGATCGCACCCATGGTCAGCGTCGGGCAGAGCGCAAACGCCATGGAGCCGGAGTTCCACATTTCGAGCGCCGCAACGTTCAGCATATGCGGCAGACCTTGCCCGCCAAATTCCTCTGGTGCCGTCAGGCCGTTCCAGCCGCCTTCGGCCCAGCGATGATAGAGACCCGCCCATCCGTCGGGTGTGCGAACCTCACCGTCCACCATACGCGAGCCCTGGCGGTCGCCGATTTCGGCAAGCGGGGCAACTTCTTCAGTGGCGAAACGTCCTGCCTCATGGAGAATGGCATCGACGAGATCTTCATCGAGATCACCGAGCGCACCGCTCTGAAGAGCATCACCCAGCCCTGCAACGTGTTTCAACGTAAAAGCGATATCGTCTACCGGCGCGGTATACATCCTGCCTCCTCCCGAAGCGTCTGCCTACAATGTAATGTCCTTACGGGCTAATTGATTTTTACGTAAACGTCAATTTGAAATTTCCCTGGAACGGCGTGTCCTTTGGGCCGCGCGAAGGACGTTCCATCTCTTCGACTGACCTTAACGCGTGTCGCGATCTTTCAGATTCGCTCATACACTTCAGGTCCTTGTTATCGCAGGTCGTCATCGCAAAACCGCTGCACACTTTTGCTTGGACCATGCTGTAGGTCGAAGAATCGATTGCGATTTTCAGGCCTATCGGTCGGCAAGATCACCCTTGTTATGAAACTGTCATAAAACTCTGTTCTGCATGTCCGACCCTTCGAGCAGCATGGCCTCTGGCGTAGACAGGCCCGCCTTTCAGGAACGCGACATGGATATACAGTACCCAGCCATTCCCGGCCTCGTCTGGGCCTATCGCTTCGAGCCGGGGAGCCAGCTCTGTACACGCCTCGCTCCAACCGCCCAGTGGAGCGACATGGAAAGCAGCGAAGGCTTCTTCTGGCTGCATCTGAACCTGGCGGATACGCGGGTCGTTGCCTTTTTGGACTCTATTCCCGGTTTCGACGAGAACATTCGCGCGATCTTAACGACGCATGAGACACACCCCTCCATCACCGTCGATGAAGGCGCGCTTTACGGTACGCTGGTGGATTTTCAGCGCGAGTTCGATCAGGAAACCCGCGACCTTGGCTGGCTGCATTTTGCCCTGACGGATCGCTTCGTCATCACCACACGGCTTCAACCTCTGCGGTCGGTGGATCGGCTGCGGGCTGCCATCGACAAGAACCCGAAGCGCTTCAGCACGCCGTCGCACATCTTCGAGGGACTGGTGGCGGAGTTTCAGCGCAGTCTTATCAACCTGGTGATGGAGACGACGGAAGAACTCAACGCCATCGAGGATTACGTCTACGCCGCGGCACCTCGCGACGAGCGGAGAAGGCTGGCACCCGTCCGTCGCACCGTCGTGCGACTGCATCGTCATCTTCGAACCGTGCTGACCTTGATGCGGCGCGCCTCAGCCGCCGATGAGGATGAAATGCCGGCTGGCTTCGAGGAGATTGCCGGACGGCTTACGAGCCGACTGGAGTCTGTCGACTACGATGTCTATGCGCTTCAGGAGCGGGCCCGTCTGCTGCATGAAGAAATCGATTCCAAGCTCTCGTCGGAAACGAACCGCCACCTCTACATCCTGTCGATCATGACGGCATTTCTATTGCCGCCAACGCTCGTCACAGGATTTTTCGGCATGAACACCAGCGCCCTCCCCTTCATGGATGGCGGAAACGGAACGCTCTATGCAGCGGGTTTTATCGTCGCCTCCAGTCTTCTTGCCTGGTTCCTGCTGCGACGGGTCGGCATCATCTAAAGCAGGGCTCAAGCAAAACTGTGCAGGGGTTTTGCGATGACGACGCGCGATAGAACAAAGAGCTAAAGCGCAGGGAGCAAATCCGAGAAAATCACGATGCGCTTTCGGCGTGGGCGTTTTGTGTCTCTTCGCATATGTAAAGGGCCGCCCAGCAAGTGCGGGACGGCCCTTATAAATTATATATTTTCGTTCAATCAGCGGTACGGCGAGTAGCAGGTCTGGCGTGGGCCGTGATAGGGCTGGAACGTGTTGCTATACGCATCATAAGAGCGATAGCGGCCATAGCACCAGTTCACATGCGCCTGGCTCATGCCACCGCGAACGACCGGACGATATTCACGATAGACCGGGCGCGGACGATACTCCGGAACGGGGCGGTAGACTTCGCGCGGCTGAGATAGCGCACCGCCGATGATGGCGCCGGTGGCGAAGGCCGCAAGCGGGAACCAGTAGCCGTTGTGGCGACGATAGCCAGGACGGTAATCGCGGTAGCCGCGGTGGCCGCGATAGTAGCCCGGGCCGTAGTCGCGATAATAGCCGCGGTCGCGCCAATACTGAACGTTGACGATATTGTTGTCCGCCTGTGGTGCAACCGGCGCAGCAGGCACGATGGGCATAGCCTGAGCTGGAACAATAGATCCAACAGCAACAATAGCAGAGAGGCCAGCGGCCAAAGCAGCTTTCATGTAAGTCTTCATCTTACCTTCTCCATTCACGTCCGGATACACAAACGGACGGGGTGAACTACGACGATTATTCTCCTGTTTATCCAGTTTTTAACGGCGTGGACTCGCCTTATATTCAAGTTAAGAAATTCAGCCTGAATGCAGCATTAACGAAGCGATCACAGATACTTGAACGCGTTGCTGCCCCAAGCGACGGAAGGCCCGGCTAAGCCGGGCCTTCCTAAATCATGCATCTTAGCTATAGGGCGACACGCACTGCCTGCGCGGGCCGTTATTTGGCTGATAGCTGTTGTCGTAGGCACGATAGGACCGCCAGCGGTTGGCGCACCACTGCTGGTGGTTGCTGCCGTAGGACGGACGTGCCTGATTGGTGGCACCACCGATGATCGCGCCAGCCGCGAAGGCTGCAAGCGGGAACCAGTAGCCGTTGTGATAACGGTAACCCGGACGACGGTCGCGATAGCCGCGGTGGCCGTTGTAGAAGCCCTGGCGGCGGTATTCGCGATGGTTGCGCCAATCCCGACCGTGACGCTGACGCCATTCACGACGGTCGCGCCAGTCGCGATACTGGATATCTACGACCTGATTCTGAGCGGCAACGGGTGCCGGAATGGGTGTGGGAACTTGAAAGGCCTGCGATGGCGTAAAGCTCGTCAGGACCATGACAAAAGCGGTAGCGAGGCTCGTCTTCCGCAAATTCAGCATGAATTTCCTCCGTTTCTCTGCACATTGATGTTGTGCTGTTTTTATATCTTTCGGCAGAAATGCGGAAACGGCCCGCAGTGACACAGCCTCAGACATTTTAGAAACGGGAAAACTACAAACTCGTTCCATGGATCATGGCAATGACTGCCAACTGCAGGAACGAAAAGGTGGGAGGAGGAGGCTTTACGCCTCCACCTTGACGTCGGTCAGCGGCCTGGAGCAGCAGGCCAGAATATAGCCCTCCGCAATATCTTCATCGAGAATACCGCCATTGTGGTTCATCTCGACCTCGCCGGACAGCTTCAGCACGCGGCAGGTGCCGCAGATGCCAGATTCACAGGCCGCACCGATGCGAACGCCTGCCGCTCTGGCAGTCATCAGAACGGTCTGTCCCGGCTGGCATGGCACATCCTTGCCGGACAGCGTGAAGCCAACCGTCGTCAACGCCTCGCCATCAGCCTCGATCGCCGTTTCACCAACGGCCACTGGCGGCGCGGCAGGCGCGAAGCTTTCCTGGTGGTAGCGTGTCATGTCGAAACCGGAGGCTTCGAGCATGGAACTGACCGCCGCCATGAACGGCTCGGGGCCACAGCAGAAAACCGTGCGATCCATGAAGTCGTGAGACAAAAGCGCAATTTTGGCCTTGTCGACGAAGCCCTTCAGGCCCGACCACAGATCGGTGCGACCGCAGGACTCCACGATGAACCCCAGAGACAGGTTTGGCATGTAGCGTGCGAGATATTCGAGTTCATGGCGGAACACGATATCGGCGGGTGTGCGCGAGCAGTTGATAAATGAGATATCGCTGTGCGGCGCGCGATCGCACATGTCGCGCACCATCGACATCATCGGCGTGACGCCAGAGCCTGCGGATATGAACAGATACTTATCGCCCGGATGCTTCACATAGGAAAAGTCACCCAGGGGACCAAGCGCGCGGATCTTCATCCCCGGCTTGAGGTTGTCGAACATCCAGCGGGTGCCGATCGAGTTCTTCTGTGCCTTGACCGTGACCGCGACCGCATAGGGACGAGACGGCGTGGAAGACAGCGTGTAGGTCCGAAACAGCGGCTCCGGCCCGACTGGCAGTTCCAGCGTCACGAACTGGCCCGGAATATAGCGGAACCAGTTGATGTCAGTGGAGCGGAACAGGAACGTCATCACATCCGGTGTTTCGGGGGTTACCGAAATGCATTCCAGCATGTGAAGCTTGTCGCTCCAGGGCTTCATCTCATCGATATGCTTATAGGTCACGGCCATGGTCATCTGCATCAAGCCACTGCGGAAAGCTTCTTCTTGTCGCCGGACAGCCGGTCGATCATGAAGTCTGCATACCAGTTGACGAACTGCATGACGCCGCCTTCGTCCTCCATGGAGTAAGGACCTGGCTCATAGGCGGGCGAGCGAATGCCGAAGGCGTTTTCCTCGACGATCTGGCGATCCTGATCGTTGGTCTCGTTCCAGACATGCGTCAGGTCTTCGAGATTATAGTCCACGCCTTCCACGGCATCCTTGTGAACGAGCCACTTGGTCGTGACCATGGTTTCCTGTGGGCCAAGCGGCAGCACGCGGAAGGAAATCATGTGGTCGCCGAGGAAGTGGTTCCACGTCGTCGGGTAATGGAAGAGCAGCAGCGCGCCGATATGGCTGATGGTGACATCGTCAGACAGCGGGCGATGAACCGCAGGCTTGCCGGACATGGTGTAGCTCTCTGCTTCACCGATCAGCGGCATGCGCGCCACGCGGAACTGGCCCTTGGGGTCGATCTTGAAACGGCTTGGCAGGCCCGCCGCTTCGCAGCGTGCCCAGTGGCCGCCGATTTCAGGGTCGCTTGCGCCGCCATCGGTACCGGTGACGCTCGGGTTTTCCGGATAGGTACGGCAAAGCTCGGGGTGGTTGGCCGCGCAGTGGTAGCATTCGCGGTTGTTTTCCCAGACGAGCTTCCAGTTGCCCTTTTCGATGATGGTGCTTTCATGCGCCACCTTGGCTTCCCAAACCCGGTGCGGCTTCATATAGGCTTCGACTTCCGCACGAACCGGCGCGAAATCCATGGGCTGTTCTGCGAGGCAGATGAAGACGTAACCGGCAACCGTTTCGCAGGCGACCGGCTTCAGCCCGAAGTTTTCCTTGTTGAAGTCTTCGCCCATGTGTCGGGCAAAAAGGAGCTTGCCATCCAGATCGTAAGTCCACTGGTGGTAAGGACAGACGAGACGGGCGGACTGGCCTTTCTGGCTGGTGCAGACGCGCGAACCGCGGTGGCGGCAGGAATTGTGGAATGCGCGGATCGTACCATCCTTGCCGCGAACGATCACGACAGCATAATTGCCGACCTGAACGGTAAAATACATGCCGGACTTCGGCACTTCACAGTCGTGACCGACGAACAGCCAATCGCGATACCAGATGGTTTCCATGTCGAGTTGGAAGTAATCCTGATCGGTATAAAATGGCTGCTCAAGGCTGAAGCCTTCGCGGCGATTCTTCAATTGGCGCAATACGGTTTCACGCAGTTCCATGGCCATGTCCTCGAGTAATACTGCAGCCGCCCAACAATCCCGGCCGCATGGTGTGATTTGATCTAATCATTGACGCCTTTTTCCAGCACCACATTGCGCGACATTCTGTCCCGCATTGGCGACAAATTGCGACATCGTCCGCAAAAGTACTGCTTTATTTTTTTTGAATTTAAAACAGTGGTTTAGAGGGTAATTCAAACGATTGGTCGTCGCAATAAGACTTCGGCTTCCAGCGCGCTGCAACACACGCCACCGACAGACCGGAAACGCGATATTAACTCTAGTCGGCTAAAAAGCGTATATCTTTCAAAGAGGATATGGCTGTGGAGAAGGAAACTCGTATCCGCTACGTAGACACAAAGTCCGGCAAGGTCGCCCCCCCGACAAGGTCGAAAACCGCGCATTCCGATTTTTTGCGCACCGGGCGCATCGGTCGCTTTGAAGAGACGTTGCCGCAAGGCGGCAAGCGATATCTTAGCCACGAACAGGTCGCGGAGATCACCGCGCGCCGTTTGCAGGATGCCGGCTCCAAGACGCATTCACGACTGAACGGCTTCCACCCCAGCATCCGTTTCCCCAATATGGTCTCTCACAAGCTGATCGCGAGCACTCCCCATCTCGGCTATTGCCATGTGACGGCCTCCACCACCCGTTTCGACAAAAGCAGACCAGTCCTATGGTCCTTTTACCTCGCCAATTTCTTTGCGGAACTGTGCGGCGACGAGCATTTCTTCGAAAAGATCGACCAGACCCGGTCGCGGATGTATTTCGCCGTCGCGATGCAGCCGCAAAGTGGCGGCAAGTCCGTGGCGATCGACACATCCATTCATCGCGGCGGCCTGCTGTTCCAGACACAGGACCCGAAAGAAGCCTTGAAGAACGTGTTGATGTTGGGCACCCGTTCCGAGGAATTGCGCAAAATCATCCGCGCGCTGTGAGGCCTTGGTCCGATCGTTCGAATTCGCCATTTGCGCTATAATCTTTATCGTTTTCGCCTGTCACTATCGCAAAACCGCTTCACACTTTCACGCGACATGCTTTAAGAGCCTTTCCCAAGGAAAGGGCCTTCAGAGATGGCGCGACAAATCCATATCGAGCAGCAGCCGGAAGAGGCACTGAATGAAGCGGTCCGTGTCATCGAGGCAGGCTTCCCTGTCGCCATACCGACGGAAACCGTCTACGGCCTTGCAGCAGACGCGACCAATCCCGCAGCCATCACCCGGATATACGAGACCAAGGGGCGTCCGCAGTTTAACCCGCTGATCTGCCATATGGCAAACATGGCAATGGCGGAGCAACACGCGATCTTCGATCCGATCTCACGCAAGCTCGCAGACGCTTTCTGGCCGGGACCCCTCACGCTGATATTGCCCCTGAGACAAGAGAGCCCGATCCATTCCCTGGCGACAGCCGGTCTCGACACCGTCGGCATTCGTATTCCCAAAGGCTTTGCCAGTGCGCTGATCGAGAGGCTCGGTCGGCCGCTTGCGGCCCCCAGCGCCAACAGCTCCGGCAAGATCAGCTCGACAAGTGCCGCCCATGTCGAAGCGGACCTGGGTCAAAAGATAGAGCTTATTGTGGATGGCGGCCCAGCACCCGTCGGCGTCGAATCCACCATCATCAAGGTCGATAGCGATGGCTCCGTCCGCCTCCTGCGGCCCGGCGGATTGGTGGCGGATGAGATTGAACGCGTGGCGGGCGTCGAGATCGTCAGACCGGCAACCGCATCTGCGGCGATAGAAGCGCCTGGCATGCTGGCCTCACATTATGCACCGGGCGCAGCGGTGCGTCTGAATGCGACTTCGGTTCACAAAGGCGAAGCTCTGATCCGCTTCGGGGGCAAGCCGCTAACGGGAGAAGCCGATGCGGTTGCCGTGCTCGATCTCAGCCCAAGCGGTGATCTTGCAGAAGCCGCGGCCAATCTTTTCGACCATCTGAAACGTGCCGATGCGAGCGGTGCCACCACCATTGCGGTGGCGTCTTTTCCCAATAGGGGCCTTGGCGAAGCCATCAATGACAGGTTGGAGCGCGCGGCTGCGCCGCGATCCTGACCTCGCCTGACACGATACCGGAGGAATTCTCATGACGCCAACTACTTTGTCCGAAGAACTGCTCTCGCGCTTTGCCGCCATCGTCGGCGAGAAAAACGCGCTACGTGACGCTTCCGATTTGGCACCGCATCTCGTTGAGAACCGCGGTCTTTACCACGGCAACTCGCCGCTTCTGTTACGTCCATCGACGACGGAAGAGGTTGCCGCGATCATGAAACTCGCAAGCGAAACGGGCACTGCGATTGTGCCACAGACCGGGAACACCGGCCTTGTTGGCGGGCAGACGCCGCGCCATGGTGGAAGTGACGTGATCCTGTCGCTGGAGCGCATGAACAAGGTTCGCGATATCGACCCCGTCGCCAATGTGATTGTCGTCGATGGAGGCTGCATTCTGGACGAGGTCCACAAGGCGGCGGAGACGGTCGAGCGGATGTTCCCGCTTTCGCTCGGCTCGCAGGGTTCGTGCCGCATCGGCGGCAATCTTGCCACCAATGCCGGCGGTACGGCGGTGCTCGCCTATGGCAATATGCGCCAGCTTTGCCTTGGCCTGGAAGTCGTTCTGCCCACCGGCGAGATATGGAACGGCCTGCGCCGGTTGAAGAAGGACAATACGGGTTACGATCTGCGTGATCTCTTCATCGGCTCAGAGGGGACGCTCGGCGTCATCACCGGCGCGGTCCTGAAGCTCTTCCCAAAACCGCTTGGCCATCAGGTGGCGTTCGCCGGTCTCAATTCTCCGGCGGATGCGCTGAAACTCTTCGAGCGCGCATCCACTCTTTGTGGCTCGGCGCTGACCGGCTTCGAACTCATGCCGCGGATCGGCGTCGAATTTACCGCAAAACATATTCCCGGCGTGCGCGACCCTCTCGAAACGCCGCATGCGTGGTATGCGCTGATCGATATCTCCAGCTCCGACTCGGCTGACACTGCGCAGACCATGGTGGAAACGCTGCTGGAACAGGGTTTTGAAGCGGGGATCGTCCAGGATGCCGTGATCGCGTCCTCGGAGGCCCAGCGTCAGGCGCTGTGGCACATGCGCGAAAGCATGTCGGATGCGCAGAAGCCGGAAGGAGGCTCCATCAAGCATGATGTGTCCGTTCCGGTTTCCCATGTTCCGGCCTTTATGGATGAAGCGGAAAGAGCCGTCATGACTGCCATCCCCGGCGCCCGCATCTGCGCCTTCGGACACCTGGGCGATGGCAACATCCATTACAATATCTCCCAGCCGGTTGGTGCCGACAAAAACGCCTTTCTTGCCCAGTGGAAAGAGATCAACCACATCGTCCACGGTATCGTGCTGTCCTTCGGTGGCTCCATCTCCGCGGAACACGGCATTGGGCAGTTGAAGCGGGACGAGCTGGCAGCCATCCGCCCGGCAATCGAGATGGACCTGATGCGTCGTATCAAGACAGCCTTCGATCCGGCAGGCATCATGAACCCCGGCAAGGTCGTGGTCTCTTAAATCACGAAGCGTCTCTCCGGGCGTACGAGCACTCTCCCCGGTTCCATCTCAGCATCGTGCTTCGATGTTGTAGAGCGGTCGTCCACGCTCATTTTTGGCTCTCGCCGCATTGGCTATTGCCGCTCTCCCTCACACCTGTTGAAGTGCTTGTCAGGACATGCGCTCAGGCCGATCCCTGGCGTTTTTCTCAAGACTTGGTCGAGCCGTGCCACCTGTGAGGCGAACGACGCGCCACCGTCCCAATTCAGGAATCTGAAACCTTAAGCGGCTGGGTTTTGCTAACCATTTGGGAATGCAAAGTTTTCTTAACCTCGATTTTTAAGCTGTTTCGAAGATGCGCTGGCTATCTTCCACCTATCAGAGGACGAAAAGTCCCGGACGAGGCCATGAAACGGCTCTCAGGTAAAACAAGGATAGCATGATATGAACAACACCGTTCTGAAGCCCGAATGGGCAGGCGCAACTCTCCGGCTCGATCCGACGCGGTTCCCGCAGCAGCTGACCTATGGCAACAGCAATGGTTCGTCAGATGTCGATATCACGCTTGACGAGCGCGGTGCCGTTCTGCGCAAGGTTCTTCATTCCAGCGGTCTGCCGCTGTCCTTCGCCCTGCCTGCACGGGCCTTCAAGGGTGTTGCAGCCCGCGCCATCGACCATGGCGATGGTGGCGTGACGGTGACGCTTGAACTTCATCACGACGATCCGGATCTCTGCATCCCGCTCCTGGTGGCGCATGACCTGTGCGACATCGCAGCCGATTGGCGCAGCTGGTCGGAAAAGTACAATATTCCCATGCTGATGGTGGAAGCCGACGGTGTCGCCCGCCCTCTCGAAGAGCATATCGGCCATGTCCGGACGAAGTCGACGCGCCCGCGTCGCCGCCATTCCTACTTCGCCGATCGCCGTCCGCGCTTCCTCGTGCGCCGCAGCACCGGTTCGCTCGGTCTGACGATGCGGATCGAAGGCAAGGAAATCATCGCCCGCAACTGATCAACGCAGCGACGTCGTTCAGCCGGCGTTTCGAATGCGGACGAAGTGAGCCCGGCACGCTTGCCCCGCGTCCGGGCTTTCCGTTATGCAAAAATGAGCGGTAACATCAGGCCTGCGAAAATCAACAGGCCGACGCGATTGTTGGATTTGAAGAGTGCCAGGCACTTTTCAACATTGCCGATGTCCAGAGCCTTTATCTGATAGAAGAGCATCGCGGTGGCGGCGATGAGACCTGCATATCCGAGCGGGTTAATATTCGCGATTGCGAATGCAAGGAAGAGAAGCACCGCGGCTGTGCCATAAAGGGCCACCAGCCAGCCATGTGTCCTATCTCCGAACAGAAGGGCTGTGGAGCCAATGCCGACGGCCACATCGTCATCCTTGTCCATGTGCGCGTAGATCGTGTCATACCCGATCGTCCAGACAATGGCCGCACCATAAATCAGCACGGGAGCGACACTCAGCGATCCGAACTGAGCGGCCCAGCCCATCAGTGCGCCCCAGGAAAAGGCAAGCCCCAAGAAAAACTGCGGCCAGTTGGTAAAGCGCTTGGCGAAGGGATAGATCGCCACGAAAACAAGTGACGACAGGCCGAGCAGGATGGCGAAGCTGTTGAAGCAAAGCAGCACCACCAAGCCCGCGAGCGCCTGCACCACGATGAAGATTTTTGCCTGCAGGCGTGTGACGCGGCCGGAGGGCAGCGGCCTCGACCGGGTGCGTGCCACCGCCATATCAATCTTGTGATCGACCAGATCATTATAGGTGCAGCCGGCACCGCGCATGGCGACCGAGCCTGCAAAAAACAGGAAGAGGTGGAAGAGCAACGTGGACCAAGAAAAGGTACCGATCTGCTGCGCCGCATTGGCGGCAACCGCGGCCGACCAGAAGCACGGCCACATCAGGAGCTGCCAGCCGATGGGCCGATCCCACCGGGCAAGCTGCGCATAGGGCCAAAGGCCTCTCGGCAAGATCCGATAGACCCAATTATTGGATGGCGCGTCCGAAACGCGGCCGGAAAGATCGCTGTTGTGAACCATGCTGGACTTCTACCGCATTGGCTGGCGGGGCGGTAGCTGGATTCAGCTTTTGTTAGGGTCTGTCCTTATGTTCGCTGAGACAGGAAACGCGCCGCTCAAAAAACCACCGTTTCCAAGGGTTCCCGCGTCTTCTCGAACTCCATCAATCTTGCCTCGTTGCGGGCGATGTAATCACGATTATCGGGCACCACCCCACCGCGCTTGGCAAGCTGAATCTGGAAGATGTGGAAGTTCTCATGGGTGAAGGCCATTTCGGAGCCAGCCAGATAGAATTCCCACATGCGGAAGAAGCGATCATCGTAAAGCGCCACAGCTTCTGCCTTCCTTGCCACAAAACGCTCGCGCCAGTGGCGCAGCGTATGCGCGTAATGCATGGGCAGAATTTCGATGTCCTTTACGAGCAGCCCCGTCTTTTCGATGGCTGGCAGAACCTCGGCCAGTGAGGGAATATAACCGCCGGGGAAAATATATTTTTCGATGAACGGGTTCGTGGCAAGTGCCGGATAGGGTTGACCGATGGAGTGCAACAGCATGACGCCATCATCCTCCAACACTTCCGCTGCCTTCTGAAAGTACTCCTTGTAATGCGTCGGGCCGACATGTTCGAACATGCCTACGGAGACGATGCGATCATACTTCTTGTCCGGCGGAAGGTAGCGGTAATCCTGCAGCTCGAAGCGAACGATATCCGTCAAGCCCCGCTTCAGCGCCCGATCTCGCGAGACGCGGAGTTGCTCCTCGCTGAGCGTAACGCCGGTGACGTCCACGCCGGAGCTTTCAGCCAGATACATGGCCATGCCGCCCCAGCCGGAGCCGATCTCAAGCACGCGATGCCCCGGCTCGGGCATCAGCTTGGCGACGATATGGCGCTTCTTCGCCACCTGCGCCTCATCCAGCGAAATCCCGGGAGGATTGAAATAAGCGCAGGAATATTGCCAGTCCTGATCGAGAAAAAGATCAAAGAGCTTGGCGCTCAAATCATAATGGTGCGCAACGTTCTGCTTATTGTGATTGACGGGCAGATGCATCTTGATGCGCGAGGCGATAATGCGCGCCATGCCGCGCCAGACCATGCCGAAGGTCAAGGCCTCAGAGAGCGTATTGCTTTTGACCAAGGCCAGGAAGTCGTAGATGTCGCCTTCGACGACCGACATTCGGCCTTCCATGTACATTTCGGCAAGCTTCAGTGCCGGGTCGGCGGCGATTTCGTCCATCGCCTGCTCATCACTGAAGCTCAGTGCGACGCGCTTGCCGCGTCCGTCTCCGAAAGACTGAAGACCGCTTGGACCCGTGACGATCAGGTTTCCGGTCTTGACGATTTTATCAAGCAGGGCATGCAGAGACGAGGCCATATTACCCCCAATAAGCTAAGTCTCACTTATCAAGTCCCTGTTACCGTATCTCTTTCTTACAGAGTTGCAAGACGGGGTAGTTTCAAAAATACGGATTGATTTCGTGGAACAAAACGGCCCTTGCGCAGTAGGTAAGAGCCATTTTATGTAAATCAGCGGCGCTTCATGGCCTCCGCCAAAGCCGCCGCCAACGCGCCTCCAGACTGCGCAGGCTCGGCACGGTCCTTCGGCTTTGCGCTGGCGTGGCGCATGGCATTGGCATTGCCCTTTTCGTGCATCGGCTGAGGCGCTGCCTCGCCACCGTCCTTTCGCATCGTGAGACCGATCCGCTTGCGCTTGACATCGACTTCAACCACGCGAACTTTGACGACGTCTCCGGCCTTCACCACCTCATGCGGATCCTTGATGAAACGGTCCGCCAACTGGCTGACATGCACCAGCCCATCCTGGTGAACGCCGATATCGACGAAGGCGCCAAAGGCAGCCACATTGGTGACAGTGCCTTCCAGCAGCATGCCAGGCTTAAGGTCGGTGATTTCGTCCACACCGTCCGCGAAGGTCGCGGTCTTGAAGCTCGGGCGTGGGTCGCGGCCAGGTTTTTCCAGCTCGGCGATGATGTCCTTGACGGTCGGCAGGCCGAAGCGATCATCGATGAAACGCTTGGGGTCGAGCGCCTTCAAAGTTGCGCTGTCACCCATGACGGTTCTGAGGTCGCGCCCACAGGCGGCGACGATCTTCTTTGCCACATCATAGGCTTCCGGGTGGACGGAGGATGAATCAAGTGGTTCCTTGCCATTTGGTATGCGCAGGAAGCCGGCGCATTGCTCGAAGGTGCGCTGGCCGAGACGCGGCACCTTCAACAACTCCTTGCGGCTGGCGAAGGGCCCGACCTGATCCCGATGCAGCACGATGGCATCGGCAATCGAGGTTCCAAGACCAGAGACCCGCGCCAGAAGTGGTGCGGACGCCGTATTGAGATCGACACCGACGGCGTTCACCGCATCTTCCACCACCGCATCAAGGGAGCGGGACAGCTTGCCCTGATCGACATCGTGCTGATACTGCCCGACGCCGATGGACTTCGGCTCGATCTTGACGAGTTCGGCGAGTGGATCCTGCAGACGACGGGCAATCGAAACGGCACCGCGTAGCGAAACATCGAGATTGGGAAATTCGGCCGCAGCGCGCTCAGACGCCGAGTAAACCGAAGCCCCGGCCTCCGAGACGATGACCTTCGTGGGCTTTGATCCATTGATCTGGGTCAGCATGTCGGTCACCAGCTTTTCGGTTTCGCGGCTACCGGTACCGTTGCCGATGGCGATCAGTTCGACGCCGTGCTTGCGGATGAGTGAGGCCAGTTCCGCCTGCGTGCCGCGGATATCGTTCTTCGGCGGGAACGGATAGACCGTCGTGGTTTCCAGCAGCTTGCCGGTGCCATCCACGATGGCAACCTTGACGCCGGTGCGAATACCGGGGTCGAGACCCATGGTCGGGCGCGAGCCAGCGGGTGCCGCGAGCAGCAGGTCTTTCAGATTGCGCGCAAAGACATGGATCGCCTCTTCTTCCGCCCGCTCGCGCAACTCGCGCATCAGGTCGAGTGACAGCGACATGGAGAGCTTGACGCGCCAGGTCCAGCCCGCCACCTCCATCAGCCACTGGTCGGCGGGACCCGCATTGCGGATGTCGAAAGCAGCGGCGATGGTGCGCTGTGCAGGCTTTACCGGCGACGGATCGTCGGCATCCACATCGATCGTCAGGGTCAGAACTTCCTCGTTCCAGCCGCGCAGCATGGCAAGCGCCCGGTGGCCCGGCACTGTCGCCCATTTTTCCGTGTGGTCGAAATAGTCGGAAAACTTTTCGCCTGCTGCCTGCTTACCATCCACCACCTTGGCGCGGAGCATGGCGTTCTGGCGCATATAGTCGCGCAGCCGCTTCAGGAGGTCGGCATTTTCCGTCATGGTTTCGGCGACGATATCGCGCGCACCCTCAAGTGCCGCCTTCACATCGACGATTTCGTCCTTCACATAGGCTTGCGCAAGTTTTGCCGGATCGGCTGCACGGTTGTCCCAGATCGCTTCTGCCAGAGGACCGAGGCCACGTTCGCGCGCAATTTCCGCTCGTGTGCGGCGCTTCGGCTTGTAGGGGAGATAAAGATCTTCCAGTTCCGCCTTGGTCACCGC
This sequence comes from Agrobacterium sp. 22117, assembly GCF_052045735.1. NCBI lineage: Bacteria > Pseudomonadati > Pseudomonadota > Alphaproteobacteria > Hyphomicrobiales > Rhizobiaceae > Agrobacterium > Agrobacterium sp. 22117. The sequence goes on along the minus strand of NZ_JBQEPP010000001.1, from coordinate 613,602 downwards.
CTGCATGATCTTCAGCATCAACTCGTCGGTCATCTTGCCTTGACCTTTGATGGATTCGACAATCGATGTGCGGCGGGCATTCAGTTCCCGCAGATAGGACAGCCGCTCAGCGAGAGTACGCAGCTGCGTATCGTCCAGACCGCCGGTCACCTCCTTACGATAGCGCGCAATGAACGGAACGGTTGCCCCCTCATCCAGAAGCTGGATCGCCGCCTTCACCTGCTCAGCGCGGGCGTTGATTTCGGAGGCGATAAGGGATGGGAGGCGGGCATTGTCTGCGGACATAAGGGTCTCTGACCTGTTCTTGAAAGCTGCCCGAACATAGAGGCTGATTGTGGCATGACAACACAGAGACAAGGCGATTCCACAGAAAAGCGGCGGCCTCGGACTGCCTTTTGCCTTGACCTTTCGCCCCCCTGCCCTTAACGCCGCAAGAAATTGGAAACAGGGGTGTCGAGCATGAAAGTTCTGTTGATCGGTTCCGGCGGACGCGAGCATGCGCTGGCATGGAAGATTGCCCAGTCCCCTCAACTGACCAAGCTCTTTGCCGCCCCTGGCAATCCAGGCATTGCCGAACATGCGGAACTGGTGTCGCTGAACGTCGAAGACCACGCTGCAGTGGTGGCGTTCTGCCGTGAACAGTCCATCGACTTCGTGGTCGTCGGCCCGGAAGCACCGCTGGTTGCTGGTCTGGCGGACGATCTTCGCGCGGCAGGCTTTGCCACCTTCGGTCCTTCCAAAGGTGCGGCACAGTTGGAGGGCTCCAAGGGCTTCACCAAGGACCTCTGTGCCCGCTACAACATCCCGACCGGCGCCTATCAGCGCTTCAAATCCGCCGAGCCGGCAAAGGCCTATATTCGCGAGCAGGGCGCGCCGATCGTTATCAAGGCCGATGGGCTCGCTGCAGGCAAGGGCGTGACCGTCGCAATGACCGAAGCGGAAGCGCTCGCCGCCGTTGACGATTGCTTCGACGGCGCCTTCGGCGCTGCTGGTGCGGAAGTGGTGGTCGAAGCCTTCCTGGATGGCGAAGAGGCAAGCTTCTTCTGCCTGTCCGACGGCAAGACGGCGCTGGCACTCGCAACCGCACAGGACCACAAGCGCGTCGGGGACGGCGACACCGGACCCAACACGGGCGGAATGGGCGCTTACTCCCCCGCCCCGGTGATGACCGACGAGATGGTTCAGCGCACGATGCGCGAGATCATCCAGCCGACGATCGAGGGCATGGCAAAGGACGGCAATCCGTTCTCAGGCGTTTTCTTCGCAGGCCTGATGATCACCAAAAAAGGCCCGGAGCTCATCGAATACAATGTGCGCTTCGGCGACCCGGAATGCCAGGTGCTGATGATGCGCCTCAAGAGCGACCTTCTCCCAATCCTCTACGCCACCGCCACTGGCACACTTGATCAGGTCACGGCCGAATGGCGCGACGACCCCGCCTTGACCGTGGTTCTCGCCTCCAAAGGCTATCCTGCAGCATACGACAAGAACACGCCCATCGCCTTCATTCCCAAGGAGAGCGAAGACGCCAAGGTCTTTCATGCCGGCACCGCCCTCAAGGACGGACAACTCGTTGCTACCGGCGGGCGCGTGCTCAACGTCACGGCGTTTGGCAGCACGGTCAGTGAAGCGCAGGCCCGCGCCTATGAGCTGGTCGATGCGGTCAAATGGGAAAACGGCTTCTGCCGCCGCGACATCGGCTGGCAGGCCGTGGCGCGTGAGAACGGGTAGAAATCGGCCTTTCGTTCAATTTTTACCAAATATCCTGACCGGATGGAAAGGAAGACTCCGTAGGATTGCTGTTGTTTAAAGCGGCGATCAGACCGCGGGCTACGGGGTTGCGTATGTTTAGAATTGTTTTGACGGCGGGCATGATGTTCATCGGCGGCACGGCGATGGCATCCTCGATCGAGGTTCTGCATGGCGGCAAGACATCGAATGGAAGCGTGCTGATCATTACCTGCGACGCATGCTCTTCCACCCCCGTGGCGAGCAAGGCGCTCACGAAGGCTGTTCTGAAGCGCGGAACGCAAAACATATCGACGCGTGACGTTGATGGTCGCAAGGAGACGGTTCGGACCGAAGCGTGGCTCGGCGGCTCGCCCGTAACCTTCGTCAGCAGCAATCCTCTATGGCTGCCTCAAGACCATTCCCAACCAGTTGTTGCTGAGAACACGCCTGCCGTGGTGGAACACCAGATCACGCTTGAAGGCAATCCCTTGCTCACCCAGCACGACCAGCCTGTCTTGGCGGGTGCCGACGGACTGGACAACATCACTTTGATGTCGATACGTCCGTCTCATTGATCGCGACAGGGTTCACCGTCGTGGTCGCAGCCCACGGTTATGGCGTCGAAAGATATAGTTGACGTCTGAGCTCCCGAAAAACTGTTTTTCCAACGCATATATTTAAACATTTATCAATTCTAAAGCTGTTTGTGAGACTTCTTTTATATAAGAAGCCGCGAACTTGGATTGCGTGCTTCCGTATGACGAAGTTTCAGTCTTAGGGCGCCTTGAAGGGGCCGCCCTTCATTTCGAGAGCGTCGATGAAGAACCTCCCAATCTCACGCCAGTTGATCCTGCTTGTCATCGCACTGATGGCGGCGTTTACACTGGCGACCTATTTCCAGATCAAGTCCTCCGTCAACGCCATCTATGAAGAGCGTTACAACATGCTGAGGACACAGGTTCAGTCCTCGATTTCGATCCTGCAATCCTTCTATGACAAGGAAAAAGCAGGGACGCTGAGCCGCGAAGAAGCACAACGCCAGGCTTTCGCGATCGTCACGTCGATGAAGTTTGTGCCGGACGGCTACATGTTCGGCTATGACTACGATGTGAAGATGCTCTTCCATCCGGATGCGAAGCGTGTCGGTCAAAGCTTCAAGGGCAAGCCGGATTCTCAAGGCTTCAACTATCGTGACGAATTGGTCCGTCTTGGCCGTGCAGGTGGCGGTGAGACGAGCTTTTATGGTCCCAAACCCGGCCAGGAAGGCGATACCTTTCTGAAGAGTTCCTATGCCATGGCCTTCGAACCCTGGCAGGTCGTTGTCGTCACCGGCGTTTACGTCGACGATCTTCAAGCGCAGGTTCGTTCGACGGTGATCAAGGCTGTTTCGCTTGGGCTCGTCGTGTTCCTGCTTGGCATTGCTCTCGCCTTCTACGTCATCAAAGGCATTACCGGTCCGCTCGCGAAAATCCATCGCGCACTGGGAGACGTTGCCAATGAGAACGTGTCGATCGCCATTCCTCACACTGAAATGAAGAACGAAGTCGGCATGATGGCGAAGGCGATCGAGTCGCTTCAGCAGAAGATCCGCGAACGTCACGCGATGCAAAGGCGCCAGGAAGAGCAGCAGTCGCAGCTCGATGCCGAACGCCAGACCAATATCGACATGCAGCGCGACGAAGCGGAGCTTCAAGCCCGCGTAGTCTCCACCATCGGCGAGGCACTGGAAAAGCTGGCTGCGGGTGATCTGACGGTTCGCTGTGGCGATCTCGGCGCGCGCTATGCCGATCTGCGTGCCAACTTCAACGAGGCGATCTCGCATCTCGACGCGGCAATGGCGAAGGTCAATGCCAAGAGCATCGATATTGGCGGCTCGAAGGAAGAAATTCGCAAGGCCTCCAACGAACTGTCGCAACGCACAGAACGGCAGGCCGCAAATCTCGAGGAAACATCCGCAGCTCTGGACGAGTTGACGGTGGCCGTCCGTCAGACCTCCGATGGTGCCAGCGAGGCGGCAAAACGCGTTACCTCCATCAGCAGTGATGCAAACCATAGCGACACCATTGTCGAGCAGGCGATTGGCGCGATGAGCGGCATCGAGCAGTCGGCGAACGAGATATCCAAAATCATCGGCGTGATTGACGATATCGCCTTCCAGACGAACCTCCTCGCGCTGAACGCAGGTGTGGAAGCAGCGCGTGCTGGCGAGGCAGGCAAGGGTTTTGCTGTGGTTGCGCAGGAAGTGCGCGAGCTGGCCCAGAAATCCGCCGCCGCTGCCAAGGAGATCAAGGATCAGATCGCCCGTTCTTCAAACCAGGTGAAGAACGGTGTTCATCTTGTCGGCGAAGCTGGCAACGCGTTGAAGCGTATCTCCGATCAGATCAAGTCGGCGAGCGACATCGTCAGCAAGATTGCGCATTCTGCTGCCGAACAGGATACGACGTTGCGCTCCATTTCTTCTTCGCTTAATCAGCTGGACGCTGCCACGCAGCACAACGCCGCCATGGCCGAAGAGACGACGGCGTCTGCCGAGGCATTGGCGCATGATACCGAGGAATTGCTGACGCTGATCCGTACGTTCCGCGTATCACAGCATCAGTCAGGCTCGTTACACGGCATGGCGCGCCAGATGCGCATGGCAAGCTGATCGCGATAAACACGGTTGATTTAAAGGACGCCGGGGAGACTTCTCCGGCGTTTTTTATTGGGTGATGCTGTCGAGACGGTCGATGTCCGTATGCGAGAATACCTTGATCCCCGCTTGTGACAGCAGGGCCGCCGTCACGCCATGTCCCGCATGTTTGACGCCAGAAAACGTCCCGTCATAGATGGCGATCGAGCCGCAGGACGGGCTTCCATCGATCAGCAGGGCATAGGCGCAGCCTTGCTGTTTGGCAAAGGCGAGAGCCTTGTTTGCCCCAGCAATAAACTCGTCCGTTACATCCGCGCCGGTGATTTCCAGCACGCGCGCCCTGCCCTCCAGAACATCCATTCCGGACGCGCCGTTTTCGATTTCCGCAGGAGGGCGTGGAACAGGCATGCCGCCTGCCATTTCCGGACAAATCGTCACGAGACGGCCCTCACCCTGCCATCGCTCGATGGCCGGGTGATGGAGCGGCTTGCCCTTGCCGTCATATCGGACGGCGTGGCCGAGAAGACAGGCGCTGATGAGGATGTTGGACGACATCAGCGCTGAACCTTCTTATCCCGTGATCTTGGAGAAATCCGCGACTGTACCGGTGGCTTCGCGGATCGCTTTCAACAGTGCCAGACGGTTGGCGCGGATGGCAGCATCTTCGTCATTGACGAGAACATCGTTGAAGAAGGTGTCGACGGGCGCACGCAGCGTCGACAACGCCTGCATGGCAGAGCGGAAGTCTTCCGCCGCGACAGCCTTGGCCGCATCGGCAGAAGCCGTCTTGATCGCCGCATGAAGCGCCTTCTCGGCATCGAGCTTGAGGAGGTCGTCCGCTACGCCATCGGCAACAACGGTGCCCTTCTTTTCTTCGGCGGCCAGAAGTTGCGTCGCGCGCTTGGTCCCGGCCAGCAGGTTCTTGCCATCCTCACCGGTGATGAAGGCGGTCAGAGCCTCCACACGGCGGGCGACCATCAGCAGGTCATCGGAGTCCGGCGTCAGCACCGCTTCGATCAGATCGTAGCGGGCGCCGAGGTCGCGCAGATAGACCTTCAGACGATCATGGAAGAAGGAGAGAAGATCGGCGTCCTTGACGACCTCCAATAGCGGCAATCGAACGCTGCGCTCCAGTATAATGCGCACGACGCCGAGTGCGGCGCGACGTAGCGCAAACGGGTCCTTGGAGCCGGTTGGCTTTTCATCGATCGCCCAGAAGCCAGCAAGTGTATCCAGCTTGTCAGCCAGCGCCACGGTGATTGCCACCTTGTCGGACGGCACGCGATCGGACGGGCCTTGCGGCTTGTAATGATCCTCGATCGCCGCAGCGACGCTTTCGTTCTCGCCCTGCAGGAGCGCATATTTGCGTCCCATCAGACCCTGCAGTTCCGGGAACTCGCCGACGGCTTCTGTGCGCAGATCCGCTTTCGCCAGAACCACGGCGCGGTCGACGAGAGCAGCATCGGCGCCGATGGCGGACGCGAGTTGCTTTGCCAGTTCTCGGATACGCGTGACGCGCTCGCCCTGCGTGCCAATCTTGGCGTGGAAGGTGACATTCAGCGCGTCGAGCTTCGCCATGCGCTGGTCGAGAGGCTTGCTGAGATCGAGGTCGAATTTCTTGGCGGAGTCCGTCAAGGTTTCGAGGTCCGGCAGATCGCCCTGGTCGCGCGTCCAGAAGTGCTTGGCGTCCGACAGGCGCGCACGCACGACCTTGCCGTTGCCGTGAACGATTTCCTTGCCGCCATCACTGGCCTGGATGTTGGACACCAGAATGAAGCGGTTCGACAGACCTTCCTCAGCGCCTTGCGGACGGGTGACGAAGCATTTCTGGTTGGTCTTGATCGTCAGACGGATGATCTCGGCAGGAATCTGCAGATAGTCTTCTTCGAAGGTGCCGATTAATACCTGCGGCCATTCGACCAGGCCGGAGACCTCTTCCAGCAGGCCTTCGTCTTCCACGAGGTCGAGACCGTTGGCGAAAGCCAGGTCTTTTGCATCATGCAGGATGATATCCTTGCGGCGTTCCGCATCGAGAATGACCTTCGCCTTTTCGAGGCTCGCGACATAATCATCAAAACGGCGCACGGTGATGGCGTCCGGCGCGTGGAAGCGATGGCCATAGGTGACATTACCGGCGACGATGCCATCGATCTCGAAGGCAATGACCTGCGTCTCATCATGTTCGGGTCCGAACAGGCAGACGATGGATTGCAGCGGGCGCACCCAGCGAAGGCTTTCCGAGCCCTTGCCTTCGATCCCGGCATAGCGCGAACCCTTCGGCATGGACGCAGCACCGGAGCGCATGGATTTCGGCCAGGGGAAGGTGCGGATAATACCCGGCATCACATCGGCGATGATCTCTTCGGCGGCGCGACCCGGCTTGTTGATGATGGCGACATAGAAGTCGCCCTTTTTCGGATCGGAGACGACCTGCGCCTCAGAAATATCGCTCAGGCCCGCGCCGCGCAGAAAGCCTTCGATGGCCTTTTCATTGGCATCGGTGCGCGGTCCCTTCTTCTCCTCGCGCACATCGGCAGAGCGTGCGGTCAGACCACGGATATCCAACGTCAGGCGGCGCGGCGTCCAGTATTCGCGTGCACCCTCATAGGTCAGGCCCGCTTCCACCAGCGCATCGGTGACGAGTTTCTTCAGATCGCCAGCCGCTTTCCGCTGCATACGGGCAGGGATTTCCTCGGAGCGGAGTTCAAGCAGAAGATCGGGCATATTGGTTTTCCGGTGTCAGAGATATTCGGGTTCGGATTTTTCGGTTGGCCTCTGCTAGCAAAATTTGCGACAGATGCACAATGTAAATATCGGAACGAGCGTCGCGAGACGGTACTCTGCTCTCCCGCTACAGCGTGACGGAAGTTCTTGACCCGCAACCCTTGCCATGGCACCTGTCCGCAATCGAAGTAAGTCCTTACTTATCCTCTCTTGACCCAAGATGACCGCAATGACCGACGTTCCAGACCATATGAACCCGAAGCGTTCCTTTCAGGCGCTGATCCTGACGCTGCATAATTACTGGGCGGACAAGGGCTGCGCCGTGTTGCAGCCATATGATATGGAAGTGGGTGCGGGTACGTTTCATCCGGCAACGACATTGCGTGCGCTTGGTCCGAAGCCATGGAAAGCGGCTTATGTGCAGCCATCCCGGCGTCCGTCTGATGGACGCTATGGCGAGAACCCCAACCGCTTGCAGCATTACTATCAGTATCAGGTCATTCTGAAGCCGAACCCTTCCAACCTCCAGGAGCTTTACCTCGGCTCGCTGAAGGCGATCGGTCTCGATCCGCTGCTGCATGACGTGCGCTTCGTCGAGGACGACTGGGAAAGCCCGACACTGGGTGCCTGGGGTCTTGGCTGGGAATGCTGGTGCGACGGCATGGAAGTTTCGCAGTTCACCTACTTCCAGCAGGTCTGCGGCATTGAATGCTCACCGGTTGCGGGTGAGTTGACCTATGGTCTCGAGCGCCTCGCCATGTATGTCCAGGGCGTCGACAATGTCTACGACCTGAACTTCAATGGCCGCGACGGCGAGGAAAAGATTTCCTACGGCGACGTCTTCCTACAGGCTGAGCAGGAATATTCCCGCCACAATTTCGAATATGCCGACACGGCTATGCTGCATCGCCATTTCATCGATGCCGAGAAGGAGTGCCAGGCGCTTCTGGCCGCCGGTGCACCCGGCGACAACGCCAACCAGATGCTGCACAAATGTGTGTTTCCCGCCTATGATCAGTGCATCAAGGCATCGCACGTCTTCAACCTTCTGGATGCGCGCGGCGTAATCTCGGTGACCGAGCGTCAGAGCTATATTCTGAGGGTACGCACCTTGGCGAAGGCCTGCGGTGAAGCCTTCCTGATGACGGATGCCGGTGGGTTGAACTGGAACAAGGCGGCCTGACGCCTTTAAGCGCGACGTGACGAAGATCGATTTAGGTCTTCATCGTCTTGCGCTCAACAGTCAGGTGGTGAAGCGGGGCGCGTCTGATGGGTGCGGCTCGCCGGATTTCGTGAGGGGGAAGCTTGCATGTTCACCGCATTGGCCATCGTTGCGCTTGTCGCGCTCTATGTCGTCTTCACCTATAACGGCCTCGTCAAAGCGCGGCAGATGAAGGAAGAGGCGTGGTCGGGCATCGACGTGCAGTTAAAGCGCCGCGCCGACCTTATCCCCAATCTCATCGAAACGGTGAAGGGCTATGCTGCCCACGAGAAAAGCACCTTTGAAGAGGTCGTCTCACTGCGCAACCAGGCGCAGGCTGTGCCAGCGGGGGATGTCGAGGGGCGCGCCAAGGCGGAAGGCCTGCTCGGTCAGGCTCTCGGAAAGCTCTTTGCTCTGGCAGAAGCCTATCCCGACCTCAAGGCCAATCAGAATTTCGTCGAATTGCAGCGCTCGCTTGAGACGCTGGAAAGCGAAATCCAGATGTCGCGCCGTTATTACAACGGTGCTGCGCGTGACCTCAACGTCAAGGTCGAAAGCTTCCCCTCCAACCTTATTGCCGGGAAATTCGGTTTTGCGAAAGCGCCCTATTTTGAAATCACCAACGAGGCGGATCGCGCCGTTCCCACCGTGAAATTCTGAGACTTGAAAGCCAGTCTGCTGGCGAGAAGACGATAAAGACATGATCGAACTGACCATCACCCCCCCCGGCCAACCGCTTTCCGGCAAGGTTGAGCCGCCCGGCTCCAAATCCATCACCAATCGTGTGCTGCTTCTGGCGGGCCTTGCCAAAGGTACGAGCAGACTGACGGGCGCGCTGAAAAGCGACGACACGCTCTACATGGCGGAAGCCTTGCGGGCGATGGGTGTGACAGTGACGGAGCCGGACGCGACGAGCTTCGTCGTTGAGAGCTCAGGCGTTCTCACCGCACCGGAAAAGCCGCTCTTCTTGGGCAATGCCGGCACGGCGACGCGCTTCCTGACAGCGGCGGTCGCATCGGTAAACGGCACGGTCGTCGTCGAGGGCGACGAGCATATGCGCAAGCGTCCGATCAAGCCACTGGTGGACGCACTGACAGCCTTGGGGATCGAAGCGGAAGCAGAGACCGGCTGCCCGCCTGTCACGGTCAAGGGTAATGGCCGAGGCTTCACCAGGGACAGTGTCACGATCGACGGCAATCTTTCCAGCCAATATGTCTCGGCGCTTCTGATGGCCGCCCCGTGCGGCGCGCAGCCGCTCGACATCATTCTGGCCGGAGAAGATATCGGCGCGAAAGGCTATATCGATCTGACGGTTGCCGCGATGGAAGCCTTCGGCGCCAAGGTTGAGCGTGTCAGCAATGCCATATGGCGTGTACACCCGACGGGCTACAAGGCGACGGATTTTCACATCGAGCCCGACGCATCTGCTGCGACCTATCTCTGGGGGGCGGAGTTGCTGACCGGCGGCAAGATCGATATCGGAACGCCAGCCGACGCTTTTACGCAGCCGGATGCCAAGGCGCATGCGGTGATGGCGCAGTTCCCTAACCTGCCCGCCGAAATCGACGGCAGCCAGATGCAGGACGCCATTCCCACCATCGCGGTGCTGGCCGCCTATAACAGAACACCGGTGCGCTTCGTCGGCATTGCCAATCTGCGCGTCAAGGAATGCGACCGTATCCGGGCGCTCTCTCTTGGTCTCAATCAGATAAGGGACGGCCTTGCGCATGAAGAGGGCGATGACTTGATCGTTCATGCCGATCCGGCGCTGGCGGGACAGGCGGTTCACGCTTCCATCGACACATTCCACGACCACCGCATCGCCATGAGCTTTGCGCTGGCGGGGTTGAAGACGGGCGGCATCGCTATTCAAAATCCTGCCTGCGTGGGCAAAACCTATCCGGGATATTGGAAGGCGCTGGCGTCGCTTGGCGTCACCTATCAGGAAGTGGAAAAGCCGGTTTAAAACGCGCTTGGCGCAACGGATCGGCTCGAGAAGCACACACCATCTGGAGAGATCGCACGTGAAGACCATGTTCGCCAGACTTCTCGGGCTTTGCCTCTTGCTCGCGTGGGTGCTGCCCGCCTCCGCAGAAGAATTTATCAGCTCCTATCATTCCATCGTCGATGTCGCCAAAGACGGGACACTGACGGTGACGGAAGCCATCACGGCACGGGCTGAAGGTGACCGCATCAAGCGCGGCATTTTTCGCGACTTCCCGCTTTATGCGCTCGACAAGGACGGCAATCGGACGAAGGTCGGCTTCAAGGTTCTCTCGGTGGAGCGCGACGGCGCGCCGGAAGACTGGCACACAGAGAACATCGACGGCGGCATTCGCATCTTCACCGGAAATGCCGACCGCATTCTTCCCAAAGGCGAGCACATCTTCCAGATCACCTACACCACCGATCGGCAAATCCGCTATTTCGATAGCTACGACGAGCTGACCTGGAACGTCACCGGCAATGGCTGGCAGTTTCCGATGCGCGAAATCTCCGCCACAATCTCTTTGCCGGAGGGCGCAAGACCCAGCGATACAGCCGTCTTCACCGGCAAGCTTGGTGCCACGGGCAAGGACGCGCGTATCCTGACCGAAGGCAACGATGTGTTCTTCGCCTCTACCCGCCCCTTCTATCAGGGCGAAGGCATGACGGTGGCCGTGAAGCTGCCGAAGGGTGTGCTGGATGCACCCTCCGCCTCGCAGCAGCGGGAATGGTGGCTGCGCGATCGCCTCGCCCTTATTATCGCCGGTCTCGGCCTGCTGATCGTGCTTGCTTATTACTACAGGGCTTGGTCAGCGGTTGGACGGGACCCGGCGGAAGGATTGATTGTGCCGCGCTGGCATCCGCCGGAGGGCCTGTCGCCTGCGCTTGTCAATTATGTCGATGGCCGCGGCTTTGCAGACGGTGGCTGGACTGCGCTGTCTGCGACGGCACTCGATCTGGCGGTCAAGGGCTTCGTCACGATCGAAGATCTCAAGAACGGCCTGATCATTCGCCGCACGGAGAAGAAGATCGAGAACAGTTTGCCGGTCGGTCAACGAACACTGCTGTCCTCTATCGGTGCTCCCGGCAATAGCTTGACGATCGACAAGGCGAATGGCGAGACGGTACAGAAAGTCGGGTTGGATTTCCGCTCGTCCATCGAGAAAGAGCATCGCGGGAAATATTATAGGAGCAATAGCGGCTATATCGTTGGCGGACTTGTCCTCAGCTTCGGGGTCATCGTCGCCGCCTTGATCTTTGGCAGTTTCGATGAAGGCGATATCGGCACCATCATTTCGCTGTCCATGGCCGCGGTGTTCTTTGCCGTCGGCGCCACGATCTACGGCAAACAGCGCCGTCGCGGACGCGGCGTCCTCTCACGCCTTGGCGGCATCGTTTTTATGGCCATCTCCGGCTTTCTGACCTTTTCGCTGATTGCGGGCGTCGTTGGCCGCATCTTTTTCGATCACGTCCATGATGCCAACACATTGGCGGTCGTTGCGCTGGCGCTCATCGTGCTTTTGAATGTGCTCTTCGTTCTCGTGATGGGCGCGCCGACACCGCTTGGCCGGCAGTTGATGGATGCAATCGAGGGCTTACGGCTTTACTTCACGGTGGCTGAGAAAGACCGCATGAACATGCAGGGCGCGCCGCAGATGTCGCCGCAGCATTTCGAGACTTTGTTGCCCTATGCAGTGGCGCTCGGTGTGGAGAAGCGCTGGAGCAAAGCGTTCGAGACGTGGCTTGCCGCCGCTTCTGCCGGTGCTGCGGCCTATGCGCCGACCTGGTATAACGGCAATTACAACAGCTTTGGCGACCGGATCGGCGGATTTTCCGCCTCCATGGCCTCCACGATTGCCTCGACCATTCCGGCACCGCCCAGTTCCTCGTCATCGAGCTTTTCAGGCGGCGGCGGGTCTTCCGGCTCTGGCGGTGGCGGCGGCGGTGGCGGCGGCTGGTAAGACACCAAGGCCTCGACGTGCGGCATCCGCAGCAGCATTCTCATGGGCGCGAACTGCCTTGGACGCTGAGAAAGCCTGGCGCCATCCACCTTTTCTATTCGACCTGACGACAGCCGGACATCTGGAGACGACTTTACGTGACGACCACTTTTGCCAGATTTCTTGCGCTGTTTTTCTTTCTGGTCACAGTGCTGCCGGCCTCCGCCGAAGAGTTCATCCTCTCCTACGATTCGACGATCACCATCGCCAAAAATGGCGAACTGACCGTGACCGAAACCATCAAGGCCCGGGCGGAAGGGGATCGCATCAAACACGGTATCTATCGGGATTTCCCGCTCTACACCTTGGATGCTGACGGCAAGCTCACCAAAGTCGGCTTCAATATCGTCTCGGTAAAGCGTGACGGTGCAGTGGAATACTGGGATACGAAATGGATTGATGGCGGTATTCGAATCTATGTCGGGGACGCCGATCGCCTGCTGACGAAGGGCGATCATGTCTTTCAAATCACCTACACGACGGACAGACAGATCCGCCACTTCGACACCTATGACGAGTTGACCTGGAACGTGACGGGCACTGGCTGGGACTTTCCGATGCGGGATGTTTCTGCCACCATCTTGTTGCCGGAAGGAGCAAGCCCGAGCGAGACCGCGTTTTTCACCGGCCCACTCGGCGCGGTGGGCAAGGATGCAAACGTCCGCGTAGAGGGCAATAAAACGATCCTCACTTCAACCCGCCCGCTCAGCAAGGGCGAAGGGATGACGGTGGCGGTGAAGCTACCAAAGGGTGTGCTTGTTACGCCCTCGACTGCTCTACAAAGTGAATGGTGGATACGCGATCATAACACGATGATCATCGGATGCGTCGGTCTGCTGGTCGTACTGGCCTATTACTTCAAGGCGTGGCACGCGGTTGGCCGAGATCCTGCCGCGGGGATCGTCGTGCCGCGCTGGGACCCGCCTGAGGGTATCTCACCCGGGCTGATGAACTATATCGACCATCAGGGTTTTGAAGAAGATGGCTGGACGGCCGTTTCCGCCAGCGCGCTCGATCTTGCCGTCAAAGGCTATGTCGAGATCGAGAATCTGGACGACGCCATCATTATGCATCGCACGCACAAGCAAATGGACGACAGCCTGCCTGTCGGACAAAAAACACTGCTCAGGACCATCGGGCCACCCGGACATGGCTTCACCATTAACGAGGACAATGGCGAGGCCGTTCAAAAAATTGGAGAGCGGTTTTTCACTGCTGTTGAAAAGGAACACCGCGACAGGTATTTCAGAAGCAACGACATCTATGTCGTAGTGGGATTTCTTCTCAGCGCCGTCTTCGTGATTGGAACGATCTATTTTTCCAAACATCCAGACGATATAGGGGCATTCCTAATCGTCGCATACGGATGTGTGAAGATCACATCATTGGTGATTTGGGTCCGGAAGCTCCTGCATCCGAGAGCATCGCTTAAAAACAAGCTTGGCGGGATCGTGTTGTTATCTCTGCTCGCATACGGAATTATCGCATACGGCGGGTACATCATCGGCGCCGTCTGGTTCGAGATCACTCACGATCCAAACTCGATTGGCCTTGGCGCCGCCGGCCTTATCGTCCTGATCAACCTACTCTTCTTCTCATTGATGGGTGCTCCGACACCGCTCGGGCGCAAAATCATGGATGAGATTGAAGGCTTGCGTCTTTATCTGCGTGTCGCGGAGAAAGACCGGATGAACATGCAAGGGGCGCCGACAATGTCGCCGCAGCATTTTGAAACGCTGCTGCCCTATGCAGTGGCGCTCAATGTCGAGGAACCTTGGACCGAGGCATTCGAGAGGTGGTTTTCAAAAGCGACAGAGGATTCCGAAAACTATGTGCCGGGCTGGTACTACGGTCTCGTGAAAGGCCCCAGCGACTGGATCGGTGCGTTCTCGTCCTCCGTAGCGTCAACCATTTCGGCGACGATTCCACAGTCGTCATCATCGAGTTTCTCAGGAGGCGGCTTTTCCGGCTCTGGTGGCGGCGGCGGTGGTGGTGGCGGCTGGTAGCCGCCGTTGCGCCCTCACGCTTGTCGGTTCGTCGCGGAGTACTTCGGACGATGAGCAAGCATAGCGATCATCGCGGCCAGCGAACCGCGCCACGCTTAAACCTCGTCTTCTCTCTTGACGCGATATTCGCCCGTCGTCGGGTCCTTGACCAATGTGCCGGTTGCGCCCGTCTGGCGCTCCTTCTCCTGCCGCTTCGATTTGGCGGACAGCTTCTCGGCATCCGTCACAAATCGCCGGTAGAGGATGATCGCCCCGATCACGAGCAGGGCGAGCGTTATCAACTGGGCCATTTAAATCGCGTCCATCACAATCCGTATCTGGCCCACAATGCCTTTTCTTCGGCAACTTCTGCAAGTCCCGAAGCGGCGGAGGCGGCGATTGCCTGTGCGCAAAGATCGACACCCGGCACCTTTTTGCCGAACAGGTTTCTTGCACCGCTGATCAGTTGCAGTTTAACCTTTTCACCATAGCGTCGGCGCAGCACGTCCTTCATGTCGCCGAGGCCATCGACGAGGCCGAGATCGACGCCACGCATGCCCGTCCAGAACAGGCCCGAGAACAGAGCTGGATCGTCCTTCAATTTCGCGCCACGGCGAAGCTTGACCATGTCCATGAAGACGTTGTGGATTTCAGACTGGAGCGACTTAAGATACTCGATGTCGCCTTCCTTCTCCGGCTGGAAGGGATCGAGGATCGCCTTGTTTTCGCCGGACGTATAGACGCGGCGCTCCACACCGATCTTGCGCAGCATCTCAGGAAAACCGAAGCCGCCGGAGACGACGCCGATGGAGCCGACGATCGATGTGGGATCGGCGATGATCTCGTCACCGGCGAGCGCGATCATGTAACCGCCGGAGGCTGCGACATCCTCGACGAAAATGAGAACCTTCTTGTTCTTCTCTTCGGCCAACTGACGAATGCGGTTGTAGATCATCCGCGACTGGACCGGCGAACCGCCAGGAGAATTCAGCGAGATAGCGACGACCGGTGCATCTTTCATGCCGAAGGCTTTGTCGAGCAGCGGCGCATAGCCTGCAAGGTTGAGAGCCGGGCGAAGCTGACTGCCGCCTGCCATAATCGCGCCATGCATGCGCACCACCGGCACGACCAATTCCTGCTTGCGAAATCGCTTCGGCACAATGCGCTTCAAAAACCCGGCCATCTTCATCCTCTTCGTCGTTTATCTCAAAAAGGGATGTATGTATCGCGCTCGCAAACGCAATGGTGGCCCTGGAAATTCGTTTTGCCGGATAGCGTTTTTCGCCATCGGCGTTAGCCAGAAGAGCGCACAGTTTTGTGATTGCGGCGATAGGCGGCTCGTCCGTTGTTCAGATCATCGACAACGGCTGAAAAGGCGTGGCTGTCCTCTTCATGCATGATCAACGGCGCGCGGAAGGTGAGACGCGCGCGGGAGCCCTTGATCGCCGTCACGAGCATTCGGACGGCATCTTCCCCTTGTCTTGGATGGATAAGGGTAATCTCCATCCCACCAAAGCGGCGCCCGCATGCGGAGATGATATCGGCCACCGATTGGGGGCGGGCGATCAGGGAGAGCTGCCCACCCGGCGCCAAGATGGCACCTGCCGTTCTGATCCAATGCTCGAAAAGATCATCCGTCATGGCATGGGCCTGCGCCTTCAAGGCATCGGGTGTCTTGCGATCTCCCGCATCATTGTAAGGCGGGTTCATGATGACGTGATCGAAATGATCATCGATGAGGCCGGCTTCGGCACGGGCACCGGCGCGCAAGGTTACATCGGCCTGGTGAACGGTCAGGCGGTCTGCAAGGTGTAGGTTCTCCGGAAGCGCGATGCTGCGCCTGGCGAAATCGACCATCTCGGAGGCATATTCGAAAAGCGTGACTTCCGCCTTCTCCAGACGGGCTGCAACGGCAAATCCGGCTGCACCGGCGCCAGCACCAAGATCAGCCACGCGGCACGGCTGGTCATCTGCCACCAGCGAGGCGAGCAGCATGGCATCCATGCCGGCCCTGTGTCCCCTGCCCTTCGGCTGGACCAGGTGAAACCGACCCCGGTGAAATGCGTCGACGGTCTCCGACGTCATCGTTGATCAGGCCTCGTCTCGCAGTTCGTCGGCAAGGCCCGCATCGATGAGGATGCGGCGCGCTTGCTCGGACCTGTCATCCTCGACAAGGAAACGGCGGGGCAGAAGCCCAAGCGAACCTTCCAGAATGCTCATGCCCTGGTCGGCAATCATGCAATGAATGCCGGCATCCTTCATCAGGCTTTCTGCGAAAGAAAGCAGGACAGCATCGTTTGTTCTGATCAATTCACGCATCAATGAGTTTCCACATTCCCATATTTTTGAAGGTCATGAGGCGATTCCACACTTGCCGCCACCATCGTCGCTTTCTATTGTCAAACCGAAATCGAATAGGAGTCCGTTCCGTTGGGCGTCGTCATACCGCTTGAAGAAAGCAAAAACAAACTCGCATCCGTCAAGCCGCTTGTCGATCTGACCCGTCCGGACATGGAACGCGTCAACCAACTGATCCTCTCCAAGGCCGGATCGGATGTGCAGATGATCCCGGAAGTGGCGAACCACCTGATCTCTTCCGGTGGCAAGCGGCTGCGCCCGATGCTGACTCTCGCCTCCGCCTCGATGTTCGGTTACGATGGCGACCACCATATCAAGCTCGCCACCAGCGTCGAGTTCATGCACACCGCAACGCTGCTGCATGACGACGTGGTGGATGAAAGCGATCTGCGCCGCGGCAAATCGACCGCGCGCACCATCTGGGGCAACCAGGCGAGCGTTCTGGTCGGCGACTTTCTGCTCGGCCAGGCCTTCCGAATGATGGTGGATGTCGGCTCGCTGGACGCGCTTGATGTGCTCTCCACCGCCGCTTCCGTGATTGCCGAAGGCGAAGTGCTGCAGCTTTCCGTCGCCAAAAACATGGAAACGACGGAAGACGACTATCTCCAGGTTATCCGCGCCAAGACCGCAGCGCTTTTCGCGGCCGCTGCCGAAGTCGGCCCGATCGTTGCCAAGACTGACAAGGCGACGCGCGGCGCGCTGAAATCCTACGGCATGAATCTCGGCCTTGCGTTTCAGCTTGTCGACGACGTTCTGGACTATGGCGGCAAGTCTGCCGATCTCGGCAAGAATACGGGCGATGATTTCCGCGAGGGCAAGATCACCCTCCCGGTCATTCTGTCGTATCGTCGTGGTACCATCGATGAGCGGGCTTTCTGGAAGCGCGCGATCGAAAACGGCGAAAGTACGGATGAAAATCTTGAGGTCGCGCTCGGTCTCATCAAGAAATATAACGGTCTGACGGACACGATCTCTCGCGCCAACCATTACGGCACGATCGCACGCGATGCGCTGGCACCGCTGCCGAAGAGCCCGTGGAAGGATGCGTTGATGGAAGTGATCGACTTCTGCATCGAGCGCGTCAACTGACGGCGCGGCAGAGTTTTCCTCGAAAGAGGAGCGATCGGCGAAATGGAGAGCGGCAGCAGAATTTGTTGCAGGCCTGCTTCAAAAAAGCCATTCTATCGTGACGTGATGCACCACTTTCTGAACCGATTCCGGTTTCCGATGGCGTGTCTATCTCAACCTTAACAGTCATCAAGGGCAGATGTGGTGCCCGGTGCTGTCGAGTTTGAAGCTGATTTTTCAGTGCGGAAGCACACAAGCAAGGGTTCCTTCATGCGGCGCAATCCAGCATTTCGTCTTTTCTGCAGCGCGGCCTTCATTGCCGCACTCACGCTTGGCGCAGGCTCTGCCGCGCTGGCAGAGACGAAGCCCGCCGATAAGGCGGAAGAGGCCGTCAAGTTCGATCCTGGTCGGGTCACCACCTTCTCAGGCGCATTTCTGGCTGCCCGCACCGCGGATGTCGACCAGGATTATACGACCGCAATCATCCTTTACCAGAAGGCTTTGGATTTCGATCCGGCCAATACCGAAATTCGCCAGCGCCTGATGATCGCGCAACTGTTGAGCGGCGACTTCGAGGCCGGCGCCAAGATTGCCGACAGCCTGAAGGACGACAGCTCGGTGGAGCGCGTGACGACGATCGTGCGTGCGCTTGCCGCCATCAAGCACAAGGAATTTTCGTCCGCCGAGAAAATCCTGAAATATAGCGGCCCGAACGATCTGGACCGCATGGTCAATACGCTTCTTGCTGCCTGGGCGCGCGCTGGCGCCGGCAAGAGCAAGGAAGCACTCGCCATGGTCAATGGCATGAAGGGGCCGGGCTGGTTCTCGATCTTCCAGAAATACAACGCGGGCGCCATTGCGCTCGTGACCGGCAACACGGAAGCGGCTCGCAAGAGCCTGAGCGAAGCGGTGGCCGACCGTGAAGGCGGTGCGACCGCAACCGACACCTATATGCGCGCCGTCATGGCGCTGGCGCGGCTGGAGGCGAAAGCGGGCAACAAGCAAAAGGCGCTGGACACGATTGCCGTCGGCGACGGTTTTGCTCCGAATTACGCACCCTTGAAGGCGCTGCGACAGAGCATTGAAAAGGGTGAAAAGCCAGACCAGCAGGTTCAGACCGCCGTTGAAGGTGCTGCGTCCGTCATGTTCTCGATTGCCGGTGCACTGAACCGCGAAGGCGCGGAAGAGATCGTGACGCTGTATCTCCAGGCGTCGCGAGCGCTCGACCCGAAGAGCGCCGATACGCTTATCCTCCTCGGCGGCTTGGCCGAGGCGCAGAAGCAGGCCGAGCGCGCCATCGAATTCTATCGCGAGGTGCCCGCAGACTCGCCGATGCATCGCATTTCCGAATTGCAGCTTGGCCTGACACTGGCGCAGACCGGCAAGGTCGATGAGGCGCGCCAGCATCTGAAGGCGCTGCTCGAATCCGATCCTGACGACATTCGCTCCTACCTCGCCTATGGCGCCGTCCTGTCGGACGCGAAAGACTATGCCGCCATGGCTGCCAATTACGACAAGGCTGTCGAGGTGATCGGCGCGGTCCCGAAGAAGTCCGACTGGACGATCTTCTTCCAGCGCGGCATTGCCTATGAGCGTCTGAAGCAGTGGGACAAGGCCGAGCCGAACTTCAAGCGTGCGCTGGAGCTCAACCCGGAACAGCCGCAGGTTCTGAACTATCTCGGCTATTCCTGGGTCGACAAGAACATGAACCTCGACCAAGGCATCGACATGATCCGCCGCGCGGTGGAGCTTCGCCCCAATGACGGATACATCGTCGATTCGCTCGGTTGGGCGCATTATCGTCTTGGCGCTTTCGATGAAGCCGTGACCGAACTGGAACGTGCGATCGAGCTTCGCGCCGGGGACCCCACCATCAACGACCACCTGGGTGACGCCTATTGGCGTGTCGGCCGCAAGCTGGAGGCCGTCTACCAGTGGAACCGTGCGCTGATCGGCGATAGCGACGACGTGGACAAGGCGAAGGTGAAGGAAAAAATCGCCAATGGCCTGCCGCCCTTGGAAAAGGATGCAGAGAACACCGCGAAGAAGGATCAGGCTCCACCGCCACCTGCACCGCCGGCCCCTGCCCCGGACAAAAAATCCTGACATCGGATGGGTCCGACTGATGGGAAGGGAGCGGTCGATACTGTTGAGGCCGCTCCGGCAAAGATCAACCTTGCCCTGCATGTGACGGGGCAAAGGGAGGACGGCTACCACCTCCTCGACATGCTGGTGACCTTTACCGAAGCAGGCGATGTCGTCCGCATTCGCGGTGCCGCCGAAGACAGCTTTTCGATCTCCGGGCAATTTGCCTCGGAGCTTCTTCAGTCGGATGCGAGCAACAACCTTGTGCTGAAGGCGCGCGATCTCCTTCGCGGCCATGTGCAGAAAAGCGGGCTCACACCAGCGCCCGTTGCCATTCACCTGGAGAAAAACCTGCCGGTCGCCTCGGGGATTGGCGGCGGTTCAGCCGATGCCGCGGCAGCCTTGCGCGGATTGATCCGCCATTGGCAACTGGAGATTGACGGCAAGACCTTGATCGACATGACGTTGATGATCGGTGCCGACGTACCGATGTGTCTTGAGAGCCAGCCGCTGATAGCGCAGGGAATTGGGGAAGAGATTACCCTTCTTCCGCAGTTTCCTCAATTATCGCTGGTGCTGGTCAACCCGCTCAGGGGGGTTTCAACGCCGCATATCTTTAAGCTACTGGAGGAGAAGCAGAATGCACCGCTTCCCGCACCGCTTCAGGATCAAGGCCAGTCATGGCTTTCGATGATGGACGCGCTTAGAAACGATCTGCAGCCTCCAGCCGTGAAGCTTCTGCCGGAGATCGGCGATATGCTGGCAATGCTTCATTCACAGGGCGCGGATGTTGCGCGCATGTCCGGTTCGGGCGCCACATGCTTCGGCATTTTTTCCGACTGGGAGAAAGCGGAGGCCGCAGCAGCATCGCTTCGGGAACAGGAGCCCGGATGGTATGTTCAAGAGACCAGAACGATTGCAGGGAGAGCGTCATGAGTGAGAAGAACACGGGTGGAGAGCGGCAATTCATTCCGGTCGGTATCGCCGTTCTGACCGTCTCTGACACGCGCACCTTGGCGGACGACAAATCCGGCAACACGCTGGCCGCACGGATCGAGGAGGCAGGCCACCGTCTTGTGGATCGCGCTGTCGTGTCTGATGACATCGGGGCCATTCGCGAAAAGGTGCAAGGCTGGACGCTGTCGGACGAGATTGATGTGGTCATTACCACGGGTGGCACGGGCTTTACCGGGCGCGACGTGACGCCGGAAGCCCTGGAGCCTCTGTTCGACAAGCGCATGGACGGCTTCTCAGAGGTGTTCCACCGCATCTCCTATGACAAGATCGGCACATCCACCATCCAGTCACGCGCCACCGCCGGGCTTGCCAATACAACCTTTGTCTTCGTTCTGCCGGGTTCACCAGGCGCCTGCAAAGACGCGTGGGACGGCATTTTGAAAGCGCAGCTGGATTATCGCCACATGCCCTGCAACTTCGTGGAAATCATGCCACGGCTGGACGAGCATCTGCGCCGCACGAAGGGCTGATCCCTATCGCGTTGGACGGAGCGCCCAGGCTGGCACCAACTCCGCCGTCAGCCTGCGCGGCTTCTGGGATTTTGAAAATTCCTTCGGCGGAAGGCCGGATTTCGCGAGTGCGAGCGCATCCTGCTTGCGCAGCAACAGGCCGAATTCCAGTGGCGGACCGCGGCGAAGCAATCGCTTCAGAAACGGCTTTTTATAATAGCGCGAGGGGGAGAATTGCGCGGGCCGCTCGTTCAGCGCCATATATTCGAGAATATCCTCGATCCAGCCACCCTGCGGACGGCTTCCCGGCTCGATCAGCAACACCCACTCGCCGCGGATCGATTGAATGACATCGCCGATCTCCCAGCGCTGATGGAAGCGGCAACCGGCAGCTTCGGCGACCCGCGCCGAGCCATCGTGTGAGGCGTGGTCGAGAATAATGACGTCGCTGATCAAACCCTTCACGGCGCCCGTCACCAGCGCCGAAAGCGTATGCGCAAGCTCGGGCTCTTGGTTTCGGCATTCCATGATGACTGTCAGCATGTTCTCGTCACTTGTGGTGCGTTCCAGACGATAAAGTTCCTACAGCATCGCCATGCAAACCCAAATGGATTTTCTGTCGTGGCACCCGGCAAAATGATGCAATGCAGCAGGACAGGTCCATTGTGTCCTTCTTTGCAGCGCTCCTCCTCGCGCCGCACACCGAGTTGGAAAGCGCTATCGGATTCTTTTGTTCTTGTATTGTTCTCATATTTAGCGTAGGAATCGTTTCATCCAATTCGCTGGCGCAGGCCGGTCAGGAGCATCAGATGAGACACCAAGTGCTTTCGGGGCAGGCTGCCTATCAGCCGGGCCATACGCCGGATATTGCCAATGCTCTGGCAGATGACTCTGGCCTGAGGATCGAGATCGATCGTCGTCGCGGCAGAGGTGCGGGCATCAATCCTGGCGGTCGTTTCGAGACGTTGCAGCATGAAGCCTTTAACGATGGCTGGGACATCATCGAAGAACTGCCGGAGTTCAAGACGGATGTGCAGGTGGAAAAGCCGCGCACCATCATCACCCGCAACGAATCGCCTGACATCCCCTTCGACCGGTCGATCAATCCCTATCGCGGCTGCGAACATGGCTGCATCTATTGCTTCGCCCGTCCGACGCACAGCTATATGGGGCTTTCTGCCGGCTTAGACTTCGAGGCCAAGCTTTTTGCCAAGCCGGACGCCGCCAAACTTCTGGAACGCGAGCTTTCCAAGCCGGGCTACAAGGCGCGGGTGATTGCGATCGGCACCAATACCGATCCCTACCAGCCGATCGAAAAGGAATGGCGGATCATGCGCCAGATCCTCGAGGTGCTAGCCAAGGCGGAACATCCGGTTGCCATCGTGACGAAATCGGCGCTGATCACGCGCGACATCGATATTCTGGCGCCCATGGCAAAGAAGGGTCTCGTCAAGGTCGGAATCTCAGTGACGACGCTCGATCGCAAACTTGCCCGCAGTATGGAGCCACGCGCCTCGACGCCATCGAAACGGTTGGAGGCAGTCAAGACGCTGACGGAAGCTGGTATACCAGTGGCTGTGATGATGGCCCCGGTCATTCCAGCGTTGAACGATCATGAGATCGAGAGGGTGCTGGAAGCCGGTAAAGCCGCCGGTGCGACAGAGGCCTCCTATGTGCTGCTGCGTCTACCCCTTGAGGTCAGCCCGCTGTTTCGTGACTGGTTGCTGCGCAACTACCCGGATCGCTACCGCCATGTCATGTCGCTGGTGCGCTCCATGCGCGACGGCAAGGAATATGACTCGGAGTTTGGCAAGCGCATGAAGGGTGCTGGACCCTATGCGTGGCAGATCAGCCGCCGCTTCGAAATGGCGACTAAAAGGCTCAGTCTCATTCGCAGGGGCATCCAGCTGCGTGACGATCTCTTTGCCCCACCCAGTGGTGCTGGCGTGCAGCTCTCCTTGCTTTGAAGGAAGGAGACGCTCGGTCCAGCTCCCGCTTATGACATGGGTTCTTGGCGCGTCTCCACAGAGCTGCGCCGAAACCACGGCTGTGAAGCCCCTCTTCGAAGAAATGTTCGGTGCGCGTCCCTGACGTACCGGCATTGCCCCCGGTTCCGCCGCCTCGCGTGCGATTTCTCGTTTTCCGCCGCCCTATAGGAAAACGACCCTGGTCTCTCAGGCCATGGATGACAACCACGCCCTACGGGTTGTCTATCGCCGCACCGGGGGCTTGCGGGAGATCGGGTGTCTGTGCAAGTTTTTGCCGCATGAAGCGACGCACAGCATCCGATTCTCCTGCCCTGTTCGATCTTGCTCCGGCGAGCCCCGACTTCAGCATGGAGCTAGAAGCACGCCAGCGCGGCCTTTGGCCCGTGGCCGGGACAGATGAGGCTGGTCGAGGCCCTCTTGCCGGCCCGGTCGTTGCCGCCGCCGTCATTCTTGATCCCGACAATATTCCCGACGGCCTCGATGATTCCAAGAAGCTCACCAAGGCAAAACGGGAAGTGCTGTTTACGAAGATTGTGGAAACCTCGATCGTCTCTGTCGCGTCATCAGGCCCGGTGCTGATCGACCGGATCAATATACTGCGCGCAAGCCTCGATGCCATGCGCCGCGCCGTCCTTGGGCTTGAGTTTGCGCCTCGACTGGTGTTGGCCGATGGGCGCGACCAGCCGCCTGGCATGTCCTGCGAAGCAAAGGCCGTGATCAAGGGGGATGCGCGATCCCTGTCGATTGCGGCCGCGTCGATCATCGCCAAGGTTACACGAGACCGGATGATGGAGCGGGCCGGGACTGTGCACACCGCCTATGGCTTCGAGCTTCATGCGGGTTACGGAACGCCCGTGCACCTTCGCGCCATCGAAGCCCATGGGGCCTGCTCACTTCATCGAATGAGCTTTCGGCCGCTTCGACAGGATACTGCCGAAGCCGACGTCGCCTGATAGGCTAGCACTCTCCCCGGTGGTTGAAGAGCGCCTTTCCGTCCATCAACCGGCCATACGCATATAGCCGTCTCGGTTGGCACCTTGCTGCGCGTGATCGGCCAGCTTGAACTGCTCGAGTAGCGCACGCAGCCTCTCGCTTTCTGTCGCCAGTGCAGAGGTTGCGGTGGTGGTTTCCTGCACGAGGGCGGCATTCTGTTGCGTCGTCTGGTCCATCTGGTTGACGGCTGTGTTCACTTCCGAAAGACCCGTCGCTTGTTCCTGGGATGAGGTAGCGATCGCGCCCATGTGCTCATTGACGGCTTCGACATGGTGGCTGATCGTCCTGAGCGCATCGCCGGTCTGCTGAACCAACTTTACGCCGTTCTCCACCTCATGCGATGACTTGCCGATCAGCTCCTTGATTTCCTTGGCGGCCTGGGCAGAACGCTGCGCCAATTCGCGCACCTCTTGAGCAACGACTGCGAAGCCCTTGCCGGCTTCGCCCGCGCGCGCCGCTTCGACGCCTGCGTTCAGCGCCAGCAGATTGGTCTGAAAGGCAATCTCGTCGATGACCACGATGATATTGGAGATCTGGCCAGAGGATTGCTCGATGCGCTGCATGGCGTCCACAGCCGAGGCGACCACCGTGCCAGAGACCCTTGCAGCTTGGTTTGCTTCGCTTGCAGCACCGGTCGCTTCCTGGGCGCGCTTGGTGGAGTTTGCGACGTTGACGGTGATCTCATCCAGCGCCGCGGCGGTCTGCTCCAGCGTTGCGGCCTGCTGCTCGGTACGCCGCGACAGATCCGCGGACCCTTCGGCAATTTCCCGGGTTCCGCGGTTCATGGTTTCTATGGCGCGCGAAATTTCGGTGAGCGTGTTGCCAAGCTGCTGAATGGACTGGTTGAAGTCGGTTCTGAGCGGCTCGAAGTCAGGCGCAAACGTCTCGTTCAGGCGAAACGCCAGATCGCCTGAAGCTAGGCGACGAAGTCCCGTTGCAAGACCGGATGTCGCCACGCGCAGGCGTTCTTCGGCGTCGGCCTCAGCCTTACTCTGAGCCTCCAGTCGTTCGGTCTCGGCGCGCGTTCGGCTTTCCTCAGCCTCCGCTTCAAGTCGCTTGTTTTCGATGGCGCTCTGCCGGAAGACTTCGACGGCATCCGCCATCGATCCGATCTCGTCCTTGCGATGACGACCGGGAATATCGATCTGCGTATCACCCGAAGACAGCTTGCGCATGACACCCGTCATCTGCACGAGCGGCCTTGCGATATAACGGTTGCCGAAGAGCGCTGCGCCAAGCCCGATGGTCAGCGCAACCGCAAGGGCGATATAGTTAAGCGTGATCGCGGCGCCAGCGGTCGCGGAGGTGACATTACCCTCACCGCGCACGTCCATTTCAATGTCATCGACCGCGTCTTGAAGCGAGGTCTTGGCTTGGTTGTAGGCGGTCAGCGCGCCGCCCGCGAACAATGATCTCGCCTCGTCAATCTTGTTGGCATCGACAAGTGCTTGCACCTGTGCCCACTTACCTTCGGCTGCCGTCCAGCGTGCGCTAAAGCTCTCAAAATTCTGCTTGTCTGCGTCATCGACGAGATATTCCTTGTATTCCTTCAGCCTCGCAACAAGCGCAGTTTCGGCCTTCGCCAGCTCGGCTTGAAAATCAGCCCTTGCACCCTGATCCGCGATAACGATCGCGCCCTGGGCGTTTCTGATGCTGCCGATGTCGGCATTGATGGCGCCAATGACGATGAAGCCAGGAACGCGTTCACGGACAATGACATCGACCCCATCCTGGATATGCGACATCGATATGATGGAGGAGACGCCTTGCACACCTGCCACAAGAATCATGACCCCGGATAGAGCAGCCAGAACCTTGCCGATCGATAGTTTCATAGCATCTTCCTCAAATAAATATCCTGAACTGATGTGGGGCACGTGTCCCCAAACGCCCGGCGCCTTACCGAAAGTCACGCTCAGTAATTTGAGCCACAATATTTCTGCGAGAGGCGCACAACACTTAAGGCTAAATATTATAAAATAATGTTTATATTTATTTAAGCTGCATCTTACGATAGTATGCAGCCATAGCTTTTTCATTCCAAAATGAGTGTGAGCACCGATACTGATGTCAAAGGGCAATACCGGGCGTATATCTACCACCAAAGCTATGCTCTTACCCAAAGCGATGTAAGCATAAACTAATACTTGGGTATCATCCGGCTTGACAGCAAACCTGCCGAATGCATACTGCGGGCTACATTGTAATCTACGCGACATCCCGGCGCGGAGCTTTCAGCACATCTTGGAGGGAGCATGCAATGGATGAGAACCGAGGATATCCGGCTCGATCCATGTATCATTCCACCGCCCATCCTCAGCGCTAGTTTAAAGCTCTACGGCCTTCGCTCCCAAACTCTCAAAAGCCGGCCAATAAAAAACCCCTCCCGGTAAGGACCGGAAGGGGTTTTGGATACTCGATGCGACTAAATCGTCTCTGGCTCAGTTCAGACGAGACTTAACTTCACCGACGGCAGACTTGAACAGTTTGCCCTTGGCAGCAGCCGTCGTCTTTTCGGCGATCAGCTTTTCCGAGGCTGCGATCGCAATGTCGACTGCGGCGGAGCGAACAGCGCCGATTGCATCGGTTTCGGCCTGCTTGATCTTCTGCTCGGAAAGCGCGGTACGGCGAGCGACAAACTCTTCCGTCTTCGCCTTGGCTTCGGCGGTCAGAGCGGCGGCTTCGCGTTCGGCAGCGGCAACAATGGCAGCTGCGTCCGCTTCCGCTTCCTTGCGCTTGCGCTGATATTCCGCCAGCAGGTGCTGGGCTTCTTCGCGCAGGCGCTTGGCTTCCGCCAGTTCCTCGGTGATGTTCTTTGCGCGCTCGTCGAGCGAGCTTGCCAACATGCCTGGAACCTTGAGGTAGGCAATCAGGACGAAGAAGAGAATAAGGCCTACGAGTGCGTAGAATGATGCATCAAACGCCATCTCAAGCTCCCTTCACATCGGATACCGCGGCAACAGCTGCCTTGGCATCGGTGTCCTTGACCTTCGTGCCGATCAGTTGATCGACAACAGCGGTCGCGGTTTCTTCAGCAATTGTGCCGACATCGGCCAATGCCTGCTGCTTGATGGACGCGATACGCGCTTCGGCAGCGGAAAGCTTCTCAGCCAGTTCCGCTTCGACTGCGGCGCGGTCCGCATCGGCCTTTGCCTTTGCAGCGTCGCGGGCAGCGGACGCGATGGATCCAGCCTTGGCGCGTGCTGCGGCAAGTTCTTTTTCATAGGTTTCGATCGCGGCATCAGCCTCGGACTTCAGCCGGGAGGCTTCATCGAGATCCTGTGCGATACGGCCATGACGATCCTCAAGGATGCCACCAACGCGCGGCACGATGAATTTCTTCATGAGCACGTAGAAAAGGCCGAACGAAATCGCCAGCCACAGAAGCTGGGATGCGTAGGTCGACGAATCGAATGGCGGAAATACGCCGGACCCGTGACCGGCGTCATGCGCCACTCCGGTTTCCGTATGCGTTGCTTCCGGGGCCGTCTGGCCGACAGCGGGTGTTTCCGTCGTCGTTCCGGTTGACGGCGCTGCTGACTGGGCAAGAGCCTCGGTCACGAACATGCTCACCTCCAGGGGTACTGCAAATGCGAAGGATCACGGCACGCCGTTTGCGAGCCGTGATCCAAACCTGATGCTGTTATTAGACAGCGAACAGGAGAAGGAGAGCAACGAGCAGCGAGAAGATGCCCAGAGCTTCCGTAACGGCGAAGCCGAATACCAGACGGCCGAACTGGCTGTCAGCGGCAGACGGGTTGCGCAGTGCGCCGGAGAGGAAATCGCCGAAGATACGGCCGAGAGCGAGGGACGTACCAGCCATGCCGAGGCATGCGAGACCTGCGCCGATGTACTTTGCTGCTTCCGCTTCCATATTAAGCTCCTTGAAATGGTTGTTGCGGCTGTTTTTTGACACCCGGTTCCGGGGCCAGCGACTTTACTTCTCAGTGACCACCATGCACGGCGTCGTTCAGGTACATGCACGTCAGTACCGCGAAGACATATGCCTGCAAGAAGGCGACGAGAAATTCGAGAGCGGTCATGGCGACCGTCATGAGGAGAGGCAGGATCGCTCCGCCGACACCGATCGCGCCAAGCGCGCTCATGGAAGCGACGAAACCTGCGAACACCTTCAGCGTGATGTGACCTGCCAGCATGTTCGCGAAAAGACGAACGGAAAGGCTGATCGGACGCGAGAGGAAGGAAATGACCTCAATGGAAGACACCAGAGGCAGAAGGACTGCCGGAACACCCGACGGCGCAAAGATACCGAGGAAGTGCAGGCCGTGCTTATAGAAACCGTAAACGACAACCGTTCCGATGACGAGGCAGGACAACGCGAAGGTGACGATGATCTGGCTGGTGACCGTGAAGAAGTACGGGAACATGCCGAGAAGATTGGCGGTCAGCACGAACATGAAGAGCGAGAAGACGAAGGGGAAGAAGACCATTCCCTTCTTGCCTGCACCTTCACGCAGCATCGATGCGATGAACTCGTAAGACATTTCAGCAACGGACTGCATGCGACCTGGGATCAGACCGCGGTTCGACGTTGCGAAATAAAGGAAGCCCGACGCCGCAGCGACCGTTGCGACCATGAAAAGCGACGCATTGGTGAACGAAAAATCGACGCCACCGATGTTGATCGGGATAATCGGCTGCACCAAGAACTGATGAGTCGGATCGTTTGCCACCGGCTGCCCTCTTTACCTGTTGCCGCAAAACCGCGGCACCTCGCATCTATATTCCATGGAAAGAACGGCTTTAGCCGTTTTTCTCCCCACCCTGATCTTTCCCCAGCCCGTCCTTGAGAAGCGGCGACTTGGCCACTACCCCTGCGGACCGCAGGACATTCAATACGCCCGCACAGAAACCGAGAAGAAGAAGAACGATCATCCCCCACGGCGACGTGCCGGCAAAATAGTCCAGAAGATAACCCAGCATCGCGCCGACAATAATTGCGGAAATGAACTCCGAAGAGAGCTTGATCGCCATCGCAAAGCCTTTCCGGCTTTCCTCCGCGCTCTGCTCCGTCCGCCTCTCCGCCTCGTCCTCCGCATGAACCTTGGCCAATCCCTCGGCAAGGCGCTTGCGGCGCTCGTCCAGACTATCGTTACGGTTGCCGGTCATTTTCAAATCCTGCCCTTTATCTCCGTTCCAGCGATGCCAGAACCCTTTGGAGTTGTAAACGGCAGGGCTTTTAGCCTGTTCCAGCCCGCTCTGAAGTCGCGCGCAACATAGTTTTAGGGACTTCGCTAGTCAAGGCACCGTCGGCGCTTGTTTCAGCACAAATTTTCCAAGCAAAATCAGTCGCTTGAACGACAAGCACGGATTCTTGGCACGGTTTGCCGATGGAATCGGCATTTTTGACACGAGTTTTGCAGGCAAATCCGCGTGATCGCGACAGCGCGCGCTTGTGAAATGGAACCGTTCTAGCTCCAGCCACCGCCATAGGTACGGTAGAAGACATGCAATCCGATCCTGCCGACTTTCTTCATGGATTTGCCCCAGGCGGGTCGAACATAAATGGCGTGATAATGGGTTGCAGAGCCCACCTCGCTCAGCCAGATCTTGCCGGCTGTCGTCGCCATGGCAACTTCGCGCGCCATCTTCCAGTGCCGCTCGGAATTGACGCGGTCCTTGATGTTGTCGCAGGCGAAGGAAAACTGGCAGCGGTTACGCCAGTCCTTGTTCTGATAGACCACGCCGCAGATGGTTTTCGGATAGGCGGGGTTGCGCACACGGTTGAGAATGACCTGGGCGACAGCCGCCTGACCTTTGATCGACTCGCCTCGCGCCTCGAAATAGATGCCGGAGGCCAGGCATTGCTGCTCTGCTGCGGAGAAGGCTTCCGCTGGCAGCGGTGTCGCAGCCCAGGCGTGATCGTCTGGCGTGATCGGCGGGATGAAGCGGCCGGTATCCGGTTTTTTCAGGATGGCGTCGAAGGGCGACTCGCGGGCGAAGTCTGGCTCCGGCGGCGCATAGGCTGTCGCCAGCACATCCGGGGTGCGGTTGGTGACCAGATCCGCCAACATCGGTGAGACCGTCCTGTCGGCCTTCTTCTCGTCACGACGGAAATAGAAGGAGGCCAGCTCGATCTCCTTGCTCTTCTTCGGCTTGACGAAGGCGGTGCGATCCTTGCGCTTCAGCGGCTCGATGTCGATCATGCTGGTGCGTTGGAGAACGGAGCCGGCGGTAAAGGCTTTCGGCGGCTGCATGACTTCGGTGGCGATCACCCTGCCCTTCTTGGCGGCGCGGTTAACGCGCTCGCTATCGGGCGTCGTCTCATGGCCACCCTTTTTGGTGACGAAGGCAACTTTGCGGCCATCGGGAAGCGTCATGCCTGCGCCGGTGATGGCGGCGGTATCGCTCGCATCATTAAAGGCCAGCGAAGCATTGTGGACTGAACCAGCTGGGGAGTTGGTCAGCACCATGCGCCACTGTTCGCCGCCAGCATCAAGACCGGCAAGAAGCGAAGCCAGATCGGCGCGCGCTGCAAGGGAGGGAAAGGCAAGCCAGGCCACAAGGCCAAAGACAATAGGCGAGGTCCACTTCTCATAGGCAATGAGGGGCCCGCGACGCGATACTTTTCTTGAACGCAAAACCATGACTCCGGACACACGCAAACGACTTGCTACACAACCGGATAATCTCTCATTAACCTTGATGCTTGGTTAACAAGGCGCCTCTGAAAGCCACCTCACGTTAATGTGTGACCAGATACTAAAACGCGCCCCTCTCCATCGGAAAGCGACGCGTTGAATGGCTTTTACAACGAGGGCTCAGATGACCACGTGGGAGCCCAGTTCGACGACGCGGTTTGTCGGCAGGCGGAAGTAATCGGATGGGTCAGCCGCATTCTCCGCCAAAGCGATGAACAACCGGTTCTGCCATCCAGGCATGGCGGACTTCGAATCCGGCACAAGTTTTCGACGTCCCAGATAGAAGGAGGTCGACATGATGTCGAACTTGTAGCCGGTGCGGCGCAGATAGCCGAGTGCCTGGGTGACGTTCTGGGTTTCCATGAAGCCGAAATGCAATTCCACCACGACGAAGCGCTCGCTGACCTTGGTCATGGTGTAGCGTTTGTCCGGGTGAACGCGCGGCGTATCTTCCGTGCGGATCGTCAGGATGACGTTCTTGTCGTGCAGAACGTGGTTGTGCTTGAGGTTGTGCAGCAAGGCGGCGGGTGCCGTCTCGGGATCGCCCGTTAGGAAGATTGCCGTGCCGGGAATACGCACCGGCGCATGCGCGCTTTCCTTCTCTACGGAGGCGACGAAGGCCTTCAGCGGCACGTCGGTTCTGCGGGTCTTGGCAAAGAGAATTTTGGAACCCCGCTGCCACGTCATCATAATGACGGTAAAGGCGATCGCCAGCAGGACCGGCACGTAGCCACCGTCGTGGATCTTCAAGAGGTTCGCACCGAGGAAGATCAATTCAAGCGTGATAAAGGGCAGAACCACCAGGAGGGTAAGCGGCAGCGACCATTTCCAGTGGCTGCGGGCAAACTGGAAGAACAACAGGCTGGTCACGACCATCGCGCCGGTAACGGAGATGCCATAGGCGGTGGCGAGCGCATCGGAACTCTTGAACGTGAGCACCAGGGCGACGACGCCAAAGAGCAGCACCGTGTTGACGGACGGCAGATAGATTTGCCCCGTGTTGGTCTCTGAGGTGAAGAGGATTTCCATGCGCGGCAGGTAGCCAAGGTTGATCGCCTGACGCACCATCGAAAAAGCACCCGTGATGACCGCCTGGCTGGCGATGATCGTGGCAGCCGTCGCAAGGATAACCGCCGGCAGCAGCGCCCATTGCGGAAACATCAGATAGAAGGGGTTGGACATGGTCGACTGGTCCTTCAGAACCAGTGCGCCTTGGCCGAGATAATTGAGGGTGAGTGCGGGAAAGACCAGCGCGAACCAGGCCCATTGAATGGGCTTGCGTCCAAAATGGCCCAGATCGGCATAAAGCGCTTCCGCACCCGTGATCGTCAGGAAGACTGCACCCAGCACGACGAGGCCGTAAAAGCCCTCATTCATCAAAAACTCGACGGCATGGACCGGATTGAACGAATAGAGGATCCTATAGTCATCGGAGATATGCAGGAGCCCGACAAGGCCCATCACGATGAACCAGACGGCCGTGATCGGGCCGAAGAACTTTGCGACGATTTCTGTGCCATGGGACTGGATGGCAAAGAGACCGACCAGAATGACAAGCGAAATGGGAATGATGAATTCATCCATCTGCGGCGTCACGAGCTTCAGGCCTTCCACGGCGGAAAGGACCGAAAGCGCGGGCGTGATCATCGCGTCGCCCAAGAAGAGGGCCGCACCAATCAGGCCGAGCATGATGAGAAAATTGCGTCGCGCGCCTGCTCTCTTCATCAGCAGAGCCAGAAGCGAAAGCGTTCCGCCTTCGCCATCATTGTCCGCCCGCAGCAGAAAACAGATGTACTTGATCGTGACGATGATTGTCAGAGACCAGATCATCAGCGAGATAAGGCCGATGACTTCAGCCTCCGTCAGCCCGTCCTGGGAGATCGGCTTCAGCGCTTCTCTGAACGCATAGAGAGGGCTTGTGCCGATATCGCCATACACCACGCCGATGGAGCCGAGCATGGCCGCAAACAGGCCTTGCTGGTGGCGGTCCTCGACCTCAGGCTTATCGAGCATGTCTTTTTCAAACGGATTAGGCATATGAATCCTGGCCCTTTAAAGCCAGCCCTTCCAGCGAAAAACGATAAACGGGATGATCGCCGATATCAGCATAACGAAGATTGCAAGCGGATAGCCATAGGCCCACTGCAATTCCGGCATGCGCGCGAAGTTCATTCCGTAAATGGAGGCCACCAGCGTCGGCGGCAGAAAGACCACGGACGCGATAGAGAAAATCTTGATGATGGCGTTTTGCTCGACATTGATAATGCCAAGCGATGCATCCAGCAGAAAGGTCAGATTGCCGGAAATGTAGGACACGTGCTCGGACAGCGAATGGATGTCGCGCGCGATCGACGCTCCCATTTCCTTGGCATCCTTGTCCTCCTGAACGAGGGTCGTCGCGTGAAGAAAAGACTGGACGCGCGCAAGTGACGTCAGGCTGTCGCGCACTTTCGAGACCAGGCGATGGAAGGAAGCGATTTCAGCAATCTTGTCTTCCAGATAGCGAGGTTCCTTGCGCTTGCTGCGCGCCTCGCCGCCGAAGATCCCCTTCGCAACATGATCGATACCGACCACGGTGTTCTCGATGATTTCGGCAGTCCGGTCGACGATCGTTTCGAGCAGCTTCAAAAGCAGAACCGCGCCGCTGCGGATTTCATGTGGCGTGCGGGTGATGGCGGCGATGAAGAGATTGAACGACTTCGGCTCCGCATAGCGGATCGTCACCAGCCGGTTGCCAACAAGGATGAAAGCAACGTCGGTCAATTGAGGATCGGACGAATCTGCCTTCCAGACGAGCGATGCCGTCATGAAGACATTATTGTCTTCCGTATAGAGGCGGCTCGAGGGCTCGATGTCCTTCAAATCCTCGCGCGTCGGAAGCTCGGCGCCGAGCAGGGCTTCGACACGCTTCTCTTCGTCACGGTGGGGGTTGATGAGATCGATCCAGACGATGTCGTCGGATAAATGCGCAAGATCCCCGTCAGCAGACAGGCTGATCGCCTCGCAATTCGAGCGATAGGCTTTTATCAATCAGTTTCTCCGGTCCGCGGCGCCGATTGTCATCGGCTGGTCGATCTAACACATCATCCGTAGCGTCCGCAAACGCATGAGCAAGACTGCGGTTCAAACGGCGCCGGGCTATGCTCCCAACAGGGTAAAGAATCAAGCGGTATTTTCGTCTAAGGCTTTAGGCTGTGCTGCGTCTGCACTCGTAACAATTAAGAAAAAATCATTAAATACAAGCTACTAAAAGGCTTTTTACTCAGCCTAAATCTTGCGGGCCTGCTTGCCGTGCTCGATAGATATGCAGTCAGTGCATCGATATCGGCCCATTTTCCGTAAGATTTTCAAGGGGTTCTATTCAAATATGATCTTCGGCGCCGTGCGGGCGGTGCCTCTTCCGATCTCTGTCCACACCTTTTGTGCAATCTCCCTGTAGGATTGCGCCTGTGGGCCGTCCGGTTCGGAGACGACGATCGGCGTCCCGGCATCCGACGTTTCGCGGATCGACATGGTCAGAGGCACAGCACCCAGGAATGGCACGCCGATACGCTCCGCCTCGGCTTGCGCACCGCCATGGCCAAAAATGTCGTAGCGCTTGCCGGTATCCGGCGCGATGAAGTAGCTCATATTCTCGATCACGCCGAGGAGCGGCACCTCGACCTTGCGGAACATGGTGATGCCCTTGCGCGCATCGATGAGCGCCAGATCCTGAGGCGTGGAGACGATGACAGCACCTGCCAGAGGCACCTGTTGAGCTATCGTCAATTGTACGTCACCGGTTCCGGGTGGCATATCGAGAACCAACACGTCTAGGTCTCCCCAGACGACTTCGCGCAGCATCTGCATCAGGGCCGATTGCACCATAGGCCCGCGCCAGATCATGGCTGCTTCTTCATCCACGAGGAAACCCATGGACATGACTTTCAGGCCGTAATTTTCCATCGGCATGATGGTGCGGCCTTCGCCCTGCTTTGGTCGGCCTGATATGCCGAGAAGCCGAGGGACGGAAGGGCCGTAAATATCGGCGTCGAGAACGCCGACGCGCAAACCCAGCGCCTGCAAACCCAAAGCGAGATTGACGGCGGTGGTAGATTTTCCAACCCCACCTTTGCCGGAGGCGACCGCAATGATCGACCCGATGCCCGGAACGCCAGCCTTTGCCTGCTGCTGTGGCGCAGGTCTCGGTGCTGCCGGTGGGGCCTTTGGCGCCGGGGTATTGGAGGCGTTGCTCGGCCTGCTATTGGCGGTCAAAGCCACCACGGCTGCCTTGACGCCTGGAACCCCAAGTGTCGCCTTTTCCGCCGCAAGCCGCAGAGGCTCCAGCTCCTTGGCGTGGTCCGCGGGCACGGTAAGGGAGAAGTAGGCCTTCGAATCGCTCAGAAAGATTTCCGAGACCATGCCGAGTGCGACGATGCTTTTGTCGCTCCCTGGATAGATGACCTGCTCCAGAGCCTGCTCGATCTGTTTTTTATCCGCCTGTGCCATGCCCAACCCCATCCGCTTCAGCAAGGGTTAGATAAGGGAGCCCACGCTATTCGCCAATATCAGCGCATCGGGTTTAACAGAGAAACGCATCGCCGTGCAAATCGGCATGCGTCACAATGCGCCAAGGCCTGTCGCTACCGATACGATCTCGATCGAAAGCGCCATCAGCTTTCGTGATGAGTGGCAAAGCTCTCCGGATCGAAGATCTCACCATCGAAGAAGGTATCCGGCCCGAGAAGAAGGGGTGCGCGATCGGCGCCAACATAGACCCGCGTGTTGAGCGTTCCTTCCAGCTTCATATTCGCCGCCGGTACCGGCGCAAAGAGCGGTCGCACGGCCCTGCGGAATATGTCCGGCCGGAAGACTTCGGCAGCGGCGTCTCGAACGCTCTCAGCGGCGGCGACCTGTGGCGGGCATTCGTTCCAGCGGATCATCTGGTTGAAGAACCAGAGAGCCTGGCTTTGCCATGGGAAGTTCGCAGCATTCCCACTCACGCAGAAGAAGTCGTGGCATTCCAGCAATCGGGCGGGCGAGTGCGGGATGAAACCGGATAGCGAGGCAAGAACGTGCTCGATCTCGCAGGCAAGATAGGTGGGCGACGCTAAAAGATCGGCCAGCTCCTCTCTGTTTGCGGCGGAGGCACACCATTCGCCTGCGCGATAGAAGGCGCGAATTATCGCGTGCAGCGTCTGCTCATTCGTGTCTGCCCACTGCCTCGAAACGGCGAGCCCCTTTTCGGGGCCATTTTGCCAGATATGCGATTTGGTGGTGACGATCCGCCCCTCCCCTTCCATCGTGACCGCGCTTCCATAGGGCTCACCCACATAGAAGCCGTCGATGCTGCCGTCTCGCAGCAGGCTCGGCATGTTGGCGGGTGCCGCTTCCATGATCGTCACATCGTCTTTGCCGATCAGGCGGGTACTGGCGATGAGATAGAGAAGCTCGTAGGTCGATGTCGAGGAGGAGTGCTCCGTGGCGAAGATCAGGGGTGGCAGGTCGGCTTTTTGACGCGCCATGGCAACGCGCGAAAGCGCACGGGCAACCGATCCTGGGTCCGGGATCTTCATACCCTGCTCGACCAGATCATCATACAATAGAGAGCTGACCACGAGCGTAGAGCCGCCGGTCGCGAGAATGAAGGGAACGATGAGATCGGCTTCAACGTCAGCCGTTGGTAGAGCGAGAGCAACCGGCAACGAGACGGATAGATGTGCGCCATCGAGTTCGGCTGAAGACCACGCGCCCAGAATTTCGCGCGGTTCGTTCATTCTGATCAGTTCAAGGGCGACGCCTTCGTCGGCGGCAAAACCCTTTTCAAACGCTGCGACGAGAATAGCGCAGTCTACGGTAGGAGAAAACGCTGCCCTGAAGCGCCGTGTTCCTGCCAAATCAGTCTCCTCTTTGCCGAGAGACACAGGATCACCCACACCGCCACGGATAACAACAGGAAAAAGAAAAAATCCCTATTTTATCAAGCCGACGCGCAGTGCCTTGGCGACAGCCTGGGTCCGATTGACGGTATCGAGCTTTTTTGTCGCGCGATTGAGGTAATGATTGACGGTATGCTCGGAGAGCGTGAGAATATCGGCGATCTCGGCACTTGTTTTTCCCGCCGCAGTCCAGTTGAGGCAATCGATTTCGCGGTCGGTCAATGTGTCGCTGATTCGCGAGTCCAGGCTGCGTACATGGGCGAGATGGCCGTACACGTGTGCCGCCAGATAGAAGATTTCCGCCACCTCTGAGCGAGAGAAGGATGACTTGGCTCCCGAGAGCGACACCGCACCGCGCATGCCTGTCATATCCTGAACCGGACACCAGACCGAATTCACCATATCGAAGCGGGCAAACAGATCTTTGAACTTGTCTGCGACAACCGGGCGCAGACCATGACCCCTGAAATCTTGATTGACCACGAAAGGCGCGCTCGCCTTCTTCAGAGCACTGTAGACGTTACTGTCGACGAGAAGCCCGTCATTGTCATACTGCTGCAGCAGGTCCGCCGGCCAACTGGTGATGACGGTGCACTGTGACAGGGTCAGCGACATCTGCATGGGCAGGTTCATCACCATGAAGGCCTTCATGCCCCAGCTTTCCGTCACGCGCTTCATGAAACGGAACACATCATACTGACTTTCCAGGCACGTCAGTTCGGAGACGCTGTCTGCCCCCATAGGAGAAAATTTTTCTGGTTCGGCGACCGGCATTCGCAAGTTCTTTATAATAGGCTACATTAAGAAAGGGCCAAGAAGAAAAAGATGACTGCTATCGTTAGCAAAATACAAGTCTAACGCAAATGAAAGTTGGTACAGGTTCGTACATCGCCTTTTCCGGGTTGTAAGCCGTTGTGGAGACGAGCAAAATTCTACCTCAGGGGGTGGGTGCAAGCCGAAGTGCCGCGTCAGCGGAAATACGTCTCGCAATCTCTTTGACGAGCGGAGCCCAGCTTTCCAGTCGCTCCCTCGTCAACCGGTACGCCGGGCCGGTCACGGAGATCGCAGCATAGAGCCCCGGCCTGTTCGTCTCGATCGGGACCGCGATGCACTGGATTCCTTGCTCATGCTCTTCAAGATCGAAGCCATAGCCGTGCTCGCGTATTGTCTCGATCTCCTTCAGCAGGGCCGGTACGCTGATGATCGTGTTTGGCGTGAAAGACTTCAGCGACAGTGCCTTGACGGTTTCGAGCAACTCGTCATGCGCAAAGAGTGACAAGGCCGCCTTGCCGACGCCGGTGCAATAGAGCGGCGAGGTGCGGCCGATCTGCGAATACATCCGCACCGCGTGCTTACCGTCGATCTTGTCGAGATAGATGATTTCGGAGCCGCGAATGACGCCAAGATGGACGGATTCGCCGGTCTCTTCATGCAAGGCACGCAAGTGAGGCGCTGCTACCGAGCGCAGATCGCTCCCGCTCCAGGCTTTGGCAGCGAATTTCAGCAGCCTGATCCCGGCACTATAGGATTGATCGACGTTTTGCTCGAGAAGACCCTCTTCCACCAGATGGGACAGTTGCCTGTGCAGTGTCCCACGGGGCTGGCCGGTTTTTTTCAGGATCTCGGTAAAACGGGGCGGCTCTGGCGCCATCACCACCATCTCGAGAACGGAGATGGCTTTGCCGAGCGTGCCGGTCGAACTGTCTTTGTTTCCATCGTCACGAGAGGTGGGCACCAGATTTTCTCCGAAGACCGCACGCCTGCGCTTGACATAGCCAGCAACAGAGGGCGATTATTCCATTTAATAAAACTTAGTTCCAAATATTGGAACTTTCAACCTCTATGTTGATGTCGTCATGAACAGCCATTTCAACCCGTCACCAGAATTTTCCAACAGAGGCGTTCTAATCACCGGAGGCGGATCCGGTATCGGTGCGTCCCTAGTGGAGGCATTCGTCCGTATTGGCGCAAAGGTCGCTTTCATCGATATCGATGTGCGCGCAAGCGAAGCACTTGTCGACAAGCTTTCGCCGGGAGCCAGCACTGCACCACTTTTCTTCAAGGCAGATTTGGGGAACCAGGCTGAACTTGCGGAGGCCGTGAAATCGGCAGGGGACGCGCTCGGTGGGATCAGAGTTCTGATCAACAACGCCGCCTGGGACGACAGACACGATATCGACACCGTCACCAGCGACTATTGGGATGCGAACCAGGCCGTCAATCTGAAGCAGGTCTTCTTCGTCACGCAAGCCGCCCTCCCCTATCTGAGAAAAGAACAGGGCGCCTCCATTATCAATTTCTCGTCGATTTCCTATCTGCTCAATATGGGCGAGCTACCTGCCTATACGGCGGCCAAGGCGGGCATTATCGGATTGACGAAGAGCCTTGCAGGAAGGCTTGGGCCCGAAAACATCCGCGTCAACGCCATCCTGCCCGGGATGATCGTGACCGAGCGACAGAAGGATCTCTGGCTCACCGACGAGTCCATCACCCATACCATCAACCGACAGTGCCTCAAGCGGACTTTGACCGGTGAGGACCTCGTTGGTCCCTGCCTCTTTCTGGCTTCGGATGCCTCCGCCGCCATGACCGCACAAACAATGATTATCGATGGAGGTCTTCTATAATGTCAGATGCTGCATTCGTTGCCGTAGACTGGGGTACGACGAGCTTTCGCCTGTGGCTTTTGAGTCGGTCGGGCGATGTTCTTACCGAGCGCCGTAGTTCCGAAGGGATGACGACGGCGATGCACACGGGCTTTGCCGAGGTTCTGGCATCGCATCTTGCAGCCATCTCCGCGCCGGAAGGCCTGCCCGTGATTGTTTGCGGCATGGCAGGGGCACGGCAGGGCTGGATCGAGGCAGGCTATGTGGATGTGCCCGCCAATCTTTCCGAAGTCATGGATCGTGCGACCCGCGTTCCGGATCAGAAGAGCGATATCCGCATTCTTCCCGGTCTCGCACAAAGGGCAGAAGGTATGCCGGATGTGATGCGCGGCGAGGAAACCCAACTTCTCGGAGCGCTATCGACCGATCATCGCACCGGCGCCCCGCTCGTCTGCATGCCCGGCACCCATTCGAAATGGGTTCGCGTCAGGGATCTCAACGTCACGCAATTTTCGACCTTCATGACCGGCGAGATTTTCGATGTCGTCTCGAAGCACACGATCCTGTCCCACGCCATGGCGGACGCAGAGCCCTTCAGCGGCGATCTTCCCGCGTTCAGCAATGCGGTGATCGACATTTACAACAATCCGCAAATGGCGACGAACCGCTTCTTCACCTTGCGTTCCGGGCAATTGCTGCATGGTCTTTCTGCGACGGATGCGAAAGCCAAACTCTCCGGAACGCTGATCGGCTTGGAAATTGCCGGTGCGCATGCCAGTGCACCGCGTGATTCCTCTGTCATCCTGATCGCCTCGGGCGGTCTGGGTGAACTTTACAAGGCCGCGTTCCACGCTCTTTCCATCGACTTTATCACCATTGACGCCGATGATGCGGTTCGCCGGGGGCTTATTGCCGCTGCGACATCCATCTGGCACTGAGGAGTTTCAAGCCCGTGTACGTTCCCTTTCCCGAAATGAAATACCCGCTCGTTGCCATTTTGCGCGGCATTCGTCCTGAAGAGACCGAGGGCGTTGTTGTCGCCCTGCTTGAAAGCGGCCTTCGCGCCATCGAGATCCCCTTGAACTCGCCGGATGCGTTCCGCTCCATCGAAACCGCAGCCAAGCTTGCGCCTGCCGATGCACTGATCGGTGCCGGTACAGTCCTGACCGTCGATGACGTGGCACGGCTGGATAGCGCCGGTGGAAAACTGATGGTCAGCCCGAATGTAGATACCGACGTGATCACGGCGGCGCGCGACAAAGGCATGGTGACGATGCCGGGTGTTCTCACGCCGACCGAGGCCTTGCTCGCATTGAAAGCCGGTGCGACCGGCCTCAAATTCTTCCCCGCAAGTGTGCTAGGGCCGTCGGGCATCAATGCCATTCGCGCTATTTTGCCGAAGGACACGCTGGTCGCAGCGGTCGGCGGTGTGTCGGACAAGAACTTCTCCGATTATACGAGTGTCGGTATCAAGGCGTTTGGCCTGGGAACAAGTCTCTACAAGCCTGGTATGAGTGCAAGCGAGGCCCGCGAGCGGGCAGAGATCACCATCGAGGCTTATGACGTGGCAGTGGGAGGATAAGATATATGGCGACCAATCATCCGTTTCAGGGGAAGGTTCTCGACAGCACGCAATTGATGCTGGGTGAAGGACCAAGCTTCGATCCGATCTCCAAGCGGATCGGCTGGCTGAACATTATCGGCAAGGAGTTGCATGAACTCGACCCGGCATCGGGCGAGAAGACCGTTACGTCCCTGCCCTTCATGGCAAGCGTGGTCGCCGCCATCGATGCGGAGCAGCAGTTGCTGGGAACGGAAGATGGCCTCTTCATCCGCAACCGCTCCACGGGCGAACTTTCGCTGCATGTCGATTTCGAGCCCAACAAGCCCGGCAACCGGTCGAATGATGGCAGAGTGCATCAAAGCGGCGCGCTCTGGATCGGCACCATGGGCAAAAAGGCCGAGGATGGCGCAGGGGCGATCTATCACGTCGCCAAGGGCGTCGTAACGACGCTTTTCGACGCGATCAGCATTCCGAACGCCATCTGCTTTTCGCCGGATGGCGCGACGGCCTACTTTGTCGACACCAATGTGAACCGGTTGATGAAAGTGGCGCTCGACCCCGCAACCGGACTTCCGACCGGCACTCCGAGCATCTTCCTCGATCGATCCGAGGATGAAGGCGGCATCGATGGTGCGGTCTGCGATGCCGAGGGCAACATCTGGAACGCACGCTGGGGCGAAGGTGCTGTCGATCGCTATGATCCAACCGGCCGGCACACCGACCATTACGAGCTTCCGGCATCTAAAACGACCTGCCCGGCCTTCTTCGCCGCTTCGGCGGACCGCCTGCTGGTGACGTCCGCATGCGAAGGACTGGAAGACGACGAGATCAAGGCCAACCCAATGCACGGCGCCACATTCGATCTCGGCATTACCGTCAAGGGCAGGCTCGACGGTATTTACAAGCTGTAAGGTTTGCGAACTCAAGCATGTCGCGCAAAAGCGTGTAGCGGTTTTGCGGTGCCGACATGCGACAAAACAGGAACTTAAAGCGTCCGGAGCGATCTGAAAGACCGCGACGCGCTTCAAAAGGGCGCCATGTACATTAATGGCGTCCTCAGATTATAAGAAAATGCTTTTAGAAATCAGCTTCGCGCGATACGGCAAAGACGAAGTGGGTGCGAAGGCGGTCGTCAAAGACCCCTCGCCCCTAGAACCATCAGATCAGTTCAGATCTGCGCTGGCTACGCGATAGCTGTCGTGCAGGTAGCGGCGAGTAGAGGCGGCATCTGCCGGGCGTCCGTAGAAATATCCCTGCCCCATGGCGCAACCGAGCCCTCGCAACTTTTCGGCCTCGCTGCCATCTTCGATCCCCTCGGCGACGACCTCGAGGTCGAGACCATCGCACATGGCGACGATCGCCTTGATGATGTGCTCCGAGGGGCGGTCGGTACTGATGCGGGAAACGAAGGCACGGTCGATCTTGACCTTGTCGAAGGTGAAGTCGCGCAAGCGGCCCAGGCTGGATTGTCCGGTTCCGAAATCATCCAGAGAGATGCGCACGCCCGCATGCTGAAGCTCCGAGATAATGCGCTGCGCAGTATCCGCCGAACTCATGACCGCCGTCTCTGTAATTTCGAGCTCCAGGCGCCGGGGGTCGAGGCCGACGCGACGCAGACTGGAAAGAATATTGGCCGCTGTCGATGGGTCCATCAATTGAGCGGACGAGAGATTGAAGGAGAGAAAGAGTTCGCGCGGCCAAGACAACGCGGTTTCGGCGGCCTTTCGCAGCAGGGTCTCGGATAGCGCGTCGATAAACCCACGCTCCTCCGCCAAAGGCACGAATACATCCGGCGGCACGAAACCGAGATCCGGATCGTGCCATCGCGCCAATGCTTCGAAACCGATCACCGTGCTATCGGCCAGCCTGACAATCGGCTGGAAGTGTACGTCGATGGTGTCGCTGATGATCGCGTTTCGAAGTGCCTGCTCCAGTTGCGTGGCACGCTTCATCTCCTGGGCGATCTCGCGGGAGTAGACGGTGATCTGGCCGCGTCCGCGACGTTTCGAGCGATAGAGCGCGGTTTCCGCACTCTTCATCAAGTCCTCGAACTCCTCTCCCGCGAAGGGATGGATGGCAAAGCCGAATGAGGAAGACAGGCGCACGTTGCGATCGCCAAGATCGTAGGGTGCCGACAACACATCCTTGATCATCTGCCCGATGCGCTCTGCACCGCTGCGCTCGAAAATAAGCGGCAGGATGAAGGCGAACTCATCGCCATCGTGGCGCGTGACGATCGAGCCATCCATCATGCAAGCCTTCAAGCGATGCGCCACCTGGCAGAGAATTTCGTCTCCGGCATGCGCGCCGAACAGGTCGTTGATGGGCTTGAATCCGTCAATATTGACAATGCCGACAGCAAACGGTGCGGGATCGGCGGCCCGTTCAGCCGCCAGCAGCTTTATCTTGTCACGCAGTCGATACTTGTTGCCGAGCCCCGTGAGCGGATCGCTATACGCCATCGCCTGCAATTCATGCTGGCTGATGAGCGGAAGAGTCGGCGCGGGCGGGTTCATTCACATATCCTGTGGGCCTGTGGTGGTCGCTATTATCGGTGGCCCGCAATTAACAAAGAATATCGCCGCGAATACGAGATCCCACCACCACGAACATGTGTGCGGTCATCCATGAAGGCTGTGAGAGAAACGCGGCAGAAAACGCTTCAGCAACATATCGATTATATCCGGACTAATTGGTTTGAGCAACATTTCATCCATGCCGGCATTGAGGCAGGCACGCTGATCTCCCTCGAAAGCCAAAGGAACGACGCCGATCAAAGGTGTTCTTTCGCCCGTCGAGGATTCCAGCCTGCGGATTTGTCTAGCAACCTCAAAGCCATCGATATCCGGTAGCGTGGTATCCAGGAGCACGACCGACGGCTTTTCCGACTGGAAGAGCGCCAGCGCTTCGTTGCCGGATTGCGCCAGCCTGTACTCGATCTGAAGACCTTCCAGTATCTGCGAAAAAACGATCTGGTTGATCTTGTTGTCCTCGACGACGAGAACATCGAGCCTTGGTCGGTTGAGCGATTCGTCATCGCTGTTGATAACGACCCAATCGTCGTCCTTGCCCCTGCCCTGCTGCGTGTTTTCAAGCGAGCGAAAATGATGTGTCAGCATATTGACCAGCGAACTGCCGATCTCGAACTCATCCGCCATCATCACGCCGATGCCGAATGTCGTCGGCAGGTCCAGACATTCGAGCGGCAATTGCACGTCAACCACAACGAGGTCGATCTTGACACCCATGGATGCGGAGAGGCTCAAAAAGGCTTCCTGCTCCTGGAGGCCGACGGCGACCGCGCAATCCACACCGATCGTCGACAATCGCTTGCAGGCCGCTTGGCCCGCCTCGGCATTCGGCATGACGAGAAGGACGCGACGGCCCTTCATCACCAATGAAGCCTGGTGGTTTTCGTCATCCATGTAGGAACTGCGCAGGAAGGACAGATGCTCCAGCCCCGGGATGATACGCCTGCCATCCGGCTGGGTCACGGCAAAGGCTGTGACGTCATCCATCGTCGTCACGAGAAAATATTGACCAGGCTTGCCGACCCTGTGCTTTCTGGTGATGACGAGGATCTCGTCACCCGTCAACAGCGTGACCATTTCCGGCAGGATGGCCGGCACGCCGGTCTCAAGCACTTGCCTGTCCATCGCGTCTATGCGTGTCGCAAGCTCATCCGAATGAATATCGAAGACGTTGCGACCGAGGATCAGGTCCGGTGAGGTTTCAATCAGAGAACAGCCAGCCTTGTTGACGGCCGAGTAAATGCGGTTTTTGTCCTTCACGAAGATGGACAGTGGCAGATTGTCGAGGATTTCCTCGGTGATCTGGACGCGTTCGATGTCGGCGCGCCAATGTTCCTCGCGTCTTTTCTGCTCGGTGATATCGGCGATGGCGCAAATGCAGAAACCGGAAGGAACGCGCCGCTTGGTGAAACGCAGCCATCTGTCGCCAGGGCGCTGCTCC
Organism: Agrobacterium sp. 22117; assembly: GCF_052045735.1. NCBI lineage: Bacteria > Pseudomonadati > Pseudomonadota > Alphaproteobacteria > Hyphomicrobiales > Rhizobiaceae > Agrobacterium > Agrobacterium sp. 22117. Next base: position 568,663 of record NZ_JBQEPP010000001.1, on the reverse strand, counting down.
ACCGTTTCGGACCGTTCCGCCCAATGAGCCGCAAGGCTCTTGGCGATCCACTCTTCGCGATCAACACGGTTGCCACGCGAAGACGCCTCGCCGAAGCCGGCGCGATCGTAGATTGCGCCTAAAACATCTTTCAGTCTTGCGCCAGGTGCCACCTCTGCCTTCTCGAGCGGCAGAAGCGTGAAAAGACGGTGGCTGGCAAACACAAGGTTGTCGTCACGATCATAGATGAGAATCGCTGCAGACATTGCATCGCTAATAGCGTCTAGCATCGCTGCTTGAATGGCCACGCCGTCTGGCGCTAAATCATTCATGACAATTCCCTACACACGTTTCGAGAACGCGCTCAATTCATCTTGAAAACCTGCAATAGCAATAGGCTTTGGATATAACGGGAACATGCGGGCAAAATGCTCGACAGTCCTTCGGGATCAAACAAGACGGCCCCAGCGCTTCCGTCCTGTCCTTATCAAGCATCCTGAAAAGACAAATAAATCATTCATTCAAGCAGGATCAGTGATATCGTTTCGGGATTAAAGACCTCTTAAATTTGAAAAAAGAACAATCCAGGATTGGCGAGACAGCGAGCGTGCTTTCGGTGGAGAGGTGCGATTTCTCTTTCGTTACGCCTTCGAATCCGCGACAATAGCAGCATGTCCATCAAGCAGCTTTCAGAAACCCTGATCAACCAGATCGCCGCGGGTGAAGTGATCGAGCGCCCATCGAGCGCCGCGAAAGAACTCATCGAAAACGCCATCGATGCCGGAGCGACCCGGATCGAGATCGCCACGGCTGGCGGTGGCAAAGGCCTGGTCCGCATCACCGACAATGGCTGCGGCATGTCCACGCCCGACCTCGAACTCGCGATCCGCAGGCATTGTACCTCGAAGATTTCCTCGACACTCGACGATATCCGCACGCTTGGTTTTCGAGGCGAAGCCCTCCCCTCGATCGGTTCGGTCGCCAAGCTGACGATCACCAGTCGCGCGCAAGGCGTGACCGAAGGCGCGATCATATCGGTTACCGGCGGCAAGGTCTCGACGGTGCGACCAGCGGCTGCCAATACCGGTACGATCGTCGAAGTGCGCGACCTGTTCTTCGCCACCCCGGCCCGGTTAAAATTTCTCAAGACCGAGAAGGCGGAGGCTGCCGCCATCACAGAAATCGTCAAACGCATGGCGATTGCCTTCCCGCATATCCGTTTCGTGCTCTCGGGCACGGATCGCTCGACGCTGGAATTGCCATCGACCGGGGACGACCATCTCGCCCGCATGGCGCAGATCCTTGGAGCCGAGTTCAAGGATAATGCTATCGAGATCGATGCCGTGCGAGAAGATGTCGAGCTTACCGGCTTTGCCGGCGTTCCCACCTTCAACCGGGGTAACTCCGCGCATCAATATATGTTCGTCAACGGCCGCCCGGTGCAGGACAAGCTGCTACTCTCGGCCATCAGGGGCGCCTACGCCGAAACGGTGCCGCATGGGCGATACCCGGTTGCGGTGTTGTCGCTCCGGCTCGATCCGGCGCTGGTGGATGTCAATGTGCATCCGGCGAAATCGGATGTGCGCTTTCGCGATCCCGGCCTCGTCCGAGGATTGATCGTCGGCGCGATCCGCCAGGCCCTTTCCCGCGAGGGCGACCGTGCCGCGACCACGGGTGCTTCGCAGATGATGAGCGCATTTCGGCCTGGCTACAGCCCATCGACAGTCAGACCCTTTGCCTCACAGGCCTGGACGCCTGCCAACTCCCCGTCCAGGCCGCTGGAAATGTCGGATGGGCTGGCTCTGCGCGAACCGGCGCAGTCGCAATTTATCGACATCACCATGCCGACGGCCCGGTCGGACGTCTTTCACACGGATGAAAAGTCGGTCGCTACAACCGTCGAGCCGTCGCGCTATCCACTGGGGGCAGCGCGCGCGCAGGTGCATGCCAATTACATCGTTGCCCAAACCGAGGACGGGTTGGTGATCGTCGATCAGCATGCCGCGCATGAGCGGCTCGTCTTCGAGGAGATGCGCAAGGCGCTGCACGCCAAACGGCCCGCTTCGCAGGTGCTGCTTATCCCTGAAATTGTCGATCTTCCCGAAGAGGATTGCGACCGGTTGATGGAGCATGCGGAAGGCTTCGACAAGATGGGGTTTGCCATCGAGCGTTTCGGACCAGGCGCGGTCGCGGTTCGCGAAACGCCAGCCATGCTGGGCGAGGTCAATGTTCAGGGGCTCGTTCGGCAACTGGCCGATGAGATCGCCGAATGGGATACGGCAAGCAGTCTGTCCGGCAAGCTGGAATATGTTGCCGCCACCATGGCCTGCCATGGCTCCGTCCGCTCTGGACGGCGGATGCGGCCGGAGGAGATGAATGCCCTCCTGCGGCAAATGGAAAATACGCCAGGCTCCGGCCAATGTAACCATGGCCGTCCGACCTACATCGAACTGAAGCTTACCGACATCGAAATGCTCTTCGGCAGAAGCTGAGGATACTAGAATTACAGGCTGCGTAGGAATAGAGATCGCATCCAGACATGAGAAGACCGAGGAGACGCACGCGCATGAACAGATTTGACGGTGGACAGAGGGAAGCGAAAATCGAATATCTCGATGGCGACCTGCGTATCGTCCAGACCGGCTCCTATGTGGTTTGCGCCATGACGGGCGTTCAAATTCCCGTTGATGAATTGCGCTACTGGAGCGTTGTACGCCAGGAGCCTTACGCGGATGCCGCGGCCTCCGTAGAGGCGGAAAAAAGGGCGGGCGCTCTACCGAACCAGAAGCGCGCTTGAAGCAAAAACACACAAGCCTTGATGTCCAACTCGTCATTGTGAGAGAGCCGATATGTTCGGATATGTTGCGGGGCTGCCTGCATTTCTTAGCTACTTCGCATTCGGACTGCTTGCCTATGCGGTGTTTGCCGGCATCTACACGCGGCTGACACCGCATGACGAAATGAGGCTGATACGCTCCGGCAATCTTTCCGCCACGATCGCATTTCTGGGAGCGCTTGCAGGCTTTGGCCTGCCGATGGCATCGGCGGCTGCAAACTCCGTCAACATTATCGACTTCATCATCTGGTCGATCATCGGCATCGTCGTGCAGATCCTGGCCTTCTATGTGGCGCGCGCCAGCCTGCCCGGCATTCATGAGAAGATCGGCAGAGGCGAGGTTTCCGCAGGCGTGTGGGGCGGCGGCATCGCGCTTATCATCGGCATCCTCAACGCTGCCTGCATGACCTACTGAGGAGACTTCGCATGAAAAGACGGATGCGAAGTCACGCAAGGCCGGTTCTCGCACTCGGAACGATCACGGTATCGGGGCTGGCGCTCGCAGGCTGCGGCGAACAGCCTCCCGATGCCTTCGTCTTCAAGTCGACGCAGCAATGCGTGATGAGCGGGATCGGCGCGGATGTCTGCGATGTGGCCTTTCGCGATGCGACCACCGACTACAAAGCGAACGCGCCGCGCTTTGCCAACCAGGCGAGTTGCGAAGACAGCTTCGGCAGCGGACTGTGTACTCGATCTCCACGGACAGCGCAGGATGTCGCGCCCTTCATTCCAGCACTGACCGGATTTTACTTGGCGCGCAACGTTCGCTCGGTTTCAGATTACTATGCGGATCGCAAGCGGCAGGAAGAAGACGAGGAAGCCGCAGCCAGCTCCGGCGGTGGCGGTGGCGGCGGCAGCGGCGGTTCATTTCGCTCCGGCAGCGGCTCGGCCGTTTATAAGGATCGGCAGGGCACCGCCATGGTCGCGCGAAGCCAAGGCGACCAGGCTGGCAGCAACTCCTATCGCTTCCTGAAGAATGTCAGCTACGGCGTCCCGGAAACAACCGCACGGAGCGGTTTTGGCCATTGGAGTTCGTCCAGCCATCATGGCAGTTAAATGAAACGCATCGCCCTTCCTGAAAGACCCGACTGGCGCGAACAGGCAAAGTCCGTCGGTTTCGGGTTTCATGAAATGTATGGCGAGCCATACTGGGTCGACAATGCGGCTTACCTATTCAATTACGAGCAGATCGAAGAGGACATCGAGGCGCCCTCGCAGGAACTCCATGAGATGTGCATGGACCTTGTGGCGGATGTCGTTACCAGCGAGGAGGCGCTTGAGAAGCTTCAAATTCCAGACGAGATGCGAGACGCGGTAAGGCAGTCCTGGCTTCGGGGTGACCGGCATCTCTATGGCCGGTTCGATCTTGCCTATATGGGCAAAGGTCCGGCAAAGCTTCTCGAATATAATGCCGACACGCCGACCTCGATATTCGAGAGTGCCTATTTCCAATACGACTGGTTGACCGACCAGATTGCTGCAGGCACGCTCCCCGACGACGCCGATCAGTTCAATTCTCTTCAGGAATGCCTCGTGGAGGCGTTTCGCCAGTTCCCGTCTGAGGGCGTCTTTCACTTTTCGACGCTCCTGGACAATGAAGAGGATCGCGGCACCACCACCTATCTGATGGACTGCGCCATACAGGCCGGTCATCAGGTGGAACTCATGGATATTCGCGATATCGGCGTGAATCGAACCGGCCGCTTTACCGACCTTCAGGACCGTTTGATCGAGCGCTGCTTCAAGCTCTATCCGTGGGAAGTGATGTTCAAGGAGCCTTTTTCGGTTCACCTTCCAACGGCAGGCGACGTGTTCATCGAACCTTTATGGAAGTCAGTTCTCTCCAATAAGGGCATCCTTCCGCTTCTGTGGGAGCGTCATCCAGGACACCCCAATCTTCTGCCGAGCTATTTCACCGACGATCCGCAGGCGCAAAACCTTGCCGATTACGTCAGGAAACCGCTTTTCTCGCGGGAGGGAGAGAGCGTCTCCCTGTTTGAAGACCAGCAGCTGGTTGTTGAAAACCCCGGCATCTATGGCGCTGAAGGTTACGTCGTGCAGGCGCTTGCGCCGCTTTTCGATGTCGACGATGTCCATGCCATTCTCGGAAGCTGGATCGTTGGGGACGTGGCGTGCGGCCTGAGCATTCGCGAGGACGAAAGCCGTATCACCACCAACCTCTCGCGCTTCGTGCCTCACCTTGTCGTCGATTGACGCAGAAGATGTCACTCACCTTTAACTCTTCTGGCTATCTCCGGAACCATCAAGGGGCGCTGATGTTCGGTGTGCCGTGCGATCATCAGCACCAACACTTGGGAGATACACATGGCAGAGAAACAGCTCGACGATCTTTTTTATGACACGCTGAAGGATATCTATTTTGCAGAACGCCAGATCTTGAAGGCGCTGCCCAAGATGGCGCGGGCGGCCAGCAGCGACAAGCTGAAGGCCGCATTCGAGAAGCACAAGGAAGAAACCCAGGGCCAGATCGAGCGGCTGCAGGAGATCTTCGAACTTCTCGGCAAGCGCGCTCAGGGAAAGACCTGCGAAGCAATCCAGGGCATTATCGCCGAAGGCGAAGAGATCATGGAAGACTTCAAGGGCAGCCCGGCTCTCGATGCCGGCCTCATCTCCTCGGCACAGGCTGTCGAACATTATGAGATGGCCCGCTATGGTACGCTGAGGGCATGGGCAGAGCAGCTTGGTCACAAGCAGGCAGTCCAGTTGCTGGACGCAACGTTGAAGGAAGAGACCAAGACCGACGCAGACCTGTCGTCGCTTGCAACAGCGTCTCTCAACGCATCTGGCAAGAAAGCCGCCTGACACCGGTGCAGCCATGAAAAAAGCCGGGGCATTTGCTCCGGCTTTTTTGTTTGTTGATGGGTATTGCTTGCGCTCTACCAACCTCGACTCTCGTCAAGATCGGCGAGTTGCCTTACGGCGCCTGTGTCGAAGGGTTACGATCAACACCTTCCGTCGGCGGCGTTGCGCCGGATGGCGGGTTGTTATCGAAGGTCTGGCTGCCCTGCGCGCCCGGATTGACCGTCTGGCTCGACGTTGCAGGACCCGGAGGCGGTGGCGTCTCCGTTGTCGCAGGGGCAGTGCTTTCACCCCAGATTTCCGCGGCCAGCCATACTGCCATTGCTAGAAACAGGCTGACGACAAGAATAACCAGGACCGGCTTACCCTTAAAGCCCTGACGGGTTTCGCGCGGGGTGAATGCTTTCTTCTCCACATTCGTATGCTGCATAATCTCTCTCCTCCTCGGATCAGAGCCCAACTCGTGCTTCACTGAGAGGTAAAAGAGTTGCAACGGTCGATTGTTCCTTACACTCGCTGATGCGCGTGACAGGGAAGCGCTTTATTTCTGCAAAAGACGCCGCGTCCTGCAGTTTTCGACTGCCGCATCGATCATTGTCGACGCTGCCATTGGATCGTCGAAGACCATATCGATCTCGACCACCTGGCCGCTCCAAAGAAGCTCTGCTGCTTGTCCGGGAAGGCCCGCAAGGCGCACGGCATCTTTCGCTGTCGTTACCGGCAGCAGATCAAGATCCTTCGCCTCCTTCACCATATCGGCAAGCTCGTCCTCGCTGAACTGATGATGATCGGGAAACGACCGTTCAATGACGATCTCGCCTCCCAAGGTTTCGACGGTGCGATAGAACTTGCTGGGATCGGCGATACCGGCGAAGGCCAGAACGCGCTTTCCGGCGAAGCCCGGGAGCGGGCGGGGCTCGGTCGATGCGACAAAGACCGGTTTTGCCGCGCGGGCTGCCGTTCGGATAATCCCATCCGCGGCACTTCCATCCCCGACTTTCAAAATAGCGTTGGCCTGGCGCATCTGTTCGGCCAAAGGTGCCCGCACCGGACCACCCGGCACGAGATGGCCGTTGCCAATTCCCCGTCGTGTATCGATGACAAGCAAGGCGTAATCGAGCGTCAACCTCGCGCTTTGAAAGCCGTCATCCATGATGATCAGATCGACGCCTTCCTTGACCAAACGCTCGGCGCCCTCGACGCGTTTGCGCGAAATCACCGTCGTCGCCTCGCGCGCAAGCAGGAGTGGTTCATCCCCCACGGCAGCAGAGCGATGATGATCCGGATCGACCAGCGTCGTTACGTCCAGCGTGCCGCCATAACCTCTGCTGAGGAAGCCGGGCTTCAGTCCCTTGTCGAGTGCTGCGCGTGCAATGGCAATCGCCGTTGGGGTCTTGCCCGCACCGCCCACGGTGAAGTTGCCAATGCAGATGACCGGAACAGGAACCGAGGCTCGTTTTGCCGTCTTCATGCGATGGCCCGCCACCCGGCCATAGAGATAGGAAAAGAGGCTGAGAGCCCAGGCTTCCCAGCCAGCTTTTCTCCACCAGAAGGGCGGCGCTTCCGAAACCATTGGCCTATGAATCCCAGTTACATTTTATGGTAGCAAGAGCTAAAGCATGTCGCGCAAAAGTGTCCAGCCCTTTTGTGACAAAGACATGCAACACGGTGAGGATACCGGCACAGTCGTCCGAAATCAGACGAAAGCGCGGTTCGGCAGCAGGGCTTCGAGCCCGGTAATATCATCGAAACAATAATCGCCATCGGCAGCCAGGCTCTCGCGCGATCCGGTGCCCGTGAGCACACCGATGCGCAACCCCGCCCCCGCATTGCGGCCCATATGCAGATCGTGATTATTGTCGCCTACCACCGCCACCTGCTCAGGCTTCAGGCCGGTCGCCTCGCAGAAGCCCAGCACCATGCCCGGTTGCGGCTTGACGCCATGGCCGCTGTCATAGCCTGCGACGAAATCGAGATAGACATCGAAGCCGAAGCGTTTTGCCAGTTCCCGAATGGAGGCTTCATTGTCGCTGGAAGCAACACCAAGCTTGTAACCTCTGTCCTTCAGCCGTCCAAAGAAGGCTTGCAGATCAGTCACGGCAACGGACTTGCCCGCCGCCTCGGTAAACAGCCGATCCAGCCGCTCCGTCAGAGGCTGCAGGGCGCAAGGCGATCCGGCTGCAATCAGGCCGGCTGCAATTTCCGCGGTATTGCCTGCTGCCAGCAAACTGTCCGGTTTGACATGGCCGGTGACCGGGTCCATGCCGCAGGCGAGAAGAAGACGGTCCGCAAGCTTTGCGTCGCCTTCGGCGGCAATCGCTGCCAGCTCGCGATTGACCGGACCCCAACTGGCGTCATAGCCGATCAGGGTGCCGTCCTTATCGAAGAGAACGGCGGCAATGTCGGCGGCGGACTTCATCGAATTGTTCTGGTCCAAGGCGTCAGCCCACCGCGCTGCGTGGCTGGAGCTTGGCGGACACCGTCAGCGGGTTGATATAGGGCTCGAGCGCCTTCAGCGTCAACGACAGTGCGCCGCGCATGTCCTGGATGACCCGGCCTCCGGCATCGATCATCTTGTAGCGCTCATTATCATTGGCCAACAGGTAGTGCACCGCCTTAGCCAACATCTCCACATCGCGGATGATGCGGCCAGCGCCGGAGCGCAGAAGTTTCTGATAGGCTTCGCGGAAGTTCTGCACATGGGCGCCGGACAGAACCGCACAGCCAAGCATGGCCGGCTCCAGCGGGTTCTGACCGCCTTCCGCCATCAGTGATCGCCCGACAAATGCCAGCTCCGTCAAACGGAGGTAGAGACCCATTTCCCCGATGCTGTCGCCGAGGAAGATATCGGTTTCAGGCGTGATCACATCGTTGCGGCTTCTGCGCGCCACCTTGAGGTTCATGCCCTTGAGCATGGCCTCGATCTCATCCGCCCGTTCCGGATGGCGCGGAACGATGATCGTCAACTGACCATTGCGGGATTTGATCGCGGCATGAACGGTGGCTGCCGCCTTCTCCTCACCGTCGAAGGTGGAGATCGCTGCCCAGGTCTTTCGGTTGCTGATCTGGCGCTTATAGAGGTCCAATTGCGCCTGATCGCAGGGCGGCGGATCGGTGTCGCCCTTGAGATTGCCCGACGTGATCACCGGCCATGAGCCGAGGTCTCTGAAACGTTCCGCATCCACATCCGACTGCACGACGACCAGCGCCAGCTTGCTAAACAGCGCTTCGGCAAAATCGGAATAGCGCTTCCACCGGTCGAAGGACCGGTCGGAAATGCGGGCATTGACGCGGATTTGCGGAATGTGCCGGCGCTCCAGTTCCATCATCGTGACCGGCCAAATCTCAGATTCAGCGGTGATGGCGGCGTCGGGAGCCCAATAGGTGAGAAAGCGATTGATGCAGATCTTGATGTCGAGCGGCACATATTGGTGGATGACATCGTTGCCAAGCCGTGTGCGGCTGATATCGGCCGACGTTACCGTGCCGGTGGTCAATAGCACGTGGATGTCACGCTTGCGGATTTCGCGAATGAGCGGGATCAGCGCCAGGGTTTCGCCGACACTTGCCGCATGAAACCAGACCAGCGGACCGCGCGGGCGCTCGGCACTCGAATAGCCGAACCGTTCAAGACGCCGCTGCTTATCCTCTTTGCCTTTCGCTGCCCGATAGGACAGGTAGGGCCGGGCGAAAGGATAGGCGGCCATTCCCGCCATTCTGTAACCCGACAGGGCAAAACGTGCGATCCGGCTGTTCATACGATGCTGCCCTCGATCACTCTGCGCAATGCTTTTCCCCCGATTAACGTGGCCGGCTACTTCTGATAAAAATGCGTCTTTTTTGTTATGATTGGGTCCCGGCAAAAAATTGTCGCTCAATACCCAATATATTGTGCATCCCCGACTGGGGGATGCACTACCAATATGCATGCCGGATTATAGTGGAGAACAAGTGGGTGGAAAGCCGTTATTTGCTCTCGGGGTCGAGAAGGCGGTGCATATGCACTATAAAATAGCGCATGTGGGCGTTATCGACAGTCTGCTGTGCCTTTGACTTCCAGGCGCCGAGTGCCGTCGCGTAGTCCGGGAAAATGCCGACGATATCGAGTGCTTTCAGATCGCGAAACTGCACTTCCTGGAGATTGTCGAGTTCGCCGCCAAATACGAGGTGAAGGAGCTGTTTCTTGTTATTCGCTTCGGTCATGTCCTGTCGTCTCTTCTTTCTTCTCAAAGGCGTTCAAGGAAGCCTTCATCTGCTGGATTTTGACGTAAAAATCAACCTCTGGCCGATCGCCCAAGCTGCATCAACAGGGTCGGCAGGATGTGGTTCGCCGCGGCACAAAGAGCGCCGTGTTTGACCTGCGCGCGATTGTAGATCAACGGCTTGCCCTCAAGATCGACGAGCTGGCCACCTGCCTGATGCAGGATCAAATCGGCGGCGGCGAGATCCCAGTCATGCGAATTCGGCAGGACAAGCGTCCCATCGATCCGCCCGTCGGCTACCATGGCGAGGCGATAAGCCAGCGAGGGTACGTGCGGGATGCGCCGAACCGATGGTTTGAAGTCTGACGGAAGGCGCGCAATCACTTCCTCGGGAGCGGCAAGCTGGATCGGTCCACTGGCGGCGTCGGTGATCCGAAGCACCTCACCATTTTTTTCAGCTTTCGCATCTTGAACCGCCGTGAATTCCTCACCCAGCGCCGGTGCCACGAGGGCCGCGACCACAGGTCTGCCCTTATGAACCACAGCGACACTGACACACCACGTATCCTTGCCGTTGATGAAGGCGCGGGTGCCGTCGATCGGGTCGACCACGAAGAGCGTATCGCGTGACAGGCGCGTGTCATCATCGGTGGTTTCTTCCGACAGCCAGCCGTAATCCGGGCGAGCGGAGCGGAGCAGCCTTTCGAGGATGTCATTGGCGGCATAGTCGGCGGCACTCACCGGCGAGCGACCGCCATCTTTCCACCAGACCTCGGGGTCCTTACGGAAATGCCGTAGGGCCTCCTGTCCAGCCTCGCGGGAGGCGTTCAAAACAAGATTCAGATCGGAGCGCCAATCGGCTCCAGAAGTCTCAACTATCATACCGTCGTTCTGCGCGTGTCGCACATTTCCATTTGTGCTTTCACATGCGCATGGGCAAGACGCGAAAGCAACCGCCGAATGGCGATGTCAGCGTCCCGCAATCGTCATGCCTTCGATGGCAAGCGTGGGTGCTGCCACACCATATTTGCGGTCCACGTCGTTAGCGGGCGTGACGCGCATAAACATGTTCTTGAGGTTGGAAGCGATCGTCACCTCTGAGACGGCGAAAGAGGTTTCCCCGTTCTCGATCCAGAAACCGCTTGCGCCACAGCTATATTCACCGGTGATCATATTGGCGCCGTGGCCGATCAGTTCGGTGACGTAAAAACCCGTGCCGACCTGACGGATCAGGTCTTGCGGCGAGATGTCGCCAGGTTCCAAGGCCAGGTTGGTGGATGCGGGCGATACGGAGGTCCCGCCTCGAACGCCACGACCATTGGTTTCAAGACCGATTTCCCGCGCGGTAGAGGTGGAGAGGAACCAGTGGTTCAAGACACCATCCTCGATCATCACCAGCTTTTCACCCCGTACGCCCTCGCCATCGAACGGACGCGAGGACGGGCCGCGGATGATCTGCGGATCGTCCGTGATGGAGAGGCCCTTTTTCAGGATCTGCTGGCCCATCTTGTCGCGCAGGAAACTGGTTTTACGCGCTACCGATGCGCCATTGATCGCGCCCGCAATCGAGCCGACAAAGCCACGCGCAATGCGAGGATCGAACACAACCGTGATGTTGCTGCCGGTATCGATCTGTCTTGGATTAACACGCCTGACGACCCTTTCGCCCGCCCGGCGTCCGATGTCTTCCGGTGCATCGAGGTCGGCGAAATAAAGACGGCTGTCGTAATCGTAGTCGCGCTCCATCTTCGTGCCTTCACCAGCAATGACGCTGACGGAGCGGCCGAAACGGCTACCCATATAGCTGCCGGAAAAGCCGTGAGAGGTGACAAGCACAAGGCCACCCATGCCGCTCGAGGCACCGGCTCCGGAGGAGTTCGACACGCCCTTCACCGCAAGTGCTGCCTCTTCTGCTGCCAGCGCCGCATCGCGAAGCTGGTCGGTGGAGACCTCCGTCGGATCGAACAATTGAAGGTCGTCATAGGATGTCGCAAGACGCTCCTTGTCGGCAAGACACGCAAAGGGATCTTCTGGCGAAACCTTGGCCATCGCAACGGCGCGCTCCGCAAGCGTCGTCAGGTCGAAGCCGGGATTGGCCGAAACGCTCGCAACCCGCTTTCCGACGAAGACGCGCAAGGAAAAATCGTCGCTCTCGGAGGATTCTGTGCTTTCGACCTTTCCGAGCCTGACGCCCACCGACTGCGAACGGGAGCGCACGATCACGGCATCCGCCTCATCGGCACCGGCGCGCTTGGCCAGAGTGACGAGTTCGCTTGCACGGTCTAGAAGCTTGGAAGAATCGATTTCTGAGGACATGAGGCGGGCCTTTCGTTGACCTTCATTTATGGCCGAGCTTTTGCCGCATCAAGGTCAAAGCGCCATTTCACCTGCATTTGAGCAGAAGCGCTCAGATATCCAGGCCACGCCCCCGGTGAAACAGCTCGATCTGCATGTCGATCTGCCGCTTCAGGTCGTCCTTGATGCCATCCGATTCGGCCAGCACCTCGTGGGCCTTGAGGAAATCCAGCACACGAAAACGGTTGACCGGCGGGCGCAGGAAAATATGCGGCGGGCGCATGCGCAGCTTCAGTCCGATGGCCGATTGCATCATCAACTGGCTGGCGCCGAAAAGGCTTTCGATTCGGTTTGGCATGGTGGTGCCGTCCCCCTCCGGTCCGCCCACGACATCGACAGCAATAACAATATCGGCATCGTCGAGGAGATGCTCGTAGGGAACGGGATTGAAGATCCCGCCATCGATCATGATGCGGTCATTCATGCGGATCGGCATGAAGAGAGCTGGAATGGCGGCGGAGGCCGCAAGCGCCTGGCGCAGATCGCCGTCCTGGCAGATGACTTCCATCTGTGCGTAGTAGTCGGTTGCGATCACCTTCAGCGGAACACCGAGTTCGGCGAAATCGCGCGGCAGTGCGGAGGGTAAAAGCGCATCGAGAATGAGTTCAAGATTGAACTGGCCCAAACGAAAGCCGAAGGCGGCATGGCGCATGGAGGCAGGACCGAGGCTCCAGAGCTTGTTGGCGACGCTGCCCTTTTTGCCCATCAGCGCCAGCGTGTAATCGCGAATGTCCTTGCCGCTCATCCCGGCGGCCATACCGGCGCCCATGATGCCGCCGATGGAGGCTCCGGCAATGGCGCTTGGGCGAATGCCGAGTTCATCCATCGCTTCGATAACATTGATGTGGCAGATGCCACGTGCACCGCCGCCACCGAAAGCCACCGCAAAGGTGGGATCGCTTCTTTCCGTTGCCGTTTCTTTGCGCTTACGCTTTTTGTCGGAGAGTTTCTTTTTCTTCGCAGCCACGAGAACAGCCTCATTTCCTGTCATGCGATCGCGCCTCAGCAATGCATCTGGGCAAAGCGACGCGACGGTCATACTGAGACTGGCTCTATGACATAAAGACGACAGGACAGTGACGCGGAGGTCTCCTCTCGCGTCCACTGAGGTGCTTCAGGGCTCGTAGCGGTAGAAATGCATTTTGGTATCGCCGAAGGTGCGGCTTTCCAGCGGCTTGAAGACGGGATCGACCATCACGGCCACATCGCCTTGCTCTTCCAGAATCGCCAGCGCACCAGGTACGAGCCAACCGCCGAGATGGGCGGCCTGGAAGGCCTTCTCACCTAACGCCTGACCATAGGGCGGATCGGCGAAGAGAAGGTCGAAGGGCTCGATATTGTTGACCCCACCAAGCTTCGTCGCATCGCGGCGCAGGATTCGAGCGCGGCCGTGCAGCCCGAGCGCATCGATGTTCTCCCACAAAAGCCCCCTGCCCTCGACGCCGTTTTCCACAAAAAGGGCAACACGACAGCCGCGCGAGAGCGCTTCCAGACCAACGGCACCGGTGCCTGCGAAAACATCGAGAATGCGGGTGCCGTCCAGGCTTTCGGGGTAAGCATGGCTCAGAATATTGAACAGGCTTTCCCGCGTCCGGTCGATCGTGGGTCTGATGGCATTCGACTTGGGCGCGGCCAGACTGCGGCCGCGAAACTCACCGCCAACGATCCGCATTACGCGCCGTTCCCTCGCGAGCCGCCTCTTGGGCCGGACGGTCTACCGCCCGATGGCTTGCCACCGGGACCACGACCGCCGCCTCCCGACGGTTTGCCACCTTGACCCTTGCCGCCGGAACCTCTGCTGCCGCCCTTGCCGCCAAAGCCCTTCGGGCCGCTGCCGCCTTCAGAGCGTTCGCCGCGCGGCTTGCCGAAGCCAGGCTTGCCGCCCGATGGTCTTCCACCGGAGGGCTTGCCGCCGCGGGGCTTGTCGCCAAAGGGACGTTCGCTGCGTGCTGGACGATCGCCGTCCTCACGCGGCTTGCGATCACCAAAGGAGCGGTCAGTACGGGCAGGACGATCGTCGAACGAACGGGCTGGCCGATCCGAACGCTCGGTTCTGTCGCCGGAGGACTTTTCGCCGAAGGATCTTTCGCCCCGGGGGCGGTCATTGCGTGGGCGCTCACTGCGCTCGCCATCTTCGCGCGGCTTGCGGTCACCGAAGGGACGATCACCGAACTTGCGCTCACCACGAGGCTTATCCCCGAACGAACCACGCGCGGGACGATCGCCCGCTTCACGTGGCTTGCGATCGCCGAAGGAGCGATCACCACGGCCACGACCGCGACCTTCATCACGCCCGGCCTCGTTGCTCGAATCGGAACGAATCCATTCGCCCTCATCATCGGCGTGGCGCACGACTGCGCGGCGGGCCTCAGCCTGTGCCGATGGCTGCTTGAAAGCGCTTTCGGCTTCGGCACGCGCGGAGAGCTTACGGGCCTTGCCATCACGGGTCGGCTTGGCGCCAGGCGCCATCCAGACATTGGCGGTGCGGTTGCTACCGAGCGGCGGACGCTTCGGACCGCGATCGTCGGTCTCGGCTTCGTCCCTGCCCTTCCCGGCAAACTTGCCGCCGGGCTTGCCGCCTGCCTTGGGTGCGAACTTGCCAGCAGGCTTATCGGAGCGCTTTCCATCGAAACGACCGGAAGAACGCTCGTCGCCGTCGCGCGGATTGCGGTCGCCGGCAGCCTGCTTGCCCCACTCGGCTTTGGCCGGCTTGGCGGGCGCCTCTTCCTCGTCCTCTTCGGACTTGTGATCATAGATCGGCGCATCGAAATTGGCGCCGGCAGCCTCGATCAGGCGCGGTCCAAGCTGGTCGCGCAGCATACGACCGCGAACCTCGATGACATGACCTTCCGGCAGATCGCCCAGCTGGAAGGGTCCATAGGATACGCGGATCAGGCGGTTGACCTCAAGACCAAGGGCGCCGAGCACGTTCTTGATTTCGCGGTTCTTGCCTTCACGAAGGCCCATGCTGATCCAGACGTTGTGACCTTGCGTGCGGTCGAGCGTCGCGTCGATCGCGCCATAGAGCACGCCGTCCACCGCAATGCCGTCCTTCAGCTTGTCGAGTGCTGCCTGATCGACCTCGCCATGGGCGCGCACGCGGTAGCGGCGCAGCCAGCCAGTGGTCGGCAGTTCAAGCACACGGGACAGGCCGCCATCATTGGTCAGCAGCAGCAGGCCTTCGGTATTGATGTCGAGACGACCGATTGAGAGAACGCGCGGCAGTTCCTTCGGCAGGTTGTCGAAGACGGTCGGACGACCTTCCGGATCGGAGTTGGTGGTCACGAGGCCAGCAGGCTTGTGATAGAGCCACAGGCGCGTGCGCTCAGCGCCACGGATCGGAACGCCATCGACTTCGATCTTGTCATCCAGCGTCGCATTGACGACTGGGCTATCCAGCTTGACGCCGTTTAAAGACACGCGACCTTCCATGATCATGCGCTCGACATCGCGGCGCGAGGCTACACCTGCGCGCGCCATGATCTTGGAAATGCGTTCCGGCTTGGAGGCGACCGTTTCTACCACGGCTGCTGCTTCCGGCTTTTCTTTAAAAGTCTTCTTGTCACGTCCCGCCGACGCGTCAGATGACGGCTTTGCCGATGATTTCGGCTTCCTGTCACGGTCGAACGTCTTGCCACCGGCGCGCTTCGGCTTGTCTTTGAATGTCATTTGTTGTTTGCCTGTTGTTTGCCGTGTCCTATCAGGTCACGCGGCGACGGTTAAGAGGAAATTGCAAGAAGCATGGCGGAAACGATGCATTTCATGGACATTGCGCTGGAAGAAGCGCAGGCAGCGGGTGCGCGTGGCGAAGTGCCGATCGGTGCCGTCCTCGTTTATGAAGGCCGCGTGCTTGCCCGTTCCGGCAATCGCACGCGTGAATTGAACGACGTTACCGCCCATGCCGAAATTGCCGTGATGCGAATGGCCTGCGAAGAGCTTGGCCAGGAGCGGCTGCCCGGTGCCGATCTTTACGTCACGCTGGAGCCCTGCACTATGTGCGCAGCGGCAATCTCGTTTGCCCGCATCCGCCGTCTCTATTATGGCGCGAACGACCCGAAGGGCGGCGGCGTTGAGAGCGGCGTTCGCTTCTACAACCAGTCGACCTGCCATCATGCACCGGAGGTCTATTCCGGCTTTGCCGAGGTGGAGAGTGCCGAAATTCTGCGGGCCTTCTTTCAAAACAAGCGCGACTGAAGGCGCTGAACATCAATCGCCTGAGGCAAAAGCCTTGAGCGCGTCACCGGAAAGACGGTACCGCACCCATTCGTCCTGCGCCTCGGCACCAATGGCCTGATAGACGCGAATGGCCGGTTCGTTCCAATCCAGAACGCTCCACTCGAAACGACCACAGCCTTTTTCCACTGCAATGGCAGCCAAACGCTTCAACAGCGCCTTCCCAGCGCCGGAGCCACGCGCATCGGGCGTGACATAGAGGTCTTCCAGATAAAGGCCGTTCCGGGAAAGCCATGTGGAGTAGCTGAGGAACCAGACGGCGAAGCCGATCGGCTGACCCTCGCGCTCGCAGATCAGCGCAGAGGTAACGGAGCCCTCACCGAAAATGGAGGCCGTGATGCTTTCGACAGTGGCCTTCACCTCGTGCTCGGCGTTCTCGTAGATGGCCAACTCACGAATGAAGCGCAAAATGGTGGGCGCATCGGCGGCAATCGCGTCCCTGATCAGCAGCGTCACGACAAACTCCGTAGACAAAGATACCGAAAACAAAAACGCGACGTCAGAAGCGTCGCGTTTGTAAGATGAACCTTGGGAGGATTACTGGAAGGGGTTCCACCAGCTTTTGCCGGTTCCGGCCAGAGCAGCGTTCTTCTTGCGCTCTTTCTCCTTCTTCAGCTCAGGCTCGCCGAGATCGGCCAGTTGATCCTGGGAAACATTGCGGTACTCGACTGGAGGATCGGTCAGATACTTGCGCGTATTGGTGTTGACCACCGTACCTCCCTGCGCATCGGCCTTGGCCTTGCGGAAGGCTTCCCACTTCTGGGTTTCTGTCATCTGGCCGTTGGTGCCATTGCCAGCCAAGAGCGGCGAACGATAATTCGGGTTGTCCTTGTTGGCCTCGGCTTCCGCACGAAGACGCTCACGTGCCTCTTCCGGAGTTTCGGGCCACTGCGGATTGGTCTCGCGGTTGGCAAGGCTCTGTTGTGGCTGAGCCAATTGCTCGGCACGGGCCTGGGCCGGTACGACAAGACCCGGGCGCGGATTGTACTTCACATTCCGCTTGGTCTGATCACCGGTGATCGAGGTGGCGTTACCAAGATCGTCCAGGAGCTGTTCGCTTGCAGACTTGCCCGTACCATAGGTCGGGCTGGTGCACGCGCTCAGCGCCAGGCAGGCAAAGGAAATGCCTGCCACGGTGCGATACATGCGAAAACTCTGCGTCATGCTCATGAAACCCTTCCGCCCAAGAACGCCGCGCGGCACGAATGACGCAAAACAGACGCTCTACATATTAAAACCACGCGATATGCCTGACGAAAATCACCCTGATCTTCTTATGCGCGCGCGGCTGTCCCGACGACCGGATGCACCCCTTGATGCGCAATTCCGACCATTTTCAGGCAGGTTTACCGGATGAAGGGCAAAAGCGCAATTCATCCGGCAATTTTCTTGAGCAAACGAGGTTTCAGACGCCGACGCCCAGTTCGCGCAGCGCTGCCGCGTCCCGGGCCGAAACGTCCGGGTATTGCGGGTCGGAGCCAACATCGGTCGTGATCCGCCAGGAGCGAGCGCATTTCTGCCCTTCCGCCAGCTTCTGCTCAACCGCGACCTTCTGCACCTCACCGAGACGGAATGCATCCGCCGGACCTTCGCCCGCAACCACGGAGATTGCCGAGGTGATGCAGATCTCTGCGAAGTCCTGGCCTTCAAGTGCCGCCATCAGCTCCGGATCGGCAATATGGACCACCGGTGCCGCTTCCAGCGAGGAACCAATGCGCTTTTCCCGTCGCTCGACTTCCAGCGCGCCGGTGACCACCGTGCGAACCTTGCGGATCTTCTCCCACTTGGTATCGACTGCCGGGCTGTGCCATTCTGCCGGGATGGTCGGGAACTGTTCAAGATGAACAGACTCGGCGCCCGGATGGCGCGAAAGCCAGGCTTCCTCGGTGGTAAATGGCAGCATCGGTGCCAGCCATGTCACGAGGCAATCGAAAAGCTTGGCGATCACGTAGAGCGCCGAGCGGCGCTTCAATGAAGACGGCGCATCGCAGTAGAGCGCATCCTTGCGGATATCGAAGTAGAAGGCCGAGAGCTCGACGTTGGAGAAATCCACCAGCGCACGGGCGATCTTCTTGAACTCGAAACTGTCGTAGCCTTCGCGTACTACCTTATCGAGCTCGCTCAAGCGGTGCAGAACGAGCTTTTCCAGTTCCGGCAGATCGGCATAGGCGATCTCCTCGCCCTTGTCGTGGGCGAGCGTGCCGAGCATCCAGCGGATGGTGTTGCGCAGTTTGCGATAGGCATCGACATTGGTCTGGATGATCGCCTTACCGAGACGCTGATCGTCCCAGTAATCGGTGGTCATGACCCAAAGGCGCAAGATATCGGCGCCCGCATCCTTCATCACATCCTGGGGCGCAACGACGTTGCCCTTGGACTTCGACATCTTCTCGCCCTTCTCATCCATGGTGAAGCCATGGGTGACGACGGCGTTGTAGGGCGCGCGGCCACGCGTCGCGCAGCTTTCCAGCAGCGACGAATGGAACCAGCCGCGATGCTGGTCTGAGCCTTCGAGATAGACGTCCGCCGGCCACTTCAGGTCCGGGCGGTCTTCCAGCGTGAAGGTATGGGTGGAGCCCGAGTCGAACCAGACATCGAGAATGTCCATGACCTGGTGCCACTTGGCGTGGTCATGGTCGTTGCCCAGGAACCGCTCCTTGGCGCCTTCGGCGAACCAGGCATCGGCACCTTCAGCTTCAAAAGCATCGAGGATGCGGGCGTTGACGGCTTCGTCCAAAAGCACCTCGCCCTTGTCATCGGCAAAGACGGCGATCGGAACGCCCCAGGCGCGCTGACGCGACAGGACCCAGTCCGGGCGGTTTTCGATCATGGCGCGCAGGCGGTTCTGGCCACCGGCTGGAACAAAACGCGTGTCGTCGATTGCAGACAGGGCTCTCGAGCGCAGCGTGGTGCCATCGCCCAGTTCCTTGTCCATATAGACGAACCATTGCGGCGTGTTGCGGAAGATGACCGGCTTCTTGGAGCGCCAGCTATGCGGATAGCTGTGCTTCAGGCGTCCACGGGCAAACAGGTTGTTGGCCGCGATCAGCGCCTTGATGACGCGCTCATTGGCATCGCCCTTCTTGCCGTTATCGTCCATGACACGGGCAGCGCCGCCCTCTGCCGAGGGGCCGAAGCCGGGGGCATCTTCCGTGTAGAAGCCATCATCACCGACGGTGAAGGGGATCTTTGCCGAGATGCCGCGCGCTTCCAGCTGGCGCGCCTGCGCCATCCAGGCGTCAAAGTCCTCGCGACCGTGACCGGGAGCGGTGTGCACGAAGCCCGTACCGGCATCGTCGGTGACGTGATCGCCATCGAGCAGCGGCACCTTGAAATCGTAGCCGAGACCAGCAAGCGGATGGGCGCTGACAAGATTGCCTAGCTCGTCGGAAGAAACATCCCGGACGCGCTTGAATTCCAGCTTCGCCTTGGCAAAGCATTCGGCTGCCAGCTTGTCGGCAAAGACGAGCTTCTCGCCCGGCTGCGGGCCAAAATCGTTGGCAGCAGCCGTGACTTCGTAAAGGCCATACTGGATGCGCGACGAGAAGGAGATCGCGCGGTTGCCCGGGATCGTCCATGGCGTCGTGGTCCAAATGACGATCGAGGCGCCTTCAAGCTCAGCCGAACCCTCGACGACCGGGAATTTCACCCAGATCGTGTCGCTTTCGACATCGTGATACTCGACTTCCGCTTCCGCCAGCGCCGTGCGCTCGACGACCGACCACATGACAGGCTTGGACCCGCGATAGAGCTGGCCGCTCTTGGCGATCTTCAACAGCTCGCCGGCGATGCGCGCTTCGGCGTGGAAGTTCATCGTCGTGTAGGGATTGTCGAAATCGCCTTCGATACCGAGACGCTTGAACTCTTCCGACTGAACCTTGATCCAGCCAGCGGCAAAGTCACGGCATTCCTTGCGGAATTCGTTGATCGGAACCTCGTCCTTGTTCTTGCCCTTGGCGCGGTAGGCTTCCTCGATCTTCCATTCGATCGGCAGGCCGTGGCAATCCCAACCGGGGACATAGTTGGAGTCGTAACCACGCATCTGGAAGGAACGGGTGATGACGTCCTTCAGGATCTTGTTCAGCGCGTGGCCGATGTGGATGTTGCCGTTTGCGTAAGGAGGGCCATCATGCAGCACGAACTTCTCGCGGCCGGCGGCGGAGGCGCGCAGCTTCTTGTAGAGGTCCATTTGCTGCCAGCGCTTGACTAGCTCCGGCTCTTTTTGCGGCAGACCGGCGCGCATCGGGAAGTCCGTCTGCGGCAGGTAAAGCGTTGCGGAGTAATCGATTTTTTCTGCGGTGTCGTTCATGATCGTACCATTATCGCGGCGCCGAATGAGGCTCGCGCCGTCTCATCAAAAAAAGAGGGCTTAGCGAAGGCGCCTGGATTGTCTGACGCATGTCCGGACGACATGCTTGAGACAAGCGCCAAAATCCCGGACCTTCCGGCTCTCAGAGCGGGCGGAAGGCCGGGCCAATAATTCGGGATATGAACGTCGACCGATATTGGATCATGGCCGGTTGTTTAGGACGTTTCAGCCTGTTTGAAAAGGGAATTGATCGCAGGAGTGGCCCGCTTCGTCAAAAAGCGATCTTGGCATCCACTTCGCTGAGCGGCGTGACACCTGAAAGAAGCGCTCTTGCCTCCTCCTCGTCCTTCTTCATCTGAACGACGAGCGCCTCCAGCCCATCAAATTTCAGCTCATCGCGCAGGTGGCCGAAGAAGGAAACCGAGCAGACCTGGCCGTAAAGATCGCCGCTGAAATCGAAGACGAAGGTTTCAAGAAGGGCTGCGCCATTCTCTGTTACCGTTGGGCGATAGCCGAAGCTTGCCACACCGTCATGCAGCGTTCCGTCGGCCGGTCTGAAGCGCACCGCATAGATTCCAGGCTTCAACTCCGTTTCGGGTGGCAGCGCCATGTTGGCTGTCGGGTAACCGAGTGTGCGGCCAAGCTGCTGCCCGCGAATAACTTCTGCTTCCACCGTGAAGCGATAGCCAAGCAGACCAGCGGCACCGACCACATCGCCCTTGGCCAGACAGTCCCGAATACGGCTTGATGAAATCACGTCCGAGCCCTCATCACGAAACGAATCTACCAGCGTCACATCGAAGCCATGGCGCTTGCCGGCCTGCATCAGAAAGGCCGGACCACCCTCGCGGCCCTTGCCGAAATGGAAATCGACGCCGGTGACGACGCCACCAGCACCCAGCCAGTCGACCAGAATGGACTTGACGAAGTCTTCTGCCGAACGCTGCGAGAATGTCTTGTCGAAGGGATATTCGATGACGGATTGAAAGCCCTCCGCCTCCAGAAGGCGGGCTTTCAGCGGCGCCGGCGTCAGACGAAAGACCGGCGTCTCCGGCCGGAAAACCGTGCGCGGATGCGGCTCGAATGTCAGGACAAGGGCTGCAACGCCGCGCGATCTTGCAAGCTCCAGCGCCTGATCCAGCACGGCGCGATGGCCGCGATGCACACCATCGAAATTACCGATCGCGACAACGCCACCCTTCAATGCGTCCGGAAGCGGTTCTTTCTTCTCATTGCGATGGAACACGGTCATCGGAAACTTTCTAAAGCGTGTCGCGCAAAAGTGGCCATCGGTTTTGCGATAACGACATGCGACAAACAAGGACCTAAAGCGTAAAGCGCGGATCTGAAAGATCGCGACTCGCTTTAGGCCAGACGCGGCATCCACCAGCCGGGCGCCGCATTCTGGCTTTTCAGATAGCTATTAAGAAGCGCCTCATCGATCTCGCCATTCAACGTGTATTCCGCCGCATGAATGCCGCCGCTGATGTAGAGGAGATCGAGACCGGCGGAGATGGCGCCCTTGACGTCGGTCGGCATACCGTCGCCGATTGCCAGAACACGGTCCTTGCTGAACTCGCCGCGCACTTCCTTTGCCGCGGCAAAGCAGGCCTCGTAGATCGGCGCATGCGGTTTGCCGGCAATGCGCACTTCGCCGCCCAACTGTTCGAAGTAGGCCGCCATGGCGCCTGCGCAGGGGATGATGCGCTCGCCACGCTCGACCACCAGATCAGGGTTGGCGCAGATCATCGGCGCGGAGCGGGCGACAAAACCCTTTAGCATCTCGGTATAATCTTCAGGCGTTTCGGTTTCGTCGTCGAAGAAACCAGTGCAGACAACGGCTTCCGCATCGCTCTCACCCACCACCGTCACGTCGAGACCATCGAACAGCGGCATATCGCGCTCGGGACCCAGCAGGAAGACCTTCTTCGGTCCCTCGGCAATCAACTCGCGGGTCACGTCACCCGAGGTGACGATGCGGTCATAGGCCTCATCGGGCACGCCAAGCGCACGCAACTGCGGAATGACGCCGATGGCCGGACGCGGGGAATTGGTGATGAGGACGACAGTCTTGCCGTTCTTGCGCGCTTCGGCCAATGCGACACCGGCTGCGGGAAAAGCGGTCACGCCATTGTGCAGCACGCCCCACACATCGGAGAGGATGACATCGAATTGGGAGGTGATGTCGCCAAGGGTGGCAATGCGGTGGGCCATGAATCTTCCAACTCTTTCCATCATTTTCGAGCTCGTGACATCGCAAAGGCTGGTTGCGATGGCAAGCGAAAAAGACAGCGGGTGCCTGTGCGAAACTAATACCTCAGCCGAGCCAAAGCCGGATGAAACCTGCCCCGATACACAGGCCGAGCACCGGCAGCATACCGAATTTCAGGCGAAACAGCATGATGGCCGAGACGACGAAGAGCGCAAGTGATGCAAGGTCGAGCGAATGCCATTCGGGCAAGGACATGCCGAAATTGATCTGAGGCAGAAGTTCAACCCTTTCGACTTTGCCAAAAAGCACATGCAGACCAAACCAGACCGAAAGATTGAGAATGACGCCCACCACCGCGCCGGTAATGGCGGACAAGGCGCCGGATAAAGCCGCATTGTCTCTCAGCCTTTCCACGTAAGGCGCACCGAGAAATATGAAGATGAAGCTCGGTACGAATGTTGCCCAGGCGGCAACACTTGCGCCCAGAACACCCGCCAGCATCGGATCGAGCATGCCCGGATGCCGAAACGCTGCAAGAAAGCCAATATAGGAAAGAACCAGAACGAGCGGTCCGGGCGTCGCCTCTGCAAGCGCCAGACCGTCCAGCATCTCGCTTGCCGTCATCCAGTGATGCGTTTCCACCGCCACCTGCGCCACATAGGCAAGAACCGCATAGGCGCCACCAAAGGTGACGACTGCAAGCCTTGAGAAGAACTCTTGCAGTTCGATGAGCGAGCTCGGCGCGGCCAGAAGCCAGAACAGCAGAAGCGGCATTTGCCAGATGAGAATGCCGACGAGAACCCCTCGGATCTGCCGCAGCAGGGGTGGCGCCTTGCTTTCGACATCAGGCTTTGTCGAGCGCCCTCCTCGGGCTTTCAGGAAACCCGAAATACCAGCAGCGAGGATAACGAGCGGAAAGGGAACGCCGAAAAAGAACAGAGCAACGAAGGCTGCGGCCGCGATACCGATAAGGAAGCGGCTCTTCAGCGCGCGTTTTGCCACGCGCAGCAAGGCTTCGATGACGATGGCGAGCACGCCTGCCTTCAGACCGAAGAGAAGGGCGGGCAGCCAATGCGTATCCTGATAGAGCGCGTAGGCTGCGGCAAGTGCGACGATGACGAGGAAGCCCGGCAGAACGAAGAGCGTGCCAGCGATGATGCCGCCGCGTCTGCCATGCAGGAGCCATCCGGCATAGGTTGCCAGTTGCTGGGCCTCCGGTCCTGGGAGAAGCATGCAGTAATTCAGCGCGTGCAGGAATCGCTCTTCGGAAAGCCAGCGTTTCTCATCGACCAGCACGCGGTGCATCATGCCGATCTGGCCCGCTGGACCGCCGAAGCTCAACAGGCCGACACGGCCGAAGACAAAAAAGAGTTCCGACAGAGTCGGGTGGGTAGCGGAAGTTTCGGAGCGCAAAAAATCTGTCATGCAATCGCAGTAACCATTTTACATGAAATTTTTCCGACAGGCCGTTCTTGACAGCACCCGACACCCTGCTTATCTCCGTCTCGCTAGCACTCGGCAAATGAGAGTGCTAACATCAATCCAGGCGGGTCGTTTCCGATCCGCGAATGTCATTTGATCGAGGGAATAGACAATGGCAAGCACCAATTTCCGCCCGCTGCACGACCGCGTTGTGGTTCGTCGCGTTGAGTCTGAAGCTAAGACCAAGGGTGGCATCATCATTCCTGATACCGCCAAGGAAAAGCCGCAGGAAGGCGAAATCGTCGCAGTTGGCTCCGGCGCACGCGATGAGTCCGGCAAGATCGTCGCTCTCGACGTCAAGGTCGGCGACCGCATCCTGTTCGGCAAGTGGTCCGGCACGGAAGTAAAGCTCGACGGCGAAGACCTTCTCATCATGAAGGAAGCCGACATCATGGGCATCATCGGCTGATTTAGCCGCCTTCCCCATTTCCGTAATCTGAAGCCGGACACTGTTCCGGCCATTCGAAACCAGGAGTTTTGAAACATGGCAGCCAAAGAAGTAAAATTCGGCCGCTCGGCGCGCGAAAAGATGCTCAAGGGCGTCGACATTCTCGCTGACGCAGTGAAGGTCACGCTCGGCCCGAAGGGTCGTAACGTTGTTATCGACAAGTCCTTCGGCGCACCGCGCATCACCAAGGACGGCGTTTCCGTCGCCAAGGAAATCGAACTGGAAGACAAGTTCGAGAACATGGGCGCACAGATGGTCCGCGAAGTTGCTTCGAAGACCAACGACATCGCCGGTGACGGCACCACGACTGCAACCGTTCTTGCCCAGGCGATCGTTCGCGAAGGCCAGAAGGCTGTTGCAGCCGGCATGAACCCGATGGACCTGAAGCGTGGTATCGACCTCGCTGTTTCAGAAGTCGTCAAGGACCTGCAAGCGAAGGCAAAGAAGATCAACACCTCTGAGGAAGTTGCTCAGGTCGGTACGATCTCCGCTAACGGCGACACGCAGGTTGGCCGCGACATCGCGGAAGCCATGCAGAAGGTTGGCAACGAAGGCGTCATCACCGTCGAAGAAGCCAAGACCGCTGAGACCGAACTCGAAGTCGTCGAAGGCATGCAGTTCGACCGCGGCTACCTGTCGCCTTACTTCGTGACCAACCCTGAGAAGATGATTGCCGACCTGGAAGACGCTTACATTCTCCTTCACGAGAAGAAGCTCTCCAACCTTCAGGCCATGCTTCCAGTTCTCGAAGCCGTTGTTCAGACCGGCAAGCCGCTCGTCATTATCGCTGAAGACGTCGAAGGCGAAGCTCTTGCAACGCTCGTCGTCAACAAGCTGCGTGGCGGCCTCAAGATCGCTGCCGTCAAGGCTCCTGGCTTCGGCGACCGCCGCAAGGCCATGCTCGAAGACATCGCGATCCTGACCGGTGGTACCGTGATCTCCGAAGACCTCGGCATCAAGCTCGAAAATGTCACGCTTGACATGCTCGGCAAGGCCAAGAAGGTTTCCATCTCCAAGGAAAACACCACGATCGTTGACGGCTCCGGCCAGAAGACCGACATCGAAGGCCGCGTTGCCCAGATCAAGGCTCAGATCGAAGAAACCTCTTCCGATTACGACCGCGAAAAGCTGCAGGAACGCCTTGCCAAGCTTGCTGGTGGCGTTGCCGTCATCCGCGTCGGCGGTGCAACGGAAGTTGAAGTGAAGGAGCGCAAGGACCGTATCGACGACGCTCTGAACGCAACCCGCGCTGCTGTTCAAGAAGGCATCGTTGCCGGCGGTGGTACCGCTCTGCTTCGTTCCGCTCAGAAGATCACCGTCAAGGGTGTGAACGATGACCAGGAAGCTGGTATCAACATCGTTCGCCGCGCTCTGCAGTCTCTGGTTCGCCAGATCGCAGACAACGCCGGTGACGAAGCTTCTATCGTTGTTGGCAAGCTTCTCGACAAGGATGACGATAACTTCGGTTACAACGCTCAGACCGGCGAATATGGCGACATGATTGCCATGGGTATCGTCGACCCGGTCAAGGTTGTCCGTACGGCTCTGCAGAACGCAGCTTCGGTTGCTTCGCTGCTGATCACCACGGAAGCCATGATTGCCGAGCTGCCGAAGAAGGACTCCGCAATGCCTGCAATGCCGGGCGGCGGCATGGGCGGCATGGACTTCTAATCAGTCCATTCCCTCTGGAATACGAAAGGGCGGTCTTCGGATCGCCCTTTTTGTTTGGGTCGTTCCGCCGTCGCCATCAAATTCCCCTCAGCTCATTCCAGCATCGCGAGCCATCCATCAGCAGCAACACTCTAGGCCTGCTTGATCTTGGAACGTGCTTACCGCTAAACAAATCCGTCGAATAAAACATCGCCCCCGATGCGAGCATGTGGAACAGGTGTCCCTTGAACAGTGCCGTCGAACTTCCGGTGCAGAAACAGCTCGAGGCCTATAATGCCCGTGACATCGATGAATTCATGCGGTGGTGGGCTGACGACTGTCAGTACTTTGCTTTTCCCTCGACGCTCTTGGCGCGCAACGCTCTCGAAATTCGCGAGCGCCACATCGAGCGCTTCAAAGAACCAGATCTTCATGGGCAACTGCTATCGCGCATAATTCTCGAAGACATGGTCATCGACCACGAGACCGTGACGCGCAATTTTCCCGAAGGACGTGGCGAAGTCGATGTTGTCTATATCTACGAGGTCGCTCTCGGCAAGATCGCAAAGGCGTGGTTCAAGATCGGAAAACCGAGAATCTTGTAGTCCTACCCATAAAGCCCAGCAATAAAGGGCCATTATTTCTCGTTTAACTTTCGCTGCATCAGGCCTCAATATCCTTGCGGAAAAAGACGACGCGCTGCGTCTCCGCAAAACCGAGAGCGGCATGAAACTTTCGGCTCACCTCATTCTCAAGCGGGGCGTCGGAGGCAAACTCCATGCATCCTTGAGACTTACCCCAGTCCCCAACTGCATCACAAAGCAGCCGCGCGATTCCTTGCTTCCGATGCGACGGTAGAACATAAATACCTTCCAGGAAGGCCACGGGCGACGTCTTGCAGCCGTTGACATAATCGTGGCGCAGACTGCCTTCGGCAAAACCGACGATCTCACCCTCCTCGCTTTCACTGAGAAAGGCGATGGCCCTGTCGGCTCTCTGTAAAAAGGTCTCGATGACATCCTCGCGGTGTTGCTCGACGGAGCCGTCCTGCCAGAGTGCAGCGCGTAAACGCGTCCATGAGTCGACATTGTCGATGGTGCCTCTAACAATTTTCATCCTCTCTCCTCCTTGTCATCTGTCTCGCAGCGTCTCCAGCATAAGCAGAGGTCTGTCACCATGCTCGATCGGCACAACGCGTCCGGCTGATTGTTCACTTTTTGAAGACGAAGAGTCTCCGTGCGTTTATCTTTCGTCAATTTAAAAAATCCGTCAGAACTGTCTCCAGAGTTCACGCAACGGCTTGAACGAAAGCTCACAACGGAGACATCAAATGTCCAGCAGTCAGAACGCTCTCGTGCTCGTCGCACGCATCCTTCTTTCCTTCATTTTCGTCTATTCCGGCTTCGGCAAGCTGATGGACCCTGCCGGCACGGCCGGTATGATCACCGGCGCTGGCTTGCCTGCGGCAACCGCTCTTGCTTACCTTGCCGGTTTGTTTGAGCTCGTCACCGGCCTTGCCGTTCTCGTTGGCTTCCAGACCAAGATTGCCGCCTTCGCATTGGCTGCATTCTGCGTCTTCACCGGTCTTGTCTTCCACAGCGGCACCGTTGCCGTTCCCGGCTGGCCAGATGCGGCTCTCGGCTGGATCAACACCCTGAACGGCATCATGCTGATGAAGAACATCACGCTGGCTGGCGCCTATATCCTCCTCGGAGCCTCCGGTGCCGGTGCCTATTCGGTCGACGCGATGCGCGGGCCGAAGCTTGCCCACGCCTGAATTTCAAAGCGGATAAAATGAGCCGTCGGAGCAATCCGACGGTTTTTTCTTTATGTTCGTTCCTTGGGAAAAGCGGGGATCCCGTCGAGATGGTCAACCCAAGCGGCCTTGGAGCGCGCCCAGATCTGCACACGCGGTTCCAACTCGGCTCGTTCATTGATCGAGCCCCACCGTATGCCCCAGGTGCCGTTGTCCTGTTCGGCGCTGCTGAACAGCGGCGCGCCGCAGTCGCCACAGAAATGCATCAGACGGACATTGCCGTTTTCCGCCTTCTTCCTGTAGAGCTTCGGCTCAGCGCCGGTCAGGCTGATGTCCTGGCGCTTCGCTCGCAAGGTCACGCGATAGGGGGAACCCGTCAGACGCTGGCAATCTGTGCAGTGGCAGATGACCACATGCTCCGGATCGACTTCCGCTTCATATCGAACGCTGCCGCAGTGGCACTGGCCTGTGATGCGCATGACATTCTCCTTCATAAGGAGAACAGCATAGACAAAATATGCCCTCAGCCAAGCGCCGTCTTGACGCGCGAGACGATCTCCTGAACGACAGCATCGCCTTCGTGCTCCGCCTTACGGGCACGAACGAAGCAGGCTTCCGACCTCAGGATGATGCCGTCGGTCAGTATCTTCAGGTGGTTTGCCTTCAGCGTCGAACCGGTGGAGGTGATATCAACGATGATATCCGCCTGACCTGCTGCGGGCGCGCCCTCTGTGGCGCCCAGGCTTTCGACGATACGGTAGAGCTGGATGCCATGCTGGCGAGAGAAGAACTGCTGCGTTAGGCGCCAATATTTGGTGGCGATCGCCAGGCGGCGGCCGTGGCGGGCGCGAAACTCGGAGGCGACGTCACCAAGGTCGGCCATGCTATCCACGTCGAGCCAGATTTCCGGAACCGCGACCACCACATCCGCGTGGCCGAAACCAAGCCGGGCGCAGAATTCGACACGACTATCGACGTTGCTCAAGTCTTCGCGCACGAGATCTTCACCCGTCACGCCGAAATCGACAGTGCCGTTGCCAATCTCACGGGCGATCTCGGATGCCGAAAGATAGGCAATCTCGATATCGTCTCGTCCTTCGACACGACCACGATAGGAGCGATCGCTGCCGATCGCGGTGATCTTCAACCCGGCGCGTTCGAGAATGGCCGAGGAGTCGTCCTTCATGCGTCCCTTGGAGGGCAGCGCTATGGTGATGGTCATGCGGAAGTCCTCGCAGCTTCGATGCGGTCCAGCCAGAGCGAGAAACCAACGGCAGGAATCGTGTCCTTGGCGCCCAGCAGCGTCATCAGCCGGTCGAAACGTCCGCCCCCTGCGAGCACGGCCGTTTGCCCCTCCTGCGTGATTTCGAAGACGAGGCCCGTATAGTAGTCCAATGGACGGCCGAAGGCGGCGCCATAGGTCACCGAACAAAGATCGACGCCGCCATTGGCAAGAGCCGCTACGCGGGCATCGAAATCGGAAACGGCCACCCCGAGCTTCAGTTTTGCTTTTTCAGCGAAGTCCGAGAGCGTTTTCGACGCCTCTGACAGAGGCGCCTGGAGGCTGAGGAACTGCTTTAGCAGTTGGAAGCTGTCATCCGGCAGACGGGTGGCGGCAAGCGCCAGCTTCTCGCGAAGGCGTCTTGCAATCTCCTGCGGTGCACGACTTGCATTGGTGGAGTAGCCTGTCTCCTGCATGACGCTGTCGATATAATCGACAAGAACCTTTTCCTCGCCGGTCGCGAGCAGTCCCGCCACGCGGGCATCGAGCCCTGTCATCGGCTTGGGGCTGACAAGGCTTTCGAGCAGCGCATCGAGTTGCGCGGTATCGCCAAAGGCCTGAACGAGACGCTTCTGCCAGCCAAGCGGCAGACCGAGTGCGGCAATCACGGCTTCGAAGACTTTCTGATCTCCCAAACGAGCAGAAAGCGTCTGCCCTGGAAGAAGCCGGTTCAGAATGCCGAAAGCGTCGCCTATCGCGCGCGCATCGGCGGCGGCGACATCGCCATCACCCAGATCTTCGATCCCGGCCTGATAGAACTCGCTTCCACCTTCACGGCGCTGACGAAAGACTTCGCCCAGATAGGCGTAACGCTTCGGCGTGCCGGTTGCCGTTTCGATATGGCGAAGGCAAACGGGGATCGTAAACTCCGGTCGCAGACACAGGCTTTCGCCAGTCTCGCTTTCGGTCAGAAAAATTCGACGGCGCAAATCCTCGCCAGCCATATCCAGGAAGGGCGCGGCAGGCTGAATGACGGGTGTATTGACCCGCATCGTCTTGCGCGCCGCAAACTCGTCCAGCAGCTCTCCGGAAAATTCCGGCATGTCGATCAGGGGCATGAAGCAGTACTTTTCGTCACGGTTCGAGCGGTTGCATCATTTCGATGCGGTTTCCGAAGGGATCATACACATAGAAGCGGTGATATCCTTCCAGTGGCTCATCCTCAACCACAGGGTAGCCTGCGGTTTCAAGTCTTTTTCGAAGCTCTGACAGATCATCGACGACAAAGGCAGGATGCGCTTTGCTAGCCGCGACGAACTCTCCGGCGACGCCGAGATGCACCCGAACATCGCCAGCCACAAACCAGCATCCTCCGCGCCCTGCCAGGTTGGCAGGCTTCTCGACCTCTTCGAGACCGAGAAGGCCGGCATAAAACGCCCGCCCCTTCTCTTCACCCCCTACCGGGATCGCCAGTTGGATGTGATCCAGACGGAGAATGGTCACGGCTGATCAGCCTTCTGCCCGGCGTCGGTCTTCCGCCTGCGCTTCGAGGATTTCCTTCACCTTCGCGACGAGATCGGCTTCGGACACAACGTCCTGCGCCACACGCGCTTCGCGCCATGTCGCATTGTCTTCGATCTCGCCGGACAGGCGCTTGCCTTCGATCAGGTCCTTGATCTGCACCACGCCTTCAGCTCGCTCATCACCGCCCTGGATGATGGCAATCGGGGCGCCCATGCGATCGGCATATTTTAGCTGATTGCCGAACTTCTTCCAGTTGCCCTGATACATTTCGGCACGAATGCCTTCGGCGCGCAGCGCCTGGGTGAAGCGTTGGTAGCGGCCCATGCTCTCCACATCGCCATCCATGACGGTGATGAGAACAGGCGCGAGTGGCTTTGCCTGGCCAAGCTTGCCGAGGTTCTTCAACGCCGTCATCAGGCGCGAGACACCGATCGAGAAACCGGTTGCGGGAACAGGCTGGCCCATGAAGCGCGACACGAGACCATCGTAACGCCCCCCGCCTCCGACCGAGCCGAAGACGACCTTCTCGCCCTTTTCGTTGGTGACATCGAAACTCAATTCGGCTTCGTAAACGGGGCCGGTATAATATTCGAGGCCGCGCACGACCGATGGATCGATCTTGATGCGATCCGCCTTGTAACCGGCACTCGCAACGAGCGCACCGATGACATTGAGTTCCTCGACGCCTTCCTCGCCCTTCGAGGTGCCGGCGACGAGCTTTGCAAGATCGGCAGCACTTGCGGCATAATCCTTGATGCCGACGAAGAAGAGAACCTTTTCAATCTGCGCCTCGTCAAGCCCTGCACCCTTGGTAAAGTCGCCGGATTCATCCTTGCGACCGGGGCCGAGCAGGAGTTTCACGCCTTCGGGCCCGAACTTGTCGAGCTTGTCGATGGCGCGCAGAACGTTCAAACGACGACCGGCATTGCCTTCACCGCCGAGACCGATGGCTTCCATCACACCATCCAGCACCTTGCGGTTGTTGACGCGAATGACATAGTCGCCGCGCTTGATTCCGAGCGCTTCCAGCGTGTCGGCCATCATCATGCACATTTCGGCATCCGCTTGGACGCCAGCGGCACCGACGGTATCGGCGTCGAACTGCATGAACTGGCGGAAGCGGCCGGGGCCTGGCTTCTCATTGCGGAAGACATAGCCCGCGCGATAGGTGCGGTACGGCAGTTGGATCTCGTTGAAGTTTTCCGCAACATGACGGGCAAGCGGCGCTGTGAGATCATAGCGCAAGCTCATCCACTGTTCGTCATCGTCTTGAAGCGAAAACACGCCCTCATTCGGCCGGTCGCTATCGGGCAGGAACTTGCCCAGCGCATCGGTATATTCAAACAGCGGCGTTTCGACGGGATCGAAACCGTAAAGCTCATAGACTTTGCGGATCTTATCGATCATCTCATTGGTGGCATGGATATCGGCAGCCGAACGGTCCACGAAGCCGCGCGGCAGACGGGCTTTCAGTTTCTGAGGCTTTTTTGCTTTTTCGCTCATGATGCCAGTCCAATTGTCTCTTGAAATCAAGTGGGTGTCTTAGAGGATGAGCCCCTGTGCGGCAAGGGCGGGCGCTTGCGGATTTGCCACAACTCGTTGACTCGAAGCGGCGATCCAGCCTGTCGAGTGCTTGCAAGGCAAGAGCGGCAGTGTTAGCGTTGTATCGTCGTCGATTTCGACCGTAAGCGTCTAACGTCAAGCAACGCGCCTTAACCCCCTCGTTCTTTGGGGGCGCGAACAAGGTGCGCTTTTGAAGACGACGTTTAGAAAGACATGTTTCATGACATTCTCACGCTTACCCGCGCGCTACGGCGCCATTCTCATGCCTATGGTGCTCTCCATTCTGATGACGTTCGTCGTGTCGCTCATCGCGACGATCCGCGCCATCGGCCTTACCGAGGATTTCCTGGCGCGCTGGCTGCCGGCCTGGGGTCTTTCCTGGCTCGTGGCCTTCCCGACGCTGCTTCTGGTGCTGCCCTTGGTGCGCCGCATCGTCAACGCTCTGGTCGAACCGCAGCGCAGTTGATACTGCGATAGGCTGTGCAGGCGGATTGAGCCTGCACAGATACCATGCACTCCAGAGTGAAGCCTACATGATCCTCGAAGCCTTGAACTACGCCGGGACTTACTGGAAGACCGAGCCGGCATTTCGTGCGCATATTCGCTACTCCGTCAATCTATGGGCGCGCGCCAATCGATGCGCAACGGCTTGGGGAGAGCACGAAGAAAACAGCAAGCGCTTCATCCTTTCGACAGCCTCGAGATTGAAGCAGCGACGCACGGCGGTCATCCTTGGCTCCGGCCTTTTACGCGACGTGCCCTGGCGACAGCTTTCTGCAGCGTTCGACACACTCGTTCTCGTCGATCTCGTGCATCTATCCAGCGTGCGAGCGACACTCTATTGGCGCAAGTATCGCAATGTCGTGCTGAATAGCCGCGATCTCTCCGGCTATGACATGTTGAAAGAGGGGATAGACATCGAGCCGTTGAGCTTTCTCCGCCAGGTGCCTTATCTGGACCTCGTTGTGTCGGCCAATCTGCTGTCCCAGATCGGCACCGGCGCGCGCCACAGGATCGAGCAGGAAGGAGCAGCAAGCATACCGGAAGACACGCTCCCTCGGCTCATCCAGGCCCATGTCGATGGTCTTTCCGGTCTACCTTGCAAAGTCTGCCTTCTGACCGATACCGGCTTCGACATCATCGACAGGACCGCCAAGGTGCATCAACACGAGGACCTGCTGCATGGCGTGCAGGTGCCGACCATCGCGCAGCAATGGGATTGGCCCGTCGCACCGTTCGGCGAAGAGAGCAAGGACTACCAGATCATTCACAGAGTCGTTGCCAGCAACCTCCGATAACCCATTTCCTGGCGTGGCTTGATAGGCTAGAGTGTCAGCATGCGCCTTGTCGTTCGCACATTGATGTTTCTGGCTTGCCTGCTCTATGGCGCCATGCCCGGCACGGCTGCGATGGATATGTCCATGCCGGCGGCCAAGGCGTTTGCTTCCGGCCTTGCTTTGGACGAGCACGCCGGTCACGGCATAGTCAAAACCGCTGGCCATACGGAAAACCAAGGCAGCCCTTGTCCTCACGAAAAGAGCATGACGCACGCACCATTCTGCGCAGCCTGTCTTGTTCTACTTCCAGACCTCGTCTTTGCCGAAAAAGGGCGATCGCCTCACGCAGCACCCTTGCCAGCATTGCAGGCAAGCTTGCTCGGCAACATGCCCGCACCCCCTCTGCCGCCTCCCCGTTCCTGACCGGATTTCGACATTCAGATGCAATCGAAATTTTCCGACAGAGGAAGGATATCCCATGTCTATCAAGACCATTTCCATCGCCGCTGCCATCAGCGCGCTTTTCGCCGTACCGACGCTGGCACAGGACGCTTCCGGCCATTCGGGGCACAGCATGCCCAAACAGGCGGCCGCGGAGAACGCCTCGACGCAGGCCTTCATGGATGTTTCCAAGAAGATGCATGCTGCGATGGAGCAGGACTATACCGGCAACGCCGATGTTGATTTCGTCCGCGGCATGATCCCGCACCATCAGGGCGCGATCGACATGGCGAAGGTCCAATTGCAATATGGCAAGGATCCGGAAATCCGCAAACTGGCCGAAGAGGTGATCAAGGCTCAGGAAGCGGAAATCGCCATGATGAAAGCGTGGCTGAAGTCAAAGGGCTACTAAACAGATGACGGGGAAGTGCCTTCGGGCGCTTCCCCTTCAATCCAAAAGGCGATCAAAGCCCGGTCAGGCCCGCCTTGTAGCTACCAGCGAATTCCCGACTGAGGCGTTCCAGTTCCATCGATGCCCGGCTCGGATGTCGTTCTTTATGCATCAGGAGCGCAAACTGACGCGCGGGCAAATCGATGCCGACGCGGGTGAGCAGTCCTTGACGCAGCATCAAGGCTGCGACGGAGGCCGACACCACCGCTGCGGCACCCCCTGCGCGCGCTGCTGCGACGACGGCCTCGTTGGATGGCAATTCCAGCGTCACGTTTAAATCAGCCAGAGACATGCCCATGGCTTTCAGCGCTGCTTCAAAAGCCGACCGGGTGCCCGAGCCCTGTTCGCGCAGAACCCACGTCGTCGAGCGAATATCCTCGGCTTTGAGTTGCCGACCGTCCGAGAATGGGTGAAGCGGACCGACCACGACGAGCAACTTATCCGATACGACGGGACGAACTGAGAGCGCCGGCTCGTCGATATCGCCTTCAATGAAGCCAATTTCCGCCACGCCTTTGAGCACCGCTTCGGTGACCGTGCGTGTGTTGCCGACGTCGAGTGTCACCGTCACGCCGGGGTAAAGCTGCTTGAACTGCATGAGAATAGACGGGAGCCAGTAGCTGGCGATTGTCTGGCTGGCAAAGACACGGATCTCACCGCGGGTCAGGCCGCCCATCTCGGAAAGAATAAGTTCAGCGCTGCGCACCCGGTTCAAGGTCGAGCGTGCTTCGTCCAGAAACACCCGACCGCTTTCCGTCAGCTCGATACCCCGGCCGACGCGATGAAACAGCTCGACATTGTAATAGGCTTCAAGTGTCTTGATCGACGAACTGACGGCGGAAGGTGTCAGGCCGAGCGCTTCCGCTGCCCGTGTCAAATGCTGTCGTTCCGCTACGGCGACGAAGATCTTTAATTGTTCAAAGGTCATCTTGTATCATTCGATTTTTTCGAATGAAACATGCCATAGTATTTGATGGAATGAAATGGATGTCTGTAAGATGATGTCGGCCATGGCACATCATCGTTCACTCACCTCATCGCTTTCTCTCTTTCGCGTTCCTGCCTGGCGCTTCGTGCCGGGGATCGCGCTCTGTGGCGCCATCAGCCTTGCCGCCATTTTTGCAGAGAGTGCTCAAGTGCGACTGGCCGGACATGCCTGGCTTGGTGATCTGGTGATCGCGATCGTGTTCGGCGTGCTTCTCAGAAGCTTCGCACATCTGCCAGAAGCAACTGGAGCTGGCATCAAGTTCAGCGCCAAGACGCTGCTGGAGGTCGCCGTCGTTCTTCTCGGCGCTTCGCTCAGCCTGTCGATTCTGAAAGGGGCCGGCGGATTGCTGATCTTCGGCATCGCCATCATCGTTGGTCTGTCGCTCATCGGCAGCTACGCGATCAGCCGGGCGATCGGTCTTGAGCCGAAGCTTGCCATTCTCGTTGCCTGTGGCAATTCGATCTGCGGAAATTCCGCCATTGCCGCGGCGGCACCCGCCATCGGCGCGAAGGCGCAGGATGTCGCGTCTGCCATTGCCTTTACCGCCGTCCTCGGCGTTGCCGCCGTCATCATCATGCCGGCAATCCCGGGCGTTTTCTCCATGGACGCCGTGCATTACGGCCTGTTTGCCGGCATGACCGTTTATGCCGTGCCGCAGGTTCTGGCCGCGACCGCGCCCATGGGAGCCGTCGCGGTTCAGACAGGCACCGTCGTCAAGCTCATCCGGGTGTTGATGCTGGGTCCCGTCGTCACCACGCTTTCGATCATCCACGGCCGGGGTACGAGCGGTCGGCTCGATCTTCAGCGGATGGTGCCCTGGTTTATCATCGGCTTCGTGCTGATGATCATGGCCCGCTCCTTCGGCCTAATCCCGAACATTGCACTGGCACCCATCAGCGGCCTTGCCAATGTGCTCACCATTATGTCGATGGCAGCACTCGGTCTTTCGGTGGATATCCGCTCTCTGCGCCATGCAGGCGGCAAGGTCATCGTCGCCGCCACCGCGTCGCTTCTGCTTCTCTGCGCTCTTTCCGTCGGGCTGATCGCGATCGCCGGTTGATTGGCTTACGGTTGGCGCTCGACCGTGATCGTATAATTGGCCCCAAGTCCGCGGCGTGACGAACTCAGCACCAGGATCGGCCGGATCAGCCACTCGGTGTCTGCCGCAGGCGTCAGCACCGTGGTGTTGTTTCCGGTATCGCTGAAAAAGATCGCATCGTCGTCCGGCTTGCCGAAATCGAAAATCGCCATGACAACGAATTCGCTGCGGCTCGCGAGCGAAACCTTCAACGTTTCGCCAGCCTTCACCTTCAGCCGATAGACCTCACCCCTGCCCTGGCGTGTCCAGCCATTCAGCTTGAGATTTCCAGAGGCCGGCATTTCTACGGCCTTCAACTGTTCCCCATCGTCGAGCCACATGCCGTCCACATTGCGCTGTTCGGCAACGGCCGGCACGGAAACGGACGCGATCAGTAAGCAGGCAAGAGCACATCTTAAAAATGTCTTCACGGCCGTACGAACTCCTGCCGCATCGCTTCTATCCGTTGGCGGCAATGGCAGCCCTCGATATGGTCGTTGACCATGCCCATCGCCTGCATGAAAGCATAGACGGTCGTCGGTCCAACGAAACTCCAGCCGCGCTTCTTCAAATCTTTGGACAGCCGCGTGGACGCAGGGGTCGTTGGGTTGGCGCGCAAAGTCGCATAATCAAAGACCTCAGGTCGTTCGTCCTGTTTCGGCTCGAAGCTCCAGAAATAGCGCGCCAGCGAACCGAACTCGTCGCGAAGGGCAACTGCACGCCTGGCATTGTTGATGGTGGAAACGATCTTGCCGCGATGACGCACGATACCCTTGTCGGCCAGGCAGCGTTCTATATCCGCGTCATCGAAGCTGGCGACCTTGTCGAAATCGAAGCCGGCAAAGGCGGCGCGAAAGCTCTCGCGCTTGCGCAGGATCGTCAGCCAAGAAAGACCGGACTGGAAGCCTTCGAGACAGATCTTCTCGAACAGCCGCTTGTCGTCGGTGACCGGATAACCCCACTCGTCATCGTGATAGCGGCGGTAATCCTCCAGCCCCTGCTGCCAGAAGCAGCGGACCTTGCCATCCTCGCCCGTCAACAATCCGTCTTCACTCATGCGGCACCGTCTCTTTCCGCCCGGTTCTTACCATTGATTCACCCTGTTTTAAAACTGCCTGCTAACCTTATTGAAAAGTTTCAGCAAAATAGCGGAATTGACCGACGTCTCTTTACCATTCGCTGGTCGGCACATGCGAACGTGGCAATCATTTTCCGGTGTCATGTAAAAGAGTCCACCCGATGTCGAGCAGAACCGTCTTTCTAGCGTTGAGCGCCGTGTGTGCCGCTCTCAATCCGGCAATGGCCAATGACCGTTATCGCGAGCGTCCACCGATCGTCGTCAGCCCCGATCTGACGGCGCCGTGGGTTACGCAGTTGGGTCGTGGCAATGTGCGACCGGTCGTCTATCCAAAGCCGCCACAGCGCCAGCCCCTTTTCCAACGTCGCGACGTGCAGCAGCGCCCCCAGGTCGTGGCCGCCCGACCGAATGCGCCTCGGTTGAGGATCGATCCGCAATTCCTGCCGCAAATCGTCAATTACGACACGAGCGAAGCACCGGGCACGATCGTCATCGATACGCCGAACCGGCTGCTTTACCTTGTCCTCGACGGCGGCAAGGCGCGCCGTTATGGCGTTGGCGTCGGCAAGCCGGGCTTCGAATGGGCGGGCACCCATTCCATCACCCGCAAGACGGAATGGCCGACCTGGACGCCGCCAAAGGAAATGATCACCCGCGAGGCCGCGAAGGGTCATTATCTTCCGGCCTTCATGGAAGGCGGACCGGAAAACCCCATGGGTGCGCGCGCCATGTATCTGGGTTCGACGCTCTACCGCATCCACGGCACCAACCAGCCATGGACCATCGGCAGCAACAATTCCTCCGGCTGCATCCGCATGCGCAACGAGGACGTGACCGATCTTTATGAGCGCGTGAAAGTCGGGACGAAGGTTATTGTGATCTGATAGCAACGCCAAAGTATAAGTTTGAGATCGGGAGCCCCTCGATTTTACACTTATACTTGCGGCCTTCAGCGGAAACGCTAGATTGCGTTCCACAAGCTTGGCGGGGGATGCCAGGGGGAACGGTAGCGCTTTTAGCAGCCACCGGTGAGAAACGAGCGGCTCAACCGCTCGTTTTTTATTTCAGGCTACAGCATCGGCTCGAAAATCGGAATCGATTTTCGGAAAGCACGATGCGTTGATTCAAAAAGTTAGAGCGTCCTTTGTGCGTCCTAAAGGACGCACGGCGCTCTAAGCTTTCGTGGCTTTTCGCCACCATAGGCCCAATCCAGCAACTCGACGGTGTGCAGGATCGGCATCTGCGTGCCCGTGGCAATCTGCGTCATGCAGCCGATGTTGCCAGTTGCGATGATGTCGGACCTGGTCGCCTCGATGTTCTTGATCTTTCGCGCCTTCAGCTGGCCGGAAATCTCCGGCTGCAGGATGTTATAGGTCCCGGCCGAGCCGCAACAGAGATGGCCTTCCGCCGGATCGCGCACCACAAAGCCCGCCGTCTTCAACAGAAGTTTCGGCGCCATGGTGATCTTCTGGCCGTGCTGCATGGAACAGGCAGAGTGATAGGCGACCGACAGCCCATTGCGCTCCAGAGCGGGCAGCTCCAGCGTGGCGAGGTATTCGGTGATGTCTTTCGCCAGTGCCGAGATTCGTGCTGCTTTTTCCGCATAGGCCGGATCGAGCCGCAGCATGTGGCCGTAATCCTTGATCGTCGTTCCGCAGCCGGAGGCGGTGATGATGATGGCATCCAGCCCGCCGTCTTCCACCTCGCGCATCCAGACATCGACGTTGCGGCGGGCAAAGGCGAGTGCCTGTTCCTCCCGGCCCATGTGATGGACCAGCGCCCCACAACAGCCCTCACCCTTTGGCGCGACAACCTCGATACCGAGACGGGTCAGAAGCCGGACGGTCGCCTCGTTGATGGCGGGATCGAGAACCGGCTGCGCACAGCCGGTGAGGATCGCAACGCGGCCTCGCTTTTCTGCAACAGATACGTGAACCGCAGGTCGGTCTGCCTGCGGTGGAGCGGCGTTCGGTGCGAGATCGAGCATGGCCGCAAGCGGTTTTAAAGCAGAGACCTTGCGCAACAGCGGGGCGAGTGGTTGGCCGATTTTTGCGAGCTTCAATGCGAGCCTGAACCTGCCGGGATACGGCAGGACGGCGGCGAGAAGGCTGCGGATAAGCCGGTCCATCAACGGACGGTGATAGGTCTTCTCGATATGGATGCGCGCGTGAGCCACCAGGTGCATGTAATCCACGCCCGAGGGACAGGTCGTGGTGCAGGCCAGACAGGAGAGACAGCGATCGATATGGGTCACCACCTCGCGGTCGGCGGGACGGTCGTTTTCCAGCATATCCTTGATGAGATAGATGCGGCCACGCGGACTATCGAGCTCATTGCCGAGCGTTACATAGGTGGGACAGGTGGCGGTGCAGAAACCGCAATGGACGCATTTGCGCAGGATCTTTTCGGATTCGGCAACCTGCGGGTCGGCCAACTGCTCGGGCGTGAAGGAGGTTTGCATGGTCAGATCCCCATTCTGCCCGGATTGAAGATCCCTGCCGGATCGAGCTTTTGCTTGATGCGCGATGACAGCGCGACTTCGACGGCATTCAGCGGTTCGAAAGCCGGAATTGTTCGGCGCACATCGTCACTCGCGCGCAGAAGTGTGGCGTGGCCGCCTTCGAGCGAACGGATGTAGCCTCTGAGCAATGGCGCTTCTGGATCGGCTTCCATCTGCATCCAGACAAGGCCACCCTGCCAATCGTAAAAGGCATCGATACCAGCTTCCAGCCGCAACGCCGCAACAAGCTTGTGGCCTTGTGATGGCGCAATGGACACGCGCCAAAGCGGTTTGGAGGGGTTTCCCGCATAGGGCGCGACGTCGCGGATCTCCCGCCAGAGTGAACGGCTCTCGTCACGCTCAAGAGAGACCACCGGACCGAAGGCAGCGAGAAGCGTCTTCAGCTTATGCAACCGGGCTCCGACCGAGGCCGCAAGACCTTCCAGGCGCAACACGGTGGCCGCTCCTTC
Organism: Agrobacterium sp. 22117; assembly: GCF_052045735.1. Taxonomy (NCBI): domain Bacteria; kingdom Pseudomonadati; phylum Pseudomonadota; class Alphaproteobacteria; order Hyphomicrobiales; family Rhizobiaceae; genus Agrobacterium; species Agrobacterium sp. 22117. The sequence goes on along the minus strand of NZ_JBQEPP010000001.1, from coordinate 527,789 downwards.
CGGCAGTGATTCATTCAGAAAGCGCGACTTCACACTTTCCGGCAGATGGACCGCGCCTGAGACTTCGAGGCTGGTTGCCATCGCCGCCGCCATGGCGTTGGTCGCTGCTTCATCCTCCAAGCCTGAGATGACCATCGTTGCTTCAGCAGGCGGAACCGGCAGCACGCGGAAGGTGACTTCCGTCAAGAACCCCAGCGTGCCGTAGGAGCCCGCCAGAAGCTTGACGAGATCGAGCCCGGTCACGTTCTTCATCACCCGCCCGCCGGCCTTGATCGCCTCGCCCCGGCCGTTGATGAAGCGGATGCCGAGCAGGCTGTCGCGCGCAGCACCGGCCACGAAACGGCGCGGACCGGAAACGTTGGCGGCAAAGACGCCACCGATTGTGGGCTCTCCCACCGTTCCCATGATCGCGCGGTGATCCATCGGCTCGAAGGCCATCATCTGCCGGGCGTCGGACAAGGCGGCTTTCACCTCGTCCACTGGCGTTCCGGCCTGGACCGTCATCACCATCTCGGCAGGATTGTAAGAAACGATGCCGCTCAAACCTCGCGAAGAGAGTGTCGCATCGGCCTCAACGGAATTGCCGAAGCCGGAGCGCGTGTTGCTGCCGATGATGGCGAGCGGGCGACCCGCTTCTGCACGGTCACGAATGAGGTCTGCCGCCTCCGTTTCCGATTGCGGCGTGAGGACGGGGTATGTGTCGTCCATCAACCTCTGCCCTCCAGCGGAAAGACCTTGGACGGGTTCATGATCCAGCCCTCATCGAAAGCCGCGCGGACCGCCATTTGCTGCGCCAGATCGGCATCGGAATACTGATGACGCATCAGGTCGCGCTTTTCGATTCCCACACCATGCTCGCCGGTCAGGCAGCCGCCCGCATCGACGCAGAGTTTCAATATCTGGTTGCCCGCCTCTTCGGCGCGAGCTGCATCGTCCGGATCATTGGCATTGAAGAGGATCAGAGGATGCATGTTGCCGTCGCCCGCATGGAAGACGTTGGCGACACGAAGCCCAAGTGCGTCGGTGATCTCGCTGGTTTTCTTCAGCACATAAGAAAGCTGACTGAGTGGCACCGTGCCATCCATGCAGATGTAATCGGCGATCCGACCCGTGGCACCGAAGGCGGATTTCCGACCTTTCCAGATCGCAGCCGCTTCCATCGCCGACTGGCACTCGCGCACCGTCTTCACCGCATGTTTGCGGGCGATCGCGACGATGTCCGCCAGCATGGCATCCATTTCGTCTTCCGAGCCTTCGACCTCGACGATCAGCAGTGCAGCGACATCGAGCGGGTAACCCGCCTTGGCAAACGCCTCGCAAATCTCGATCGCCGGCTTGTCCATGAATTCGATGGCAACGGGAATGATGCCGGAGCCGATAATGTCGGCCACACAGGAGCCCGCTTCCTCCGAACTTTCGAAACCAAAGAGCACCGGGCGGGCGCCTTCGGGCTTGGCGATCAGCCGCACCGTCGCTTCCGTGACGATGCCGAGTTGGCCCTCCGAGCCGCAGACGAGGCCGAGAAGATCGTAGCCTGTCGCATCCAGGTGTTTGCCACCAAGCTCCAGTACCGTGCCATCCACCAGCACCATCTTCACTCCGAGAAGATTGTTGGTGGTGACACCGTACTTCAGACAGTGCGCGCCGCCCGAATTCATGCCGATATTGCCACCAATGGTGCACGCAAGCTGCGAACTCGGATCGGGCGCATAGAAGAAGCCTTGAGGACCTGCTGCGTCGGAAATCGAGAGATTGGTGACACCCGCCTGCACGGTTGCGGTGCGGTTGAAGAAGTCCAGTTCAAGAATGGTCGACATCTTCGAAAGGCCGATCACCACGGCATCTTCCTGCGGGATCGCGCCGCCGGACAGCGACGTGCCGGCCCCTCTCGGCACCACGGGGATGCCATAGCGATGACAGTATTTCAGGACCGCCGCAACCTGGGCCGTCGTCTTCGGCAACGCGACAGCCAGCGGCATGCGGCGATAGGAAACGAAGGCGTCGGTTTCAAAGGGCATGAGCTCTCGCGGCTCATTTACAAGACACTCTGGCGCAAGCAGGTCTGCAAGGTCGGAGACGATCCTGTCCCGAGCGGAAAGCACCGCGGCGCGCGGCTGCAAAAATTGAATGGATTGCGACATGGTCTGCAGATGCTCCCTCATCTACACAATCCTATGCGGCGTTTGCGCCTTGGTTGCAAGCCTCACAAATGCTAGAGATTGTTTCCAATCCGGAAAGAATGGTGTGGACCGATGACGAATCTCGGCGATCTTGAAGTCTTTGCCAGCGTCGCCGCCTCCGGCAGCATGTCGGTTGCTGCGAAGGTATTGGGCTATTCTCCAGCCGTCATCTCCAAGCGGATCAAGCGGCTGGAGGAGAAGCTTGGAGCGCGGCTTTTTCAGCGCACGACAAGGCAAATCTCCCTGACCGAAGCCGGCCAGGGATTTCACCAGAGAATTCTCGCCGTGCTGGAAGGGCTGGAAGAAGCGGAAGACTTCGTTTCCGGCCGATCCAATATGTTGACCGGCACATTGAAGGTCTCGGCCTCCACCTCTTTCGGACGCATGCATGTCGCACCGCATCTCAAAGGTTTCATGGACCAGCACCCGTCGCTTTCCATCAATCTGACGCTCAGCGACGACTTTATCGACATTGTTGCGGGAGGCTATGATCTCGCTATCCGCATCGCCGACCTGTCGGACTCGAGCCTTGTTGCGCGACGGCTGGCGCCGGTGCGTCGCGTGCTTTGCGCCTCCCGTACCTATGTCGAGGAACATGGGCTGCCGCAAACGATCGAGGACCTGAAAAATCACCGCTGCCTGCCCGCACATAACAACGATCTCTGGCGGCTCGAGGGACCGGAGGGGGCTTTCAACCTTCGGCCTGAGGGCCTGCTGGTAACCAACTCGTCGGAAGTCATCCGCGAGGCGGTGATCTCGGGTCTCGGCATCGCGCTGCGCTCGACATGGGATATCGGGCCCGAGCTGAAATCCGGCGCGCTGGTTCAGGTTTTGCCTGCCTATGAAGGATCAAGGAACGTCGCGCTTTCGGCGGTCTATTCCAGCCGCCGGTTCCTGCCCGCCAAGGTTCGACTGTTCATTGATTACCTGGCGGGACTGTACGGCCCTCTGCCCTATTGGGACAAGGACGCGCTGTAGAGGTCAATGCGCCCCGTCGGCATGGCGCTTGCGGATATTGCGCACGACCCACCAGACACCGAGGACGGCGACCGGAACGGAGGCACCCGTGACCACCGCCGGATCGACCGGCAGGAGATCATGGGTCACAGCCTTTATCAGGTACCCGATCAGCCCCACAACATAATAGGAAATGGCCGCGACCGAGAGGCCTTCGACTGTCTGCTGCAAGCGCAGTTGCATCGCGGCGCGCTTGTTCATGTTATTTAGAAGCACCGTGTTCTGGCGTTCCAGTTCGACATCGATCCAGCTGCGCACAAGCGCTGTGGCGCGATAGAGCTTGCGCGACAGGTTCGCCTGACGCTCCTCCACCGACTGGCATGTGCGCATGGCGGGCGCCAGGCGCCGCTCCAGAAATGTCGCCATGGTCTCATGCCCATGGATCGGCGTTTCGGCCAGTGTGCGAATGCGCTCGCGAACAATAACGTCATAGGCGCGGCTGGCGCCGAAACGGTAGAGGCTGAGCGCCGCGTTGGCTTCCAGTTCCGCGGCAAGGCGGGTCATTTCGGCAAGAAGCGCATCGGCTTCCTCCCTCGCTCCATTCTTCATCCGCTGGGTGATTGCGGTTAAACCGTCCTCGATCCGGCGGATTTCCGGCGAGAGCGTCTGCGCCAATGGCAGGCCGAGCATGGCAAGGGTGCGATAGGTTTCGATGTCGAGTAGGCGCTGCACGATACCGCCACGCGCGGAATCGGTCAGCCCGCGGTCGAGCAGAAGAAATTGCGTCAGCCCGTCGCGATCCTGGCGGAAGTCGGTCAGAATGGAGGCCTGCCCTTCGCGGACGGTCGAGTGACAGATGCTGATCGGATCGAAATGGCTCTCGGCGTCGACAGTCTCCGGACCCTCGGAGCGGATTTCCAATCTCACCGCGGAAATCAGCGAGCCCGGCGGCGAGAACCCGTCACCGAAGGGATCGCCGATGATATCCCCGCCGATCTTGTCCGGTGCCGGGCCATCCCAGAACCATGTGGAGAATTCGGTGTGCCGCTCCCATCGAAGGGTTCCCAGACCGCAGGGCATGGCGTGGTGGCGAGCGTCACGCTCCGGCGGCGCAACGCCGCGGCTGCGCGACATTTCCGCGATCGCCGAATGATGGACCGACGCACCGCCATCCATCATGAAGGCCAGTTGGACGATGATGCGTGACGGACCGAGCAGCACGGTCGGTCTGGCATGAATTTCCCCAAGCGCCAGCGCCCTTTCCGGTGCGCTGGCAAATGCAAATCGTCCCCTGGCCATTCGGCATTCTCCGTCTCGATCAACCTGATTTATCAAATGAAAAGATGCATTGGCAGGTGCCGAGTTGACGCAGGGCAACTGCTAAAATACGACGTGTTCAGAGGCGCCTTCTTTCTGCTTCCAAAGAACGAATAATCCTGGTTCGGCAATTTTTCCGGGAACTTTATCAACTTCAAGACGTTCTTGACGGGTTATTGGAAATTTCTACCAAGATGGGACGCGATGACTACCACGAGCGAAACTGAACGCTATCCACGGATAGCACTCATATCGACGCATGGCTATGTAGCCGCACACCCGCCGCTTGGCGCAGCCGACACCGGAGGACAGGTTGTCTATGTCCTCGAACTTGCAAAGAAACTCGGCCAGCTCGGCTATACCGTCGATCTTTACACCCGCCGCTTTGAGAACCAACCGGAAATCGATGAGGTGGACGATCGCGTCCGCGTCGTTCGCATTCCCTGCGGCGGGAAAGAGTTTATTCCGAAGGAATATCTCCACCGCCATCTGCTGGAATGGTGCGAGAACGCGCTGCGCTTCATCAAAAAAAACGACCTCTCCTATTCCTTCATCAACAGCCACTACTGGGACGCCGGTGTCGCGGGACAGCGGCTTTCCGAAGCGCTGAAGATTCCCCACCTTCATACGCCCCATTCGCTGGGTATCTGGAAAAAACGCCAGATGGAAACCGACTATCCGGAAAAGGCCGACACGTTCGAACTGGAGTTCAATTTCAAGGAACGCATCCAGCACGAACTGATCATCTATCGCAGCTGCGACATGGTGATTGCGACGACGCCGGTGCAGCTCGATGTGCTGCTCGAAGATTATGGACTGAAGCGCAAGCAGGTCCATATGATCCCGCCGGGATATGACGACAATCGCTTTTTCCCCGTGTCGGAAGCCTCGCGGCAGATGCTGCGTCAGCGTTTCGGCTTCGAAGGCAAGACCGTTCTGGCGCTTGGTCGTTTGGCCACCAATAAGGGCTATGATCTTCTGATCGATGGCTTCTCCGTGCTGGCCGAGCGCGAGCCCGAAGCACGTCTGCATCTTGCCGTCGGCGGCGAGAATATGGACCAGCAGGAGACAACGATCCTCAACCAGCTGAAAGAGCGGGTGAGCGAGTTGGGTCTGGAAGACAAGGTGGTCTTCTCCGGTTATGTCTCGGATGAGGATTTGCCGGATATCTACCGCGCTGCCGATCTCTTTGTCCTGTCCAGCCGTTACGAGCCCTTCGGCATGACGGCGATCGAGGCGATGGCAAGCGGCACGCCGACCGTGGTGACCATCCATGGCGGCCTCTTCCGAGCCGTTAGCTATGGGCGCCATGCGTTGTTTGCCGATCCTTTCGACAAGGAAGATCTTGGCATCACCATGATGAAGCCGTTCAAGCACGAGCGTCTCTACGGCCGCCTGTCGCGTATGGGAGCCCACAAGGCCCGCAGCCTGTTTACCTGGACGGGTATCGCGCAGCAGCTTCTGTCTGTGGTCGAAGGCCGCACGATGATGCCCGTTCTGGAGGAATCCGATTGGGCCGAACCATGGAATGACGGCGATTGAAACCCGTTCGCCTCTTTTCCACTGACTTGGATGGCACCGTCGTCGGCAATCATGAGGCGACGGCGCGCTTTCGCGATTTCTGGCACGCGCTACCGAAAGAGACACGCCCGCTCTTGGTCTTCAACAGCGGGCGACTGATCGACGATCAGCTCGAACTCCTGGACTCTGTGCCTCTGCCTCGCCCGGATTATATCATCGGCGGGGTGGGCACCATGTTGTCACGCCAGGACGAGCCGAGGCTTTCGCAAGCCTATACCTCGCAGCTTGGCGCGGCGTTTGACGCCGACAAGATCGCGTCGGTGATGAAAGATGTTCCGGGCATCAGTCTACAGCCCGACCGATACCAGCATGGGCTGAAATCCAGCTGGTATCTGCACGATGCCGATGACGACATGCTGGCAGACATCGAGCGGCGGCTCAACGACAATGGTGTTGCCGCGCGGATCGTCTATTCCAGCGCACGGGATCTCGATGTCCTTCCCCGCGCCGCGGACAAGGGAGCGGCGATTCGCTGGCTCTGCGATCACCTTGGCATCGGGCTCGATGAAACCGTGGTAGCGGGCGATACCGGCAACGATCGGGCCATGTTCGAACTGCCAGGCGTGCGGGGCGTGGTCGTCGCCAATGCGCTTGAAGAGCTGAAATCTTTTGCCGCCGGTAAACATAATATGATCATCACGCTCAAAGAAGAAGCAGACGGCGTTACAACGGGGCTGAAGCACTGGATTTCTTCTTCCGAGACCCAAAAATAGCCCAGAAATATTGGTGCAAGAGTGGGACATCTGCATTGACCCACTCTCTTCATAAGCAGACAATGAAATTCGCCGAACGCTTCGTGGTTCGGGCCTTTGCACACTTCTACCCTGAAAGGAATACCCCGCGTTGAACCTTCTGAGCCGTCTGGCCCAAGACGTCGGCCTGATGCTGCGCCGTCCCCCTCGACAGCAATATGGTGCCATATGCCACCGCCGTAACAAGAAGCACGGCGATGTTGAGGTATTGCTGCTTACCAGCCGGGACACCGGACGGTGGGTCATCCCGAAGGGGTGGCCAATGGAAGGCAAGAAGGCGTATGCGGTCGCAGAACGCGAGGCTTTCGAAGAGGCGGGTGTGCGGGGAACCGTGCAGAAGGAGCCCTTCGGCTTCTTCCACTATGAGAAAAAGCTGAAGAACGGGGTGAAGGTTACCTGCCTGGTGCAGGTTCACCTTCTGGAGGTCGCAGACCTCATCAAGAATTTTCCCGAACGGGAAAGCCGTAAGCTGGAATGGGTTTCGCCCGAGGAAGCGGAAAAGCGCGTCAACGAAATCGAGTTGAAGCAGCTTTTCGTCGCTTTCGGCAAGCATATGGCGAGGACCGCACCACCAGTGCCGCAAAAGGCCGCCAATTCTTAGATCATTCCCTTGTTTAATGGAAACGCTCTAATGACGACTTCGTGTCGCGAATACGCCAGCCAAGCGCTTTCAATGTCGCTATAAAGCGTTTCCATGACGCAATTTCCCGAAAACCGTAAAAAGCCGACACTCGACAAGGATCTCGACAAGATGACCCGCGTCGAGGAAGCAGTGAACCATCTCGGCCAGCGGTTCGTGGCGCCGGGTGCTGCACTCCTGTTCCTCGTGGTAACGGCTCTGGTCGCCAGTTCCTACGCCGGCGGGACGCCGGGCGCAGTTATCACGCTCGCCGCGGCCATCATCGGCGCCTATATGGCGATGAATATCGGTGCCAAGGACGTCGCCAATAATGTCGGGCCGGCTGTAGGCTCGAAGGCCCTGCCGCTGACGGCAGCACTCATCATCGCCGCGATCTGCGAGGTGTTCGGCGCTCTCATTACCGGCGGTAATGTTGTCGAGACGATTGCAAGCGGCATCGTTGACGTCAGGACGGTGCCTGATCCTCATGTCTTTGCCTGGGCCATGCTCGGCGCCATTCTGGCGGCGGCTCTTCTGGTCAATCTTTCCAATCTGCTCAAGGCGCCGATTTCCACCACGCACAGCATCGTCGGTGCGGTGGCAGGGGCAGGCACGGCCGCCTTCGGCGTCGGTGCGGTGGACTGGGCGTCACTCATTGGCATTGCGCTGACATGGGTACTAACGCCGTTCATCAGCGCCTTCTTCGCGGTCGCCCTGCTCGCCTTCATCAACCAAGTCATCATCGACCGCGACGACAAAATCGACGCCGCCCGCAAGTGGGTGCCAGTGCTGCTTGGCGTGATGGCCGGTGTCATGACCGCCTATCTCATGCGTTTTGGCTTGCATCGGGTGATCGATGTGCCGAGCGGCGTTTCCCTGGCAACCGGCCTGGCCGTCGGTCTCATCGGCTGGCGCCTCTGTATCCCGCTGATCCGCAATCAGTCCGAGGGTCTGGAAAATCGCAACCAGTCGCTTCGCACGCTGTTCCAGTGGCCCCTGATTTTTGCAGCAGCACTCATGTCTTTCGGCCACGGCGCCAATGACGTGTCCAATGCGATCGGCCCCGTCGTTGCCATCGTCAGGGCCGATTATGGCAACCTCAACGATGTGTTCGCGCCGGCGCCGCAATGGGTGATGCTGATCGGCGCATTTGGCCTGTCTTGCGGCATCCTGCTGTTCGGGCCGCGCCTGATCCGGCTCGTCGGCGAACAGATCACCAAGCTCAACCCGATGCGTGGCTTTTGCGTTTCCACCTCAACGGCGCTCACCGTCCTCACCGCCTCGCATTTCGGCATGCCGGTCAGCACCACCCACACCGCGATCGGCGCCGTCTTCGGTGTCGGCTTCTTCCGCGAATGGTATACGGCACAGGGCCGAAAGCAGCAGGAGGCTCTGCGTAAGAGCCTTGCGCCGGTCGATCCTTCAACTGACGAGCCGGACGAAAATGCTTCTGAGACGCGGCGGCGCTATCTCGTGCGCCGGTCGCACTTTATGACGATCATCGCGGCCTGGATCATCACGCTTCCGGCAAGTGCTGCACTTGCCGCCGCGCTCTACGCAATTATCCATCTTCTGTTTATATGAGCGGACAGATCATCAACGTATCGAAGTACTGACATGCGTGCCAATTTCAGAATGCAGCGGCTTTACGTCAGCCAGTCCTTGCGGGCGGGAGAGAGTATCGAGGCCGATAGCGACCAGTTCAACTATCTGGCCAATGTGCTGCGCATGGGCGACGGCGCGGAAATCCTGCTCTTCAACGGGCGCGACGGCGAATGGAAGGCGAAGCTCTCTTTCCCAACGCGCAAGAAGATCATGCTTGTTCCGCTGGAGGAGACGCGGCCCCAACCGGAAAAGCCGGACCTGCACTATATATTCGCGCCACTGAAGACCGGGCGCCTGGATTATCTGGTGCAGAAGGCGGTGGAAATGGGCGCCGGCGTTCTTCGCCCTGTTCTGACCCAGCATATTCAGGGCAAGATCACCAATCTCGACAAACTACGGGCCAATGTCATCGAGGCTGCGGAACAATGCGGTATTCTCGCCGTTCCGCATGTCGAGGAACCCGTGCGGCTGAAGGATCTGATGGAAGACTGGTCGCCTTCACGCCGGATCATCTACTGCGACGAAGGCGATGCCGGGCAAAATCCCTTGCCTGCCCTTCGCGAGATCAAGGAAAAGCAACTGGCGCTTCTCGTCGGACCAGAGGGCGGCTTTTCGGAGGAGGAACGACAGTTGCTGCGCAGCAAGGCCTTTGTGACGCCAATCCCCTTGGGACCGCGCATCTTGCGGGCCGATACGGCAGCGGTCGCAGCACTTGCGGTCATTCAGGCAAGTATCGGCGACTGGAAATAATTGAGCGGTTGATGTCGCGCTCGCGCAAATTCGCAGCATGAGTTCATGCTTAAAAGAAATTCATTTGCTTGCGCAGGCACGGCACCCTATCAGCGATGGCAATATCGCTGCGCAGGCAGCAAAGACAACAAGGTAATTTCATGGCCCGCGACACGACCGACCAGACGCCAATTTCCTCCGTGCAGGAACTGACAGATTATCTGGCCGGAGGCTGCAAGCCTAAAGACAAGTTCAGGATCGGCACGGAGCACGAGAAATTCGCCTTCTTCCGTGAGGGCAATAAGCCGGTTCCCTATTTCGGTGATGCCAGCATTTCGGCGCTGCTGAAGGGCATGCAGGAAAAGCTCGGCTGGGAGCCGATCATGGACGGCGACAATATCATCGGCCTTAGCGAGCCGAGCGGTATGGGCGCGATTTCCATCGAGCCCGGCGGCCAGTTCGAGCTTTCCGGCGCCCCTTTGGAAAACCTGCATGAAACCTGCCGGGAATCCAACCAGCATCTGGCGACGCTGCGCGACATTGCTGAGCCGATGGGCATTCGTTTTCTCGGCATTGGCGGAAGCCCGCTCTGGACGCTTGAAGAAACGCCGCGAATGCCGAAGTCGCGCTATGCGATCATGAGCAACTACATGCCCAAGGTCGGCACCAAGGGCCTGGACATGATGTACCGGACCTGCACCATTCAGGTTAATCTGGACTTTTCTTCCGAAGAAGACATGCGACGCAAGATGCGCGTTTCCATGAAACTGCAGCCGCTTGCGACCGCTCTTTTTGCGTCCTCACCCTTTACCGAAGGCAAGCCGAACGGGCTTCTCTCCTGGCGCGGCGATATCTGGCGCGATACCGACAATCAGCGCTCCGGCGTTCTTCCCTTCACGTTCAAGCCGGATTTCGGCTTCAAGGATTATGTCGAGTGGGCGCTCGACGTGCCGATGTATTTCATCGTGCGCGACGGCAAGTATCGCGACTGTACCAACATTACCTTCCGCCAGTTCATGGCCGGCGCCTTGAAGGGCGAGATCGCCGAATGGGAACCCAATCTCGGTGACTGGACCAACCACCTGTCAACGCTTTTCCCCGATGTGCGCCTCAAGCGTTTTCTGGAAATGCGCGGTGCCGACGGCGGCCCATGGCGGCGCATCTGTGCGCTGCCGGCCTTCTGGGTCGGTCTCCTCTATGACGACGAGGCGCTGGCCGCAGCCGACCAGTTCACCGCAGACTGGCAGGTGGACGATGTGATCGGACTTCGCAATGCCGTGCCGATGGAAGGTCTCAAGGCGATGATTGCCGGGCGTGATCTCCTGGACGTTGCGCGCGATGTGGTGGCGATTTCGCGCAAGGGCCTGCAAAACCGGACGCGTCTGAACCGTGAAGGACAGGATGAGAGCGTATTCCTCTCGCCCTTGGAAGAGGTTCTTGCCAAGAAGTCGACGCTCGCTGACGATCTTCTGGCGCTCTATCATGGCCGCTGGCAGCAGTCGGTTCTGCCCGTCTTTGAAGAGTATCAGTATTGATAGCGCTGCCCCTGGCGGCCAGAGGCAGCAGCCCCGGCTTTACGGTCTGAACGCAAAAAAGCCCGGTGCGGCTTGAGCCTGACACCGGGCAAAGGCAGGGCTATTGGCAATCACCCTGCGGGGAAACTTGACGCTGGGTCTAAACCCGGCGTTTGGAAATCAGCGGCGGCGAATGCGCGTGAAGCGGGAGCTCGCGCGCATCTTGGCGGCGCGCGCCAATTGCAGGGTTGGATCGTCCAGCAGGCCGATCTCAAGCGCTTTCGTCACATCGCTGCGCACCAGTCCGATATCGGCCAGCTGTTGATCGGTCATCTCCGTCAGCTTGTTAACGGCCAGACGGTTCATGATGGAACGCGCGAGTTTCGCCACACGATTGATAGCCATGGTCCAGCGCGTCTCTAGCGAGATGGCGGGGGCTATAATCTGCAATTCCATTTTCCGTTCTGCCGTGCGCATGACACTGTCCTTCCTTTGAGGCACGTGAAGATATCGCTTCGCGCTTTCGCACGAAGAGTGGTGAGGTTGAGGCCGCAGCGGGTAAGCGTCGGCGGGTTGATCGGATGTCTTGAGCGTCAAAATGTCGCAAGACTATTGATCAGTCCAACGAATGTTTCTAATGTCAGATATCAATTGCTCTTATGGATGATCTATCATGTCCGCTCCGCTCGATATCGATCAGCTTCACACCTTCATCGCCATCGTCGATACGGGCAGCTTTACCAAGGCGGCCGACCGGGTGTTCAAGACGCAGTCGGCGGTCTCCATGCAGATGCGCAGGCTGGAAGAGCGGCTCGGCAAGCAGCTTTTCGCCAAGGACGGACGCGGAAACAGGCTGACCGCTGAAGGCGAGAAGCTGATGCATTATGCCCGCCGGATCATTCGCCTCAACAACGAGGCGGTCGCAGCCTTCGACGACAACCGGCTGGAAGGCACGCTTCGCATCGGCACGCCGGACGATTATGCCGACCGCTATATGCCAGAGATCATCGGGCGCTTTGCCAAGACCCATCCCAATGTCGAGCTCTATATCGTCTGCGAGCCGTCGATCAGCCTTGCCGAAAAGATGGCACGCGGCGAACTCGATATCGCGCTCGTGACGCACAACCCACGGACGCGCGTGTCGGATATCGTCCGCACCGAGCCACTCTGCTGGGTCACCTCGGCAAACCATCCACTGCGTGACGATGCGCCCGTGCCGCTTGCCGTCGGGCGACGCGACTGCCACTGGCGGCAGCTTGCCTGCTCGGCTCTCGATGCCGACGGACGCGACTATCAGGTCCTTTTCACCAGCTGGTCTTCGACCGTGATCGCTGCTGCAGTTCTTGCCGGAATGGCCGTGTCGGTTCTCCCGGAATCGACGCTTCGGACCGGCATGCGGGTTCTGACCTCTGCCGATGGCTTTCCGCCTCTGCCGCCGGTACAGATCGGCTTGATGAAGCGTCCGGGCCTGTCGCCCTCGCTGGTCAATGCCATCACCGATCATATTACCGCCTGCCTCGACAACATCACACTGGGTCCTGTCCCGGAGGATATGGACTCGCGGGTGAAGATGCTGCCTGGCATGCAGAAGCTCAAAGCCAACTATATCGCGCCGGGCTGGTAATTTCGCTCTGCCCGTCCTCGTTCAATAGTTTGATCTTTCCGTAAGAAGCGCAGGGTGATAGGAAAAACCTATCATGCTCACACTTCGACAGATGCGATATTTCGACGCCTTGGCGCGCACCCTGCACTTCGGCAAGGCTGCGGCGGAGGCGCATATTAGTCAGCCGGCACTTTCCGTACAAATCATGGACATGGAAGAGCATCTCGGCGTCAAGCTGGTGGAACGCGGCCGCGGTGACATCACCATCACGCCGAAGGGCGAGGAGGTGCTGCAGCATGTGCGGACCATTCTTCTGGAGGTGGAACGGCTGGAAGACGCCGCGCGCAAGACCTCAGGCGCGCTGGAAGGGCTGGTGCGGATCGGGATCATTCCAACCATCGCGCCCTATCTCGTTCCCAAGCTCGTGCCGCACCTGCGCGCCCATCACGCTCTGGTCGAGATCGAGCTGAAGGAAACCGTCACCGACCGTCTTCTCTCGGATCTCGCGGCACGCAAGCTGGATGCGGTAATTGCTGCCATCCCAGTGGTCGGCGAAGGGTTGGAGACCTGCCACCTTTTCACCGATCGCTTCTTCATGGCGACCGCAAAGAGCGACGACAAGGTGCTCGTCTCTCCCGTCAATGAAGGCCAGGTTGACATGGACCGGCTGCTCCTTCTTGAGGAAGGCCACTGCCTTCGCGATCAGGCCCTGGCGGTCTGCGATGCGGCGGGCAAGCGCAGCCTTGTCAATTACGGCGCAACCTCGATGGCGACGCTGCTGCAGATGGTGTCCCATGACATGGGAATGACGCTAATCCCGGAGATTGCCATTCCGACCGAGACGATGCGCAATAATCTTCGCATCGTTCCTTTCGCCGATCCGGCCCCTGCACGAGAGATCGGTCTCGTCTGGCGCATGGCCAGCGGCCGTAAAGGCGACATCGCCGCCCTTGCGGATGCCATCCGGCAGTGCATCCGCTAGAGCGCCGTGCGTCCTATTCCAGCGCGAGCCAGATGAAGAGCCAGCCCCACATCAAGACGAGAGCGACAAAGCCGGTAATGAAGGCCGGGCCGCGGTAGCGCAGACGGTTGCTGGTGACGTGAATGTAGGAATGGAAGACCCGCGACAGAACGAAAATCCAGCCGAGCACGACGGTGACGATATTGTCCGCATCGGTGATGTAGAGCAGCAGACATGCCGCGTGGAAGAGCATCGGCAGTTCGAACTGGTTAGCGATGTTCTTGTTGACCAGCTTGCTCTCGGGCGCTTCTTCGCCAGCATCGCGGAAGCGGCGCACGGCGTCACCGTCGAGGAAGGTGAATTTCTTTCGGCGATACGCCAGCAGACCATAAAGCCAGAAGACGAGAAAGGCATGGGCAATCATTGGCCAGAACATTGCGCTCGTCGTGGACATGCGGCGTTTCTCCTTCTTACAAAAAGACGCTCCCCGAACCGGGTTCGGAGAGCGTGAGATCATCTTTATCGTCTATTCGCAGGAAACGGAATATCAAACAGCGCCGGGATAGTTCGGGCTCTCGCGGGTAATCGTCACGTCGTGGGCGTGGCTTTCACGCAGGCCTGCACCTGAGATGCGCACGAACGTCGCGCGTTCCTGGAAGTCCTTGATCGTTCCACCGCCGACGTAACCCATGGCCGCCTTCAGACCGCCGGCAAGCTGATGCAACACGCCGGAGACCGGGCCCTTGTAAGGAACCTGGCCTTCGATGCCTTCCGGGACGAGCTTCAGCGTATCGCGCACTTCGGCCTGGAAGTAACGGTCTGCCGAGCCGCGGGCCATGGCGCCAACCGAGCCCATGCCACGATAGGCCTTGAAGGAGCGGCCCTGATAGAGGAACACTTCGCCTGGGCTTTCATCCGTACCGGCCAGCAGCGAGCCGATCATTACGGCGGATGCGCCAGCAGCGATTGCCTTGGCAAGGTCGCCGGAGAACTTGATGCCGCCATCGGCAATGACGGGGATATCTGCCGCCTGCGCCGCTTCGACAGCGGACATGATGGCGGCAAGCTGCGGAACGCCGACACCGGCGACGATGCGCGTGGTGCAGATCGAGCCCGGGCCGATACCGACCTTGACGGCATCCGCACCGGCGTCGATCAGTGCCTTGGTGCCCGTCGACGTCGCGACGTTACCGGCAACGACGCGAACCGAATTCGACATCTTCTTGACGTGGCTTACCGCATCGAGAACACGCTGCGAATGACCGTGTGCAGTGTCGACGACCAGAACGTCAACACCCACCGCAATCAGACGCTCGGCGCGCTCGATGGCATCGTCGCCCACGCTGATCGCGGCAGCGGCACGCAAGCGGCCCTGCGCATCCTTCGTGGCGTTCGGGTTCAGCTGCGACTTCTCAATGTCCTTGACGGTGATGAGGCCGACACAGTTGCCCTTGCCATCAACGACCAGCAGCTTCTCGATGCGGTGCTTATGCAGAAGATGGCGGGCTTCCTGCTGATCGACGCTGCTTTCCTTGACAGTGACGAGGTTTTCGCGCGTCATCAGCTCATAGATTTTCTGGCCCGGATCGGAGGCAAAACGCACGTCGCGGTTGGTCAGAATGCCGACGAGACGGCCAACCTTGTGCCCGCCGCTGCCACCGTTTTCGACGACCGGAATACCGGAAATGCCGTGCGCCTTCATCAGTGACTGGGCTTCGGCCAGTGTTGCATCCGGGCCAATCGTGACCGGGTTGACGACCATGCCGCTTTCGAACTTCTTGACCTGGCGAACCTCTTCGGCCTGCTCGACCGGCGTCAGGTTGCGGTGAATGACGCCGATGCCGCCGGCCTGCGCCATGGCAATTGCCAGACGGCTTTCGGTCACGGTGTCCATTGCCGAAGAGAGAATGGGAAGGTTGAGCTCGATATCATGCGCGATACGTGTCGCGATGTTCGTCTGGCCGGGCATGACTTCAGAATGCCCCGGCTGGAGGAGCACGTCGTCGAACGTCAGCGCGTCGAGACCAGTGGGAGTTTCAATGATGCGTGCCATGGCCAAATTCCTTCATTATGAAATGCATGGCCGATCCGGAACGAATGTTCACCCCGGCGGTCCTGCAAAGGATTGCTTGGAAGTTGGCGAGGGCTGGTAACACGGTTATGACGGGAAGGGAATAGAAAAAACCCGGAATGCTGTGCAATGCACCATAGAGCGACGAGCCGCGATGGTGTCGCCGCGGCTCGAACTGCTTTGGATCATCGATTACGGGTCAGATATCGAACTGGTAGGACTTCGGCACAAACCTGTATCCAGTATCGAGTTTTTCCGCGTAACCGACAGATGGGAACGGCATGTGGTAGCCGAGGAAGGCGACGCGGTCTGTCGCGACCATGTCGAAAACCTTCTTGCGCGTCGCGGCAGCCGCCGACTTGTCCATATCGAAGCGTACCTCCCACTCTGGACGCTGCAGCGACAGCACGAAGTGGTTTGCGGTATCGGCGGTCAGGATCAGCCGCTTGCTGCTGGACTCGACATTGAAGATCATGTGACCCGGAGAGTGACCGAAGGCGGCAATCGCACTGATGCCAGGCACGACATCAGCACCATCACCGATGAAGGTCGCCTTTTCCGCCAATGGCTTCACATTGGCAAGCACCGCCTTATGACCATTTTCGGCAGGCGTGCCGACACGCTTTTCGTCGGTCCAGAAGTCGTATTCTTTCTGGCCGAAGACGTAGCGTGCCTTCGGGAAGGCTGGCTTGCCCTTCTCCATCAGGCCGCCAATATGGTCGCCATGCATATGGGTCAGAACCACAACGGTTACGTCTTCCGGCGTATAACCGGCCGCGGCCAGTCCTTCGAGGAGCCGTCCATTGCCGGATTCACGTCCCTGCTCGCCAAAGCCGGTGTCGAACAACACGAGGTCGGACCCGGTATTGATCAAGGCGGGCGAGAAGCTGTTGACGAATTGATCCGTCGGCAAAAAGTTCTTCTGCAGCAGCTCGCCGACGGCTTCCGGACTTTGGTTCGTGCCGAAGGTTTCGCCGGGCTTGCCGGAAGGACGCGCACCGTCCTTGACGACCAGAACCTCAAAGTCTCCAAGCTTGAAACGATTGGTTTCGGGCGGCATTGCGTGGTTGATCTCCATGGACGTTTGGGGCTGGGTTGTCTGGGCACTTGCTGCGCCGCTGAGCACAAAGGGGGCCACTGCTCCGGCGCCTGCCGTGCCGAGCAGCACGCGCCGGCTGATGTTCATCCTGTCCGTCATGACTATCTCCACTTGTTAGGGTACCAAGGGGTTTAACGAGCATTTGCGGCATTCGGTTCATTAGCAGTTCCTCACAGCGTCGTGAGGAGGACAACGGTCCTTTTCTTGCCAAATGTTTAGTTGGCAAGTCATCGATGCGGGAGTAGTAAGTGGTCCGAACTTTGTCGATGCGGGGTGGGCCGCAGTCAAGCCATGAACAGAATCATTCCGCTTATCCTCGCCGTCGCCCTTTTCATGGAGCAGATGGACTCGACCGTAATCGCCACGGCTTTGCCGGCGATCGCGAGGGATCTGAATGTCGGCCCGATCACGCTGAAGCTCGCGCTGACCGCCTATATGGTGTCGCTTGCCATCTTCATTCCTATCAGCGGCTGGATGGCCGACAAGTTTGGTGCGAAGAAGATTTTCCGCTTTGCCATCGCGGTCTTCGTCATCGGCTCCATCTGCTGTGCGGTGTCCGGCTCTGTTGTGGAATTCGTCGTCTCGCGCTTCCTGCAGGGTGTGGGCGGCGCGATGATGACGCCCGTCGGGCGCCTCGTTCTATTGCGCACCACCAAGCGCACCGATCTCGTTTCGGCCATGGCGTTGCTGACCATTCCGGCGCTTGTGGGACCGCTGACCGGTCCACCCATCGGCGGCTTCATCACCACCTATTTTTCCTGGCACTGGATTTTCCTGATCAACGTCCCGATCGGCGTGATCGGCATCTGGCTTTCGACGATCTATCTTCCGGAGATCGAGACCACCAATCCACCGCCCATGGACTTTCTCGGCTTCATCCTGTCCGGCCTTGCCGCATCCGGCGTGGTGTTCGGCTTTTCGGTGGTCAGCCTGCCCGCTCTACCGCCCTATGTCGGCATTGCAGCGATTATCATCGGCTTCATCTGCGGCGCGCTTTACGTCCGCCACGCCAAAATCCACCCGGCGCCGATCCTGGATTTCAAGATTTTCCGGAACGCCACATTCCGCACTGCCTCCATCAGCGGAACCGTCTTTCGCATCTCGACGGGTGCTATTCCCTTCCTGATGCCATTGATGTTGCAGATCGGCTTTGGCCTCAACCCGTTCCAGTCGGGCATGATTACCTTTGCCGGGGCCATCGGCGCCATCACGACCAAGTTCATGGCGCGCCGTGTCTTTGCCGCGACCGGCTTCAAAGCGACTTTGATCAGTGCTGGCGTGGTCGGTGCCTGCACGACGGTCGTGAATAGTTTCTTTACGCCGCAGACGCCCTATTCGCTGATCATGATCTGCCTGGTGGTCGCCGGCTTTGCCCGCTCGTTCTTCTTCACCGGCACGAATGCCCTCAGCTACTCCGATATCGATGACCATCAGGCGAGCCAGGCCACATCCATGGCCTCCGTGCTGCAGCAGATCAGCCTGGCGCTCGGCGTCGCCTTCGCAGCGACAATTCTGGAAGTCAGCAGCTACTTTTCCGGCGGCCATCTCCAGCTTGCCGATTTCCATCTCGCCTTCGTGGTGGTGGCGCTGGTCTCGCTGTTTGCCACCCTGCCGCTGATTGCGATGGACAGGGGTGCCGGCGCCGAGGTTTCCGGCCACAGGAGCAAGGCCACACAGCCGGCTGAATGATCCTTTCCGTGGGTTCTATTCGTCGGGCGCTTCAGCCGGGGCTGCCTTGCGGCCCTTGAAGTGCTTCGCAAGCAGGAACATTTCCACTGATTCAGAGCGCGACGAGGCGGGCTTGATGTGAAGGACCTGCTTGAAGTTCTGCTTCAGCATGTCGAGCAACTGCTTCTCCGTGCCGCCCTGGAAGGTCTTGGCAAGGAAATGCCCGCCTTCCGCCAGAACCTGAACGGCGAAATCCGCCGCGACTTCGCACAGATGCATCGTGCGAATGTGGTCGGTCTTCTGGTGGCCGGTTGTGGGTGCCGCCATATCGGACAGAACGAGATCGGGCGTACCGCCAACAGCTTCCATCAGAAGATCAGGCGCGTTTGGATCGAGGAAGTCGAGCTGCAGGATTTTTACACCGGGGATCGGATCGAGCTCGAGGAAGTCGATCGCTGCGACGCGAATATCGTCTTCGGTCGAATCCGTCACCTTCGCGGCAATCTGCGACCAGCTGCCGGGAGCAGCACCCAGGTCGATGATGCGGCGTGCATCTTTGAGGATCTGGTGCTTGTCGTTGATTTCCAGAAGCTTGAAGGCCGCACGGGCGCGGTAGCCTTCCAGCTTAGCGCGCTGCACGTATGGGTCGTTGATATGCCGCTCCAGCCACCGGCGGGACGATGCCTTCAGCTTCGTCTTCTTCACCTTCTGACCGATCTTGCGTCCGGTACGGTTGGTGCTCGTGGGCGCCTTGCTCATATCAACCCTTCCGCTCTGTTTTGCCCTGCGTCTGGGCACGGCGTATCTTGTTGCGGCGCCATGCGCCATCATCTGCCATCATATCGGTCAACAGGCCTTCACGCAGCCCACGATCTGCCACCCGCATGCGCCGTGCAGGCCAGCGCCTGCGGATCGCTTCCAGAATGGCGCAACCAGCAAGAACGAGGTCCGCACGATCCGGCCCAATGCAGGCATTGGCGGCGCGTCCGGCAAAATCCCAGGCGAGCAACTTGGTCTGCATGGCCGTGACCTCGGCATCCGACAGCCATAGCCCATCCACCTTGCGGCGATCGTAGCGCGGCAGATCGAGGTGGACACCGGCAAGCGTCGTCACCGTGCCGGAGGTGCCGATCAGATGAAAATCATCGAGTGTGGACTGGTCAGACAGTGGCGGGCAGTGGAATGCATCGAGCAGGCCTTCGACTTCCGTCACCATGGCCTCGAAAATCGCTGGCGTCACATCGCGACCGCCGTGGCGCTCCGAGAGCGTCACCACACCGACAGGAAGCGAGGTCCAATGGGTGATGTGGTTGGCAAGCCGGTTTGAGCGGTTTTCATTCAGCCGAATGACCGCGATTTCCGATGAGCCGCCGCCGATATCGAAGAGGACGACGGAGCGAGCTTCTCGTCCGACAAGCGACGAACAACCGGAGACGGCAAGGCGCGCTTCCGTCTCACGGCTAATGATTTCGAGATCAAGACCGGTCTCACGCGTCACGCGGGCAAGAAATTCTTCGCCGTTGGCAGCCGCGCGGCAGGCCTCGGTCGCGATCAGCCGCATGCGGCGAATGGGCCGTCCCGCAAGCTTTGCCGCGCAGACCTTCAGCGCTTCGACAGCACGATCCATCGCATCATCGGATAGTCGTCCGGTCGACACCAGTCCCTCGCCAAGGCGCACGATCCGCGAGAAGGCATCCACCACGCGGAATTGGCCCGGTCGCGTCGGCTGCGCTATCAGAAGGCGGCAATTGTTTGTACCAAGGTCGAGCGCCGCATACATATCGGAACTGGGCTCGAAAGCCTCCCGACCGGCGCCATGCCGCGAATGAGCAAAGCCTGCGGGCTCCACGACAACCGTTGCACCATTGGCTCCCTGGCCATTTTGCTTGGCGGCGGGTCGTGGCGCATGGCTTGGCACCAGTGGCCTGCCCTGCGGGTCGCGGTGCGGGCGCTTGCGATTGCGCGCTTTTCTTTTGCTGGATGGTTGCTGCTCAGGTCGCGCCGATAGGTCCGGCTTCTGAGCTTCTGCCGCAATGCCTGGAGGTGTTTTCTGAGCGCCCTGCCCGCCGGAACGCCTGCGGCGTTTGCGCTTACGCGGCTCTGCTCCAGGCTCGATACCGCCTGGGGGTGGAGGCTCCTGACGGGAGTCGGCAACAAGCAGTTGCGGCAAAGCAGGAGCGGAACGGTTCTTGCCGCCTCGCTTGCCCTTACCACGACGGGAACGCTTCGCCTTCCCTTTTTCTGCCACCGACGCCCCTGGTTCCGACGGCTTTACGCCGTTGCCGGGGTCAATCACTGTTTTTTCCATTCCGCCGCGCAAAGGCCTAAAGGCATGCCGCTGGCGTCCATAAGGTTACGTTGGCGTGACCTTACCAGTATGTGACATTCTAGCCAACCGATTTTTGGCCGCGCGAGAGATCGCGCCCTTCGTTTCGCGTTACGAATAAACAGTTCGCAGGTGCAAGGTCAATAGACACGGACATGCCATTGTTTTTCGTCGGTGTGCAGGAGGACTGATCTCAGTTCGGCACCATATTGCTTCCGCAGCCATGCAACCGTCCTCCGCTCCCAATCCCTTACTTCCGCCGCCTTTTTTGGATCGGCGCGGACCTCCTCGACCGTAAATGGATGCGAGGCGACGACCGTGTGCAGGGTCTTTTGTTTGGAATCGAGTTTCCGAAGCTTGCCATGCGCACCAGGGGTCATTGCCGACGCTGCAGCCGCATCGTGCATCCGGCGGACTTCATCTATGCCTACGCCGTAGACTACCGTCGGGGGCTTGGGATCGGCGATGTGGACAGACGCGGCGGGTTTGCGGGACGCCTCGTCGAAGATAAACTCCGTAGACCTGCCTTTGGCGTCACGCTTACGTGACCAAGATTCTAGAAGGATATGGTAGGCCATGATCGTGCCTCATCGTTTCAGAGGCACGATCATATAGTGAGAGATTTCGGCGTCGCGCTCCATGAGCCCGAAGCGCGGGTCGCGAGCCTTCTCTTCCATCGCGGCCAGCCAGTCGGCGCGACTCATCCCGTCGGGACGATATAGCTGAATGACCGGTCGCGGGAGACGCTTAAAACGCCCGCCACGATGTCCAGAAACGCGCCCGTTGACATATCTGCCAGTGCGGGAGATGACGCGCACGAGTGTTCCATGAAGCCATATGAGCGCAATTGAGCAAAGAACTGCGTCGGCTCGCGTTTGATCGTCAACGACGCGGGAGCGCCATCATTAAGGCGGACAAGCATGAAATAAATTGGAGGCCGTGGCATCCTAAGCACTCTAATGAATGACTTAGCATGGACCTAGATCTCACCGGCGGAATAGAAAGTTTGAGTGTAGTGACCGACTACAGTCATTCGCTGCGCTCATGACATCGGGTGCCTAGGTGGGCCCGTCACACTAATTGCACTCCAACAAGTTCCAGAGCTGCGCGCTCGACTCCCGGAATCAGTGCTGCGATGACCTCGTCCCCGTCCGGATAGCTTTCAAATATTATGTCTTTTTGACCCGCATGCACGACCGCGCAACGGACTTGGTAAACGAGGGCTGCGCCTACTTCCCACTGCGATCCATTCTCTAGCCCTTTACCCTTGACCTTTTTAAAAAGCGCAGCGGCAAAGCGATTGGTTTGCCGGAGTGGATAAAGTGCTGTCCGGCAGGCTACGAAGGCGTCTTGCTGTTGTTCCGCCAGGGCCCTGATTTGAGCCATCTCTGACTTCAATGCGTCAGCAGCCTCTTGAATAGAGCCACTCGGCTCCGCGTCGAACGACGCAAAAAGTTTCTCCTTCACCTGAGCGAGAAACAGAGCTTCTATCATTCGATAGAGTTCTAGGAACCTGAACTTTAGTGGAGACGTCCGAAACGAGTTTGCTAGGCAGCTGATGCACGTCTGGTTGAGGCGTTTCACTTGATCAGAAATTACTGCTTGGGTCGCCCCACCAAAAAGTAAACTTTCACCAACAAGTGGTTTCTCAACAACCCCAATGATCTCGCTGAACTTCTCCCAAGCAAGTCTTGGACCGAGCCTTACTTCCACGTTTCCTTGTAGCAAAGCTGAATGATCTTGGGCATCAGCACCAGCAGCGGCGCGGACTAGTGCTACCTCGAGGGCGGTGGCAAGCGCGCCTGTTTCATCTCCTGGAACACCGAAGAGCTCGGCCTCACCCGCTGTCTTGTGTGAGATTGACCAGTAAGCCTGACGCGTAAAGTTTCGAGGAAATAGATTCACTACGGGTGGCTCTACTTCTCCTCTGAGAATCTTAGTCGCTTCACCTGTGGCCTCAACACCTAGCTCGAAACGACCCAAACTTATCGGGCGGCTTGGATCAAGGTCATCAGCAGATTGTACTCCCAGAAGAGTTGCGAGTGTCATATGTCACATCATACTTGCAGATTGCGTCCAGCACTCGGTCATAGGACTCGTGCCATCCTGCATGATGTACTCGCGGACAGCCCTAAAAACTAATCCTCGAGTAGCTTCGCCCACGTTTGTCCGCTTGGTGTCTACCGCGCGACGAATTTGATCGAACGTCTCAACCCCTAGCGGATCGAAATCAGAACCGGATTCTGTATCTTTAACGAGCTTTTCCATGGACTTGGATAGCCGGTCCTGGAGCAAGTCGTTTTTATGGGCAAATCCGACCGCGGCAGCAAAACCCAGCACCACTGTGTCGTTCCCAAAAAATCGGTTTCTCTCATCACCAAGCGCCCGATCGAGTCGAAGCATCCAGTCTACAAACTGACGAAAACCGTCTCGCTGGTTGGCGTCATCTTCGGATAGATCAATCCCAAGAGAGTCCAGCGCCTCATCAACGACCATCGTTTCCACAACGAGGTTGGTCCTATCAACATTCGGGCTTCGCTGCATCCAAGCCTGAAATGCTTGAGCTAGGGTAGAAAGGTGGAATTGCCCAGGCTTCACCCGTCGCTTGTGGTCGCGCACCTTAATGATCTCAAGCCCGTTCAAGTCCTCCAAGTCCTTAGCAAGCCCTCCCGATAGAATATCGATCTGGTGCTTCATAGACATGGGTCGTTGCCCAGCGTTGAGTAGCAGCATACGATACGCAAGTGGGAAGAACGGAATGTTGATCCATATCTCGAGGCGCAACGACCGACGAAGATATGTATCTACTTCCTCTTCGGAGAGTTCAGCGAGCGTTTGGCGCAGAGCGTTCGTACGTTGAAGACCATCCACGATGTCCACATTCGCTGGCACCGTGTTAGCTATTGCAAACTCTAGGGCATCAAGGTCTTCCCTCGAAGCCTTGATAAATCCGGTGGCTGGATTGTACTTTTCCGTCACCGAAGCGTCAATTTCTCTAACGGCAAGCACAATTGTCGGTAGGATGCAGCCCATCCTCAGGTCAGCCCGGAGATTTTTGTAAGGCTTTGAACCTTTAATAATATCCCGCTGTATCTCGAGGTTATCTTCGGAGCCCTGAGTTTTTTCGAGATACCATTCATAGTCCGCACGCGCACTGACCATAAAGTTGTTGATGCGATTATCGTAATCAATGCCGACAACTTCAAACTGCATATAGCGGCCTCTGTTAAACCTTTGATGATTCCTTGAGAACGATGTCTGTAACAAAGTGCGTATGGCGTCAATATCGCGCGAGAACACAGTTTGGCTGGGGGGATACAGCGCGCATGTTCCGGAGAGGCTCTATAAGGAGTAAAAAGCTCCAACAAACCGCCTGGCGGCTGGGCGGTAAAAACCTCATCTCTTCGTAAGTCACTGTTTCTACAGACCTATCAAGAGAAGAGAATGGTACGGTTGGGGGGTCTCGAACCTCCGACCTCAGGTGCCACAAACCTGCGCTCTAACCAACTGAGCTACAACCGCACAAGAGACGCTTGCGCGTCACGGGGCTCACATACGGGGAGTTTTTCTCTTTTGCAAGTCCTTCTCTAATTTTTGCGAAAAAACATATAGAAAGCAAGCGCGTTTTCCCGCGTCCATCCAGCACCCGGATCGGCGGCGTCCCGGTCCACGTGATATTAACTCTATTTCCCAATTCCCTCAGGCGATTATGGACCCGGCGGCCCTGTGAAGTTATTTAAGATTCTGTTAACGTCACGCCGATGCAGGCTGTGTGGTGCCTCATGAGGAGGCCGTGCGGCAGCGAAGGTCACGTAGTGCCAAAGTAGGTTCCGACATGCCCGCCGTTCAATACCCGTTTATCGACATAGCCGTGCATGAGCGCGTTCGGGAGAAATTCGCCAAGGGCGAAGCGCTTGCGCTGTTCTCGATGGACCTCAAAAGCGCGCTGTGGGCGAACGGACGCGGTGCCGCTCTTTTCGGCACGCCGATGATCTATGATTTCATCGAGCATGGGCCGAAAGCGCAGGATGTGACCTTCCGTCAGGTGGCTGGTGCTGCGAGCCGGCTGCAGAAGATTGGCGATCGCCAACAATTCATGATCCGCGTTCCGTCGGGCTTTCGCAGCGTTGCCGTCTCTGCCGCCCTCGAAGTGATCGAAGTCGAGCGGCAGCAGCCGGTGCTTCTCTTCTCCGCTATGTTGGATCAATCCGGCCTGTCACTGGAAGAACGGGCCTGGAGGATGATCGAAGGATTCGATGATCCCGATATTCATATGGCCGTGATGGATGAGAGCGGCGCGATTATTGCTGCCTCTGGCAAATTCGCTAATCTTGAAATTGCACCGCAAACCGCCAGGACTTTGATATCGATGGCGGCGCGCCATACCAGCAAGCTGGTGAAGCGCCCCGTGCCAACGGGCAAGGGCTACCTCCCTGCCGCGACCGCGCAACTGACGCAGGAGCCCGTTCTCAATCTCGTTTTCGTGGTCGAGACCGCGCTCGGCAGACTCGATCCCTCCTCCGAGTTCATCGAGGAGCGGCCTGAACCAGAAGCTATCCCCGTCGAAGAACAGGCTGAGTTGGCGTCCAAGCCTTCGCAGCAGCTGGCGTTCGAAAGCGTTCTCGACGCGGTCGCACAGATCGAAGAGACGGATGATGAGCAGCAAGAGGCGGACGAGCACGGCGTTGCAGAGGCTATCTCGAACGAGGACCAGTCTGTTTTCCTAGCCTATAAGCAGGATACGGACGAGGAGCTCGAAACAGTTGAGGCGGTTTCGCCTGCAGACGATTTTCTTTTGGCAGACGAGAAAAAGCCGGCAGCGGTTTCGACACCAAAAGAAGAGCCCAGCTATAGCGCCACGCACGATAACACCGACGACGCACAGAGCCTGGAAGACGATACACCCGAGGCACAGGAAGCGCACTTCCCGGAGGCCGCCGAGCCCCAGGCGCTGACGATTGACACGCAAGAGCCGACCGACGAGCCAGCACCCCTCTCGCCTTTCGTATTCAATCCGAATGGCCGGGCAAGCCGATTCGTCTGGAAGATCGACGCTGCGGGTTGCTTCAGCTCCATTTCGCATGAGTTTGCCGAAGCCGTGGGGCCGAAGGCTGCGGCTGTCGAAGGCATGAGCTTTTCCGACCTTGCCGCCCTCTTCAACCTCGATCCGGAAGGCAAGATCGCCGAACTCTTGAAGCGTCGCGACACCTGGTCGGGCAAGACGATCTACTGGCCTGTCGAGGGCACGTCCCTCGCCGTGCCGATCGATCTTGCCGCCCTTCCGACCTATACTCGTGCACGTGAGTTCGACGGCTTTCGCGGTTTCGGCATCGTGCGGATCGCCGATGCGGTAGAAGACCCGCATGCGGCTGGTCTTGTGTTGGCTGGAGAGAGCCATCCCGACGACGTGCCAACGATTGCCGAGGAGCAGCAGGATGACGCGGCGGCGGTAGAGCCCGATGTCTCCGCTGACGCCACCCCAACCCACGTCGAAGAACCCGTTCCTTTCTCCTTCGTGGATGAGAATGAGGATGAGGCAGAGGCAGAGGCAGATGCGGTCGAGACGGAAGTGCTCGAAACGGATTCCGTGCCGGAAGAGACGCAGCCGCAGCGCTTCCACCAGCCGCCGGAACATGAGGTTCCGGTGTTGAAGATTGCCGAGAAGCCGGTTCAATCCTATTCCGACAAGGTCGTGCATATCGATGAACACCGCAATCGTCGCGACGGCCTGACGGCCAGCGAACAGGCGGCATTTCGTGAGATCGGCCGCACCCTGAAGCCCGTCGAAGACGAAGAAGCGACGCCGGTTGTTTCTGAAGACTCACCGTCGGACGATAGAGCCGAAGAGATTTCTGTCGAGGCGGAAGCAGAAGACGCTGTTGCGGCTGCTATTGAGACAGACGACGCCAAGGCTAAAGCCGAAGACACAGTTGTCGCCACCGATGCCGTCGACGCCGATCAGCCAGCCGCGCCGACCGAGGACGATGCATTTCACGCCTATACGCGTGGTGACGAGCCTGTGGCCTTTACCCATCCGCCCATCGGCACCCGCATGGAAGGCGGCCATGATGAGGATGAGGCCGCTGCTGCCGAGGAACCGGCCACGCAGGATGAGGACGTCGATCCCGCCATTGATGAGGAGGAGGTCGCGCTCGCACCTTCCACCCGTCTTTCAACGGGATTGACGCCGGAGACTGTCGACCAGATGCCGGTGGCGCTTCTCATCCACAGCGGCGATCGTCTGATCCATGCCAACCCCGAGTTCCTGCGCCTGACCGGCTACACGGATCTCGACGAGTTGACAGCGCTCGGCGGTCTGGATGCGCTGCTGCAGCGGGAAGAATTGGACAATGTGTCCGAGCGCAGCGGCGGCATGGTCGCGGTGAGCGCCGAAAACGAACTCATTCCTGTGCGGGCAAAGCTGCAGTCGGTTCGTTGGGAAGACGCAAGCGCCTTGATGCTGTCGCTTATCCCGACCGAAACGGTACGGGATGCTGCGCCTGTTCACGCGGCTGATGTGACGGGCGAAGAGCCGACAACTGACAACGTAGAAGACTCCGACCGGATGAAGGGCGAGATCGAGGAGTTGCACTCCATTCTGGAGACGGCGACCGATGGCGTGGTCCTGTTGGACGAGGATGGCAGTATCCGCTCGCTCAACCGCTCGGCCAGCGCGCTCTTCAATTACGACAGTGCCGAAATCTCCAACAAGCCCTTCGTCACGCTGTTTGCGCATGAGAGCCAGCGGGCCGTGCTCGATTATCTTTCGGGTCTCGCCAATAATGGCGTGGCAAGCGTGCTGAACGACGGTCGCGAAGTGATCGGTCGTGAAGCCTCCGGCGGTTTCCTGCCACTCTTCATGACGATCGGCCGGCTGAAATCCACCAATGGTTATTGCGCAGTGATCCGCGACATCACCCAGTGGAAGCGGACCGAGGAAGATTTGCGCAACGCCAAGCGCGCGGCAGAGACCGCGAATGCACACAAGACCGACTTCTTGGCGCGTGTCAGCCATGAAATCCGCACACCGCTCAACGCGATCATCGGCTTTGCCGACATGATGGCGACGGAGCGTTTCGGGCCGATCGGTCATCCGCGTTACATCGAATACTCCAACGACATCGTCCGCTCCGGTCGCCATGTCCTCGATATCGTCAACGATCTTTTGGATATCTCCAAGATCGAGGCCGGCCAGATGGATGTGGATTTCAAGGCGGTGGCGCTGAACGAAACCATCGCGGAAGCGGTCTCGCTGGTGCAGCCACAGGCGAACAACCAGCGCGTCATCATCCGGACTGCCTTGTCGCAATCGGTCCCGCCGGTCGTTGCGGATCTGCGCTCGATCAAGCAGATCCTGCTCAACATCCTGTCGAACGCCATCAAGTTCACGCCGTCTGGGGGCCAGATCGTCGTGTCGACGGCCTATGAGGCGAATGGCAGCGTCGTGCTGAGGGTGCGCGACACCGGCATCGGCATGACGCGCTCGGAACTGGAGCAGGCAATGAAGCCGTTCCGCCAGGTCTCGGCTTCCAGCAGCCGGGTTCGTGGCGATGGAACGGGTCTCGGCCTGCCATTGACGAAGGCGATGGTGGATGCCAACCGCGCCAACTTCTCCATCACCTCCACGCCGAATGAAGGAACGCTGGTGGAAATCAGCTTTCCCTCGCAGCGGGTTCTTGCGAACTGATCGGCACAGCTGTTAGCAACATCCGTGGCTGGCACATTACGGTCACGGAAGGATAAACGCCTTGCATCCAGCCGAACATCCAACCGCCGCGTCGATGCGGGCAGGATCGCGCGTCAGTCCGCTGACAATCGCGGCGATGCTGCTTTCCCCGCTGGTCGCGATGCCGCTGATTGCCATTTTCGTCATCGCTCTGACGGGTGGCACCAACGGCTGGCAGCATCTTCTGGTCAACGTGCTGCCGCGGTCCGGCGCGCAGACGTTGCTTCTGCTCCTCATGACAGGCGCCTTCACCACTATCACCGGTGTCACGACGGCTTGGCTCGTGACGATGTTCGACTTCCCATTCCGTCGGCTCCTCTCCTTTGCTCTGGTTCTGCCGCTGGCGATCCCATCCTATCTCGCAGCCTATGCATTTGGTGAGTTTCTGGATTTTGCCGGCCCGGTGCAAAGTGCGTTGCGCGCGCTCTTCGGCTACCAGACCATTCGCGATTACTGGTTTCCCGATATTCGCTCGCTTGGCGGTGCCGTACTGGTTCTGAGTTCGGTTCTTTATCCTTACATCTATCTCTCCACCCGCGCGGCCTTCGGTTTGCAGGGGCGGTTTGCGGCCGATGCGGCAAGGACGCTCGGTGTCGGCCCTTTGCGCCTTTTTCTCTCCGTCCAACTGCCGATGGCGCGTCCTGCAATCATCATCGGCCTCGCATTGGTAATGATGGAGACGCTGAACGATATCGGCGCGGTGGAGTATCTCGGCGTCCATACGCTGACCTTCACCATTTACGAGACGTGGCTCAATCGCGGCAATCTCGCTGGCGCGACACAGATCGCCGCTTGCCTCGTCCTCATCGTGGGAGCGCTTATCGTCATCGAGCGGAGAGCGCGCAGGCGACAGCGTTTTGCAGCCGGTAAAGCGACGGCGATGCATCAGCGCTCCGCAAGAGTAGAACTGTCGCCAGCCCGTGGGTGGCTCGCGACGCTCGTCTGCGCCCTGCCCTTCTTGTCCGGCTTTGCGATCCCCGTTCTCGTACTCGGCAGCTATGCTCTCAAACGGCTGAACGGGCTGGCCGATCCGAAACTCCTCAAGGCGCTGCTTCACAGTCTGGAAGTCTCGCTACCAGTGGCGGTTATCACGTTATTCGGCGGTTTTCTGCTGGCCTATGCGCAGCGGGAACGTCCCTCATGGCCGACGCGCTTTGCCGTTCGCGTGGGCTCGCTCGGTTACGGCATACCGGGCACCGTGCTTGCCATCGGGGTTTTGCTTCCGCTTGCCGGTCTCGACAATGCGGTGGATGGGATAATGCGGAGCCATCTTGGCATCTCCACCGGGCTTCTTTTGTCCGGCACCGCCTTTGCGATCATCTATGCGCATAGCGTGCGCTTCATGACGCTTGCCGAAGGCACGGTCGACGCCGGGTTCCAAAAGCTGTCGCCCCATCTCGACATGGCATCACGCACACTAGGCCGAACCCGGCTTCAGACGCTGCTTGGCGTGTTGCTGCCCAATATCCGACCCGCCGCGATTACAGCATCGCTGCTGGTGTTCATCGAGTCGCTGAAGGAACTTCCGGCCACGATCATGCTGCGGCCATTCAATTTCAACACGCTGTCGACGATGGTATATGAAAGTGCGTCGCGCTCCCGTGTGCAGGATGCAGCGCTCCCCGCGCTCGTCATCATTGCGGCCGGGCTGGTGCCAGTCATCCTCGTCTCACATTCGCTGGACGCTGACGCTTGAAGTGTTCTTGATTTCCCGCATCGTGCTTTCCAAAAAATCGCGTTTGATTTCCGGGCTAATGCTCAAAAAAAGAGGCAGCTGACGCTGCCACTAAATTTGTGCTTTCAACGAGAGTAGGATCGAAAATACATCATGTCTTTTTGGAGCCACCGGCTCTCCATCCCGTCATCGAATGGACCCGCGTTAGATTCATTTTTGGACAATTCACTTTAAGAGAAGGTTAAAACCGCATCCCACCTTTGACGGGCGACAATTCCTATCGGTTGTCACGCGATGGTTAAATCCGGGGCGCGATTTCCCGCATTATCCACCCCAACACTCAGCTCTGAAGCGCTGCGATACCTTCGAAAAGGGAAAGCGCCTCTGGATTGGCAAGCGCTTCCTTGTTCTTGACTGGCCGTCCATGGACCACATCGCGAACCGCCAGTTCAACGATCTTGCCGGACTTCGTTCGGGGGATATCGGCCACCGCAATGATCTTCGCCGGAACGTGACGGGGCGATGCACCTGTTCTGATGCGGTTCTTGATGCGTGAGATCAGCGCATCATCCAGGCTTGCACCCTCCTTCAGGCGAACGAACAGCACGACGCGTACATCGCCGTCCCAGTCCTGCCCGATGCAGAGCGCTTCCAGCACCTCGTCGATCGTCTCCACCTGGTTGTAGATCTCGGCCGTGCCGATGCGCACGCCGCCGGGGTTCAGGGTGGCATCCGAGCGCCCGTGAATGATCAGCCCGCCATGCATCGTCCATTCAGCGAAATCGCCGTGGCACCAGATATTGTCGAAGCGGCCGAAATAGGCGGCACGATACTTTTCACCATCTGGGTCGTTCCAGAACATGATTGGCTGGCAGGGAAAGGGTGCGGTGCAGACGAGCTCGCCCTTCTCGCCGCGAACCGGCTTGCCCTCATCATCCCAGACATCCACCGCAAGACCGAGGCCCGGACCCTGGATCTCGCCTTTCCAGACCGGCTTTACCGGATTGCCGAGCACAAAGCAGGAGACAATATCGGTTCCACCCGAAATTGACGCAAGCTGGACGTCGCTCTTGATGCCGTCATAGACAAAAGAGAAGCCTTCCGGCGATAGCGGCGATCCGGTGGAGGTCACGAGCCTCAGCGCCGAAAGATCATGGGTCTTGCCCGGTTCCAGACCGGCTTTGCGCACCGCATCGATGTATTTGGCCGATGTGCCGAAGACCGCAAAGCCCTCCTGTTCTGCATAGTCGAAGAGCACAGTGCCATCCGGCGCGAATGGCGAACCGTCGTAAAGGCAGAGCGTTGCGCCGGAAGCGAGGCCCGTCACCAGCCAGTTCCACATCATCCAGCCGCAGGTGGTGAAATAGAAGAAGCGTTCGCCTTCTATCAGCTCACAGTGAAAGCGATGCTCTTTCAGGTGCTGGAGCAGCGTTCCGCCAGCCGAATGGACGATGCATTTGGGAACACCGGTGGTGCCGGAGGAGAAGAGTATATAGAGCGGATGGCTGAATGGCTGGCGGACGTAAGTCAGCGACTTGGCCTGGAACGGCCGAATGACATCATCATAGTGGAGAGTGCCGGCTTCATTCTCCTGGTCGGTCTGCGTGGTTCCCGCATAGGGCACCAGCAGTAGCGGAACGCCGAGTTTTTCGGCAGCCGCCTTGGCCTTGTCCGCCACCGCCTGCCGCTTGCCATTATACCAATAGCCATCGCAGGCGATGAAGAGTTTCGGTCCGATCTGCCCAAAACGATCCAAGACGCCCTGTTCGCCAAAATCAGGCGAGCAGGAGGACCAGACGGCACCGAGAGATGTGGCGGCCAGCATCAACGCCACGGTCTGCGGCATGTTCGGCATCATCGCGGCAATGCGGTCGCCAGCTTCTATGCCCCTCTCGGCGAAGGCCTGCTGCAAGCGTGAGACCTCTTCGCGAAGTCGATCCCAGGACCAGCGCGCCTCGGCCTTGTCTTCACCATGGAAGATAATCGCATCCTCCGATCCGCTGCGGCTCAGCAGATTTTCAGCAAAGTTCAGCTCCGCATCCGGGAAGAACCGCGCGTGGAGCATGTCATCACGTTCGATGAGAACGCGTTCGCCTGCCTTTCCGATCACGCCGCAATAAGTCCACACCGCACTCCAGAAGTCTTCGCTTGTCTCCACAGACCAGCGGTGGAAGGCATCATAGTCGACAAAGTTCACGCTATAGCGGTTGGCGCACCAGTCGATGAAGTGCGTCATGGGCGAGTGCGCGATGCGCTCAGCCGACGGTGTCCAAAGTGGGTTGGTGTCAGTCACGGTGGCCTCCTCCTGCCCCCAAATCTACTCAGCCTTTTGCAGCGGCGTGCTCATCCCTCATGCGCTGGAGTTCGCTCCGCTTGGAGGTGATGGACGCGCAGATCACCCCGATCGTGACGAGACCAATCAGGATCGTGCAGACGGCGTTGATCTCCGGCGTCACGCCAAGACGGACCTGCGAGTAAATCTTGATCGGCAATGTGGTGGCGCCCGGTCCCGTGGTGAAACTTGCGATGACCAGATCGTCGAGCGACAGGGTAAAAGCCAGCATCCAGCCGGCGACGACAGCCGGCATGATCAAGGGCAGAGTGATGCGGAAGAAGGTTTTGACCGGGGGGCAGCCGAGATCGAGCGCCGCTTCCTCCAGGCTGCGATCGAAGGTCAGAAGCCTGGACTGCACGACGATCGCCACATAGCACATGGTGAAGGTCGTGTGGGCGATGACGACCGTCCAGAAGCCGCGATCCACCCCGATGGAAACGAAGAGCAGCAGCAGGGACAGGCCGGTAATGACCTCCGGCATGACGAGCGGCGCATAGATCATGCCGGAGAAGAGGACCCGTCCCGGGAAGCGGGCAAAGCGTGTCAGCGAAAGTGCCGCCAACGTTCCAAGAATCGTGCCGATGGTAGCGCTCAGCATGCCGACGCGCAGCGTAATCCATGCCGCGTCCATCAGGCCCTCATTCGACCACATGGACTGATACCAGTGCAGCGAAAATCCGCCCCAGACCGTCACCAGTTTGGAGGCATTGAAGGAATAGATCACCAGAATGAGGATCGGAATATAGAGGAAGGCAAAGCAGATGGTCAGGATCGTGGTATCGAACTTGCCGCGTTTCATGGCTCAACCCACCTTTTTCTGCTGGTTCTGGAAGATGGCGATCGGCACCACCAGCAGGAGGAGCAGGATGACGGCCACCGCCGAGGCGAGCGGCCAGTCGCGGTTGCCGAAGAACTCCGTCCACAGCGTCTTGCCGATCATCAGCGTCTGAGCGCCGCCGAGAAGATCGGGAATGACGAACTCGCCGGTGATGGGAATAAAGCAGATCATCGAACCTGCCACGACACCCGGCAGCGACAGGGGGAAGGTGATTTTCCAGAAGGCTTTCCAGGGCGGGCAGCCAAGATCGGCGGCGGCTTCCAACAATGTGTTGTCGAGCTTTTCCAGCGCCGAATAGAGCGGCAGCACCATGAAGGGAAGATAGGAATAGACGATACCTATGAAGACCGAAGTCTCGGTGCGGAAAATGTTCACCTGCTCGTCAGGCCCAAGAAGGCCGAGCGACTGGAACAGCACGGTCAACAGCCCTTCCGGCTTCAGAATACCGATCCAGGCGTAAACGCGGATGAGAAATGACGTCCAGAACGGAAGGATGACGAGCATCACCAGCGTCGGGCGGACGTGGCTCGGGGCGCGCGCCATAGCAAGCGCCATCGGATATCCGACAAGAAGGAGCAGCACCGTTGAAATGACGGCGATCCGCAGCGAGGAGAGATAGGCTTCGATGTAAAGGGGGTCTTCAGTCAGGAAGATATAGTTGTCGAAATCGAGCTGAGAGAAGAACTCACCGATCCGGCTGAAGCCTTCGAAGACCGGCACGTAGGGCGGCATGGCGATCGCGGTATCGGAGAGCGAGATCTTCACAATGATGAAGAAGGGCGCTGCGAAGAACAGGAACAGCCAAAAATAAGGAACGGCCACCACAAGCCATTGCAGTGGGTTTCGGCGGCTTTCAGGAGAAGGGATCGCCATTTGTCGCTCTCCTATCGCGTCAGAACCAGGCCGGAATCGGATTTCCAGGTGAGCCATACCTTGTCATCGAAGGTGATGGGGCGATCGACCAGGCGCGAGACATTGGCCTGGGCGGCACGCATGATGCGCCCATCATCGAGCTTGACGATGAAGATGGAGAAATCTCCCAAATAGCCGATATCCCAAACCTCGCCATGCGCGACATTTACCGTTTCATCGGCCGGCGCGTCGAGCGAGATGCGGACCTTCTCCGGTCGAACGGCAAAGGCCACCTGGCTGCCGACAGCGGCCTGACATTCCTGCTCCACCGTCACCTTCAGCCCCTCGCAATCCAGCACGACCTGAGCGGGCTTGCCTTCTGCGGGCGCCTTGCTCTCGACCTTCGCCTCGAAAATATTGATATCGCCGATGAAGTCGGCCACGTAGCGACTGTTCGGCGCCTCGTAGATTTCGGCAGGCGTTGCGACCTGCACGACGATACCCTTGTCCATGACCGCAATACGGTCCGAGACGGTCATCGCCTCCTCCTGGTCGTGGGTGACGATCAGGAAGGTGAGGCCCAGCGTCTGCTGCAGATCCATGATTTCGAACTGGGTTTCTTCGCGCAGCTTCTTGTCGAGAGCACCGAGCGGCTCATCGAGGAGCAGTACTTTGGGGCGCTTGGCGAGCGAACGGGCAAGCGCCACACGCTGACGCTGACCACCCGAAAGCTGGCTTGGTTTGCGCTTGGCAAACTCGGTGAGCTTGACGAGGCGCAGCATCTCCGCGACGCGGTTTGCAATATCGGCTTTCGGCAGGCCGTCCTGCTCCAGACCGAAGGCGATGTTCTTTTCCACCGACATGTGGGGGAACAGCGCGTAAGACTGAAACATCATATTGGTCGGGCGCTTGTAGGGAGGCACGCCGGAAATGTCTTTTCCCTGTAGGAGAATACGCCCCGAGGTCGGCTCCTCAAAGCCTGCCAGCATGCGCATCAGCGTGGTCTTGCCGCAACCGGATGGCCCGAGCAGGGAGAAGAACTCGCGCTCGTAAATATCCAGCGTCAGATTGTCGACGGCAGTGAAATCACCAAATCGCTTGGTCACGTTTTCGAACCGGATGAAAGGGACCGAGGATGGATCTGTCCAGGGAGAGAATTTGCGTTTTACCGGGCCGAGTGATTTCGCCATGACCTGCTCTGTTTGATTGCGAGAGTGCCAAACGTGAAAGGGGCAGGCTGTCACCGCCTGCCCCTTTTGTCCAAATCCGATCAGGTGCCGGTTTTTATCTGGGTCCAGATACGGTTCAGAACGCGCTGTTCACGCGGCCCGTATGGCGAGATGGTGAAGAGCTTCTTCATCGTCGCCTCGTCTGGATAAACCGAAGGATTCTTCGCAACCGCCGGGTTCATCAGCGCCTGGGACGCAAGATTACCGTTGGCGTATTGAACAAAGTCCGAAGCCTTCGCAGCCACTTCCGGCTTCATCATATAGTTGATGAAGGCATGCGCCTCTTCGACATTCTTGGCATCGGCTGGAATGGCGAAGGAGTCCATCCAGATATAGGTTCCTTCCTTCGGGATGACGTAGTTGACCTCGACGCCGTTCTTGGCTTCCTCGGCGCGGGTTTTGGCCTGCAGCACGTCGCCGGACCAGCCGATGGTGATGCAGCTATCGCCATTGGCAAGCTCATCGATATAGGCGGAGGAATTGAACGTCTTCACATAGGGACGGATCGCCTTGTAGACATCGCCGCCAGCTTCCAGATCGGCTGTCTCCTTGCTATCCGGGTTCTTGCCCAAATAGTTCATGGCAATTGCAAAGGTCTCGTCCGATGCGTCGAGAATATTGATGCCGCAGGACTGCAGCTTCTTTGCGTTTTCCGGTTTGAACAGAATGTCCCAGCTATCCACCTTTACGTCACCGAGAGCCGCCTTGACCTTGGCGACATTGTAGCCGATGCCGGTCGTGCCCCACATGTAGTTGACGGCGTATTCGTTGCCGGGGTCGTACTGCGCCAGACGCGTGGTAATTTCCGGCCACATGTTCTTCAGGTTCGGAAGCTTGGACTTGTCGAGCTTCTGATAAACACCCGCCTTGATCTGGCGTGCGAGGAAGGGCGATGTGGGGGCCACGACATCATAGCCGGAATTCCCCGCCAAGAGCTTCGTTTCCAGAACTTCGTTGCCGTCATAAACGTCGTAGACGACCTTGATGCCCGTCTCCTTGGTAAAGTCTTCAAGGATCGAAGGGTCGATATAGTCGGACCAGTTATAGACGTGGACGACCTTTTCCTGGGCAAAGGCAGCGCCGGCAGAGAGAACGGCCGTGGCAAAAGCCAGGGTGAAACGAAGCGATCGATAACTCATGATTTCTCCTGATGTGGCGCATGACGAGAAACTGCGCAAACCCCTTTGTTTTGGCAGAGACTAAGAAGGAAAATCAGCCTCCGCAAGCAGAAATGTGCAGTGCGAAAATTTCAGGCAGATGACATTTCGGCGAGGTGGCTGAAGACCTGTACAAAAGCCCGGCAACGCTGGACTCTTTGAGCCAAGTTATTGAAAATCGAAGACGCTGAGGCCCGTCACCATTTCATCGAGACCGAGCGGACGTGTCAGCGGTGCCTCCGCTCGCGACAGGCAGCCCTGTCTTTCACACAATCGGCAAGACGGTCCGATGGCGACTGCACTGGCCGAAGCAGAGAGCGCTTCACCATAGACGATATCCTTCGCGTGCGCCGTTTCTGTCACGATCATCAGAGCCGTACGGCGCACCCGTTCCCCGAAACCGGCCTGAGGTCCTTCGAGCGTGCGTGAGATGGTGATGTAGGAAGCGCCGTCCGGCATTTCCGTACTCTCAACCAGTATCTGCCCTGGCTGGGCAAAGGCCGCATGAATATTGAGCCTAGGACAGAGACCGCCGAATTTCGCTTGCGGAAAGCCCTGCGCGCCTGCCTTGCGAAAGCGGTTTCCGGCACTGTCGGTCTCCATCATGAAGAAGGGGACTGCCGACGATCCCGGCTTTGCCAATGAGACAAGACGATTGGCTGCCTGTTCGAAAGAGACGTTGAAGCGCGCGCGCAGCACGTCGATATCGTAGCGCGCCCGCTGGGCCGCAGCCAGGTAGGCAGCATAGGGCATCATCAAAGCGTGGGCGGCATAGCGCGCGAGTTCAAAACGAGCGATGCGCTTTGCTTCTTCATTTGAAAGCGCAAGCGCCTCCAGCTCCTGCGAGATTTCATCCGTCAGCGCGAGCAAAGACACTTCCATCGCCAGTTCCCGAAGCTGGTCATGCATCGACAGCCGTTCGGACAGAAACAGACGCATGGAATGCCGGTCATATCGGCGGCGCAGATTCGGCATGACATGGACCGGCAGGCTGCGCACGATGATGCCGTGGTTCTTCTGCAACCAGGATTTCAAAGCCGATGCCAGATCGTCGCTCGCTCCGAGTGCCGCATGGAAACTCTCCGCCGCGCCATCCAGAAGAGCGAAATGGGCGGGTCTGCTCTCGAATATCTGCCGGACCTCGTCGATCGGCAGGCGTGTGGCCGACAAGGTCGTCTGATGGCCCTCGCGCGCCAGAAGGTCGGAAAGATCGCTAAGGCGCTTGGCCTGTTCGCTATAGGCCCGGTAGAGCTTGACCACGCCCATGGCGGCGTTGGGTGCGGCTTCGGCCACTTCGACAAGCTCCTGTGGCGAGGGAATTTCACCTGCCAGCAGCGGATCGGCGAAGATCTCCCGCAACTGGCTGGCCGTGCCGCCGCTTTCGCCTTGCAGATCGTCGAGATCGACCTTGTAGACGGAGGCAAGTTTAAGCAGCAGTTGCACCGTCAAGGGACGCTGGTTGCGCTCGATCAGATTGAGATAGGAAGGTGAGATTGACAGCGCTTCCGCCATGGCGGTCTGCGTCAGGCCCAAGCCGTTTCGCACCCGGCGCACGCGCGGCCCTGCAAAGATCTTGGTTTCCGCCATCATCCCTTCCCTTTGACAAAAGCTCACAAAAGATGAGCGCTCTTCTCTTTTACAAAATTTACATTTTTACAAAGACATTCTGTCAAAGACGATACACCATAACCCGTTTCAAGTCACTGTTTTTCCTTTTCATCTAGCTATAGAAAACCGATAAATGTAAATTCAGTCACATCAGATCGCTGCTATCGATCCAAAGTAAAAGCAGCGGGAAGTGACAGCACACAGATATGGGAGAGAGATGTGACTGATTTTTACAAGCTTGTTCCAAATGCTCCGAATGGACGCTTCGACGGCATCGAGCGCACCTACACGGCGGACGATGTTTTGAAGCTGCGCGGCTCGGTCGATATCCGCTATTCGCTGGCCGAAATGGGCGCCGACCGCCTTTGGAAGTTGATCAACGAAGAAAGCTTCGTCAATGCACTCGGTGCGCTTTCCGGCAACCAGGCCATGCAGATGGTTCGCGCCGGTCTGAAGGCCATCTATCTTTCGGGTTGGCAGGTTGCGGCAGACGCAAACACCGCATCCGCGATGTATCCTGATCAGTCGCTATATCCGGCGAATGCCGCACCCGAACTTGCCAAGCGCATCAACCGCACGCTTCAGCGCGCCGACCAGATCGAAACTGCCGAAGGCAAAGGGCTTTCGGTCGACACATGGTTCGCGCCGATCGTTGCCGATGCCGAAGCCGGCTTCGGCGGTCCGCTCAACGCCTTCGAAATCATGAAGGCCTTCATCGAGGCGGGCGCGGCGGGCGTTCACTATGAGGATCAGCTGGCATCGGAAAAGAAGTGCGGCCATCTCGGCGGCAAGGTTCTGATCCCGACGGCGGCGCATATCCGTAACCTCACGGCAGCGCGCCTTGCAGCAGACGTCATGGGCGTTCCGACGCTGGTCATTGCCAGAACCGACGCGGAAGCGGCAAAGCTTCTGACATCCGATATCGACGAGCGGGACCGCCCCTTTGTCGATTACGATGCCGGCCGCACGGTCGAAGGTTTCTATCAGGTGAAGAACGGGCTTGAGCCCTGCATCGCCCGCGCCAATGCCTACGCGCCCTACTGCGATCTGATCTGGTGTGAAACATCCAAGCCGGATCTGGAGCAGGCCCGCAAGTTTGCCGAAGGTGTTCACAAGGTTCATCCGGGCAAGAAGCTTGCCTACAACTGCTCGCCGTCCTTCAACTGGAAGAAGCACCTGGACGACGCGACGATTGCGAAGTTCCAGCGCGAGTTGGGAGCGATGGGCTACAAGTTCCAGTTCATCACACTTGCCGGTTTCCACCAGTTGAATTACGGCATGTTCGAACTGGCACGCGGCTACAAGGATCGCCAGATGGCAGCCTATTCGGAGCTTCAGGAGGCGGAATTTGCAGCCGAAATCAACGGCTACACCGCAACCAAGCACCAGCGCGAAGTCGGCACCGGCTATTTCGACGCGGTCTCCGTCGCGATTTCCGGCGGCACCTCATCCACCACCGCCATGAAGGAATCGACCGAGCACGACCAGTTCCGCCCGGCCGCAGAATAACATCGGAAGTGTGAAACGCTTCAGGTACTTTTGTTAACGCATGTCGTTATCCGCAAACCGCTCAACAGCTTTGCGCGGCATGCTCTTTGAGGAGGAAAGACAATGGCTTCGATTTCGAGAGTTAGAGAACGGGCAGAAGAACAGTCCTCTGCCATGACGCAGGACCAACAGGCTGCCATTCGTATGCTGGCAAACGACCTGCACCGCCTCAACCAGGCGGTCATGAATGCGGTCGAGGCGGGAATCTCCGTAGAACTCGTCCGCTCCGCCCGCCACCATGGCGGCGACGGAAACTGGGGCGATCTGCTGATTCCGGTCATCGTCGCGCAGAGCAAGGCTGCGGCCTAGTCCGGTACGCCGCGTCCGGCATAAAGGTCGGAATGCTGCTTGATGAGCCTC
The DNA here is from genome assembly GCF_052045735.1 of Agrobacterium sp. 22117. Taxonomy (NCBI): domain Bacteria; kingdom Pseudomonadati; phylum Pseudomonadota; class Alphaproteobacteria; order Hyphomicrobiales; family Rhizobiaceae; genus Agrobacterium; species Agrobacterium sp. 22117. The sequence continues at coordinate 487,479 of NZ_JBQEPP010000001.1, read as the reverse complement.
ACCATTCGGTCCGCCACCGTCCGTATATCGCGGCGGTGGCGGTCTTCATTGTTCATGACCAGCCACTGTGGATGACGCAGTTCATCGATCTCTGCGCCCTCTCGCACCAGCCGCGCATCTGCATCGCCGATGAAGCATGGTAGCACTGCCGTGCCGGCACCGGACAGAACCAGTTCGCGCAGACCTGAAGGCCTGTTCACGGTGACGACGATGTGCTCCGCCCTCGCCTCATATGGCCAGCGCAAATAGGCGGAAATCGCATTTTCTTTGTCCACGACAATCCAGCGATCCGCCAAAGATTGCGGCGCATTGCGCAGTCTGTAGGCGGCGTAGGCGACATTGCCAGTCTTGATCGCAGCGAGATTGCGCTCCTCCGGCTCGAAAGCGCGGATACCGATATCGTTCTCGCGATGGGTCAGCGCTGCTCTCTGTTCGGCGATAAAAAGATCGATGCGAAAGCTGTCTCGCTCGCTGCAAATGGCGGAGAAATTGCTCATGATCAGTTGAGCATTCCATGTGCCGAGCGCAACGCGCACCAGCGAAGAGGTCGCGCTGGATTTTCGCCAGCCTTCGATCGAACCCGCAGCGTTTTCCATAAGATGAAGATTGTCGAGAAGCATGCGCCCATCTGCCGTCAGGGCGTAGCCCGTCTGGCTTCTGACGAAGAGAACCTTGCCGATCCGCTGTTCGAGTTCCAGCATTCTGCGACCGATCGTTGCCGGGCTGAGGCCAGACGTGGCCGCCGCACCTGTCAGGCCGCCGCCGCGCGCAACGTCGAGGAAAAGCTGGTAGGAATCCCATCCGATGTTTTTCATGAATGAAAAACATAAGCCAATGCTGGCGGCAGATAAAGCAGAAATTTGGGTGCAGAGTCAGATCGACCGATCAACGGAGATCACCATGCACGGACTCTATCTCGCCTATGGCATGATCAAGACACCCGAACCTCAAGGTCCAAAGGCGCGCCGCGAAGCGGAGGAAAAATTCTACGCTGAATTTCGCGGACCGAGCATCTTAACCCGCATGGTTTCAGCCTTTAAAGACGTCAGGCGCAGCTCAGAACGCGATTGCGATCAGGGCGGCCAGAGCGCCAGCCGCGATCAGGCTGAGGCGAAAGGTAACGAGGAGGTTGTCATTACGCGTGCGGGCAATAGCGACGGCGCGGGCGCGATTTCTGGACATCATCATGAGCGGCTTCCAACGAAAAACTTGACCGATCAATGCCGGGTTCCGGCGTCCAGCGAGACCTCATGTTCCAACTCGCGTTGTGCTGGCATAGAGGTCAGCATGACTCGCGCCTCTTAACAAGATGTTAAAGCATCGCCGCGTTGCAGCATTTCTGGCGAGAGTGGTTTCCGCTTTGCACTCAGAATGCGTCAGGGGAAGCCGTTCAAGCAAATTCGGCGGACACAGGCTGACGGGATTTGCCCTAAACGGACTCGCCTGCGGCGTAACCGGATGCCCAGGCCCACTGGAAATTATAGCCGCCAAGCCACCCCGTCACATCCACACCTTCGCCGATGAAATAGAGGCCAGGAACAGCTTTTGTCTGCATGGTTCTGGAATCGAGGTGGGCGGTATCGACGCCGCCAAGCGTGACTTCGGCGGTCCGGTATCCTTCCGAGCCGGAGGGCCTGATCTGCCAGTCCTGCGCGCTGGCCGCCAGAGCCATCAGCGCCTTGTCGGAAAGATCGGCGAGATGGCTGGTGAGGCCCGATTGCTCCACCAGATATTGCGCAAGCCGCTTCGGCAAAATCTCGCCAAGCGCCGTCTGGGCGGATTGACGACCATTGGCTTTCTTGGCGGCCTTCAGTTTCTCGGTGATATCGATATCAGGCTCGAGCTTCAGGCGAATGGCATCGCCTTCCCGCCAATAGGATGAGATCTGCAAAATGGAAGGACCACTCAAGCCGCGGTGGGTGAAGAGCAGCGCTTCGCGAAACGTCGTTTTCCCATGCGAGATATCGGCTGGGACCGCGACGCCGGAGAGAGGCGACAGCCGCTCTAACTGCGACGGATCGAGTGTTAGCGGCACCAGACCGGGACGCGGCTCGACCAGAGGGAGCCCGAATTGCTCGGCAAGCTTGTAAGCAAAGCCAGTGGAGCCCATCTTGGGGATCGACTTACCGCCGGTGGCAACGACGAGGCTCTTTGCCTCGATCGTACCTCGCGAGGTCGTTACGCGAAAGCCACCTGTTGCCATGCCCTCGACCGATGTGATCTCAGTCTGTAGTCGCAGCTTGGCACCAACAGCCTGCATCTCCGTCAGCAGCATGCGAATGATGTCTTTGGCGCTGTCGTCGCAGAAGAGCTGGCCGAGTGTCTTCTCGTGCCAGGCGATCTTGTGCTTCTCCACCAGATCGAGAAAGTCGCGCGGTGTGTAGCGGGCGAGCGCCGATTTGGCGAAATGCGGGTTTTGCGATAGATAGTTCTTCGGCCCGGCGTGGATGTTGGTAAAGTTGCAGCGCCCGCCGCCGGAGATGCGGATTTTCTCTCCCGGCGCCTTGGCATGGTCGAGGATGATGACGGAGCGGCCGCGCTGACCGGCACGGATGGCACACATCATGCCTGCGGCGCCTGCGCCCAAAATCAGCACATCACATTTTTCCGTCATGGATTTTCCTTATCCTTGTTGCACTCCCTCTTTTCGAAGTCATGCTTCTTGTCAATGCGCATTCCCCTCTCGCCAATTGTCAAAGTCTGACTATTATGCCCCCAGTCGAAACAGACACCGGTGATTTATGCCCCCCAAGAAAACCATGCTCCGCCCGAAGAAACCGGCAACCATGGCGAAGAAACCACCCGTTGAACTCTCCTCTACCCGCGGCGTCTCCACATGGCGCGAAGCGGCGCAATGGCTGAAGGTACGCGGGATCGAAGACATTGAATGCATCACCCCCGATCTGGCAGGCGTTGCGCGCGGCAAGATGATGCCGACGGCAAAGTTCACCGGCGACACCTCGCTGGCGCTGCCCTCCGCGCTTTATCGTCATACCATTTCCGGCGATTATCCGGATGAGACTGCGAACTTCCGCTATGAGCCGCGCGACAGCGACCTGAAGCTGGTGCCCGATCTCTCCACCCTCTCCGTCGTCCCGTGGGAAAGCGATCCGACCGCACAGGTCATCTGTGATGTTGTGGATCAGGAAGGCAAACCCGTTTCCTACACGCCGCGCAACGTCTTGAAGAATGTGCTGTCTCTTTATCAGGACAAGGGCTGGAAGCCGGTCGTGGCGCCGGAAATCGAGTTCTATCTCGTGGCGATGAATGACGACCCGGATTATCCGCTGCATCCGCCAAAGGGTCGTTCCGGTCGCTCCATCGTCGGCGGTCAGAGCTATTCGATTGCCGGCATCAACGAATTCGACGAATTGATCGACGATATCTATCATTTCTCGGAAAAGCAGGGTCTGGAAATCGACACCCTCATTCATGAAGAGGGTCCGGCGCAGCTGGAAATCAACCTGCGCCATGGCGATCCGGTCGAACTTGCCGATCAGGTGTTTCTCTTCAAGCGGACCATTCGCGAAGCCGCGCTGAAACATGGCATCTACGCCACCTTCATGGCTAAACCCATGCAGGCTCAGCCCGGTTCGGCCATGCACATCCACCAGTCCGTCATCGATATCGAGACCGGCCAGAACGTGTTTTCCAACAAGGATGGCACCCCGTCGAAGGAATTCTTCTCCTTCGTTGGCGGCATGCAGCGCTACGTGCCGAACGCGTTGGTGATGCTGGCGCCTTACGTGAACTCCTATCGTCGCCTGACGCCGGATATGGCCTGCCCGGTGAACAATGCCTGGGGTTACGACAACCGCACCACGGCGTTTCGCGTACCGATTTCCGGACCGCAGGCACGGCGCGTGGAGAACCGCCTGCCGAGTTCGGATGCCAATCCGTATCTCGCGCTTGCCGCATCGCTCGGCTGCGGCTGGCTTGGCATCATGAACAATATCGAACCGACGGAGCCAACCTACGAGACTGCCAATGAAGGCTCCATCGAGCTTCCACGCGGTCTGCTCGAAGCCGTCGCACTTCTGGAACAGGAGCAGCAGTTCGAACGCATCTTCGGCAACGAGTTCGTCGGTCTTTATGCCGGCCTGAAACGCGGCGAGTTCGAAACCTTCATGCAGGTGATCAGCCCATGGGAGCGCGAGTTCCTGCTGCTGAACGTGTGAGGTGAACGATATGGCATGGCAGAGCCCGATAGCGCCGGGCGTTTCATGGTATCAGGAGACTGTTGCGGAGCGTCCGGAGTATCCGACGATGGATGGCTCGTGCACGGTCGATGTCGCCATTATCGGCGGCGGCTTCACCGGCCTTCAGGCGGCCTATAATCTGGCGCGCGTCGGCATTGCCGTTACCCTGATCGAGGCCCATCGCTTCGGTGATGGCGCGTCGGGGCGCAATGGCGGACAGTTCGGCACAGGCCAGCGCGCCTGGCCGGACGAGCTTGAAGAAAAGATCGGTTTCGAACGCTCCAAGGCGCTGTTCGATCTCGCGGAAAACGCCAAGCACTATGTGCTCGACTTTGCCCGCGACAACCAGATCGACATGGAGTTCCAGCCGGGGCAGTTGAACGTCTCGCATAAGCGTGCCTATGAAAAGAGCTATCGTGATAGCGTCGAGGCCATGGTGGGCCGCTACGGCTATGAGGAAATCGCCTTCATGGAGAAGGCAGAAACCGCAGATCGGCTGGGATCGTCGCATTATCATTGCGGCGTGCGCGACACCGGCACCGGTCATATTCACCCCCTGAAACTTCTCGTGGGACTGGCGAAGGCTACGAAAGCGGCGGGTGCCGATATCTTCGAAATGACACCGGCCAAGTCTATCCGCCAGTCCGGCGGCAAGACGCTGATCGAAACGCCGTCTGGTACGATCACCGCAACCCGAGTGCTGATTGCGACCAATGCCTATATCGGCAATCTGGAGCCCGTCACTGCAGCGCATGTGATGCCGATCCGCTCCTTCATCGGGGCGACAGCACCGCTCGATCAGTTTCCGTCAATCATTCCAGAGAAGGAAGCGGTGGCGGATTCACGCTTCGTGGTGCGCTACTTCCGCAAGACGCCGGACAACCGCCTGTTGTTCGGCGGGCGGGAAGCCTATACGGCCGACTCGCCGCGCGACATTTCCAAGCATATCCGCAAGCAGATTTCGGAAATCTACCCCGCGCTTGCGAATATCGAGATGACACATGCCTGGGGTGGGTCCGTTGGCATTACGCTGACACGCCAGCCCTTCGTGCGCGAGGTCATGCCGGGTGTCCTTTCCATCGGCGGCTATTCCGGACACGGGGTGATGCTGTCCAACTATTGCGGCAAGCTTTACGCCGACATGGTGATCAATAAGGACAAGGCACTCGACCAGTTCGCGGCGCTCGATGTTCCATCCTTTCCAGGTGGTACATCGCTGCGGGCGCCACTCCTGTTTCTGGCGCTGACGTGGTATGCATTACGGGACAGGTTTTGAACGCGTCTGCCTTCGCATTGTGCAAAAGCAACGATTGGACACCTGCCGGCATGACGGGCCAGCAGCAAAATTCATTATTTTCGTACATCAACTCTGGCATTTTTAAATCGATTAGATTATGGATGCCCCTAACGTGTAGAGATCGAGAGAATCGACATGAGCAGTCAAATTATTCCCGTTGACCCCTTTGATTGCGTCGTCTTTGGCGGCACCGGCGATCTGGCAGAACGCAAGCTTCTGCCCGCCCTTTACCACCGCCAAGTGGAAGGCCAACTGACCGAACCGACCCGCATCATCGGCGCTTCCCGCTCTGTCATGACGCATGAGGAATACCGGAAGTTTGCGCAGGATGCCCTGAAGGAGCATTTGAAGTCCGGCGAATATGACGAGGAGCAAGTCGCAAAGTTTTGCGCGCGCCTCTTCTACATTCCCGTCGATGCCAAGTCCGACGATGGCTGGGACAAGCTGAAGAAGCTTCTCGATGAAGGCAAGGATCGCATCCGCGCTTTCTATCTTGCCGTCGCACCTGGAATTTTCGGCGACATCGCCTCCAAGATCCGCGATCACAAGCTGATCACCAAATCCACCCGCATCGTGGTGGAAAAGCCGATCGGACGTGACCTCGCCTCCGCGTTGGAGCTGAACGACACGCTTGGTAACGTCTTCAAGGAAGAGCAGATCTTCCGTATCGACCATTATCTCGGCAAGGAAACCGTTCAGAACCTCATGGTTCTGCGCTTTGCCAACGCGCTCTTTGAACCGCTGTGGAATTCCACCCATATCGACCACGTGCAGATCACCGTGGCGGAATCCGTCGGGCTCGAAGGTCGTGCAGGTTACTACGACAAGGCTGGCGCGCTTCGCGATATGGTGCAGAACCATATTCTTCAGCTGCTTTGCCTTGTTGCAATGGAGCCCCCCTCCTCGATGAACGCCGAAGCGGTGCGTGACGAGAAGCTGAAGGTTCTGCGCTCGCTGAAACCCATCACGCAAGCCAATGTCGAGAAGAACACCGTGCGTGGACAATACCGCGCTGGCGCCTCGGCAGGCGGAGCGGTCAAGGGTTATCTGGAAGAGCTGGAAGGCGGCGTTTCCAACACCGAAACCTTCGTCGCCCTCAAGGCTGAAATCGGCAACTGGCGCTGGGCAGGCGTGCCTTTCTACATCCGTACCGGCAAGCGACTTGCAACCCGCGTTTCGGAAATCGTCGTCACCTTCAAGCAGATCCCGCATTCGATCTTCGACGATACGGCCGGCAAGATCGAAGCCAACAAGCTAGTGATCCGTCTGCAGCCGGACGAAGGCGTCAAGCAGTCACTGCTCATCAAGGATCCGGGTCCAGGCGGCATGCGCCTGCGTCAGGTGTCGCTTGATATGAGCTTTGCCCAAGCCTTCAACGTGCGCAATCCAGATGCCTATGAGCGTCTGTTGATGGACACGATCCGCTCGAACCAGACGCTCTTCATGCGTCGCGACGAAGTGGAAGCGGCATGGAACTGGGTCGATCCGATCCTGAAAAGCTGGGAAGCCGTCGGCCAGGGCGTGCAGGGTTACACCTCCGGCACCTGGGGACCGAGCGGCGCGATCGCGCTGATCGAGCGCGACGGTCGTACCTGGCATGAAGCCGACTAAAGGAAGATGCGGATGGAACCCAACATGCACATCTTCAAGGACGGTCCGGAACTGGCCGAAAAGCTCGCAGGCGATGTTGCTGCGCACCTGAAAGCGGCCATCGAAGAACGCGGGGCGGCCAGCATGGCCGTCTCCGGTGGCTCTACGCCAAAACTGTTCTTCCAGACGCTTTCCAAGCATCAGCTGGAATGGCCGCGCGTCAGCATCACGCTGGTCGATGAACGCTTCGTGCCGCCGGATAACGACCGCTCCAACCACAAGCTGGTCGCCGAGAACCTTTTGCAGAACGAAGCAAAGACGGCCTATTTCGTGCCGCTTTATCAGTCTGCCGCCTCACCTGAAGATGCGGCAACGCTGGCAACCGCAAGAACCGCCGATATCTGTGACCCGTTCGACATCGTCATTCTGGGCATGGGGACCGACGGACATACCGCCTCCTTCTTCCCCGGCGGCGACAACCTCGAGGAAGCGCTCGATCTCGATGAGCCGCGCACCGTGCTGACCATGGCTGCGGAAAATGCCGGTGAGGAACGGCTGACCTTCAACCTTGCAGCGCTTCACGACGCCCGTTTCCTGGTGCTGCACATCGAAGGTGCGGCGAAGAAGGAAACGCTCGCGAAGGCACAGTCCGATCTCGATGAGGACGAAATGCCGATCCGCTCCGTGCTGAACCGTGCGGATTCGACGGTGAATATCTACTGGGCGCCATAACGTCCCGTATTCATGCGGCGGCGGTGCCCGGCATTTGAATGAAACATGATCGTCGGTCCGGTCTCCCAAGCCTGTGGCCGACGCTCAACAGAAGGACAGGATGAAGCCCATGGCTGCCGACTCACGCGTTCAGGACATTACCGCCCGCATCGTTGAACGTTCGAAACCCTATCGCGAAATCTATCTCGAGCGGCTGCGGCTGCAGATCTCCAAGGGCGTTCATCGCTCCACTCTGTCCTGCGGCAACCTCGCCCACGGCTTTGCCGTCTGTTCCCCCGCCGACAAGGACATCCTTGCCGGCGATCGAATTCCCAATCTCGGCATCATCACTGCCTATAACGACATGCTTTCCGCCCACCAGCCTTACGAGATCTTTCCGCAGATCATTCGCGATGCGGCGAAAGAGGCAGGCGGAATTGCGCAGGTGGCAGGTGCAGTGCCTGCCATGTGCGACGGCGTCACGCAGGGCCAGCCCGGGATGGAGCTCTCGCTGTTTTCCCGCGATGCCATCGCCATGGCGGCCGGCATCGGCTTGTCACACAACATGTTCGATGCTGCCGTCTATCTCGGCGTCTGCGACAAGATCGTACCCGGTCTGGTGATCGCAGCACTCACCTTCGGCCATCTGCCAGCCGTCTTCATTCCCGCGGGACCGATGACGACCGGCCTTCCGAATGACGAGAAGTCGCGCATTCGCCAGCTTTATGCGGAAGGCAAGGTGGGCCGTGCGGAACTGCTGGAGGCCGAGTCCAAGTCCTATCACGGTCCTGGTACCTGCACTTTCTACGGCACCGCCAATTCCAACCAGATGCTGATGGAGATCATGGGCTTCCATATGCCCGGCTCCTCCTTCATCAATCCGAACACGCCACTGCGTGATGCGCTGACCAAGGAAGCCGTGAGGCGGGCGCTGGCGATCACAGCACAGGGCAACGAATTTACCCCTGCCGGCGAGATGATCGACGAGCGCTCCGTCGTCAACGGCGTGGTCGGCCTGCATGCGACAGGCGGTTCCACCAACCACACCATGCACCTGATTGCCATGGCACGGGCCGCCGGGATCATTCTGACCTGGCAGGATATCTCCGACCTTTCCGACATCGTGCCGCTTCTCGCCCGCGTCTACCCGAACGGGCTTGCGGATGTGAACCATTTCCATGCGGCCGGCGGCATGGGCTTCCTCATCAAGCAGCTCCTGAAACAGGGCTTCGTGCATGATGATGTGCGCACCGTCTTCGGTCACGGACTTGAGGCCTATACGATCGATGCCAAGCTTGGTGAAAACGGCGCCATCCAGCGTCAAGCAGCACCCGAAGAGAGCCACGATCCGAAGGTTCTCTCCCGCATCGAAACACCGTTCCAGCCAACCGGCGGATTGAAGATGCTGACCGGCAATCTCGGCAAGTCGGTCATCAAGATTTCCGCAGTGAAGCCAGAGCGTCACATTATCGAAGCCCCTGCCATCGTCTTCCACGACCAGCAGGAACTGCAGGATGCCTTCAAGGATGGCAAGCTGAACCGCGACTTCATCGCCGTCGTCCGCTTCCAGGGACCGAAGGCCAATGGCATGCCGGAACTGCACCGGCTCACCCCGCCGCTCGGCGTGCTGCAGGACCGCGGTTTCAAGGTGGCGCTCGTTACCGATGGCCGTATGTCTGGCGCTTCGGGCAAGGTGCCCGCCGCCATTCACGTCACGCCGGAAGCCTCCGATTGCGGGCCGATCTCGCTCATTCGCGATGGCGACATCATCCGTCTCGATGCGGTCTCAGGCACGCTCGAGGTTCTGGTGTCGGCAGCGGAGTTGTCCAAGCGCGAACCTGCGCGGGCCGATCTCTCCGGCAATGAGTGGGGCATGGGCCGCGAGCTTTTCGCGCCGTTCCGTCGCAATGCCGGAACCGCAGACCAGGGCGCCAGCGTCTTCCATTGATCTGACCAATGGCGGTCCGTTTGGGGCATCCGCGATGCCGCGACAAAAGCGGCGCGAAACTCGAGACCGAGTTTCGCAAAAGCACCCTGCGTGGCTTGAAAGAAGAAGCGTCCTTCGCGCGTCCAAAAGGACGAAGGGCGCTCCAGCATCATGCCTTGACATCCCCTCTCCATTTCTCCCCTATTGACGTGAAGGCTAGCGCCTCTGCTGTCATGTGGCTGTGATGATCGCCCTATAGGGCCTGTGCAGCCAGCCGTGGGGGCGGTGGCGCAGTCTGACATGACGGGGCCAAGTATGACGATTTTCTCACGCACACGCCGTAATTCGCTGAAGCTCATGGCCGGAACTGCCATGCTGCCGCTACTGCGTTTACCGGCAGCCGCCGACCAGCAGGCTCCCCTGCGCGCCATCATCATCTCCGACCTGCACTCCGCCTATGAGCGCATGGGCCAGCTTCTGGCAGCGATCGAGACGCGCATTTCCGCAGAGAAAAGCCCACACATCATTCTCCTGAATGGCGATCTGTTCGAAAGCGGTAATACGGTCGCGATGCGGTCTCAAGGCGAGATCGAGTGGAGCTTCCTCGCAGACCTCGCGAAACTCTCACCTACCGTCGTGAATATCGGCAACCACGAGCCGGATATTGATAGCGACCTTGCCCATTTCGTCAGCCGCGCTGAAGGGCTGGGAGTCACCGTCCTTTCCAACATCATCGACAAGCGGAGCGGTGCTCCTTACGCGCCGGCGAGCAAGACATTCGAGATTGGCGGACAAAAGGTCGTTGTGGCCGGGCTCGCCACCAACGCCATCAACACCTATCCGAAGGCGACGCGCGAGGCGCTGACCATTCCCCAGCCCGTGGACTGGGCAAAGGTCAATCTTCCCGAGATCGTCAAGCCGGATGCGATCAACATCGTGATGAGCCATGCCGGTGTGGTGGCGGACCGCGACATCCTTCCTCTGCTGCCGGACGGAACGCTTGTGGTGGGTGGTCACGACCACCTGAACTTCGTGCATGAAGCTGGCGCCACACGCTATGTCCATACCGGCTCTTGGGGCACGTCGATGGCGGTTGCTAGCATTCCAGGCCCCGGCCAGGCCGCAACCATAGAAACGGTGGCGATCGATCGCAGTGCGAAACCCTCCCTTGCTCTCGGCGCGCTGATCGAAAAGACGCTCGCTCAGCATCTGACACCGGAGGAACGGGAAACCGTCGCCAAAACGACGAGTGCCATGACGGTCGATGAGGCGGGTCGTCAGGTGGCCGAGCTTATTGCCGCAAAGGCCGGTGCGGATGTCGGCTTTATCGGCCATACCTCTTTTGGTGCTGGGTTGCCGAAGGGGGAAATCCGCCGCTACGATTTCAACGCATGCCTGCGCTTCGAGGGCAAGTTGATGGTCACCGAGGTCGATGGTGAGGTGCTGAAGCAGATTTTGAGCCGCTGCAATCAGGATGGCGATATTCCACTGGCCAAACGCACCGGCGACTATCTCTATGCGATGCCGGACAATCCTGCGGCGAAAGACCGTTACAAGCTCGTCTGTAACGACTGGTCGGCCACCAATCAGAAATCCTATTTCGGCCGTGACGATCTGACCTTCAGCGAAGTGCCCGATGTGAAGTTGAAACAGACCGTTCTTACGGGGCTCAGCTGATCGCCGGCGAGCTTTACAGCATCGGCCCGAAAGTCGGATCGATTTTCGGAAAGCACGATGCGTCTATCAAAGAAGACAGAGCGTTTTTTGTGCGTCCAAAGAACGCTCTAAGACACACGTAGAGAGTGAGCGCAATTCAAGCGGCCTCGCGGCAACTGATTTGCTCTCACTTTTTTTATGTCCTGACGGCGTGAGCTGCAACCACGCCAGCTGAGTTAGCGGCGGTAGGTTTTTCCCAGCGCATCGAAAAGATGAAGCTTTTCCGGTGGCGCGGAGAAGCGCAGCGTCTGACCCTTCTTCACCGGTGCAATGCCTGGGATCTTGACGATGACCGGCTCCTCACCCGCGGGTGCCTCAAGATAGAGCAGCGTCACTTCACCCAGCGCTTCAACGATCGACACCTTGCCCTCGAACAGATAATCGTCGCCGTCGGCGATGAACAAGTCTTCCGGACGCACGCCAAAGGATGCTGCCTTGCCTTCTTCGCCCGATGGCGTCGGAATATGCACGACGAGTGTCTTGCCGGCCGCGAGATCGAGCGTGGTAGTTTCGCCGGTCGCCTTCACTGTGCCGGCAATGATGTTCATGGCCGGGGAGCCGATGAAGCGGGCGACGAAAAGGTTGGCGGGGTTCTCGTAAAGCTCCAGCGGTTCTCCCACCTGCTCGACGCGGCCGCCATTCAATACCACGATCCGGTCTGCTAGCGTCATGGCTTCCACCTGATCGTGCGTCACGTAGATCATGGTGGTATCGGCCATCTTCTCGCTGAGCTTGGCGATCTCGATGCGGGTCGCGACACGCAAGGCCGCGTCGAGGTTTGAGAGCGGCTCGTCGAAGAGGAAGACCTTGGGGTTGCGGCAGATGGCGCGGCCAATCGCGACGCGCTGGCGCTGACCGCCGGAGAGCGCCTTCGGCAGGCGCTCCAGATATTGCGTGAGCTGCAGGATTTCGGCAGCAGCGCGAACGCGGCGGTCGATCTCCTGCTTGCTTTCCTTGGCGATCTTCATGCCGAAGGCCATGTTGTCGTAGACCGTCATATGCGGGTAGAGCGCATAGGACTGGAAGACCATGGCGATGCCGCGCCGTGATGGCGGGATTTCGTTGACCAACTGGCCGTCGATATACATTTCACCGCCGGTGATCTCTTCCAGACCGGCGATCATACGCAACAGCGTCGACTTGCCGCAGCCGGACGGGCCGACGAAGACGATGAACTCGCCCTGCTTGATATCGAGGTCGATCCCGTGCAGGACCTTCACCTCACCGTAGGATTTACGGATGCCCTTGAGAATAAGGCCAGTCATGCGGTGCTCCTCCCTATGGTGTTACGCGTGGCGGGCGAAAAACGCGCCCCATGCCGGAAGTTCTACGGTTGTGCCATTCCGTTCGGCCGAAAAGCCATGGCCTTCCAGCTCGTTCCACTCGCCATCCGGCACCTTTGCCGTTGCTGGCACGGCCGAAAGGTTGAAGAGGCAAAGCACGGTTTCGTTGCCAAGTGTGCGGGTGTAGCTCAAGACGGTCGCATCCGCGTCCTGGAACTCGATCTTGCCCTTGGCGAACGCCGGGTGCTGCTTGCGGAAGGCGAGGAAGCGACGATAGTGCTCGAGAACGGACGCCTCATTGCCCTGCTGCGCACTGACCGCGCGCTTCTTATGTTCGGCAGGAATGGGAAGCCAGGTCTTATCCGAGGTGGAAAAGCCCGCCTGCGCGTGGCCGGCATCCCAAGCCATCGGCGTGCGGCAGCCGTCGCGACCCTTGAATTCCGGCCAGAACTGAATGCCGTAGGGGTCTTGGAGATCTTCAAAGGCGATATCGGCTTCCGTCAGGCCAAGCTCCTCGCCTTCATAGATGCAGACAGAGCCACGCTGCGTCATCAACAGAGCCGAAAGCACCTTGGCAAAGGCGTCCTTGTCCTCGACCGTCTCACCCCAGCGGGTCACATGGCGCACGACGTCGTGGTTGGAGAAAGCCCAGCAGGCCCAGCCTTCAGGTGCTGCTTGAGCGAAGGCTGCCTGAACTTCTGCAACGCGGGCGGGGGTCAGCGCATCCGGTGCCAGGAATTCAAACGCATAGCACATCTGCATCTTGTCATCGCCGGATGTATATTCGCCGACGATCTCCAGACCGCGCTGGCTGTCACCGACTTCGCCGACGGCGGCAATGTCCGGAAACTCATCCAGTACGGCGCGGAAGCGCTTGAGGAATTCCAGGTTTTCCGGACGGTTCTTGTCGTAGATATGTTCCTGGAAGTTGTAGGGGTTCACCGCAGGCGCGGTGGAGGCGTTGCGGCGTTCCGGCGCAAGTGCCGGGTTGTCGCGCAATTCCTTGTCGTGGAAGTAGAAGTTGATCGTATCGAGACGGAAGCCATCGACGCCGCGCTTCAGCCAGAAGCGGGTGATGTTCAGCAGCTCTTCCTGCACTTCCGGATTATGCAGGTTGAGATCCGGCTGGGAAGTCAGGAAGTTGTGCATGTAATATTGCATGCGGGTCGGGTCCCACTGCCAACCGGAGCCGCCGAAGATCGAGAGCCAGTTGTTGGGCGGCGTGCCATCCGGCTTGCCATCGCTCCACACATACCAGTCGGCGCGCGGGTTGCTGCGACTGGAGCGGCTTTCAACGAACCAGGGATGCTGGTCGGAGGTGTGCGACAGAACCAGATCGATCATCACCCGGATGCCCAGGCGATGGGCCTCTGTAATCAGACCGTCGAAATCGGCGAGCGTTCCGAACATCGGATCGACATCGACATAGTTCGACACGTCATAGCCGAAGTCCCTCATGGGCGAGGTGAAGAACGGCGAAATCCAGATCGCATCCGCGCCGAGATTGGCGATGTGCTCAAGCCTGGAGGTGATGCCCTTCAGATCGCCGATGCCATCGCCGTTGGAGTCCTGATAGGAGCGCGGATAGATCTGATAGATCACAGCACCGCGCCACCAATCCTTGTCCGGAGTAAGGGCAGAAGAAACGGTCGCGGTCATGGTAGTGTCCTGTTGATTGAAAGCATTCATGGTTCGATCAGCCTCCCTTGACGGAGCCGGCCAAGAGGCCGCGCACAAGGTAGCGTTGGAGCGCGAAGAAGACGCAGAGCGGCACGATAATGGTGACGAAGGCCGACGCGGTGAGAATTTCCCAGTTGCCGCCGCGCGAACCGAGCAGCGCGTTCAATGCGCCGGTCAGCACCAGCTCATCCTTCTGCGTGCCGAGGAAGACCATGGCGACGAGAAGGTCGTTCCACGTCCAGAGGAACTGGAAGATGGCGAAGGAGGCAAGCGCCGGGAAGGAGAGCGGCAGCACGATCTTGACGAAAATCTCGAAATCGCTGGCGCCATCCACACGGGCGCTCTCAATGATTTCCTTCGGCAGACCGGAGATATAGTTGCGCAACAGATAGATGGCGAGCGGCAGACCGAAAGCGGTGTGCGCCAGCCAGATCCCGGCATAGGTCTTGGACGGTATGCCGAATATGTTGCCGATGGAATTGTAGAGTTGCAGCAACGGAATGAGAGACATCTGCAACGGAACGACGATCAAACCGACGACCAGTGCAATCATCAAGGATCGACCGCTGAAGCGCATCCATGAAAGCGCGTAGGCAGCAAAAGCGGCAATCAGGATCGGGATGATCGTTGCAGGAATGGCGACCGTCAGCGAATTGACGAAGGACTGGCCGATGCCTTCGGAGAGGAGAACGGTGCGGTAATTGTCGAGCGTAAAGATCGGTGGCGTGGAAACCACGACATAGACGCGTTTTGCGCGCGATCCTTCGAAGCTGGCATTCTTGCTATATTGATAGCTACCGTCCTCGTTGAGCTGAAGCGTTTCGCCATCACCGAGATCGGCGGGCGTCCCGGCCTTGAAGGCGGCCGGTTCCTGAACGCGCACGCCGTAGGCCGAAACATGGCCGCTTTTGCCTTCACCGAAGACGTTGCCGGCAATGACGAAGCGATCGCCCTGCTGGGTCTGGGTCGATGGATCGCCAAGGCGCAGCGCCTGCGTCTGGTTGGAGCTGGAGAAGGCCGTCCACCAGCCGGAAACGACGATCTGGTCCTTGTCTCGCAGCGAGCTGACGAGAATGCCGAGCGTCGGCAGAAGCCAGAGCAGAACGATGAAGAGGACGCTGGCGTGAACGATGAGGCGGGGCAGGCCGATACGGCGCAGACGGGTTGCGATGTTCATATCAACGGCCCTCCATCTCGCGGTTCGCCTGGCGGATGTTCCAGATCATGATCGGTGTGACGGCCGCCATGATGACGAGCGCAATGACCGCACTTCGCCCGCTATCGCCACCGCCACGGAACATCCAGTCGAACATGAGGTTGGCGAGAACCATGGTGTTCCACTGGCCATTGGTCATGGTCAGGACGATATCGAAGACCTTGAGGACGAGAATGGTGATGGTGGTCCAGACGACCGCGATGGTTCCCCAGATCTGTGGCACCATGATCTTCCAGAAAATCTGCCAGCCATTGGCGCCATCGATGACCGCCGCCTCGATGGTTTCTTCCGGAATGCCGCGAAGCGCTGCCGACAGAATGACCATGGCAAAGCCGGTCTGGATCCAGATCAGGATGACCATCAGGAAGAAGTTGTTCCAGAAGGGCATGGAAATCCACACCTGCGGATTGCCGCCGAAGAACTCCACCAGCGCATTGAGAAGGCCGATCTGCGTCTGGCCCTCACCGCGATACTCATAGATGAATTTCCAGATGACGGAGGCGCCGACGAAGGAGATCGCCATCGGCATGAAGACGATGGACTTGGCGATATTGCCCCACCAGATGCGGTCGGTCATGACCGCGATGACGAGGCCCAGAAAGGTGCAAGCGGCGGGGACGACGGCAAGCCAGAGAATGTTGTTGAAGATCGACTGGCGGAAACCGGCGTCGTAGAAGGCCCAGACGTAATTGGAGAAACCGACATAATTGGCTCCTGTCCGATCGTAGAAAGACAGGATAAAGGTCGCAACGACCGGGTAGACAAGATAGACGGCAAGCAGCAGCAGGGCCGGTCCGACGAAGAGCCAGGGACGAATGGCGGCGCGCCGGTTGAGATTTCGCGACGCATGAATGACATCGCCGTCCCGCACCGGAAAAATAAGCTGCAACGCCTTGTCCGACAGCCAGTAATAGGCGGCGCAGGCAAAGACGCCGACAATAACGACACCCAGCGCGGATACGATTTGCGTGATCATCATTCCCTCCCCGATCTTACTTATATTCGGCGCGTTTCCCGCGCCGTTCTATCGATGACAGCCCGGCAGCGATGACTGCCGGGCTGGATCTGAGGATTACTTCAAGCCGTCCCAGGCCTTCTGGATATCGTTGGCGACCTGCTCGGCAGATTGGCCGCCGACATAATCGACCATGCCGGTCCAGAACGCGCCAGCGCCGATCTTGCCGGGCATGAGGTCGGAACCGTCGAAGCCGAAGGTGGTGGCCGTCGTCAGAATCTCGCCCTGACGCTTCACCTGATCATTGGCATAGGCGTCCTTGTTGACGCCCTTGAACGGTGTCAGGAAGCCGGACTGCGCCATCCACACTTCGTGGGCGATCGGCGTCTTCAGGAATTCGACGAGCGCGCGCGCAGCCTTGGAATCCTTGGTGATGGTGAAGAGCGTTCCAGCACCCAGAACCGGCTTGCCAAGATCTGCCTTGGAAGCGAAGGTCGGCATGTAGAAGAAGTCGACATCCGTTCCGACCTTCGTTCCCTCGGGGAAGAAGGATGGAATGAAGGAAGCCTGACGGTGCAGGTAGCACTTCGGTGGAATGTCGAAGAGACCCTTCGGGCTGTCACGGAAGTCGGTAGAGGCAACAGCGGCAACACCGCCCGAAACATACTTGTCGTTCTTGGCAAACTTGCCGAATTCCTCGATGGCGGCGACGACGCGCGGATCGTTGAACTTCACCTCGTTCGTCGTCCACTTCTGGTAGACATCGAGCGGCTGCGTGCGCAGCATGAAGTCTTCCACCCAATCGGTTGCCGGCCAGCCGGTCGCGCCACCAGAGCCGAGACCGATGCACCATGGCGTGCCGCCATCGGCAACGATCTGGTCGCTGAGCTTGACGAGATCTTCCATGGTTTCCGGCACCTTGTAACCGGCTTCCTCGAAGTTCTCAGGAACGTACCAGACCAGCGACTTGACGTCGGCCTTGAACGGGAAGGCGAAATAGGCCTTGTTGCCGTCCTTGTTCTTGTACATGCCAAGATCGACCCAGGACTGGCCTGCGCCGTAATTTTCCTTCACCCAATTTGCCGTCTCGTCACCGAGCGGAGTGAGAAGTCCCTTGGCGGCGAGGTCAGCGAGAAGGCCAGGCTGCGGCAGGATCGCGACGTTTGGCGGCGAGCCAGCCTGCGTATCGATAACGATCTGCTGTTCGTAATTCTCCGAAGACGAGTAACGGACATTGACGCCGGTCGCATCGGCGAAATAGGCCAGCACGGACTGGAACAGCGCTTCGTCTTCGCCGCGCCACGGTCCGAAGATCGTCAGCGTTTCGCCCTTTAGGCTGGAATTGGCGGCCTTGAAGGCTTCGTAGCTCTTCCAGTTGAACTTGCTGTCTTCACCCGGCTTGAATTTGAGTTCGGCGGCAAAGGATGCGCCCGACAGAAGCGTGGCTACGGCAACGGTCGTTAAAAATATTTTTTTCATGTGATCTACCTCCCATCACATTAATCGGCTTCGGCGCGTCTTTTCAAAGCGCTTTGGCTGCCTATTCATCTCATTGAGAATTGCTCGGAGTCAAGAGGGTTGATGATCATCCCAAATTTGGTCCTCTTTTGCTGTGCGGGAGACTGTATTTGCGCTGCAGCAGAGTTTTTTGAATTGTCTAGCGCTCCAACACTTGCTAGCCTTCAAAGCGGTTTGGAGACGGTGGAGGAGCCGTCCCTTTCCAGAGTCCGCAGGCTTGAGCAGCAGAGGGAGGCTGGGCATGAATCTGAAACAACTATCGCAGTTGCTTGGCATCTCTCAGACGACGATCAGCCGCGCCTTGAACGGCTATCCCGAAGTCAATGCCGAGACGCGCCGCAAGATCATCGAGGCGGCGCGCCAGAACGGTTATCGACCCAACGCGGCAGCGCAGCGGCTGGCGACCGGCAAGGTCGGCTCCATCGGTCTCGTGATGCCCACGGGTGCAGAACATCAATCCGACGTTCACTTCGGGGAGTTCCTCAACGGGCTTGGGGAGGTCTCGGCGAGAAACGGATTTCACTTGGTTATCATGCCGACCGATCCGCGTGACGAGGACGAAGCGTTGCAGGATCTCGCCGCCAATGGCACGGTGGACGGCATCTATCTCGCCTATATGAAAAAGAACGATCGTCGCATCGCGATGATGAAGAGCCTGTCGATCCCCTTCATGGTGCATGGCCGCTCCTGGGGGATCGAGCCGGATTACCCCTTTCTCGATGTCGACAATGAGGGCGCCTTTCATGACGCCGCATCGCTGCTGCTCCAACTCGGCCATGAAAACATCGCGCTGATCAATGGGCCGGAGGGTTATGACTTTACCTTCCGTCGCTACCGCGGTGTGGAAGCGGCATTGGCCGCTCAGGGCCATTCACTCGATCCTGACAAGGTCAGCCACAGCGTGATGACCGACGAGGCCGGGTTCTTGATGATGGAACGGCTGCTCGACCAGCAGCAACAGCCGACCGCCGTTCTCTGTGCCTCCACCGCACTTGCGCTCGGCGCCATCCGATCGCTCAACCAGCGGGGCCTGCGTCCCGGGCGGGATATTTCCCTCATCGCCCATGACGACGTGCTGCCACTCTTGAAACCGGTGAACTTTTCCGTGCCGCTGACCACGACACGGTCTTCGCTTCGGGCAGCAGGCATGCGCGTTGCCGAACGGCTGATTGCCCAGATCAAGACCGGGCAAAATGAGCCGTTTCACGAGCTTTGGAAAGCGGAACTGGTGGTGCGCGCCTCCACCGGGCCCGCCCCTCGGTAACTGGATTAGAACGTCGGCGCGTCTTTGCCGAGCGCGCGGTGCGCAGCGATCACCGTGTTGGCCATCAGCATGGCAATCGTCATCGGGCCAACGCCGCCCGGGACAGGCGTGATGGCCGCAGCGACCGCACTTGCCTCTTCGAACGCCACATCGCCGACGAGCCTGGACTTGCCCTCGCCCTTCTCGGGTGCCGGAATGCGGTTGATGCCGACATCGATGACGGTAGCGCCGGGCTTGACCCAATCGGCCTTCACCATTTGCGCGCGCCCGACGGCGGCAACCAGAATGTCGGCGGACTTGCAGACGGAGGCCAGATCCTTGGTGCGCGAATGCGCCATCGTCACCGTTGCGTTGGCGTTGAGCAGCAATTGACCCATCGGCTTGCCGAACAGGTTGGAACGACCGATTACCACGGCGTTCAGGCCGGACAGATCATCCCCATGGATGCTGCGAACCAGAAGCATGGCACCGGCCGGGGTGCAGGAGAGCAGGCCTGTCTTCAGATCGCCGACAGCGAGCTTTCCGGCATTCAAGACGCTCAGACCATCGACATCCTTTTCCGGCAGAATCGACTGGATAATCGGGTCGGAATCGAGGTGTTTTGGAAGCGGTAACTGAACGAGAATGCCGTGGATCGATGCGTCCGCATTCAGCGTTGCGACCAGGACTGCGAGCTCCTGCTGTGTCGTTTCTTCCGGCAGCGTATGCTGGACCGAGTTGAAACCGCATTGCTTGGCCATCTTGCTCTTGGAGTTCACATAGGCATGGCTTGCAGGATCATCGCCGACGATGACGACAGCGAGACCAGGCTTCTTGCCGGTCTCATTCTCCAGACGCTCAGCCGCGTCTCGCACAGCATCCGTCACGGATGCCGCCTTGGCCTTGCCGTCGATCACAACCACCATATGCCTGCCTCCTGAGAACCCGCAAACCAGCCTTGAGGGGTAAAACCCCTAATGCTGCGCGAAGCTACAGATTGCAAGGGAAAATCAGTGGATCAGCCGCGACGCCGCATGTCGTCTTCGACAAAGCCGTTCAATCTTTGCTTGAGCAAAGCGAGTTCCTGTCGAAGCGTTCGTAGCTCGTCCGTTTCGGCCTGTGCATGGTCTGCCTTGCCTTCCAAAGCGGCGGCCAGCAAAGGCGGCAGACGGAAGCCATCCTCCTTTTGCGCCGTCTCCGCATACCGGACGCGGTTGGCGAGTAGGACTTGGCGGACACGTTCATCGAGCGGGATATCATTGGCAGGCTCATCGTGGAGATCGTATTCCCACGTATCGTTTTCGGTCACATCGTAGCGCTCGCTGGCGTAGACGGGCTCGACATCGTCCTCGACCAGATCATGGAAGATGTCCGGCTCGATCTCGAACCGCTCATCATGCGCTTCAACCTTTGCAGGGGTTGCCTCGAAAGCCGTCTCCGCCTCTATTGCCATTTGAATGGCGGCCCCGACCCGGTCCTGCGTCTCCGTGCGGCGGAAGCTGATGAGGAAGAGCGCGAGCAGTACTCCCACCAGAGCGCCGGCGGCTGCCATCGCGCCAGGTATCATCTGCGGCAGAATACCCTCTTCCTGCAGCACCGCGGGTGATGCGGGCTTCGCGATCGCGGCCGTCACGGTCGGTGCTGCGAAGGGACCGGCCTTTTCGCTTGCTGCAAGATAATCGCGCCGGGCTTTTTCGAGAGCCGTTTCCAGCTTGGCAAGCTCTTCCGGTGCATTACCCATAGCGCGCAATTGTTCTTCAACGACGGCTTTCGCGCGGGTCTCAGCGTCAAGCGTGGCGGCAACGTCCTTCAACTCCGCCTTGGCACCGTCCAGCGCACGGCGCAGAGCCGGCATGGCGGCAGATCTTGCGGCATCGACAGCGCCTTGGGCCGCAATGGTGCGCGGGTGTTTCGGTCCGTGATCGACATTGACGTCGTCAAGCGCAAGCTTTGCAGTGGTGTAGTTGTCTCTGACGGGCGCGAGAGTTTCGAAGACGGGAAGCGGCGGCAGTGCCTTCGTGAGCACATCGTCCGTCTTCATCGCCGAGACTTTGGTCACAGCCTGGGCGAGGTCGTGCTCCTTCTCACCCAAAGCCGCAATCGTTGCGTCCGCCTCGTGAAGCGATTGCTGCAGGCCCTGGATACGCGAGACAATATCGTTGCCGTGGCGCATCTGAAATCCGGTCAGGGCGCCCTCCGCCGCGTCGAGCGCGGTGCGTGCTTTTTCCACCGCTTGCAAGGCGGGTTCGGCATGATCGCCGCCCACGCCTTTGACGACCTGGCGAGCGAGATAATCGACGATCCGCTCTGCGGCCTTAGGCGTTGCGGCGGTAACACCGACATCGATGTCCGTCTTCGATGCCGAGGTGATCTTGACGGACTGACGAAGCGCGTCTTCGATGGCGTTGACGGGGGTTGCTGGCTGCACGTCGCCTGAAAGCAGGTTCGCCAGCATGGCGAGGCGTCCCTCTTCAACAATGCCCGTAACATCGCCAGGCTTGAGCTTCAGCTCTGAAATGGCAAGCGTGAGGGCCACCGGGGACAGCAGGCTCTGCTGCATGGACGCAGCCACCCGGCCGGTATCGACTGGGCTCCCGCCTGGGGCTGAAACTCTGACGACGGCGTGCGAGACATATCCTGCAGACGGCGATGGAAGGAATGCGGACGGCAGGATAGCACCCGCTGTCGCGAACATCAGAACGAGAGCCGCGGGCACGACGACACGCCGCCATCTGCCTGTCGCAGCCTGCTCCGTAACCGAACCGACATGTGTTTGCGTATGAAGAGCCATTGCGAACCCGCAGGGATGTAAGAGCCGTCCGTCTGGCGGAAATATCAATGAAATCTAAAGCGCCATGGCAAACAAATGGTTAATGCCACGGCGAATTGTGGAAGTGACGCCCACCAAATGAGTGCCCGACCCACGGGTAAGTCCCGCGCAAGATTGTGGGTCTAGACCGGAGGCAGATTAAACACGGAGAATTGTCATGCAGCCCATTCAGCTGTTTGCGCTGGCCTCCCGGCAGGCCGAGTGGCTTTCAATCCGTCAGGAAGTTGTCGCCACGAACATCGCCAATGCGAGCACGCCGCAGTATCGCGCCAAGGAAGTCGTTCCGTTCGAAACCGAACTGAAGACGGCTGGCATGCAGATGGCGCGCACGAACCCGGCGCATATGGAAATGAGCGTGACCGGCGCTGGCAAGATCGGCCTGAGGGACGCTCCACTGAACAATGAAATCGGTGTTCAGGCATCCGGCAACACCGTTTCGCTTTCAACGGAAATGGCGAAGACGGGCGAAATCAAGCGTCAGTTCGAGCTGAACACGCAGCTCGTTCGCACCTTCCACTCCATGATGATGACCGCGGTGGGCAAGTAAGATGGACTCATTATCAACCTCGCTGAAGATCGCCGGCAGCGGAATGGAAGCACAGGCAACGCGCCTGCGCATCGTTTCGGAAAACATCGCCAACTCCCGCACGACAGGCGACGGACCAGGGGCCGACCCCTATCGCCGCAAGACGATTACATTTGCCAATGAGCTGGATCGCGCGTCGGGGACCAACCTCGTCGAGGTGAAGAAGCTTGGCTACGACCGCTCCAACTTCATCGAGGAATACGACCCGGACAGCCCGGCGGCCGATGAAAAAGGCGTGGTGAAGCTGCCAAACGTCAACATGCTGATCGAGATGGCCGACCTTCGCGAAGCCAACCGCAGTTACGAAGCCAATCTCCAGGTCATCAAGCAGACGCGTGATCTGATTTCCTCAACCATCGACCTATTGAAGGCTCAGTGATGATCGAATCTATCAGCAACATCAAATCGCTGACCAACAACTCCGCGACAGACAGCATCAAGGGCATTGCCAGTGGCCTGACCTCGCTTGCGGGTGCCGCCGTCACCACGGCCACAACCGCGACGGTTGGCCCGACATTTGCCAGCGTTCTTGGCGGCGTTGCGCAGGATGCCGTCGATTCGCTCAAGAACAGCGAAGCCATGTCCTTTGCCGGCATGCAGGGCAAGGCCAATACCCGCGAAGTGGTCGATGCCGTCATGCAGGCCGACCAGACCCTGAGGACCGCTGTTGCGCTCAGAGACAGGCTCGTTTCGGCCTATCTCGATGTCGTTAAAATGCAGATTTGACCCGTGAGGACCTAAGAAATGAGAGCTCTAGCAATCGCAGCAACGGGCATGGATGCCCAGCAGACAAACCTTGAGGTCATCGCGAACAACATCGCGAACATCAACACCACCGGCTTCAAGCGTGGCCGTGCCGAATTTACTGACTTGCTCTACCAGACCGAGCGTGCACAGGGCGTGATGAACCGCGCCAACCAGGCCATGGTGCCGGAAGGCGCCAATATCGGTCTCGGCGTGCAGACGTCTGCCGTGCGCAAGCTGCACATCCAGGGACCTGTGTCCCAGACGGGCAACACGCTCGATCTTGCCATCGTCGGCAAGGGCTGGTTCCGCGTGCAAGGTCCGGACGGCGCGCCGCTCTACACCCGCGCAGGCGCGTTCAACATGGATTCGACCGGCCGTCTGGTGACGACGGATGGTTACCCGGTTCTGCCGGCCATCACCATCCCGACCGACTCGACCGAAACCAAGATCACCGACGACGGCATCGTTTCGGTGCGTATCGGCCAGTCGAACCAGATGACCGAAGTCGGTCAGCTGACGATGAGCAACTTCGCCAACGAAGCCGGTCTGCGTCCGCTCGGTGATAACCTCTTCGCCCAGACGGATGCCTCGGGTGCGGCTGTCGACGGAACGCCTCAGTCGGTTGGCTTCGGCTATCTGAAGCAGAGCTATCTGGAAGGGTCCAACGTCGATTCGGTCAAGGAAATCACCGACATGATTTCCGCCCAGCGTGCGTATGAGATGAACTCCAAGGTCATCACCACCGCCGACCAGATGGCTCAGATCGTCAGTCAGAACCTAAAATAAGTGGAAGGTAGGGTAACATGAAGTTCCGCCCGAAAATCATGCCTGTTCAAGGTTACAAGGTGACGTTCGCGTTGGCACTCGCTTTTGCGATGTGCGCTCCGCACGGTGCCATGTCGCAGCAGAAGTTCGCTGTCGTCCCCACGGTCACGATTCTTTCGGGCGAGATCATCACCCAAGGCCGGGTGACGGAAGTTCCCGTCACCAACCCCAACATCGCTCCCGGCTACTCGCAGTCGATCGAGGAAGTGGTGGGCAAGGTCTCCAAAAGGACACTGGTTGCCGGGCGGACCATTCCGAGCGGCGACCTGCGCGACCCTTATGCGGTGGAACGCGGCGCTGCAGTGCGCATCACCTACAACAATAACGGCATGAACCTTTCGGCCTCCGGCGTTGCCATTGAAGACGGCATGGCCGGCGATATCGTTCGCGTGCGCAACAAGGACACCGGCGTGACGGTGAGCGGAACGGCGAAGCTCGACGGGACCGTGGAGGTTTTCCAAAAATGAGTTTTCGTCAGCGTTTTTTCGCCGCGGCTGTTGCGGCAATGGCTTTTTTCGCAGCCGCCCCGGAAGGCTTCGCCCAGACGATGGCGCGCGTGAAAGATATTGCGTCACTCCAGTCAGGGCGTGAAAACCAGTTGATCGGCTATGGTCTTGTCGTCGGCCTGCAGGGGTCCGGCGACAATATGCGTGCCTCGCCCTTTACCGAGCAGTCGATGCGGGCGATGCTGCAAAACCTCGGCATCTCGATGCAGGGCAACCAGACCTCCTCCAAGAATGTCGCGGCCGTCATGGTGACTGCCAACCTGCCGCCTTTCGCAAGCCCCGGCAGCAGGCTGGACGTCAATATCAGCTCGCTTGGCGACGCCTCTTCGCTTCGCGGCGGAACGCTGATCATGACCTCGATGTCCGGCGCAGACGGCCAGATCTACGCTGTTGCTCAAGGCTCCGTCATCGTCTCCGGCTTCAACGCTGGCGGTCAGGCGGCACAGGTGACGGAAGGTGTAACGACGGCCGGCCGCGTCCCAGGCGGCGCGATCATCGAGCGCGAGCTTCCCTCGCAGTTCAAGGATTCCGTCAATCTCGTCCTGCAACTGAGAAACCCGGACTTCTCCACCGCCATTCGCATTGCCGATACGATCAACAACTACGCCCGCACCTCCTACAACGAGCCGATCGCCGAGGCGCGCGATTCTCAGGTCGTCTACATCCAGAAGCCCCGCACAGCCGATCTTACCCGCCTGATGGCGAGCATCGAGAACCTTGCGGTGGAAACCGATACGCCGGCGAAGGTCGTCATCAACGAACGGACCGGCACGATCATCATCGGTGCAGATGTCCGAGTATCGAGGGTTGCCGTCAGTTACGGCACGCTGACGGTACAGGTCACCGAAATGCCGCAGGTCGTGCAGCCAGCGCCCTTCTCACGCGGACAAACCGCGGTGCAGGAGCAGACCGACATCCAGGCCATGAAGAGCGGTGGCCCGGTTGCTATCCTCGAAGGTCCAAGCCTCCGGTCGCTGGTGGCGGGTCTCAACAATATCGGCGTCAAACCGGACGGCATCATCGCCATCCTCCAAGGCATCAAGTCCGCAGGTGCGCTCCAGGCAGAATTGGTACTACAATGACGATCGCCATCTCCAAGATCTTTACGCCTCAACGCGTTCTTCTGGCACTCTTCGTGGTCGCTGGTTCGCTTCCTTCGGCGCGTGCGCAGGAGCAGGTGCGCGTCACCACCGGCGAGACCAGCGGACAGGAAATCCAGCAATACTGCACCAACATCGTCGATCAGGCGCGCGACCAGCGCTATCTGATGCAGAAGCAGGATCTCGAGAAGCTTCAGGAAGACATCAACGAACGTGTTGCCATTCTGGAAGCCCGCAAGGCCGAGTATGAAGACTGGCTGCAACGCCGTAACGACTTCCTCAAGCAGGCAGAAACCAACCTCGTCGAAGTCTACAAGACGATGAAGGCGGATGCGGCTGCTCCCCAGCTTCAGGAACTCGACCCGGGAATGGCTGCGGCCATCATAATGAAACTGCCACCGCGCCAATCCGGGCTGATCCTCAGCGAAATGAACGCGAAGAAAGCGGCGACCGTCGCTTCGATCATGGCCAGCGCGACCGATAAAACCACATCAAGAGATCCGTCATGAACAAAGCGCTCATTCTCGCCCTTTCAGCCGCGAGCATCCTCACGGGGTGCCAGAGCGTCACGGAAAACCAGACCCTCAAGGAAATCGGCAACGCGCCCGCAATGAGCCCGATCGGCAGCGGCCTGCAATTCAACCAGGCACCGCAGCTGGCATCCTATCCGAAGCAGCCGCTTCACACGGCAAGCGGCTATTCGCTCTGGAGCGACAGCAAGGCGGCGCTCTTCAAGGATTCGCGCGCCCTCAATATCGGCGACATTCTGACGGTGAACATCCAGATTAACGACAAGGCGTCGTTCGACAACCAGACTGACCGCAGCCGCAAGAACAACCGAAAGACCGGCTGGAAGGCAGATGCGGAAATCCTTGGCTGGAAGCCGAAGGCGGACTCGTCTTTAAGCTTCGACAATGACAGCGAAGCCAATGGCAAGGGCTCCATCAACCGCGCGGAAAAGCTCACGCTCCTCGTCGCAGCGGTTGTGACCGGCATTCTGGAAAACGGCAACCTGCTGATCAGCGGTTCGCAGGAAGTGCGCGTCAACCACGAGATCCGCATTCTCAATGTCGCAGGTATCGTCAGGCCGCAGGACGTCAATTCCGAGAATACCGTGTCCTACGAGAAGATCGCGGAGGCCCGCATTTCCTACGGCGGTCGCGGACGCATCATGGAAGTGCAGCAGCCACCGGTGGGGCAGCAGGTCGTCGACCTCTTCTCGCCGATCTAAGACGCTCGAAATGCGATGCTGATAAATCGCGGCACGATCTTGCGAGGCGTTCGACATGGCGGATGAGGTTTTCTCGTCCAGCCGGGTACAAATTGAGAAACAGGCAACAGACCTATGACCGACCAGTTGGCACTTGAAGGACCGGCACCGAAGAAGAGCTCGCCTATCCCGGCCATCGGCGCGATCGCGGTGCTGTGTCTTCTGGGTCTTGGCGGCGGCTGGTTCGTCGGCAAGATGCTCTTTGTGCCCGCCCCGCCGGCTGCGGCCGCACCGGCCCATGAGGCTCCAGCGGAAGTTGCAGCGGCCGGAGAGCATGGCGAAGCACCAAAAGCAGAGGCTCATGGCGAGCCGGCCAAGGATGGCCATGGCGCGCCCGTAGGTCCGAGCCTGGTATCGCTCGATCCGATCATCACCAATCTCGGTTATCCTGCCGAAAATTGGGTAAGGCTTGAACTTGCACTGCAATTTAATGGTCCTTCGGACCCGGCCGTGGTTCAGGAGCTCCATCAGGAGCTCATGGCCTACATCAGAACCGTGCCTCTCCAGCAAATTCAAGGCCCGCGTGGCTTTCAATATCTTAGGGATGACCTGAGAGAGATCGTTGACCTCAGGACGAAAGGGCGCGTATCCAAGGTTTTATTCAAAACCTTCGTGATAGAATGATTCGCACCCTTATCTGCCTGATTGCTTTCGCCCTGATCCCAGGGTTTGCTTTTGCGCAGCAGTCACCGGCAGATTTGTTAAATCTGCCTGTCGACGGCTCCGCCGCGGCATGGATCATTCGTACCTTCGGATTGCTGACGATCCTTTCGATCGCGCCTGGCATCCTGATCATGGTCACGAGCTTTCCCCGCTTCATCATCGCCTTTTCCATTCTTCGATCCGGTATGGGGCTTGGCACAACGCCATCCAACATGATCCTGACGAGCATGGCGATGTTCATGACGTTCTACGTGATGGCGCCAACCTTCGAGCGCTCGTGGAACGATGGCATCCAGCCGATGATGCAGAACCAGATTACCGAGGCGCAGGCAATCGAGAGGGCGGCAGAACCCTTCCGCACCTTCATGCTTGCCAATACGCGCCCAAAAGATCTTGCACTCTTTGTCGATCTTGCAAGCGAGCGCGGCCAGGAAACGATGAATGGCACGCAGCCGCAATATCGCATCCTCGTGCCGGCCTTCATGCTGTCTGAAATCCGCCGCGGCTTCGAAATCGGCTTTCTCGTCATCCTGCCCTTCCTTGTCATCGACATGGTGGTGGCAACGATCACGATGGCCATGGGTATGATGATGCTGCCCCCGACCTCGATCTCACTGCCATTCAAGATATTGTTCTTCGTGCTGATCGATGGCTGGAACCTGCTGGTCGGCTCGCTGGTGCGGTCCTTTTATTGACGCACGTCGCGCGAGGTCGAGCAGCCGCAGCAGCTTGGCCGACGCCCGCCACTCCCACTTTTTCATCTGCCCCGGCTGGCTGAGCTAGAGTCAGACAGCCCCTACCATTGATGCGCGATTGCGGCCTCTGCCAACGCGCCCGGGAAGATGGATTCCGCTCTTTCGGACAGGCGGTCTCCATAAGCTTCGTCCGGGAACGGAGCTTCCGTTACCGGGCGGAGTTGAGAAGACGAGGAGCGTTTGCGGGGGAAACCGCGACACGCCCGACCGCTCCATGGCCGTCAATGGGATGGGCTGGCTGCTACCGCCTTTGGCGGCTCGGGATCGGTGTTGATCACGATCTTCTGCGGCTTGCGGGTGGAGTCCCTGGCGTCCAGGATCTCCTTGGTAATGTAATCCATCTGCTGGATCATCACGTCGCGGACAAGCGGCTTTTCCATACGGGCGTTGATGCCGTCTTTGATCTTGGTCTTGAAGCCTGCGACATCGAACTTGCCGACCTCCTTGACGTCGAGGATCTTGTCGCCGACCAGCAGGCCGAAAAGCTCGTCCGTCATATAAGCCGTCATCGGTGCCTTGACGTCCTTCATGATGACGGAGTCGACCAGAAGCGTAGAGCGTATCAGGAAGTAGCCGGCCACCGCGCCATTGGAAAGGACAGGCAGCGTCATGAGATCGCCCTGCACATATTGCGGCGGCGGCGGCGCGTCGACCTTGTGATCATCCGCGGGGGGCTGGCCAAACTTGACGGCGGCGAAGACGCCGCCAAGGGTCATGACAAGCACCAGGACCCCTGTGGCAATCAGCTTTATCATTGCGCCTCACGAGCGAACTGTTGCAGCGAATAGGTGCCATCGTCCTCGGCATTCTTCTGCGCGTCCTTCAGCAGCTCAACGACCGCCTTGACGGCCTTCATGCTCGCTTCGACGCGGCGGGTATTGATGGCGAGCTTTTCCTTGATGTCGAGGATCTGCTGACGATGCACCTCGGCGATCTTGGGGCTTTCGACGTCGCGGATCAGCATGGTGAGTTCGTAGAGGCAACGGCTCTTATGGGCGTTCGACAGTTTGAAGTCGAAGTCAGGTTCTTTGCCGATCCTAGCGTTCTCGTTGTCGATGACCGCTTCGAGACGACCAAGCACAGCCTGAATTCTGTAGTCGTTGTTGACAATTTCCATGTTACTTCAGCGCTCCGCCTGACTCAGCTATTGGTTTTTTTGGTTTCGGTGTCGGAGAAGATGCGTCGCTGGAAGTCAGTGACCATGCTCATGGCAATCTTCTTGTCGTCTTCACTCACGGCAGAGACGGGTGCGGCATTGCGCTGGCGCTGCAGCGCCTGCGAATAGACCTGCTCGGCGATGCCGATGCCGCCCTTCTTGGACATCTCGTCGGCCATCTGCTCGGACATCATGCCTTTCCAGAACTCGCCTGCGGAGCCCTTGCCGTAAACCTCTTCGGTATCGGATGGCATCATGTTCTGGATAAACGTGTTGAGAACGCTCGCCTCGAACTTGCGGTAGGTTTCAGGGATCTTTTCGTGATGCTCCGGCCTGTGGATGTTTCCGAGGCCCGCCTTGCTCGCTGGTGTCTCGATACTGTTGATCGCGGACTCAAAGCCGGCATTGCTGGCAGTCAGGACCGAAGCTTCCCGCGTCGCGCTCACCGCGCGCAGCTTTTCACGGGCCGCGGAGACCTGCATCGGGTCGGCCGCATTGACCACATCAAGCACAAGATCGCTTGGAGGAGAAATCGCCACGTCGTCATCCTTTCCGTTTTGATCGGATGACGATAGGCGCCTAACCTTGCTGGAGGCTGGAGGCCTTCATGCTGATCTGCAGATCGATCAGTTCATAGATGCTGTTGTCGTCACGCACCCTCGCCTCGTCCTCGCGGGCGCTGTCGCGCTTGTCTTCCAGCTTCTCGCCCTTCTTGGTTTCCTTCAGAAGCTGCGTTTCCTGCGCTTCCTGGATGGATTCAAGACGGACATCACGGGCCATCAGACGGCTATGTCGCATGACGTAATGTTTCAGCATGTCCTGGTGCAGCGGATCATAGGAGGTCAGATAGCCGGACAGTGTCTCGATCTTCTCGGCAAGCTCTGCGCGCTCACGCGTGGTGATGGCAAGTTCGTTTTCGACCATCTTCGTCAGATGCCCCTGCACCTTCACCAGCCTGTCGAGTTTCTTGGATTTGGAAAGATCCGCCATCTCACTCACATGTTCGAGAAAACGAGGAAGAAGCCATTGACGAACTGGTTAATCACCGCGGCAATGCCGAAATAGAGCAGCAGCAGACCGCCGGCCAGAGCATAGGGGGTAGAGATGAAGTAAACCGGAATCTGCGGTGCGAGCTTGTTGATCAGACCGATCGCCACGTTGAACAGGAAGCCGAAGAGGATGAAGGGGCTTGCCACCCGGATCGCCACATTCATCGAGGCCACCAGCGTATCGGTCAGCGTGATCAGCATGCGCTGGGCCGAGATCGGTCCGCCGAGCGGGATCGACGAGTAGGATTCCACCAGCGCTTTGAAGATGACGTGGTGAAAATCCAGAATGAAGAGCACAAGCAACACGCCGAATGTCAGCATGGCCGCAAGCTGGCTTTCGGAGGTATCTTCCAGCACGTCCTGGGCGGGCGGGCCGGTGAAGGAAATGGCCGTACCCATAACGGTTGCGGCAAACTGCATTCCCAAGAGATAGAGATGGGCGATCAGGCCGAACATCGTGCCGATGAAAGTCTCATAGAGCATGGCCCGGAAGAAGGTTACCGTGTTGCCCTGCGTGACGGGATAGATGACATCCCAGAGCAGCGGCAAAAGAGCGATGGAAAGCGTCAGCGCAAGGAAGAGCCTGATCTGGACGGGAAGCCTGGCAGAGGAAAAGCCAGGCATCGCCATGAGGCAGGAACCGATCCGGCAGAAAGCCAGGAACAGCGCCATGATGGTTCCTTGCGGGTCAGAAATCATGAGATGGAGCCGAGGATCTTGATTTCCGTACCCTTTGCCAGTTCGACATGCGACAGCACCGGCAAGGTGCTGAAGAGTCGTTCCGTAATCATTCTTACATATGCGCGCGTTTCCGGCAGCGTGACAAGCACGAATGGCAGGCCGACATCCATGTATTCACGGATTACTTGGGTCGCCTCGTTGGAGAACTCTTCGACCTGGCGCGGATCGATATCGAATTCGATGACATCGCCCTTCGGATCGCGCTTCAGTGCCTGCTGGAAGATGACGTCCCACTTGGTGCCGAGACGCAGAACGCGCAGAACGCCGTTGTCGGAGAGGTCGCCGCAAATCTGCTGCGCCATACGGATACGGACATGCTCGACGATCTGTTCGGTCTTGCGCAGATGTGGGGCCAGTTCCGCCACGGCTTCGAGGATCAAGTGCAGGTTTCGGATGGAAACGCGCTCTGCCAGGAGAAGCTTTAAGATTGCCTGAAGGCCGGAATAGGACATGTGCGACGAGCAAATCTCGTCGGCGAGCTTCTTGTATTCCGGATCGAGCCGGTCGATCAGAACCTTGACGTCCTTGTAGGAGAGAAGCATCGGCAGGTTGTTGCGGATGACTTCGCTGACATGTGTGAGAAGTGCCGAAATGTTGTCGATCGGGTGGAAGCCTTCGCGCCGCAGATCTTCGACGAAATGTTCCAGCACCGAAACTGCCGGCATGCCGAAAGCGGGTTCTCTGACATCGTCACCTGGAACCGATGGACGTCTGCCCTTGCCGGTGATGACCAGCACTTCCCCGACGCGCAGCGTGTTGGCCGCGACCGTCGTGCCGTGGATGCGGATCTGGTAGGATTTGTCGGGAATGGCGATATCGTCGGTGACTTTGATTTCAGGCACGACGAAACCGTATTGCGCGGCAAACTTCTTGCGCATCTTGCCCACCCGGAAGCCCAGCTCCTGGTGCGCGCCAAGAAGGCGTGGCGAGACCTGTTTGCCAAGTGCGAGCTCGATTTCCGTGGTGCGCAGAACGCTCTTCACCGTCTCGCTTTCGGCCTGCGTGGCGTCAGCTGCCTTCTGGTCTTCTTCCGCACGAGCAACATCCTGTTCGCGCTGCAGCTGGCGAGGAATGAACCAGGCACCCAGTGCCAAGAGGCCGCTGAGGAACATGAAGGGAATGAAGGGCAGACCCGGAACGAGGGCAAGAATGAACATCAAGCCGGCAGCGACGGAAAGCGCCTTGGGATAGCCGCTCAACTGGTTGATGACGGCAGTATCGGTGGAGCCGAGCGTGCCACCGCGCGTGACGATAAGACCGGCCGCGAGCGAAACGATCAGCGCCGGAACCTGCGAGACGATACCATCACCGACGGAGAGCTTGACGAAAACGTCCGCCGCTTCGCTGACCGGCATGCCGTGACGGAAGACACCGATGATGATGCCGCCGCAAATGTTGATCATGGTGATGAGCAGGCCGGCGACGGCGTCGCCACGCACGAACTTCGACGCACCGTCCATCGCACCGTAGAAGGAGCTTTCTTCTTCCAGTTCGCGACGGCGAAGCTGCGCTTCCTTCTCATTGATGATGCCGGCGGACAAATCCGCATCGATCGACATCTGCTTGCCGGGGATGGCGTCCAGGGTGAAGCGCGCGCCGACTTCGGCGATACGCGTGGCACCCTTGGTGATGACGATGAAGTTCACCACGATGAGGATGAGGAAGACGATCAGACCGATGACGAAGTCGCCGGACATGACGAGGCTCGAGAAGCCGGCGATCACGCCGCCGGCGGCATCGTGGCCCTGGTGACCATGGGACAGAATCACGCGCGTCGTCGCAATGTTGAGCGCGAGACGGATCATGGTAGAGATCAGCAGGATCGTCGGGAAGGAGGAGAAGTCGAGCGGACGATGAATCCAGAGCGACACCATCAGGATCAGCACGGAGAAGGCAATCGAGAATGCCAGTCCCATATCGATGATAAAAGGCGGGATCGGCAGGAACAGGATGCACAAAATGGCAACGATGCCCGCTGCAAACCCAATGTCGCGCCCTCTGGGGGCGACTTTCGGAAGTGGCATTACGCTGGGCGGGGTAGCCATTCTAACTCCATCTCATCATGAGAACCGGCAGGACGTCCGGACCCTTTCCATCATGAAAAGGCCTTGCCGACCCGTTGGACGCAGATCAACGACCGAGGCTTAATGGGTCAAGCTTGCGCGAGAATGGAGACAGGGCGAGCAGAGGGCGCGAGACCCGACAAGGTGCAAAAGGCCCGCAATTTCCGCATTTCAATGGGCTGAAATGGATTTTTAGCTTTGGTCAACCGTCATCTTGTAATATGATCGAGTTCAATATTTGCGCCATGACCGCGTATCCGTCGACCATGAAGGGTCTTCAACGAACTAGGGCTCGTCATGGTTCTGTCGACATACAGCAGTTATCTCACCGTCAATCGAGATATGAAGGCCTCTCTCTCCAAGGTCGAGAGCCAGGCTCCGGTCAAGCGCGATACCGAATATTACGAAGCGAATATCGGTAAGGTGAAGACCGTCGACGACTTGCTCGGCGATTACCGTCTCTATTCCTATGCGATGCAGGCCTATGGCCTTGGGGAAATGACCTATGGCAAAGCCTTCATGCGCAAGGTGCTGGACAGCGATCTCAGCGACAGCAAGAGCTTTGCCAATACGCTGACCGACAAGCGCTACCTTCAAATGGCCCAGGCCTTCAACTTCAAGGGCGATGCCAAGGTGGCGCAGAGCACGGCGCAGGCCGATAGCACGACCGATGCCTACAAGGCCTCCTTCCAGACCGAAGAGACCAATATCAAGACAGAGGCTGCCTATTTCGCCTCCAAGATCGGCGCGATCACCAATGTCGACGATCTGGTCAACAACACGCGGCTTCGCACCTATGTCCTGGATTCGGCCGGTCTCGATACGACCTTCACCTCCAAGGCCTATCTGAAACAGGTTCTGACAAGCGATCTCGCCGATCCCGACAGCGTTGCCAACCAGGCGAAAAATCCTGCCTGGAAAAAGCTCACCGGGTTCTTCAATTTTAATGCGGACGGCACGGTCAACGGTCAGGCACAGACCGCCGACCAGACGGAAGATCTGAAGCTCGATTACGTTGCCAGCATGTCGACCTATCCGTCAGCCACATTGCTGGATGCCAATCAGCGCTACTGGGACAAGCATGTTCCCCAGGTCCAGAGTGCGCAGGATCTCGTCAAGGATAGCCGTCTCGTCGCCTATGTCAAAACGGCTTTCGGCCTCAATCCCACCATGCTTGCAAGCAGCGTGGCGAGCCTGATGTATAGCCAAAACTTCGCTCAGACCTACGGCAACACCAAGCTGCTCGACGCCTTCGAGTTTTCCAGCGACGGGACTCTTCCTGCCGGCACGAGCGCGCAGACGCCCGAACAGATGTCAGCGGTAGCAAAGCAGTACACAACTGAGTTCAGGAAGGACGCGGACAAGAAGATCGCGGATGCGGTCACGAATTACGAAACCCGTATCGCCAAGATGACGAAGCTGGACGACTTCTTCGTCTCCAACAAGAAAGACGACGACAAGAAGAACGACGAGGTCAGCGAAGTCTGGGACGTGGCTTTGCGCGCCTTCGGCATCAATCCGGATGAGGTCTCCAAGTCCGAACTCAAGAAAATCCTCTCAAGCGACGTGACCGACAAGAAAAGCTACGTCAACAGGCTGGACGACGACCGCTATGTCAACCTCGTCAAGGCCTTCAATTTCACCGCCGATGGGGGAACGGAAGCACCATTGACCGCGCAGTCGCAGCGCATGGTGGCCCAGGTGACTGCAGACTACAAAGCCGTAAAGCTCCGAGCTTTGACCGGTACAGCCAAGGAAAATGCGTCCAAGGCAGCGGACAAGGAAATCGCCTACTACACCTCGACGATTGCCGGGATCAAGACCGCCGATCAGTTCCTGGCGGATAGCCGGCTGACCAAATTCGTGCTGGAAGCCAATGGTCTCGACCCGAAAGAGGTCACGGCCACCGATCTGCGCAGGATGTTCAAGTCGGACCTTTCCGATCCGAAAAGCTTCGTCAACACACAGAGCAACGGCAAGTTTGCAGAAATCGTCGCGTCCTTCAATTTCAGCGCCAAGGGACAGCTGGATGCAACGGCGACCGAAGGCGTTCAACAGCGCGGCGCGATTTTGGAGACGACCAACCAGTATTTGCAGCAGACACTGGAAGTGCAGCAGGGCGAGCAGAATGACGGCGTCCGCCTGGCGCTGTATTTCAAGCGCAAGGCACCCGAAATTACGAGCCCCTACTCCATCATCAGCGACAAGGCGCTCTTCACCTTTTTCAAGACCGCCTACAATCTGCCGACTGCCATTGGCAATATCGACGTGGCCAAGCAAGCCGATCTGGTGAAGAAATACATCGATGTTGGGAAGCTCGGCGATCCGGACTATGTCGACAAGATCGTCAAACGATTTACCGCGCTTTACGATACGCAGAAGAACGGTCCGACCTCAACGTCGCTCAGCCTCCTGGGACGGTCGGCCTCCATCAGTGCGGATACGCTTCTGGCGGTCGCTCAGCTCAGAGCGGGTTGATAGGGTCCGGCTGAACTCGCGTTGCGTCAGCGTCCTCGAAAAGCGAAAGCGGCTGCGGTAGCAGCCGAAGCCACGCTCAATAATCGCTGTCGTTATCCGTGCGGCGCTGGTTGTCCGCAAGCTCCTCGTCATCGGCGACGGGAATGGCATAGGAGCCGTTCAGCCAACGGGATAGATCAAGCGACCGGCAGCGATCGGAACAGAAGGGATAATCTTCGCGGGTCGAGGGCCTGCCGCATTCGGGGCATGGCTGTGCCTTGCGAAGAGGCGTAATTTTGGGATCGGACGTCATGCTTCTCAGCCTTCCTGCCAGCCCGACGTGACTTCGAAGCCCTCGCCCGCCAGGAGTGCGGCCGTTTCGTAAAGCGGCAGTCCCACGACATTGGTGTAGGAGCCCGTCAGCTTCTGGACGAAGCAGCCGGCGATACCCTGGATAGCGTAGGCGCCAGCCTTGCCGCGCCATTGGCCGGACGCGATGTAGTTTTCAATTTCGAACTGCGACAGACGCTTGAAGCGGACCTTGGTTTCGGCCACCTTCTGACGCACCTTGCCGTTCGGCGTGATCAGGCAGATGCCCGTATAGACCCAATGGCTTCTGCCGGAGAGGAGATGGAGCGCCGCCGAAGCGTCCTCGATATATTCGGCCTTGCCAACGATCCTGCGACCGACGGCGACCACCGTATCGGAACCGAGAATATAGGCATCCCGCCAGGCCAGTTCGCCCTTGACCGCTTTGTGAGCGGCCTGTGCCTTCTGCAAAGACAGGCGGCGGCAGAGTGTGCGGGGGTGTTCGAGGCGTGCGGGTGTTTCGTCGATGTCCATCGGCATCAGGCGTGTGGGTTCGATACCCACCTGATGCAGGAGCTCAAGACGGCGTGGCGATCCGGAAGCCAGAATCAGCTTTTGTTTTGGGTCTGTCATGCTCTGCCAGCCGTCCGATCTATCGGGCGATTACTTGAAACGGTAGGTGATGCGGCCTTTGGTGAGGTCGTAAGGGGTCATTTCGACCAGGACCTTGTCGCCAGCGAGAACGCGGATACGGTTCTTGCGCATGCGTCCCGCCGTGTGAGCAATGATCTCATGCTCGTTTTCCAGCTTCACACGGAACGTCGCATTGGGCAGGAGTTCGGTCACGACGCCCGGGAATTCAAGGACTTCTTCTTTTGTCATATAGGTTTGTTTCTTCCTGTTGATGATGCCAGGCGTAAAGTGCCCGGGAAAATTGCGCGGAAACTACACAATCGCCGCACATTTGTGAACCTAAATTGTCGTCCGCTTTAAAGCGTTTCCGAAAATGGCTGCGCGCGTTGCGGCAGGCGCTCGGAAATGAGCTTTTTCAGGTGATCGCGAACCTCGCGATAGGCTTCCAGCCTCTGTTCTCTGGAGCCCGTTTCCACCGTCGGATCCATGGTCGGCCAATAGACGACGTCAAGCGCGTTATACCGCGTCAACTCGAGTGCGGCGTGATGGGCCTCTGGCGTCAAGGTAATGATCAGATCGAAGAAGTCGTCCTCGATCTCATCCATGGTGCGCGGTTTGTGCTTGCCAAGCGTCAGGCCGGCTTCGTCCAGAACCGCATCGACAAAGGGGTCGCGATCGCCTGCCCTGACGCCAGCGGACTGGATATAGATGCCGGGAGCGACGATCTGCTTGGCGATGACCTCTGCCATGGGAGAACGGATGGAGTTCATGCCGCACATGAATAATATGGCGCGCGGGGCCTTGTCTTTCAAGTCTGGAGCGGCCGGACCTTCCATGCCTAGCCTCGCCAATAAAGGACACAGACGAGGGTAAAGAGGCGGCGTGCGGTATCGAAGTCCATCTTGATCTTGCCCGAAAGACGATCCATCAGCGTTTGCGATCCATCATTGTGGATACCGCGCCTGCCCATATCGATCGCCTCGATCTGGCTGGGCGTCGAAGACCGGATCGCTTCGTAGTAGCTCTCGCAGATCAGGAAATAATCCTTGATGATGCGGCGGAAGGGCGTGAGCGACAGAATGTGCGTGGCCACATCTGTCCCCTCCTCCGTGGTGATGGAGAAGACGAGCTTTGCATCCACCAGCGAGATGTTCAGCCGGTACGGTCCGCCCACATGCCCAATGGGCTCAAAGCTGTTTTCCTCGATCAGATCGAAGATCGCGACAGCGCGCTCATGCTCCACATCAGGCGTGGATCGACCGATACTCTCATCCAGCACCACGTCGCAGAGTCTGAAGTCGCCTGCCGCCATCTGCTACCCTTCCGGATTGAGGCGAATGCCGACGGATCGCGCATGCGCATCGAGCCCTTCGGAATTGGCAAGCATGATGGCAGCGGGTGCAAGCTGACGCAGCTGATCTGGGCCTAGCCTCAGGATCGACGTGCGCTTGACGAAATCGAGCACTGACAGACCAGACGAGAAGCGTGCCGAGCGGGCGGTGGGCAAGACGTGGTTCGATCCTCCGACATAGTCGCCAATCACTTCAGGCGTATGGCGGCCAACGAAGATGGCGCCCGCATTGCGAACACCCGCCATCAGCGCATCGGGGTCATCGACGGCAAGTTCCAGGTGTTCAGCGGCGATGCGGTTGGCAAGCGGGATCGAGGCGGCAAGATCATCCACCAGGATAATCGCGCCGAAATCGCGCCAGCTGGCGGTGGCGGTCTGCGAACGGGAAAGCTGCTTCAATTGGCGCTCGACAGCCTTTTCGACAGCGCGGCCCAGCTCCGCATCATCGGTGATCAAAATGGATTGAGCGCCCGAATCATGTTCAGCCTGGGCCAGAAGATCGGCCGCGAGCCAATCCGGATCGTTGTGTCTGTCGGCAATCACCAAGACTTCGGAGGGTCCGGCAATCATGTCGATGCCGACCGTCCCAAACACATGGCGCTTGGCCGCAGCCACATAGGCGTTGCCCGGTCCGACGATCTTGGCGACGGGTGCAATGGTCTGAGTGCCGTAGGCAAGCGCTGCGATGGCCTGTGCACCACCGATGCGGTAGATTTCCTCAACGCCTGCGACGCGCGCTGCAGCCAGTACCGCCGGATTGATCTTGCCGGCATTGGCCGGAACGACCATGACGATGCGTTCGACGCCTGCGACCTTGGCCGGAACGGCGTTCATCAGCACCGAGCTTGGATAGCTTGCCGTGCCGCCTGGAACGTAAAGACCGACAGCCTCGATCGCTGTCCATCTGGAACCGAGGCCGACCCCGATATCGTCTTCGTAGATATCGTCTTTCGGCATCTGACGCGCGTGGTGCTTTTCGATACGCTGGGCTCCAAACTTCAAAGCATCGAGAACGGCAGGATCGACTTCGGCAAGGGCGGCGTCGATTTCCGCTTCCGTGACACGCATCGAGATTTTAGAGAAATCCAGGCCGTCGAACTTGATCGAGTAATGGGCCAACGCCTCATCGCCACGCTTTCGAACATCCTCAATGATGTCACGAACGACGGCGTTCACATCTTCCGAAACCTCGCGCTTCGTCGTGAGGAACGCGGCGAAAGCCTGTTCGAAATCAGAAGAGGATTGCTCCAGCCAGATTGCCACTTCACGTCACCCTTTTCGAGAGCCTCGCGATGCGTGCGAGGCAAAATTCTCTGCAGCCCCAACGATGAGACGGCACATGGGTATGTGGCATAAATCGAAACATGCGGGCAAGGCAATTCCCTGCCCGCTTCGTCAGCTCAAGATTTAGTCTGCCGGATGGAAGGGGCGGGAGTCGGTTTCCCATGCACCGCTGAGATCCGTCAGTTGGGCCTCGATGCATTCCACATCGAGCGCGATCGCGCCGCCGCCGGAAAGCGTCAGCTCAATCGTTCCATCGGGACCCTCTCCCTTCTGGATGAAGCGGATGGCGAGGAGGGAATGAACCTGCTCCTTGTCGGTGCGGTTTATGCCGCTGGAGCGGACCGCCGACACGCGTTTGAGAACCAGGGC
Organism: Agrobacterium sp. 22117; assembly: GCF_052045735.1. NCBI lineage: Bacteria > Pseudomonadati > Pseudomonadota > Alphaproteobacteria > Hyphomicrobiales > Rhizobiaceae > Agrobacterium > Agrobacterium sp. 22117. Next base: position 447,450 of record NZ_JBQEPP010000001.1, on the reverse strand, counting down.
AGAGCGGCAGCGTTCTGGTGGATGGTTCTTTTTGGCGCCGTGTTCCCAGACGAACCGGTTGGCTGAGAGAACGAACTGGCCGGGCCGAGGTTCGAAGGACACGTCTTTCAACTTGAAGACGCTGTCCTGCATGTGGGTAGAAATGATGGCAAGGTCTTCGCCATCCAGCGCCATGAGTTTAAGGCCGCTCATCGTCTCTTGGTCCTCATCTCGCGGACAGGTCCGCTATCTCGCGTTCAACATGTGTGAAACACGACGCGTGCCGCACGCGGCATTTGCGTCGTCGTTCAAGTGGTTGATCTGGAGATAGGCAGTCGGGGCCGGTTCTTCAACGGACAAGGCCCCCTCATCGAGAATCGGCGATGAACGATCAATCGCTGACGCGCTCGACTTTCGCGCCGCAGCGGTTCAGCTTCTCTTCGAGACGCTCAAAGCCGCGATCCAGGTGATAGACGCGCGACACCATGGTTTCGCCCTCAGCCACCAGTCCGGCAATGACCAGCGAGACGGAGGCGCGAAGGTCGGTCGCCATCACAGGCGCGCCGCGCAAGCGGGAGACGCCTTCGATGCGGGCCATCTGGCCTGACAGAGAAATCTTGGCGCCAAGGCGGGCAAGTTCCTGAACGTGCATGAAGCGGTTTTCAAAGATGGTTTCGGTGATGTGCGAAACGCCATCGGCACGCGTCATCAGCGCCATGAACTGCGCCTGCAAGTCCGTCGGGAAACCGGGGAAGGGTTCGGTAACGACATCGACCGGGCGGATGCCATTGCCGTTGCGCACGACGCGCAGGCCGCTCTCTGTTTCCGTGATGGTTGCGCCGGCAAGCCGCAACGTATCGATGGCGTTGTCCAGCAGCGATGCGCGCGTGCCTTCCAGAAGAACGTCGCCACCCGTCATCGCAACCGCCATGGCATAGGTGCCTGTTTCGATACGATCTGGAAGGACCCGGTGACGGGCGCCGGAGAGCGACGTCACACCTTCAATGGTTATGGTGGAGGTGCCGGCACCTTCGATCTTCGCGCCCATGGCAGTCAGGCACTGGGCAAGGTCAACAACTTCGGGCTCACGAGCCGCGTTGTGAATGATCGTCGTGCCGCGGGCGAGCGTTGCCGCCATCAGCATCACATGCGTTGCGCCAACGGAGACTTTCGGGAAGGTATAGGTGGCGCCGATCAGACCGCCGGCGGGCGCTGTCGCGTTGATGTAACCGCCATCGATTTCCATGGTGGCGCCAAGCGCCTCCAGTCCTTCGATGAAGAGGTCGACGGGACGTGTGCCGATGGCGCAGCCGCCGGGCAGCGAAACGCGCGCCCTGCCCTCACGGGCAAGAAGCGGGCCGATGACCCAGAAGCTTGCACGCATCTTGGAGACCAGCTCGTATGGAGCGGTCGTATCGACGATCGTCCGGCAGGTGAAATGCACGGTGCGGGAATAGCTTTCGCCTTGGCTTTCACGACGGCCATTGACGGAAATGTCGACGCCGTGGTTGCCGAGAATGCGGATCAGCTGTTCGACGTCTGCCAGATGCGGCACGTTTTCCAGCGTCAGCGTATCGCTGGTCATCAGCGATGCGATCATCAGCGGCAGTGCTGCATTCTTGGCGCCGGAAATCGGGATGATGCCGTTCAGCTCGTTCCCACCTGTGATTCTGATGCGATCCATTCGTCCCTTACGAGCTTTGCGCTCGCCTTTCCTTGGTGCCGTCGAGGCATGTGTTGGTGCCGGCCTGCCGACAAACGGCAGCACAGCTGAAAAAGAGTTGATGCCGCCCACTCAGACAAGAGTCGACGCGAAAGATGAAACCCCTGTCCGTTTCAATTTCCCCGGTCTGTTCTTGTCAGCACGATTCGTTCGTTTTTGCGGCAGGAAGTCCGATTGTATCGTCTTCGTTACCTGCACGGCGGGCGCGCAACTGCTGTTTGCGGCGAGCAAGGTTTTCACGCAGCTTCTTTGCAGCCCGCGCCTTGCGCTCCGCCTCTCGCTGCTTTGCCTTTTCGCCGGGTCCAGTTTGCCCGGATGCCAGCGGCTTTTGCAGGGTTTCATCGTGATCATCGTCCATAAGCGGTGTCATAAACGAATTTCGCGCGGTCCAACAGTGTCCGTCGCTTTTTTCAGAAAGGTATGGTGAAGTCGCACTTTGATGCTTGCGCTCATCAAAAACCTATGGCAATAGGCGCCCACTTGATGTCGAGGCAGCGCTTCGACGACAGATGCTGCGGTAGCTCAGTGGTAGAGCACTCCCTTGGTAAGGGAGAGGTCGAGAGTTCAATCCTCTTTCGCAGCACCATTTGTTTCTCCCACTATAAAGATTTTTTCGCTCGGTTGCTGGTGGCGCGCGACCGTCGTTATGCTTTGGGCTTAACTGGATTGCCGAAAAGATCGACGGGTTCAGGCTGTGGAGAACCTCCACTCTTGTGGGCCGAGAGGCGACCGCTAAACGATCGTAGGCTGTTCGAGCGTCCTGCCCAGAGTGCGAGCTCGACTTTCTCTCCTGCCTTGATATCGCGGTCTGCGATGAAATAGCCGCGATGGTCAGGAGCGGTTTCGTGCCCAGCTTTTTCGTTTTCAAACAAACAAACATCTCCAGGCTTTGCGTTGTAAGCCATTCAGCGTCTTCCCTTTCAATTTGAGCCACGGCTTCGGGTGATGGATGTATATGGTGGACGAGGAACGCTGAGGCTAGGCTAAGCTGGTGTGACGCGGGCTCAATACGCCCGCAGGAACCCCGGTGGCCGAAGTCTCGTCATCGCGTGCCTTGGCGGTTCGATACGAGATTCACGCGCCCATCCTCGCAGAGACGAGCGCAACCCAGGAATCCTCGAAAGCCTTCCTTCCATAGCCTGAACATGACGCGACGCGCACTTGAAAGCTAATGCAGCCATCATCACATGAACGTAGAGAGAACATTCATAGGAGCAGTCATAATGACATCTGGTGAAAAACAGCTTTCACGAAGTGCAATCCGCTCGTTGTCGGCGATCCACCAGTATCGTTATCAACGGCGTTCGGGTCGGGTGTGGCTGGTTGGTGACAAGCGCATCTCGACTTCAACCGTCGCTAGCCTTGAAAGAGAAGCCTTTGTGCGAGAAATCGCTTCGAATGGCGCGCCTCGCCTTGTTCTGACTGACGAAGGCAAGCGCTTTATCGCTTATGGCGGCGGTATGCAGGGGCGATCACCTACATGACAGAATGGGGACCGACCCATTCCTGCTGAAGTTATCGCTGTGGTACGAGAGGGACGATATGCGTTATCGATCTAAAAGCAAGATGAGCAGTCCCGCCTCACAACTCTTGGAAACGCACCGCCTCCTCCTGAAACGGAAGCCTCAACGAACACGCAGCCTTCAGCGTCCGAAACTGCAGCGCTGCCCCATCACACGATAGAAACGCCAATCGAGACACCAACGAACGCAGTCGCTTGGACCAGATCAGAATCCCGACTGGATGCGGGAGAACACCAGATTGGTGAAGAGGGAGATCTGTGCACCAACAAACGGCGCTGAAAAGGCGATGGCCACCATGACGGCGATGATCTTCGGTACGAAAGTCAGCGTCATTTCCTGAATCTGGGTCAGGGCCTGCACGAATGCGATGATAATGCCGACTGTCATTGCGGCAAGAACCGCAGGACCCGATGCGATGAGCACGGTCCATATCGCATTTTGCATGATATCGAGAGCGTCTGCCTCGTTCATCTCGGTCCGCTCGTCTCATTCGGCTAAAGGATGCCGAACCTGAAACGGTGGGCATGGCCGCATGATGCGACCATCAAAGATGCTATATGATTCGACAGAAGGCGTTAAGACGCCGTCTGCGAGATTTTGATGCCTTGGCCGATTGCAATCGTCGAGCCGGCAACGGTGGTAGCGGAGAGGCCCTCGGCGGTGACTTCCACCGACTTCACGACACCGCTGGTCTGGCCGTCTGCGCTGGTAATCGTCTTGCCGATATAGGAAGACGCGTTCGACAGCGACGATGCAGAGATCAGGCTTTCCAGATTGGTATTCATCTTGATCGACTGCTCGACCTGCGAGAAGGTTGCCAACTGGGCGACCTGCGCACTTGGATCCATTGGATTCGTCGGATCCTGGTTCTTCATCTGCGTGATCAAGAGCTTGAGGAAGTTGTCGTAATCCAGCGACGCCTTTTTGGAGTCGGTTTTCGATGCAGAGGTCGTCTGTGTCGATGTGGCACTCGCTACAGCGTCTACCATGGTGCGATTTCCCTTCGCAATTCGTTGACAACGGCCGGCGTGATTTCATGGCTGTTGAGAATGGTCTCTTCCTTGGCGTAAAGACCACGGATGGTCTTCAGTGCATCGAAGGGACGGCCCGACGAGACGGTGGCGTCGATGCGCTTCAGCTCAGAACGGATTTCTTCGTTCTTGAAGGTCGCAAGCAGCATGGTGATCGACTTGCGGAAGAGTGTCAGGGACTGCTCCTTGCCTTCCGGATTGATCAACATCATCTGTACGATGAAGTACAGCTGCCGCAGAGGTGTCGTCGTATCCTCAAGCTGCAACACATGGTTCTCAAGGAGAAATGTCACATCATTGAGGAATTCCAGGGAAACCTTCCTGTCGACGCGAAGAACGGCGCCGTTGATGAAGATCTTTTCCCCAGACTTCAAGGAAATCCGCAGTGTACTTTTCATTTAAGTCCATCCTTGATGATGGTTGTCACGTCAATAATGCCTTGGTAGTTCGTCGAATTACGCTTGCGTATCTGCTCGCATTCTTTGAGAATCCAGATGGCGATGGAAATGAGGTTGGCTTTGAGTTCAACCGGCAGTTCATTTTCTGGCTGCTGGAGATCATCTACGAAGCGTGTCCAGACCCGCCTGGTGTAGAAAATCGCCTCGATCCCGTCCTTGCCATATTTTTCCTGTCGCTTGGCGACCTCCAGGAGTTCGATAGATCGCTCAAGGACCTGTCTCTCCCTGTTGCGGGCAATATGGGGGTCATCCTCCATGATCTCCGCATATGAAAACTGGAACATTTATCTTTCCTTCATGGCCCGATGTGCCGCCCGTCATCGGCGGAATTATTCCTGCTAGATGAAATTGACGAGGCTAAGCCCCTGAATCTTCGATGTAATCGTATATGACGTCTCGACCTGGTTCAGAAGGGTCGTAAGGCGGGTCGACGCCTCGTAGGTGTCGATGCCGACAAGACCGGTCAGCTGGGTATCGATGATCGTCTTCTGCGCGCTCATATAGGTATTCGCCTTCTCCACTCGCTCCTGGGACAAGCCGATTTTTGCGCGCTGGGTATCAATGTTGGAGATGGCGGAACCCGCGAGCTTCGTCGTGGCGTCGTTGACCACCGAAAGCGCGTCGGGGCCGAGACCGGCATCGACCAGCTGCGAGGAAATGACCGTCGCCAGGACAAGGTTCTTGAACCCGGATTCATTGGCGCTGGCGGATGTCGAGACGGTCTCCGAGGTGCTGATCCGGCTGCTCATGGCCGTATCGGAAGCGTTCGTCCAGGACGGCCAGTCGAAATTATCCTGGTAGTTCTGCAGGAAGGATGCAACGTCGCTGGCAGAGGCCGTCGATGGGTCTGGAAAGGCAGTGTCGAAAGCCGACTTGAAGTTGCTCGTGATGTTGCCGATGAACCCATCATCCAGCGTCTGCGCGTCGGTGTTGATGCCCGAAAACAGAAACTCGCCGTTGACTGCGGTGTTCGCGTAGCTCGTGAAGTTTTCCAGCACCGACATCGCGGTCGTCTTCGCCACACCGAGGCTGCTTGCGTCGGTATTGCCGCTGAGCGCGATGACCGAATTTAGCAGAGTCTGGGCGGAATCCGACATGTTCTTCATCGCCAGCTGCGAAGCATCCATGCGCTGCTCGGCCACGGAGTTCGAGTCGACGATGGACTGAAGGCGTTTGCTTTCACGCGTGTAGTCCAGGCTCGTCGAGGTCCGCGTGCCAAGTTCCACGCCGACATCGGAATAGGTACCGGTGACGGCTTCCTTCTGCAACTTGCTGATTTCAGCCTGCGCATTGGACACCGTCAAATGCATGGCCGTGCTAACGCTTTGGGATGAGATCGAGGTGGTTTTCATATCAGTTCGCCGTCGCCAACAGTGTCTTCAGAAGTTCATCGACCGTCGTCATCAGCTTCGCCGCAGCCTTGTAGGACTGCTCGATGTCGAGAAGCTGAATCAACTCCTCATCAAGATTGACGCCGGTCGCGTTCGAGTAGGCCTCTTTCGATTTCGTCAGCATCGCAGAGGTACTATCCGCCGCCGACGTGGCGTTGCTGCGATACTCTTCAGCAAAGCCGACCGAATCCGTCGCAAAGCTTAGCAACGTCGTATTTCTCGAAATGCCTGCCGCCGGATCGAATTCGATCGGCGTGTTCATTGCGGTCGCATATTTGTACAGGACGTTGGAATAACCGCTCGATCCGTCCACGTTCGGGCTGACGCCCGCAATGTCGCCATCGCGCAGCTTCGTCGGGATCGTAACCGCATCGGCTGAAACAGAGATCAGGCCGGCAAGACCCGGGATTTTCTGTGGTGTTTCGAAATCGACGGTCGAGCCGTCACGGGTGGTGAACAGGCCGGCAACCGGATTTCCACTCCCATCCTGTTCGGCAAACGTCCCCATAAGGCCGCGGGCGATTTCGTCAAGCTGTGCCTGATAGGTTGGATAGACTTCGTCACGCAGCTGCAGAAGTGCCGGAAGGCTACCCTTCGCCGTGGTGTTGCTGCCAGAGCCGGTCTTGACCATCACGCCGTCGATGAAAATCCCGGAACCCGTCGTATCCGCATCATAAGCGGCGCGGGACTCGAAGGAAATTTTTCTTGGCGTCGTTTCGAAAAGGGTGGTGCCGTCCGTCGTGTAGATGGCGACATCATTGCCCGGACGGGTCGCGGTGGAAATGCCGATGATCCCGGATATTTCCTTGAGCAGGCCTTCACGCTTATCGAGCGCGTTGTTCGGGTCGCGTCCAACCTGGGTCGCATATTTGACCTGATCGTTGGCGTCGCCGAAATCCTTCAGCAACTGGTTTAGCCGCGTGATTGTCGAATCGATTTCGCTGTCGGCATCCACCCGCAACTGTTGAACAGCCTTGGTGGAGGTGTTCAACGCATTGGTCGTATCGGTAGCGGCACTGACGACAGCAGAGGCCAGCGTGATGTCCGTTGGCGATGCGGCGTAGGTATTCAGGGCATTCTGCAGGGATGCGAGATAGGTGGACGGGGCCGCGGTGTATTCCTCACCGCCCATCACCACGCTCAGCGACTTCATACCTGCCAGGAACTTCTGCTTGCCCGCATCATCGGAAGCGGCGGAAAGATACTGCTTCAAAAGAGCGCTATCTTCGGCACGCTCGATCTTGACGGTAATTGCTCCCGTCAGCGTATTGACCGTGGTGACAGCGGCGCGGCGGTTATAGTCGCTTGAGCTTGCGTTCGAAATGTTATTCGAAACGACGGCACTTGAGAGTGACGTGTTACCCAGAGTGGCCTTAGCCGTGTTAAGTGTCGTACTGAGCGCCATTCACCCGTCTCCAGAAACCGTTATCGTGCCAGATTGATGAGGACGTCCATCATATCGGAGCCTGTTTGGAAGACTTTCGAGTTGGCGGTGTAGCTGCGCTGCGCCTGGATCATTTCCGTCAGTTCGTTGGCGATATCGACGTTCGACTGTTCCAGCTGCTTGGACGCAATGGAGCCGTAGCCTGTCTGACCGGCGAAGCCCAAGGTGACCACGCCCGATTCGGCGGTCGTCTGGAACGCGTTACCGGAGAGAACCTTCAGATTGTCCGGGCTTGCCACATCGGCCAGCGGCACACGATAAAGCGGACGCGGCGAGGACTTGGCGTAGGTCGCGTAGACCGTGCCGTCAGCCGTAATAGAGATCGACTGAACCGCTTCAGCCGCGTTACCGTTCACGCCACCCTTAGAGATGGTCGACTTGTCTGCACCAAGCTGAGACATTCCCGAAAGATCGAATGTCACGTCCATGTCGTTGACGCCATCGGCGAGGGTGATCGTCGGAGGATCGTTTTCCAGCTTTCCAGCATCATACGTCAATGTCTCGGTCAGCAGCGCTGGCTGAGTGTACGGGAAGCCACCCGGATCTGTCGCGAACTTGGAGTCATAGACGGTAACGTCCCACTCGTTGTCGCCCGTCTTCGTAAAGTAGAAGTCGTACTTGACCGAATTGCCGAGCGGATCGTACCCCGTCACGGACGTCTTCAATGTACTGATCTGGTCGACAACCACCGAGGTGTTGTTCGCGCTGGGGCGGTTGCCAGCAGCCACAATCGGCGCGGACGAGGACAAGTTGCCCGTCAAGGAACCAAGCGTTGAGGCGGTCGCCTGCATGCCGTCGGCAGACGCATTGACAGGCACGAGACCGTCATAGCTGTTGACGACGGTGGTTGGCGTGGTGCCATCATATTTGTAGCCCAAGAGCTTGAAGCCGGAGGCATTGACGAGGAAGCCGTCGTCGTCAGGCACGAACTGGCCTGCCCGGGTCAGGAAGACGTTGCCGCTCGGGTCCTCGACCACGAAGAAGCCATCGCCCTGGATGGCGATATCGGTCGGCGATTGTGTCGACTGCAACGGTCCGTTCTGCGTGATGGAGTAATTGACCTTCGTCATCACGCCGCCGGAATTATAGTTGCCGCCGTTCGCGCCCAGAACGAGCGTCGAAAAGGAGGTCGATGCGCTCTTGTAGCCAGTGGTGCTGGCGTTGGCGATGTTATCACCGACGGTCCCGAGCTTGTTTGCCTGAGCGCCCATGCCGGATACAGCAGTTTTCATCGTTCCAAAAAGGCTCATGTCGAATCCTCTATTCCTGTTCCTGATGACGTTAGGATGCGGGCCTTGCGTGAGGCTGTCTGTTTTCTCCACCACGGAAAATTTCAGCGCGGTTGGGGGACATGGAGACGTAGCGAAGCCCAGAAACGAAAAAGACCGGCGCGGGCCGGTCTTCGAGAATGATGTTGCTGAAATGAATAAACAAAAATCGCGGGCGTTTTGAACCCGCGATGCCGTTCAGGACCAGTCGATGCAGTATCCGAGGAACCGCTTGGAGTCGATTGGATCGAAGCCGAGCTTCTTGCGCAGCTTCTTGCGAAGCTTGCTGATGTGGCTTTCCACCACGTTTTCTTCGACTTCCTCGTCGAAGATGCCGTAGATCGCGTTGAAGATCTGCGCCTTGGAAACGCGACGACCGCGGTTCGCGATTAAATATTCCAGGATACGTCGTTCACGACGCGGCAGTGGGAAGACCTCGCCCGTCACTTCCGGATCGCGACCATCGGAGAAAACCCGGATGGGACCGACATCGGTAAATTGCGTGATGACGTTGAGCCTGCGGCGAATTGCTGCCGCCCGTGCCAGGATCTCACGTGGATGTACTGGCTTGCGGACGACATCGTCGACGCCGCAATCGAACAAGGCCAGTGTTGCATCGAGAGAATGCTGATCGCTGACCGCAATGACAGGTGCCTGGGAACGATCACGGATCGTTCTTGGCAGTTCATACGTTGTATCCGCCTGACCAATCAAAAATGCTTCAATCGCAGCGATGTCCGAATCCGCTGCGGTGTTCACCCATTCTCCAAATTCTGCTGGATCAAATCCAGTCGAGGGTATCCCCTCTCGTCCAAACAGGGCTGTATACCCTTCCTTAACGAGCTTGCGCTCATCAACTACCACGATCATTCGTCCGCCTCCGAATCAGTGTAGCTCACCTACGTCCTAGGGTGTACGAATCGGGCGAATCTCTCACAATTACAGGAAAACACAGGTAATTATTAATAGTTGATTAACCATACTGTGCCGATTTGGACTATATCTAGTATGCGTTAACCAAAAATGGGATATTTTTTCATGGGATAAACCTGTGGAAGATAATAGGGGGATTGACTCACCTAATTTGGCCCATTCTTGCCGCAATTCGAAAACGGGCAAAAATGAAACTCGGTGATGCAACTTAGGATTGGTTAAGCCTGGCAAAATTTGCGAGCGTTGGCGGTCCATTGACCGTAGCCCGTTGCGACCAGATTGCTGATGACCCGGCAGACATAGCGCTGTTGCGCGGGGTCATTATTGGGGCCGGCATGGTATCTTGCGACCGCCATCGTCCAGGTCTCATGCCGATCGTGGAGCTGCTTCAGGAAGCGCGCAGCATAGGCGACGTTCTTCGCAGGCTCGAACATCTCGCCAATCGACCTGAACTCCGCCCCATGAAAATAGACGTTGATCTGCATGCATCCGACATCGATCAACTTCGCGCCACGTGCCCGCGCTTCCTCTACCAGACGATAGGCTTCCGCCCTGCTTTCCGGAAAAAAAGCCTTGCCTTCGATGTTGATCGCATAGGGGCTGAGCGAGCCTTTGCGTCCCGTTTCCGTCAGCCCCACCGAATATAATATTCCTTCGGGAATACTATACTGGCCAGCGGCATCATGAATCTGCCGCTCGCATTCGACCGCTGCGGTAGGCTGGGAAGCCTCACAGGTAAACGTGGTCAGGACGAGCGCTGGTATCGCGAGGAAGTGTTTCAGGCTGAACCGAAATATCATTGCCATTGACCTCTTCGGGCGCGCTCTGGCGCGTCTGCCGATAGAATTGCTCCTGCGATCGATCGTCGTTGCCACGCTGGCCCTGCTGTGCGCCTTGCTGGTTCAGATCGTTCGGCTGGCGATTGGTGTTGCTGTTGGTGTTATCCTGACGGTCGGATGTGGAGGAAAGCGAAACGGTCACCTGGTCAACGCTGAAGCCCTGCGACTTCAGGGCATCCAGAATGGCAGAGCTGTCTTTCTGCAGCTCGGCATAGCCTTTCAGCGTATGGGCCGTCAGGTGAACGCTCAACTCATCGCCAACCAGCTTCATGGCGGCCGTCACATGACCGAGTTCGACCGGGCTCATCTGAATCTTGAGCGTGTGAACGACCTGCCCGGTGGACGTCACCAGAGGCGCTCCGCTGGTCTTGGCCGCCATTGCGGTTGCCCAATCCGGGTCGGTTGCCATCGACGCCGTCACGTTGGCGGCATTCGAGGTGGGCGAGAGAGCAAGATAGCGCCTGCTGTCAAGGACCTGCACCACATCGACGTTCGGAGCAGAGGATAGGGATGCATCGACCTTCAGCGACCCATCCTCATGCGATGCGATTTGGAGATCGATCGCCGGGGCATCCCCCTTGGAAAGCCTTACCACGGTCGTGGGCATGGCCAGATCGTCTTCGGATGGTGGAGCCACGGAAAGCAAGGCAGCGCCATCAGCAGGCTTGGCCTTTGCCTCGGCATGCACCGGCACCACAGGCTGCTCCTTTGGCGCGGTTGTGGCTGCGAGAAGCGACATCAGGTCGGCACTCGTGCTGGCAACGTTGGTCAGATCTGCATCGTCTGCAGGTTTGTCGCTGTCCGTATCGTCCTTGTCGCCTTCAACCGGCACTTCACTCGTGTTCGTGGCCTTCGTCAACGTCTCGATGAATTTGACCAGATCTGCAAGTGACGTAGCAGGCTCCTCGGTCTCGGTCGGGGCTTCCGCGCCGACGGGGGCAACAGGCGCAGTTTGAACGCTCACGCTCGTATCGACGAGCTTCAGCAGTAGAGCAGGTTTGCTCTGCGCCGCCTCATCGACAACCTCGCCTTCAGCGGGTGGTTGCTTGTCGTCGACGCTTGTGGAACGGGCTGGCGCAGCATCCTGAGATTTATCGGCAGGGCGATCGCTGACCGTTTGCTTCGTATCGGTCGACGCGGCGCTGGACGGTGTGCTCTGGGCCTTATCGCTATCTTGCGCCTTGGAATCGGCGTTGGCACTGTTCGCCGTTGCAGGTTGCCGCGCAGTGCGGTCACCCGCAGCGCCAAGCGCATCCGAGAAGCCCGATCCGCCTTGTTTGGAGGATCCACCACGGTCCCGACCATTTGTGACCTTTACGGCCTCGGCGTGGCTCGGCACCAAGTTGCTCAGGACGTTCATATTATCCCCCTTCCTGCTTCAGCATGGAGTCGATCTCGTTCAATCGAGCGCGGTTCTTGTCGAAAAATGTCTTTAGCGGCGCCGCATCGGCTGCCTGAGACGCAGCCTCCTCGGTCTTTCCGGCGGGCGCAGGAGCCCTGATACCCTCGGTCGCAGGGCCGCTACTGCTCGAAACAGTCGTCGCGGCTGCTATAGACGGCGGCTGCATAATCTGTTCCGCAATGGTTTTTGCCGCGTTGCGTAGCGCGAGGTCACGCGGCGAAAGTTCCGATTCCGGGATGCTCGCCAGCTTTTCCTGTGCGGCCAGAACATCCTGTCCTGATATGTCGGACAGCCCCGAATAGAGCTTGGAGAGAGGCTCACGGGTGGTGTCACCCGTGTCCTCAGCAATTCCATTGGCTTTCTCTGCCGCGAACTGGGCAAGCTCCATCTTGCCTTGCAGGGATGCTTGCCGCGCGATGCGCAGATAGATTTCCTGCGCTCTCTCCGCATCCATCAATTCGGCGATCTCACCAATGTCCTTGGTCGTCACCGGGCCAAAGCTATCGATGGCGAGGCTGACAAAGAGATCGGCAAACTGCGACGCATAGGGTGAATGCAGAAATCGGACGGCGTATTTGCGCGCGTAAACCATCCCCTTGTCGGGCTGTTTCAACTGCATCGTCGCCATGATGGAGCGGCGCAGTGCGGCTTCCTCGATGATCGTGCCTGGCGCGCTCAACCGGGCATCGTCGAAGAATGGCAGGGCTGCAGCCGGGTCTTTGGTATAGGCGATATTGCCCGCAATCAGCATGAGGTAAGGCCCCAGGCGATTGTTGCGATATTCCGGAATGAGGTCGGAGACGACCTTGTCCACCAGGCCGCCACGACCGCTCAGATATTTTTGCAGGACGTTGACCACGCGTGAATCGAAGTATCCTTGCACGTCCTTGGCGACGAGATAGTTCAGCGTCGCGGGATTTCCGCCACTCATGATGTAGATCAGCGCCGCGTCAGCGTTCTTCGTGTCGGAAAAGACCGACATGTCCGAGGTGCGCAACGTGGTGTCGAAAGCGCTCAGCAGAAATTTCTGCATGTCGCGCGCGGAATGATCGCCCATGACGACCGAATCCTGCACGAACTGCAGAGACCGCAAGATCTTGGCGGGCGGCAGGTCGCTCTGGGCCTCGGCCTGGCCAGCCGCCAGCAGCCAGGACACCCCCATCAACAATCCAGCAATATGAGTGGCTCTCATCATCCGCTGGCCTCAACCGTCCTCGAGCAATATCTCGATGCGACGGTTCGCGCCGTTCATCGGGTCGTCGGTGCTTTGCAAGCGACGGTCGGCAAAACCGGACAGCTGCTTGATCCGTCCTTCATCCAGTCCGCCGCGCACCAGCATGTAATAGGCCGCATGGGCGCGATCCATCGACAGCGTCCAGTTATCCTTGCCGCCGCTACTATAGGCTCTGCCATCGGTATGGCCGCGAATGACGACGGCGCCCTTCTGCTTGCTGAGAACCTCGCCGATCTTGCCCATTGCCAGGACGAGGTCGCGCTGGGGTATGGCAGAACCGACACTGAACATCGCAGTGCTTGCCTTTTCCGAAATGGTGATCAGCGTGCCGCCTTCGGCAGGGGTCACGACAATGCCCTCGGCAAGCTTGCCGGCCACGCCGGAAACCTGTTGCGAGATCTCCGCGCGGAGCGCGTCGGCGGCCTTCTCGCTCTTCTGCGATACCTTGACGGGCGTGGCAGGCTCGCTTTCAGAGTCCTGCTTCACCTCAGCATCCTGTTTGTTTGGTTGCTTACCGGATGCCTGGTCGGGCTTGGGGCTGGGCACGGGAATGGCCATGGCCACCTCCGTGGGCTTTTGAGCCTCCGGATCCAGATCGTCTGCGGCAACCTGTTCGGCCTTAGCCGTCTTAGCATCAGGCGGTGCCCCAAGCTCGTTCGGGTCGCCGATAATGCCTGCGACATCTTCGTTCGGTGGCGTTTGTTTCGCGCTTTCAGACGTCTGCTCCTTTTCCGGGAGCTTGGTGTCCTGTACTACCACAGAAGGGTTCTGCTGAGCGGTATCGATCTGCTTGCTCCAGAAATCCGGATCGAAGGGATCGCGATAGGCCTCACCGCCGGAGGCGCCGGTGGAAGGGCCGGATTCGCTTGCACCGCCCTCACCCTTGGCGCTGACATTGGCTTGCTGGCCGACCTCCTGGGCAATCTCCGCAAGAACCGCATAGGGGTTTTCGAAGAACGCCGCTTCGGAGAAATTGACGTTCTGGCCGGACGTCGTGGTCGAATCCTCGCCGCTTGCCGCCGCACTGCCTTCCGTCGATTTGGTCGACTTGGTGTCGGACTTTGCGCTGTTCTCCTCGCCTTGCTCCTTCTTGGCGGGCTGCTTCAACCCACGCTCGGCCGGCTGCTCATCCGTCAGCTTGATGGGATTGAAATAGCTGGCAACCGAGGCGGTCGTCTTCTCATTGGAAGCGTTGACGAGCCACATGACGAGAAAGAAGGCCATCATCGCGGTCATGAAGTCAGCAAAGGCGATCTTCCAGGCACCACCATGCGCACCGTCATGCCCACCCTTGTGACGCTTGACGATGATGATTTCATTCTTGCCGTGATGGTGATTTTCGCTCTCACTCATCCGACAAGCCCCTCAAACCTTGGAAAAACTCCGACAGTCTCGTCATTAGAACTGAATTATCCATTTGAACCTGAATATCGATGTCGTCCGACACCTCGTAATCGACAGGATGGTCAATTTCTTCCAGGCCTTTGCGCATCTTGGAAAGCAGTTGCTCCGGCCCGCTGATCTTGACCGTGCCAGCGTAGCCGTCGCGGATTTCGCGAAGAACTTGAGCCGCCATTTCGGCTGCCGTCTTCTGTGCAAGCTCCTGCTCGACAAACTGGCTGAGAACCTTGAGACAGGCGGCCTCGACGTGCTCATTCATGACCTGCTTCATGGTGATGACCGAGGTCGCAAGGTGACCGGCAATCTCTTCCTCGAACCGGACGCGTTGGGCCTCGAGCTCTTCCTCATGGCGCAGCTTCAACGCGTCGAGTTCGGCCTGATGGCTTTCTTCGAGAGTCTGTCTTGCGGATTGCTCGCCATCCTCGAAAGCCTTCCGCTTCTCTTCCTCAAGATCGACCAAAGGCTCGGGAGCCGCCGCCCAATCACTTTCAAAGGTCACCGCCGGCAACTCGATATCGATTGCCACAGGTTCTTCAGCCGGCACGAACTGGCTGAAATCCTTCAAATATTTTGTCAGCGCTGCACTCATCGACGCACCTGATGACAGACATCACATCTGTCTTTTTCAATCCGGGAAGCCTTACGGAAAAACCGCAAGGTATTCGCAACTGCCTCAGCGAAGGAGGAAGAGTCCTGCCATGACAGCTTTTCATCCGGCAGGGTAAAGAGCCAAACTTGTGCGAGGGTGAACCTCTCCACCATTAGGGGAGAGGATAGGTCTACTGCGGCAGACGAATGGGGCAATGACCATGATATGCTGTGGCATTTCAGGCAGAACGACGTGGCTCTTCTTGTGACAACGACATGCGTCAGGCGCAGAATTCGAGCGGACGTTCGCCCGCGAGATCAACACCGTTAAGGCAAGCACGCCGCTGGGCTACGCGGTCTTTGGACTGCCGTCACGCCACTCGTGGGATCGAACCCCCAAGTGCCTTCTCGTGATCCAAACCTTAGCCTTGGAACAGACTTGCAAGGCTCTTTCGGAAGCTATTGGCCATCGAAACGACCTCGACCGCCAAATCACGCTGCGATTTATAGGCGGCAAGCTTGGTCGATTCCTCTTCCATGTCCGCGTCAACAAGACGGCTGACGCTTTTGTTCAAGGAATCGCCAAGCGCACCCACGAAGGATTGCTGCTGATCGATGCGGTTCGACATGGTCCCGAGAGAGCTGCCGAGCCCCTTCAACTTGGCGGAAAGCTGGCCGACGACTGCCACCATGTCGTCAAGTTCTTCCTTCGTCGTGCTCGACGAAATGGCGATTTCCTGACCGCCCGGGGGCGTCGCCCCGTCGGGGCTCATCAAGTAGTACTCGCGGGGCGTGCCGGAACCATTGGGGTTGAGCGTGTCAGCATCAGTCGCCTTGGTGAACAGACCACGGCTCGGGTCGCTGGAATCGATGAGGACGGTGTCGGAGGTCTTGATGCTCAGATACTGCAGGCTGACCGCACCGTCTGCTCCCTTTTTGTAAGAGAAAGGGATGGACTTGCTGTCTGGCAGTTGCGGGGTGGTATTCAGGAGCCAGTTATCGCCGGAAAAGGATGCCGCCTGGGCGACCGACGCCAGGTTCTTCTTCAGCGCTGCGATCGACGCATTGATGGTGTCGCGGTCCGTGCTTTCCTCGTAACCGGTGATCAGCTCGGTGTTGATCTTGTCGAGAATGTCGATTGCCGAGGAAACGCCTTCGTAGGTCGTGTCGACTTTGGAGGCCCCGAGGCTCAGCGCATCGCCAACGCTGCTCAGAACGTTGCCTTCAGATGTCAGGTTCTTGGCGGTGGACCAGTATCCGGCATTGTCCGCAGCCTTGCCAATCTTCAAGCCGCTACTTGTGATCTGCTGGGTCTTATCCAGGTTTTCATTGCTGAACAGCAGCGTTTGAAGGGCGCTCTGCACGTAGCTAGAGGTCATGATTTTTGTCATGTCAGCAATCTCAAGGCGAGGGAAGAACATGCCATTTTTGGCGGTCGCGGCCTCATCGTCATGAAGAGGCGAAGGTCATGGGAATCAAAGCAGCCAGACAGGCGATCAAACCATGGGCAAGCTTGCGCGAAACTGGAGAAAAACCTCTTTGATCGTCACATGCCTTGAATGACGAAGGCCGCGCTTCCAGAAAACGCGGCCTTTGCCATAGATTGAAGCGAAACCTTACTGGCGGAAGAGCGAGAGGAGGTTCTGCGAGCTGGAGTTCGCAATCGACAGCGACTGGATGGCGAGCTGCTGTTGCGTCTGGACAGCGGAAAGCTTGGCCGATTCTTCTTCCATGTCCGCATCGATCAGACGGCTGACACCAGCCTCGATCGCATCGGAGAGCTTGCTGGAATATTTGTCCTGAAGTTCGACGCGGATCTGGAGAGCACCGATCGCCGCAGCGGAATCGGTCATCTTGCTCAGTGCCTTTTCGACGATATTCATGAAGCCATCGATTTCGCCCTGGGTCGAGATGCTGGTCAGCGCAACCGACATGATCGAACCGAGAACACCACCGCTTCCGAGGCCGTTGGCGCCGATCGTCGAGAATAGGGCGTAGGTCCCGACATTGAAAGTCGCCACGGTAACCTTGACCGTGCCATCGGCCTGGCGAACAAATCCATCCACGACATTGGCTTGCGAGCTTTGGGTGACCAGCCAGTTTTCGCCCGAGAAGGAGGCGCCCTGGGCGATCGCCGAAAGCTGTTCCTGCAACTTGCTGATTTCGAGCTGAATCTGGCCCTTATCGGTGGATTTTTCGCTTGCCGTCACAAGCTTCGCCTTGATCTCGTTGACAGCACCGATCGCGCTTTCCATCGCGGCGTAAGCGGTGTCAACCTTGGCTGCACCGACGCCAAGTGCGTCAGCAGCGGCGTTCAAGGCCTTTTTGTCGGAGTTCATCGTGGTGGAAATTGACCAATATGCAACGTTATCGCTGGCCTGAGAAACCTTGTAGCCGGAAGAAACCCGGTTTTGAGTGTCGGACAGGCTGGTATTGATCGAACGCAATGTCTGCAGAGCGGACATAGCGGATGTATTGGTCAAAATACTTGTCATCTGAATTGGCCCCTTTGGCAATCTCTGGAAGAAGGGACATTCCGGTCGTACCGGGAAACGCGGCAGTTAGCTTCATGCTTACCGAATGGTTGGTCCGGTGCGCTGTTTCGATGGCCGCAGAAAACCGCTTTATGGTTAATAAAGCCTTAAATTTAGGGAAATTTTTACTTGAATGAACGCCGTATTAGCGGAGATGCCGCCCGTTAACATTGACTAACAAATTGATAATAAATGATATTTTTGGTTTTGTCACGGCGAAATTTTGTTGTCGAAACAAACAAAAAAAGCCGCGCTGGAGCGCGGCTTTTATCGTTGAAGCGGAAGCGATTAGCCTCTGAAGAGCGAAAGCAGCTGCTGAGAACCGGAGTTCGCAATCGACAGCGACTGGACGGCCAGCTGCTGCTGGGTCTGAAGTGCCGAGAGACGGGCAGATTCTTCTTCCATGTCTGCATCGACCAGGCGGCTGACGCCGGACTTGATGGCGTCGGAGAGCTTGCTGGAGAAGCTGTCCTGCATGTCGATGCGGGTCTTCAGTGCACCAAGTGCTGCAGCACCGTCCGTGAGGCTGTCGAGAGAGGTCTGAACCGTGTTCAGGAAGGTGTCGATCTGGCCCTGCGTCGTTACGCTGGTCAGTTCGATGGTCATGATGGCGCCCAGAATACCGCCGCTACCAACACCGCTCGCGATGGTCGAGAACATGGCGTAGCTTCCAGCCTGGAACTCGGCCGTGTTGACCTTGACCGTACCGTCCTCTTTACGGATGAAGCCATCGACAACCGTCGTCTTGGTGTCGTTGACCATCCAGTTTTCGCCGTTGAAGGAGGCAGCCTGGCCGATCGCCGTCAGCTGTTCCTGAAGCTTGTCGATTTCAAGCTGGACCTGCTTCTTGTCGACGGAGCTTTCGCTTGCGGTCGTGAGCTTTGCCTTGATTTCATTGACGACGTCGATCGCGCTATCCATTGCAGCATAGGCGGTATCGACCTTTGCAGCGCCGACGCCGAGAGCGTCCGTGGCGGCGCCGAGAGCCTTGTTGTCGGACTTCATGGTCGTGGAAATGGACCAGTAGGCGACGTTGTCAGATGCCTGTCCTACGCGAAGGCCAGAGGAAACGCTGCTTTGAGTATCCTTCATATTCGAGTTGATCGAACGCAGCGTCTGCAATGCGGACATTGCGGAAGTATTGGTCAGAATGCTGGTCATAAACTGCCCCTTTGGCAAGTATAGGGAAGGGACATTCCGGTTTCACCGGTTAAACGACGTATAGCCTCATGCTCGCTGAGCCAATCCATTAACGCTGCAGCCGTCGTTTTGATGGATTGATCTAAAGCCATTAAGGTTAACACCGATATAATATTGAATTAACAGATAGTAAAATTTGAAATTAATTCGTTAATACTCATTAACTGAAGTTAATAAAAAGAAAAGGCCAGGTCTCTCGACCTGGCCTCTTTAACATTTTCTTTACCGCTTGGCTTAACGGAAGAGCGACAGAATGCTCTGCGAGCTGTTGTTGGCAATCGAGAGCGACTGCACTGCGAGCTGCTGCTGAGTCTGCAAGGACGCCAGACGAGCGGACTCTTCTTCCATGTCGGCGTCTACCAGCTTGCTGACGCCAGCCTTCATGGCATCGCTGATCTTGCTGGCGAACTTGTCCTGGAGATCGATACGCGTGGACATCGCGCCAAGGGCCGCCGCACCCTTCGTCAGTTCCTTCAGAGCGGTTTCGACGGTAGAGAGGTAGGTGTCGATCTTGCCCTGTGTCGCCGCGCTGGTGAGTTCGATGGTCATGACGGCGCTCAGAATACCGCCGCTGCCAACGCCGCTGGCGATCGTCGAGAACATGGCGTAGCTTCCAGCCTGGAACTCGGCCGTGTTGATCTTGACGGTGCCGTCTTCCTTGCGAATGAAGCCATCGACAACGGTCGTCTTGGTCGAGGTGACCATCCAGTTTTCGCCGTTGAAGGATGCAGCCTGGCCAATCGCCGTTAGCTGCTCCTGCAGCTTACCGATTTCAAGGTTGACCTGATCCTTGTCGACAGAGCTTTCGCTCGCTGTGACCAGCTTGGACTTGATCTCGTTGACGACGTCGATCGCGCTATCCATTGCGGCATACGCCGTGTCGACCTTTGCAGCGCCGACGCCCAGAGCGTCCGTCGCAGCGCCGAGCGCCTTGTTGTCGGACTTCATGGTGGTGGAGATCGACCAGTAGGCAACGTTATCCTTGGCGGACGAAACTTTCAGACCGGTAGAAACGGTGTTCTGTGTGTTCTGCAGCTTGCTGTTGACGTCGCGCAGAGTCTGGAGAGCGTTCGTCGCGCTGGAGTTGAAGTTAATGCTAGACATGATTGCCCCTTTTAACGAGATACATGAGAGGGACATGCCGGATTCCACCGGCGTAAACGGTTCGGCCTCATGCCACTCGGGTCCATTTTCTGAAGGACACCAAACCCGTCACGTGAGGATGAAAATGACCCTCAACGATTGCCAACTTCTTAATTTGAACGATCGAATCCCCCCTTCCCGGACCTATGGTTAACCCCGTGTGAAAGCCCTTCCTCAGACTGGGAAAGCCACGTGAAGGTGTCCCGTTTCGAGCAAGGTTCATCCTGTAGCGTTTGGTGAATTTTTCTATCGCCGCAGATCGGCCGCGCCCCAAAAAGACCTGCCGAGCAAGAGGACGCAACGTATCCATGTTAAACGAAATCAGCTATTCAGCCGCCTCCAAGCACTTCAAGACAGGGCGCTACACAGACGCGCTGAGGACGTTGAACCGGCTGATCGACATCAACCGTGATGCGCGCACCTATGCCCTGCTTGCCAAAACGCTGCTGCAACTCGGACTGAAAGAACAGGCCGCAACGTCCTACGAACTTGCCTATCAGCAAAACGGGCTGGATGCAGAGACCTACCTGGTTGAAAGCATCAAGCTCTTCTACGAGTGCGACCAGAAGGACAGGGCACTCGCCCTTTCCAACAAGCTCATTCACCGTTTTCACAAACATCCGGATATTGCCTATATCGTCGGTTCGCTGTTGATCGAACGTGGCGAAAATCGTATCGCCCGCACGCTAAAAAGCATCCTGATGAAAAGCGAGGATATCGAGCACATCAAACTCGGTGCGCGTATCGCCATCACGACATGGGATCTTTTCGATCCAAGCGACATCGAAACGGCGCGCGTTCTGTTGTCCAAACTGCCGCGCAACAACCCGGTTCGTCTCATGTATCTGGTGTTCAGCCGTGAACACAGCAAGTTCGACAATATCGAGAAACATCAGCCGATCATCGATGCCGCTGTTGCGGCAGGCGATACGTCCTTCGTTTCGCTCGACGGCACCTTCTTCAATCTTCACTGGAGCGGCGACGAGTACATCAATCAGCTGGCGCGCTCGAACACGCCGGTCTTCACCCCCGACATAAAAGAGCGCCGTCGCGCGATGCCGCATGAATGGGGCAAGAAGATCCGCATCGGTTATCTTTCCTCGGACTTCTTCGACAAGCACGCGACGATGAAGCTGATCCGCCGGGTCCTGGAATTGCATGACCGCGATCGTTTCGAAGTCACGCTCTTCTGCCACTCCGATCCTAAGCTTCTTGGTACGAACGAGGCCGATCGCAGCCTCTGGGGCGATGTCGTCACCATCCGCGACATGACGGATGAACAGGCGCATGCGGAGATGCGGTCACGCAACATCGACATCATGGTGGACCTGAAGGGTCACACTGCAGGCAACCGCACGGCAATCCTGAACATGGGCGCCGCCCCCCTTCAGGTGGCATGGATCGGCTTCCCGGGCTCGGTCGTCAATATCGATCTGGATTATGCCGTCGGCGACCACTATGTGCTGCCGGACAGCTCGAAGCCCTTCTATCACGAGAAGTTCGTGCGCTTACCCGAGACCTATCAGCCGAACGATCCTGTCAATCGCCCCCTGGCAAAACAGGTGACGCGCGCAGAAGTCGGGCTGCCTGAAGACGCCTTCGTCTTTGCCTCTTTCAACGCCAACCGCAAAATCACGCCGCGCGTGATGGATTTGTGGTGCGATATCCTGAAAAAGGTGCCAGACAGCGTCATCTGGGTGCTGCATAACAGCCAGGTCAGCGCCGTGAACATCATGAAGAAGTTCAATGAGAACGGCATCCCCGCCAAGCGCGTCTTCCTGATGGGCAAGTTGGACTTCGAGCTTCACCTCAATCGTATCACAGCCGCCGATCTCGGTCTCGATACCTTCCCGGTGAATGGCCATACGACGACCTCGGAACAGCTCTGGTCGGGCCTGCCTGTCCTCACCGTCAAGGGAACGAACTTCGCTTCACGCGTCAGCGAAAGTCTGTTGAATGCCATCGGCACTCCGGAACTCGTGGCTGAGGACGAAGAGGACTATGTTAACCAGGCGGTGTTCTATGCCCAGAATCCCGATCGCCTCAAAGAGGTCCGCGAGCGGGTCGCGACAAATCGCTTTGTCACGCCCCTCTTCGATGCGGAGCGCTTCTGCCGTCACCTTGAGAGTGCGTATGAGATGATGGTCGAGCGCGCCAAGCAGGGGGCCGAACCGGATCATTTCGACGTCCCCGCGCTTCCAAAGCGCGACGGCCCTTTCCTCGAACGATAACGCCGAACACGAAAAAGGCCGCCTCGAAGAAGCGGCCTTTTTTCATGTGATCTTAAAAGACCCGTCTTCTCTTATGCGAATAGGCGGTCGGTGTTAACGGCGCTCCATCTTCTGTAGATTTACGAGTTGTACTTTCCGGCGATCGGGCTATTTGCGCTCCGATGTGGTCGGACGATCTTTGTCGTCCGTCGCCTCCGACGTTATTCGGAGTAAAGCTCGCCGGCAGACGTCACGATCTTCCATCGTCCGTCCACTTTGGTCATTGAGAGAAGCTTGCTCTCATCTGGCAGGATCGAGCCAATCTGCACCAGGAACATGCCTGACTTGTCCTCGATCAGCGCCCGTCCGTTCGAGACATGCAAGAGCTTGAAGTTCACGCCACCCGGGAAGGGCTGCTGCACCGCTGAACTGTCTGAAATGATATCCTTGTCGATAGCGGGAACCGTCGCGGTAATGACGTTATCAACGACCGCATCCTTCGGTTCGATGGCGGCGGAGTCGTCGCCATGGGGAATGACCGCCTCCCCATCGCCGCCGCCGCGTTGTGGGACGTTCATCAACGCTTCCCAACCCCGGCCGCTCATGCCGAATTTCTCCGGATTGAGGAAAACGTACCAGGGGAGCGCCGCTGCGGCTGCCGCAACGGCAATAAGCCCGCCCGTCAGCACCCGATCGAATTGTCTGGCGGCATCGGCCGCGGTGGTGGTCTTGTCGCGCTTTTTGAACTTCATGATCAGGGTCCTCGCCGCTGTGCAGCCGCCTGGTTGTTAACGGGCGCATTTCTCAGCGCATTTGCCAGTTCTGCGTAGGCGTCGATCACCGTCGGATCGCCCGGAGACTGCTTGAGAACTTCATAGACAAAGGGTACCTGCTTGACCGCCATATCGAGTTCGGCATCGACGCCCGGCCGATATCCGCCGATGAGGCGCAGATCCTTTGTTTCCTCGAAATTGTGAATGAGCGATTTCAGCCGCGAGACCAGCTTCTGCTGATCGGGCGTCCAGGCCTTGTGGGAAAGACGCGAGATGGATGCCAGCGGATTGATCGGCGGATAACGCCCCTCATCGGCGAGCGAGCGATCAAGCACGATGTGACCGTCGAGAATGCCGCGTGTGGAGTCCGCAATCGGATCGTTGTGATTGTCGCCGTCCACCAGGATTGAGATGATGGCGGTAACCGTTCCTGTCCCCTCCTCGCCTGGCCCTGCCCGTTCCAGAAGCTTTGGAAGTTCGGTGAAGACAGAAGCCGGATATCCACGCGCGATCGGCGGTTCGCCGGCAGCGATCGCCACCTCGCGGATGGCATGGGCAAAACGGGTGATGCTGTCGGCAATGAAGAGGACATTCTCGCCCTTGTCGCGAAAATGCTCGGCAATGGTCATTGCCACGAGCGGTGCCATCTTTCGCAGCATGGGGCTTTCATCGCTGGTGGCGACAACGGCAATCGACTTCCTCATATTGTCGCCGAGCGTGTCTTCAATGAATTCCCGAACTTCACGACCGCGTTCGCCGACCAGTGCGATGACCACCTTGTCGAAGGCATCCGCCTTGGCGAGCATGGAGAGCAAGGTGGATTTACCCACGCCCGATCCGGCAAAGACACCTAGACGCTGGCCCAAACACAGCGGAGTGAAAATATCGATCGCCTTCACCCCGGTCCGGAAGCCGGAAATGACGCGGCTTCGGCTCATGGACGGTGGCGGCAAGGCCATGACGGAGCGCTTGCGCGCACCTTTCATCAGGGGGCCCTTACCATCGATCGGTTTGCACAGCGAATTGATGGTGCGACCGCACCAGCTATCGTCGGGCTGAACACGAAATTCGCCCTCTCTCAGCACGACGTCGTTGACGCCGATCGGCTCGCCAGGTTCGATGGGGCAGACATAGATGAGGTCCGGTTCGACGCGCACCACCTCGCCCAGATGCAGGCCCGTCGCGCTTTTGTGTACGACAAACTCGCCAAGCCTTACATGTTCCGAAAGCCCATTGACCGTGTAGTGCCCGGCAGCGATTGTGCGCACACGCCCACCGTGCGAAACGGGCGCGCCAGAGGCCAGTTGAGCGGCCGCGATCTGCGCGAGGGCATCCAGTTTGTGAAACGGCGAAGGCTGCGGTTGGCTATCCATTGGGGTTCATGCCGATTACTGACCGCCGCCCAGCGTGCGCAACGCCTGGGACAGGTTCTCCTCGGTCGATTTCATCATCGACGAAATGCCTTCAAACGCCCGATTGACCTGAATAAGCTGCGTCATCTGCGAGACGCCGTTGATGTTGGAGGATTCCAGAAAGCCCTGCACGACGCCGGCTCTATCTGCATCCACGACGGGCTGTGGCGCCTGAGAGAAGATCACGCCGCTGTTTTCATAGCGAACAAAACCCTTTTTCGCATCAGCGGTGAACAAGCCGATTTGGCCCATCGTCCTGCCATTCTGGGTAATACGACCGTCCGAGCCGACCGTTGGCTCACCTGCAGCGAGATTGAGCTGGATCGGCGCACCGCCCGGATCGAGAACCGGATAGCCCTTGGTCGAAATCAGTTCGCCCGTCGTCGACATGGAGAAGCGGCCATCACGTGTGAGGACCTGACCGGACGGCGTGTTGATGGCGAACCATGCATCGCCCTTGACGGCAAAATCGAAGGGGTTTCCTGTCCGCTCGACTTCGCCATTGACGGTCGACAGATAGTCGTTGCCCTGCGTCACGAAGGCGATATTGGCACGCAAATCGTTCTTCGTCTCCGCCATGACCTGGTTGAACTTCACCTCGGTGCCACGAAAGCCGACCGTATTCATATTGGCGATGTTATCCGCGATGGTCGTCAGGCGGCGTTCCAAGGCGATCTGGGACGAAATACCAACATAGATACCAGATTGCATGTCGTTCTCCTGTTCGGACTTCCAGCCAAGGACGTGCGGCCAAACTCGGCGCATCATGGCTTCAAGACCTAGAGGGGTTTGCTTGCGCGAAACTTTTGGGTTCGGCTCTGCGACCAGCCTGCAAAGAATGAGCAGCGCCAACGACGCCAGAGCGCCACAACATGACGCGATGACGTTTCAGACAATGTGGTCCATGCCGCGAAACACCTCAAAGCCAGCCTCGCGCAAGGCATGATGCCTAACCATTCAGGAGGAAAATTGGCTGCAGGTGTGAGCGTCAGATGAATATCGTTATTGGACTGGTTATTACTTTCGGCTGTATTCTCGGCGGCTTCATGGCCATGGGCGGCCATCTGGACGTCCTTGTTCAGCCGTTCGAGCTCGTGATCATCGGCGGTGCGGGTCTCGGCGGCTTCATCATGTCCAACCCGATGAAGGTGGTGAAGGATTCAGGCAAGGCGCTTGGCGAAGCCTTTAAATTCGCGGTGCCGAAGGAACGTCACTATCTCGACGTGCTGGGCGTTCTCTACGGGCTGATGCGCGATCTGCGCACGAAGTCGCGCAACGAGATCGAAGCCCATATCGACAATCCGGAAGAATCCTCCATTTTCCAGACGGCTCCGTCGGTTCTCAAGAACAAGGAACTGACAGCCTTCATCTGCGACTATGTCCGCCTGATCATCATCGGCAACGCCCGCAGCCATGAGATCGAAGCGCTGATGGACGAGGAAATCGAAACGATCCTCTACGACAAGCTAAAGCCATACAACGCGATCACCGCGATGGGCGACTCCTTTCCGGCCATCGGTATCGTCGCGGCCGTTCTCGGTGTTATCAAGGCGATGGGTAAGATCAACGAGCCGCCTGCGGTTCTCGGTGGCCTGATCGGTGCCGCGCTCGTGGGCACCATGCTCGGGATTCTGCTTTCCTATTCGATCTGTAACCCTCTCGCTTCTCAGGTGAAAATCGTGCGCTCGAAGCAGCACAGACTGTATGTCATCGTGAAGCAGACCCTGATCGCCTATATGAACGGCTCGGTTCCGCAGGTCGCGCTGGAATATGGACGAAAGACGATTTCCGGTTACGAGCGTCCGTCCATCGACGCGGTCGAGCAGGAAATGATGAACCCTGGCGGCGACCAGAAGGCGGCTTGATATGGCGATTGCTGCGGACCACAGCTCTTCCTTGGGAATGGAACCCTCCTTGCTTGCCAAGCTCACCGGTGGGCTTGGTGACAGCAAGACCGTCACCAAGATCGGCAACGAGATTGGCCAGGTCTATGGCACATTCCTTCCCGATGTTTTTCACAGCCAGACCGGCATCACCATCGAGGTGGATTATGAGGCTTGCGAATCCGGCCTCATGACCGATCTCATTGCGAAGCTCGGCAAGGATTATGCTGTCGCGGATTGTTCGCTTCGCAACTGGTGCAACAACTTCATGCTGGGTGTCGGCAACGCATTCGTCATGGCTTTGATGGAGCGCATGCTGGGGGCTGCTCCCGATACGATCATGGAACCAGAAGTCCGCGCGCTGTCGGCGATCGAGCTTGATCTTGCAGCTCTGATCCTCGACCGAATCGCTGGCGTGCTGCGCTCTGCGGTCAACGCGCCCGGTGGCTTCGAAGTGACGATCGAGCCACCCTTCAATGCAACCGGAAAGAGCACCTATGAGGAGGCCATGTTCGGCCAATTCGGCATGCTGATCCGGTCGACGATCACAATCGGCAAGGTGACCTCTGAATTTGCGCTGATTATTCCTCAGCGCACCCTTCTCAAGACGAAGATCGTCACGCCGAAGCCTTCGGCTGGAGCCTTGAAGAAGCAAGAAGAGTGGATGGAGATGATTTCCGAGCAGGTCAAGCGGTCCCAGGTGACGCTTGAGGCGAAGATCAGACTGCAGACACTGACACTGAAGACGATATCACGACTCGTGGAAGGAGACGTCATTCCTTTCCGGGACGCGAAGCAGGATGATATCTGCGTCGAAGTAAGCGCAAACGGAGCAAAAATGTACAATTGCGAGTTTGGGCGAGCCGGGGACCGCTACACGGTTCGGGTCAAGAACAACGTCTCTACGGATGACGAAATCCTAAGACACCTGATGGGTTGAGATCGCTCAATACTACCTTAGGTTTTAGGCAGGCTGACGCAAGTTTCAAAAGGAATAATTATCGCATGGCTACGAAAAAGACCCCTGTAACCGACGACGACCTGATGCCTTCGCTCGATGACACGGGCGAGCTGGATCAAGCTATCGGTGGGCTGCGCGACGTCTTGAAAAGCGACGCGGATGGTTCGCTCTCCAGCTTCGGCGATTTCGGCGACTTTGATGGCGCCGCTGCAAGCCCGCTGGGCGAT
Source organism: Agrobacterium sp. 22117 (assembly GCF_052045735.1). Classification (NCBI taxonomy): domain Bacteria; kingdom Pseudomonadati; phylum Pseudomonadota; class Alphaproteobacteria; order Hyphomicrobiales; family Rhizobiaceae; genus Agrobacterium; species Agrobacterium sp. 22117. The sequence continues at coordinate 419,893 of NZ_JBQEPP010000001.1, read as the reverse complement.
GACCTCGACGCGTTTGGCTTTGACGCGGGCGCAACCGCTTCCGCAGCGCCGCTTGGCAGCGGACTGGCGGATAATCTGGACCTGATCATGGACATCCCGATCGATGTCCAGATCGTTTTGGGAACCAGCCGCATGCTGGTATCAGGTCTGATGGGCCTGGAAGAGGGAGCAACAATTGCGCTCGATCGACGAATCGGCGAACCTGTTGAGATCATGGTGAACGGTCGTTGCATTGCACGCGGCGAGATTACCGTTCTGGAAGACGACGATACACGTTTCGGTGTGAAGCTGATCGAAGTGCTGAGTACTAAGAAGACCTGATCCCTGTGGGGACGGAGAGGAAAGACCATGATGGACTTTGAGGATTTCGGTAACCCGGTCTTAGGGAAACCGTTGTCTCAGGCTGAAAAGGCTGCCGCCGTGCTCCTGGCAATGGGCAAGGGCGTGGCTGGAAAACTGTTGAAGTTTTTCACCCAGGCCGAGCTTCAGACCATCATCAATTCCGCTCAGACTCTTCGTGTCATCCCTCCGGACGAACTTGCCCAGATCGTTGCCGAGTTCGAGGACCTCTTCACCGAGGGAACCGGTCTCATGGACAATGCCAAGGCGATCGAAGCCATCCTCGAAGAAGGGCTCACGCCAGACGAAGTGGACGGCCTTCTTGGCCGTCGTGCGGCGTTCCAGGCATTCGAGACATCCATCTGGGATCAGCTGCAGGATTCCGATCCGCAATTCATCGGCAAGTATGTGATGCGCGAGCATCCGCAGACAATCGCCTATATCCTTTCGATGCTGCCGTCCTCCTTCGGTGCCAAGGTTCTGCTGACCATTCCTGACGAACAGCGTGCGGACATTATGAACCGTACGGTGAACATGAAGGAAGTCAGCCCGACTGCCGCGCAGATCATCGAAAAGCGCGTCTTGGCGCTGATCGCCGAGGTCGAGGCAGAACGCAACGCGACCGGCTCCATCAAGGTCGCAGACCTGATGAACGAACTGGAAAAACCCCAGGTCGATACCCTTCTCAGCTCGCTCGAAACCCTCAGCCGAGAATCGGCGAACAAGGTCAAGCCGAAGATCTTCCTCTTCGAAGACCTCATGTACATGCCGCAGCGCAGCCGTGTTACGCTTCTCAGCGATATTACCAGCGATGTCCTCACCATGGCGCTGCGCGGCGCCACGACGGAAATCAAGGAATGTGTGCTGTCGAGCATCAGCCCACGCCAGCGCCGCATGATCGAGTCCGACCTTTCTGCCGGCGGTCCGAACATCAACACCCGCGAAGTTGCAGTGGCACGCCGCACCGTGGCGCAGGAAGCCATTCGCATGGCCAATTCCGGTCAGATCGTCCTCAAGGAAGCTGCTCCAGCCGAGGGTGAGCCAGCAGCAGCATAAGCTTCCCAGTTGATAACACTTGCTGCAGGACGCTGCCGTCTTGCAGGTCGTCTTCCAAAACTGTACCTTCTTTCATAGACCTGCCAGGACAAGGCGGGTTTTTTCAGTTTGAGCGTCCCGCGATCTTTATGTTCGCGTCTGACGGTCAAGTCTTTGTCTTAACGCATTCCGTTATCGCAAAACCGCTGAAGATTTTGCGCGATATGCCTTAGGGAGGTCTTGCCTTGGCAGACGACGACAAAGACAGCAAAACAGAAGAACCATCAGAGAAAAAACTACGCGACGCGGTCGAGAAGGGTAACGTCCCCGCGTCAACAGAAGCGTCTCTGTTTGCGTCTTCGCTCGCTTTCTACGTCTATCTCGTTTTCTTTGCGCCGGATGGCGCAAGGCGCCTCGGCGAATCCCTGAAGGACGTGATCGAGCGGCCGGAACAGTGGCGCCTGAATACGGCCGGCGATCTCGTGTCCCTCGGCCTCCATCTCGCAAAGGAAGCAGGCTCGCTGCTTCTGCCGGCGGCGATCATGTTCATCATTTTCGGCCTCGGCCAGTCTTTTGCTCAGAACCTTCCGCAATTCGTTCTCGATCGAATCACCCCGAAGGCCGAGCGGATCTCGCCCGTTAAAGGCTTCAAGCGAATCTACAGCGTCGACGGTCTGGTGATGTTCGGCAAATCGCTGTTCAAGGTCGCCATCGTCGCCATCATCATGACAATGGTGTTGAAGGGGGATTATTTCCGGCTTCTCAACGCGCTCAACACCGACCCTCAAATGATCGTTCCGACAGGCTACGAAGCGTTGAAGAAGATGATGATCGTCATTCTCTTTTCGACGGGCATCCTCGCGGTCGCCGACTATTTCTGGACCAATCATCGCTGGTACAGCAACCTCAGAATGACCAAGCAAGAAGTCAAGGACGAGCACAAGCAGTCGCAGGGCGATCCGGTCGTCAAGGCCCGCCAGCGCTCAATTGCGCGCGATCGCGCCCGCCGCCGCATGATCGACAGCGTTCCAAGAGCCACGCTCATCATCACCAACCCGACCCACTATGCCGTGGCATTGCGCTACGTCAAGGAAGAGAGCGATGCACCGATCGTCGTCGCAAAGGGCCAGGATCTGATTGCTCTACGCATCAGAGAGATCGCCACGGAACACAATATACCAATTTTTGAGGACCCGCCGCTCGCTCGCTCCATGTTTGCGCAAGTCTCGGTCGATAGCGTCATTCCGTCAGTATTTTATAAGGCTGTGGCGGAACTCATTCACAAGGTTTACGCCGCACGTCAGAACAAAAGACGGGTAAACTGATCGATATGAAAAAATGCCCATATTCGGCTCAACGAGAAGAGATAGTTGCACGCGCAATCGGTCCCGTAGCGGCCGAGCTTCGTCTGATTGACGCTGCTGATCTGATATCTCTTTTAAAGTTTGAATATTACAATAGCTTGTCGGATCTCGTGGATTCGGCGGCCGAACTCTACTTCCACCCGGGTACTGTTCACTTCGGCATCGGGGGCGACTACACGCTTGACTGGGACACCTATCCTGAGATCACGCTCGATCTCGAGATCAAGCCGAAAGGTGTCACGATCTATGCGCAGTTGATGCTCGGCAAGGACCATGCCGGCGTCAATATCAACTACATCAACTTCCAGAATCCCTCCACCGATCCGAACGAGAATACCGCTTTCCTGGCCGATAGCCTGCGCTACGCCACCTTCTACAAGAATGCGGACTCCGCTGCGATGAATGCAGCGCACTAAAATCCTGACCGTTACACCCGTATAGTATTTTCATCCTCAGACGACAGACGAGGTGCATGGGACGATGCGCCTCTTTTGTCCTGTGCGATAGAGCGTTGTGTGTCCTTCGACCGCACAAAGGATGAATCTCGCTTTTTGATTCTAAACATCGTCCCGAACATCGATTTCGATGTCCGGGACGATGCTGTAATCGTGGTTGCGGGTCGTTAACTCAGGTGTGAAAACCTCACGCTGACTTCTTCAAGATGTAGTCCGACAGTCTCTCTGCGGCATCGGCAATCTGCGCCGGATCACGCAGGAAGCAGGCGCGCAGGAAGAGTTCTCCGCCCGCGCCAAATGCGTTGCCCGGCGCCAGTCCAACGCCGACCTTATCGACGATGTCAAAGGCCGCCGCGCGCGTATCCGTCACGCCATCGATCTTCAGGAATGCGTAAAGCGCGCCATCCGGCTTGAGGGTTTCGACCCGATTGGTGGCAATCAGCGCGTCGCAGAGAATGTCGCGAGACTGCGCAGCGCGAGCAAAATTCTTCGCCAGGAACTCATCGCCATGGTCAAGTGCTGCAATTGCGCCGCGCTGCATGAACTGCGCAACACCCGACGTGGAATACTGGATCAGGTTTTCGATTACCTGACCGATTTCCGGCGGGGCCACCAGCCACCCGACGCGCCAGCCGGTCATCGACCAGTTCTTGGAAAAGGAATTTGCGAAGATGATTCGGTCGCCCTCTTCCATGATGTCGAGGAAGGATGGCGCGCGGCCACCTGCATAGTGATAGAGCGCATAGATCTCGTCAGCCACGATCCATAGACCATGCTTTCTCGCCAGTGCCAGAATATCGCGCAGATTATTATCGGTTGCCGTCCAGCCGGTCGGATTGGATGGCGTATTGATGAACAGCGCCTTGGTCTTCGGGGTGATGGCGCTTTCGAGTTTGCCGAGATCGATGTCCCATTTGCCCTGGGTGAAGTCGATCCCGACCGGCACGGCCTTGGCACCGGCGATCCCGATCGCGGATACGATGTTCGGCCATGTCGGCGTCAGGTAGATCATTTCATCGCCAGGCGAGGTCAGGGCCTGAACCGCCAGCACGATGGCCTGCATCCCAGATCCGGTGACGTAGAAGTGCTCAGGCGACAGCAAAGCGCCGAAATGCCGCTGATAATAGCGGCCAAGCGCGTCGCGAAGCTCCGGAATGCCGCGCTGCCAGGTGTAAAATGTCTCACCGGCATTCAGCGCATCAACGGCGGCCTTCGAGATGAAGTCCGGCGTGGGAAGATCGCCCTCACCCACCCACAGGGGCAGAAGATTTTCGCGGGCATGGGCGTATTTCTTGACCTCGACGATACCACTTTCCGGCGCTGCCAGAGAGCGGACACTGAGACTGTTCAAAACCGACATAGAAGGCACTCCGTTCGAGTGCCTTCTTAACGCATCGCTTGCACCCTTTGCATGATATTCCGTGAAGAAACCACGGATTTTGCTGATGGATGGAGGCTAGCTGGCCGAGCCTTGCTGCGTCTTCAACAGATCGCGAATCTCGCTCAGCAGCTTGATATCCTCCGGCGGCGGGGCCGGCGCCTTCTTCTCTTCCAGCTTGTCACGCTCGACGGAGGCGCGGATCTTGTTCACGCCCTTGACCATGAGAAAGATGATCCAGGCCAGGATAAGGAAGTTGATGACGATGGTGATGAAGTTGCCGTAAGCGATAACCGCGCCCTGCTCACGCGCGGCGGCCAGCGATGTGGCGGTTACGGAAGAACTCAGCGGAATGAAGTAGTTCGAGAAATCGAAACCGCCGAAAATAGCGCCGACGAGCGGCATGATCAGGTCGTTGACGACGGAATCGACGATCTTGCTGAACGCCGCACCGATGATGACGCCGACGGCCAGGTCCATGACGTTGCCGCGCGCGATGAATGTCTTGAATTCGTTGAGCATGAAGATGTCCCTCTTGAAGCCCTCTTGCCTGCCGGGACGAGACGCCACCGACGCTCTCACAATAGCAGTCCGGTTGCCATTGTGCAGGTATTATGACGCGCGATCCGTGTATTTCGTTCCATGCATCTGCCGGTTGATTTCCTACCCTGTGCCTGTCTGTTGAACTTTATGCCAATGCGGTGCCAATTCTCATTTCACTGGAAGTGTCATAAGCTTCTTGGGATTGTGTGGAGGGGACACTGCATTGCTGCCTGGGTGGATCATATTCGTCTCGGCTTTCGCCTATATTCTGCTGCTCTTTGCAGTAGCGAGTTACGGCGACCGCAAGGGACGACGCAAGACCGCTCCCAACAAGGGGCGGCCTATCGTCTATGCGCTCAGCCTTGCGATCTATTGCACGTCCTGGACCTATTTCGGTGGCGTGGGTCTTGCCTCCGAACGCGGGCTTGAATTTCTCGGCATCTATACCGGCCCGATCCTGGCCTTCACGCTGGGAATGCCCATCATCCGGCGTATCGTGGAACTGGCGAAGGCCGAGAAACTGACCTCGGTCGCGGACTTCATCGCGGCGCGCTATGGCAAGAACCCGACCGTTGCCATGATCGTATCGATCATCGCGCTGGTCGGCGCCGTCCCCTATATCGCGCTTCAGCTGAAGGCGGTCTCGAGTTCGGTCGCGACCATGGTGGACCCGCGCGATTATGGCATCGGCAGCGGCAATCTCCATTTCCTCGACCTTCCCCTCATCGTGACGGTGGTGATGGCAGGCTTCGCCATCATGTTCGGCACGCGCCATACCGATGCGACGGAACATCAGGACGGGTTGATCCTGGCGATCTCGATGGAATCGGTCGTCAAGCTGTTGGCTATCTGCACCGCGGGCGTCTACGTCGTCTTCTTTCTTTTCGACGGGCCGGCGGAGCTCTGGCGGCTTGCTGCCGAAAATACCCAAGTGATGGAAGCGGTCTCCTACCAGACGCCGATCAGCCGCTGGATTGTTCTGACGCTTCTCTCTGGCTTTGCCATCATCCTCTTGCCGCGGCAATTCCATGTCACGGTGGTGGAAAACCGCACACCGAAGGAACTGCGTACCGCAGGTTTTCTGCTGCCGCTCTATCTGATTGCCATCAACATTTTCGTCCTCCCGATTGCGGTCGCCGGCCTCCTGACGATCGGAAATAATGGCAATGCCGACCTTTATGTCCTGCAACTGCCGCTGTTTAACGGCATGCCGGTCGTTTCGCTGATCACCTTCATCGGCGGTTTCTCTGCGGCCACGGCAATGGTGATCGTCGCTTCGGTGGCGCTGTCGATCATGGTGTCCAACGATATCCTGATGCCGATCTTCCTGCGACAGAAGCTGCTGACCCGTTCGCCCCACAGCGACGACTTCGCCAAGACGCTCCTCAATATCCGCCGCACCGCGATCTTCGTCGTGCTGCTGCTTGGCTATTTCTACTACCGGGCAGCAGACAGCACATCGGGTCTCGCCTCCATCGGATTGCTGGCCTTCGCGGCTATCGCGCAGATGGCGCCATCGCTTTTCGGCGGATTGCTCTGGCGGCGGGCCAATGCGCGCGGCGCGATCGCCGGCCTCAGCTCCGGCTTCCTCGTCTGGGCCTATCTTCTCTTTCTGCCGAGCCTTGGTGGCCCCGATTACTCCTACGTCGCTGCGGGCGTTTTGAGCTTCATTTTTCCCGGAACCGAGATGTTCAGCGGGCCCGGCGCCGATCCGCTCGTCAATGCCGTGACGCTCAGCCTGCTTATCAATACGCTCGCCTTCGTGCTCGGCTCGCTTTCGCGAAACCCTCGTCCCGTCGAGCGCATCCAGTCCGGCATCTTCGTCAAGCGCCACTCAAAATCGCAATTTGCCACGCGCGGGTGGAAGACGCGCGTCAGCGTCGGGGACTTGAAAAGCGCGGTCGCCCGTTATCTTGGCGAAGAGCGGATGCTCCGCTCGCTCTCCGCCTACGAGAAGACTGCCGGTCGAAAGCTGGAGGATGAGCAGCCGGCCGATATGGCGCTGATCCATTTTTCCGAGCAACTGTTGGGAAGCGCCATCGGCTCCTCCTCAGCGCGTCTGGTGCTGTCCCTCATCCTGCAAAAGGCAGAGGACACCAGCGCCGACACGGCTTGGCTGCTGGACCAGGCGAGCGAGGCCCTGCAATATAATCAGGATATGCTGCAAACCGCCCTGGCGCAGATGGATCAGGGGATCGCGGTCTTCGACGCCTCGCAGCAGTTGACGATCTGGAACAGACGCTTTCGCACCCTTCTCGACCTGCCGGAGCATTTCGGCCGCGTCGGCCTGCCGCTTGGGGAGATCGTCGCGCTTTTGGAAGAGCGTGGGGATATCGAGCCTGGCGATCATGGCGAACGTATCAATCAGTTCCTGACAATGGATCGCCCCTTCTCCCTGGTGCTGAGTGGCGGCGCACGCATTATTGAGGTGCGCTCCAACGCCATGCCGGACAAGGGCGTGGTTGCGACCTTCACCGATATCACGCAGCGTGTTGCAAGTGACCAAGCGCTCAAACAGGCCAACGAGACGCTGGAGCAACGCGTGGCGGAACGCACCGGCGAACTTACGCGGGTCAATCGCGAGCTGGCGGAGGCGCGCGCGGCTGCCGATGAGGCCAATATCGGCAAAACGCGGTTCTTCGCGGCAGCGGGTCACGATATCCTGCAGCCGCTTAACGCCGCACGGCTTTATTCCTCGGCGCTCGTGGAGCGTATCGGCCATTCGGAAAATACCAATCTGGTACAGAATATCGACTCCGCGCTGGAATCGGTCGAGACGATCCTGGGCGCAGTACTGGATATTTCTCGCCTCGATACCGGCTCGATGAAACCGCGCATGGCAAGCGTGCCGCTGAACGACCTCTTAAAGCGTATCGAAACCGATTTTGCGCCCATGGCGCGCGAGAAGAACCTCGAATTCGTGGTGATGCCAACGTCCTTGATGGTGCGCTCAGACATCAATCTGCTGCGCCGCCTCATCCAGAACCTGGTTTCCAATGCCATCAAATACACGATGTCAGGCAAGGTGCTGGTCGGCGCGCGCCGTCGCGGAGGCGATGTGGTGATCCAGGTGATGGATTCGGGCATGGGCATTCCCGCCTCGAAGTTCCGGACGATCTTCAAGGAGTTCACCCGGCTTGATGGAGGCATGAAGGCGGCGGCGGGTCTCGGTCTCGGCCTTTCGATCGTCGATCGACTTTCGCGGGTGCTGCATCACCCCGTCCAGCTGTCCTCAGTCGTCGGCAGAGGCACCTCGTTCCAGGTGCAGTTGCCGCGCGAAGCGCAGAGCACCAAACGGGGCAAGGAGGCGGGCGTTGCGACCGCGTCCCCTCAACAGACACAACTCTCCGGCTTTCATATTCTCTGCATCGATAATGAGCCAAAGATCCTCGAGGGCATGTCGGTGCTGCTGAGCGGTTGGGGCTGCGAAGTCTCGCAAGCGGCCTCAGAGGAAGATCTCGATGCCGTTCTCGGCAAAGTGGGCATTCCCGATCTGGTCGTCGCCGACTATCATCTGGCTGAAGGCACCGGTATCGATCTCATCCTGCATCTGCGCGAAAGGCTGAAGGCGCAGATCCCTGCCCTGCTGATAACGGCCGACCGTACCCCGGAGGTCCGCGCGGAGGCCGAGAAGCACGGTATCGGCGTTCAGCACAAGCCAGTGCGCCCCGCGGCGCTACGTGCTTACGTCACCCAGGTCTTCAATACCCGCCGAGCCGCAGCGGAGTAGACTATCCCGGCGCGCAAATGATCACTGCACCGGCACGCGCTCACAAAAAAACCGCCCTGCAGACGAAGGGCGGCTCCTATTGTTAAGGTCTCACGTTTGTTCAGGCTGCCCGGCCATACTGGCTATGTCGCGCAGCGCCGGCGTGAGACTGCTCCATGCGGAACCGCTGGAGGAGACCAAGCAGTGCTTCGACTTCATCGGCGAGCATCTGGCTTGCCGCGCTCGACTCTTCCGCCATGGCAGCGTTTTGCTGGGTCATCTGATCCATCTGGTTGACGGAGCTGTTGACCTCCTGAAGCGCAGACGCCTGGTCATTGGTGGCCGTGGCAATGGTTTCGACATGCTTGCTGACGGTCACGATCTGCTGGCTGATCGAGGAGAGAACCTGACCTGCTTCCTGCACCAGCAGCGAACCGGAATTGACCTCCTGCGTCGACTGGTTGATCAGCGCCTTGATTTCGTGAGCGGCGTCTGCCGAACGCTGGGCGAGTTCACGCACTTCCTGCGCGACGACGGCGAAGCCCTTGCCCGCTTCGCCTGCACGCGCAGCTTCGATGCCGGCATTCAGCGCGAGAAGGTTGGTCTGGAAGGCAATGTCGTCGATGACTTCGATGATCTGTTCGATCTTCTGCGACGCTTCCTCGATGCGACCCATGGCATCGACAGCGTTCTTGACGACCGAGCCGGAGTTGTCGGCGCTTTCCTGCGTGATGCGAACGGCCTTGTTGGCTTCCCGGGCACGTTCAGCGGAGGATTTCACGGTGACCGTGATTTCCTCGACGGCGGCGGCGGTCTGTTCCAGCGACGCGGCTTGCGATTCGGTGCGGCGCGACAGATCATCCGATGATTTGCGCATCTCGGCGCCATTGTTCTGAATGATGAAGGTGCGCTCACGCACCTGCTGAAGCACATCCTTCAGGTTGGCGAGCGAAGTGTTGAAGTCCACCCGAAGCTGTTCGAGACGACCGGAGAAAGGTACGTCGAGCGTCTGGGTGAGATCGCCATCGGACAGGCGCGCGAGACCGGCTGCCAGCTGGCCGACAGCAAATTCGATCTGGCGATCGGTGTCTAGCTTCTCGGCATCGTTGCGAGACCGTTCGGCTTCCGCCTGAGCACGCTCTTCCACGCTCTGGCCTTCGATTCGAAGCTTCTCGCGTGCATTGTCGCGGAAGACTTCCAAGGCCCGAGCAATATCGCCGAACTCGTTCTTCCGCTCCATGTAAGGAATGTCGGTATCGAGCTTGCCCTGAGACAGGGATCTGATCGCATCCGTCAGGTTACCGAGAGGGCGCATGCTGCGCTTGATCACGAAGTAGCCGAGAATGCTGAAAGCAAGCATGACAGCCGCACCGACGACGAGGATCATGTTGCGCAAACCGTCAATATGGCCCTGGTAGAACTCCAAGGGCACGCCGACGAAAAGAATACCGACCGGTGCTCCCTTTTTGGACAAAACCGGCATATAGCCCGACATGTAGTCGCGGCCGAACAGAGTTGCGGGACCGAAGTAGGACTCACCCTTGGTGATCTTCGCATAAGCAGCACCGTCGACGGCAAGCTTGGTGCCAACGGCGCGCTCGCCCTTTTCATTCTTCAGGCTGGTCGAGACACGAAGGAAATCCGTGCCCTGCGCCTGGAAAACGGTTGCCACGCCACCATTTGCCATACCGACACGATCCACCAGGTCAAAGTCGAGCAAGGTGCCGATGCTGGGACGGCTGACCGATTTCAACTCACCGTTTTCGATCGCGAGCGTGGTTCCGCCGACCTTCATCTCATAGAGGATGGCCATGCTGCGGACGGCACGTTCCGTATCCATCAAAGCCGTCTGCATGACGTCTTCTTTCAACCGCACATAGGTCGAAGCACCGACGGCAACGATACCAAGGAAGATGAGACCGATGGCCAGACATACAATCTGCACCACGATGGATCTCGAAACGAAACGCCCCATTGCTAAACCCCAATCTTAACGAGTTTAGGCAATTTGAAGCAAAAGGATTAATTTTCAGGGAATTCTACAACAGCCTAGGCTAAGCGAACGCGATTTTGGATCAACTCTAACGGGCTGATTTCACGTCTAAATGTCTTCGAACGCACCAACGCGTGATGCGAAAAAGAATGACTATCGTCAAAAAATTATGATTCCGCGCGGTGCGCGTGTTTCACGCAAAGCACAGCACCAACGGCTTTTCAAGCCATGTCTGCAGACGTGTCGGGCGCTCAGTTGACTGTACCAACGGAACGAGACTTAGCCTCGACGGCACACTGCGACGCGTATCAGTGAATAAAACCAAGCCGGATAGCCTTGGCGATCGCCTGGATGCGATTGACGGAATCCAGCTTGATGGTCGCGGAGCCGAGGTAGGCATTGACCGTGTGAACGGACAGACCAAGCTTGGTTGCTATTTCTTCGCTGATCCTGCCATCGCCTGCCAGTTGCAGGCATGCGACTTCGCGCTCGCTGAGTGCCTCCGACGGCGAGACGCGACGCTCATCCATGGCCAGGAGATCAATCATGATCTGCGTGGATTTGACGTGCTGCTCCAGCATGAGTTCATTGTCGAGCAACAGGTTGCCACCGCAAAAAATCACGAAGCCGTTGCCCATCGTGCCAAGCCGCACGGGAAAGCCGACACCGGAATATCCGAGATTCTCGTTGTCGAGGCGAATGAGAAGGGCGGGAACGTCCGGCAGATCGGCGAAGCCCGATTCTTGCTCGCTCGTCCAGGCGACGGGGAGCAGGGACGATTCAAGATGATCGAGCAGACGTTCGCCGAGGATCTTAACCAGCTGAGCGCTTTGTTCGCCGGCAGCCAGACCAAGATTTTCAAGTTCGCAGGAGAGCTTCCTTTTGTTGGGGAATCCGGCTGCAACGGCACGCAGAACGATGAAGTTTTTGGCGCCAAGACTTCTCTGCATGGCAACCAGCTTGGGGAAGAGGTCGGAGCGCGTCACGGAGGGAATGGTCTTCGACGCTATCGGCTGACCCGATCCCTCATTGCTCAAATCCTTGACGAAACCCATGATGCGCCCTTTAGACAAGGTTGTTACGGACCGCGTAGGCAATGGCCTCCGAGCGGGTCTTGGTTGCTGTCTTGCGCATGACGCTGGTGATGTAGTTGTTGATGGTGTTGCGCGAGATGCCAAGGATCATGGCCATTTCATCGCTGGTCTTGCCTTCGGCAATCCAGAAGAGGCATTCAAGCTCTCTTTCTGTCAGATCGATATCGCGCTCGGTCTTCGTGCCTTCGACGATGCCGAAGCTTGCAAAGTAACCGGCCAGCATTCCAGCTTCACGAAGCCGATCTTCTGCCGGCAGAACGCCTTCGGCAAACATCAAAAGCAGCGAGAAGCGGATGCGTCCAACGCAAAAGGTAATCGTCCAGTACTGGCGATCGATCCCTGCTGGCGCGACCGCATCGTCGGGAAGAGACAGCACGCGTGGCTTGAGCAGGGAAAGGCATTTCTCCATTTCACTGGATCGGCTCTGTGTCCCGGTCAATTCGTTGGCAAGCTTGCGCACCAGATCGAAGGGCCAGTCGGAAGTGACGATGAAGCTGAGGCTTGCCTCCTGCAGGAGGTCTTCACGCGACAACAGATAGTGCGAAGCGCCGACATAGGATGTCAGATGCTCCATCGCACCAATGATGTCACTTTCCGCCGCTGCGGCTGCAATCTTGCGAATGAGCTGGTTGCGTGGCAAGGGCCTCGCAATCGTTTCAGCTGGCGCGGCAGACAGCCTGCGAATATCGACATCCACTTTCAATAGCCTACGCCCTCTCGTTCCCCGGACGGGGATGCCTAAACGGGATGGAACTCATTTCCATTCAGAAGCGCCGCTTTTGACGAACACCCCTGGCGACCGAATCGTTGTAGTCTAGGAGACGCTTGAAGAAATGTACCCGTCTGTAACGACCTATCCACTCTTTTTCGCGTGCACTACAACCCTGAACATATACCTGTTCGAATTTGCGCACATCCGCCTTTTCAACATACCCCACCTGAAATCGGCGATTTGATGAACAAATACTAAATCACATCCGCCATACGCCTACAGCAAGAATTTTCGAATAAACGAAAAAGGCCGGAGTTGATCCAGCCTTTATTCTTATCATGCTGCTTTTTCCACTGCCCATTTGCGGAGGATCTTGGCAGCGCGTTCTTCGCTGATTTCCACCATGCGCGAAAGTCTGCGTTCCGGCCCTTCGCGGACCCGGCGGTTGAAGTCGCCCTCGCCCGTGTCCCCACCAAGAAGATCGTCGGTACTGTCGAAGCCGAAGTCCGCTCCGAAGCCTTCCATGAGGCCCCCGGCAGCGCCACCACCCATGGCAGGAGAGAAGTCCGGCAGTTCGAGCCCGGCCGAATCCTGCGCCAGTTCCGCGGAGGCAGGAGCCCCACCGGCCGACATGGAGCGGACGACCGGACGGACACCAAGCCAGACGACTAGGAAGGCGACCGCGACGAAGGCGAGTGAGTTGATGATGCCAGCGGAGTTGCGGCTCAACACTTCGGTGAAGCCTGGGCCGGCAACAGCCTCGTCCAGAAGCTGCGTCTCAAGGAAGTCCATGGCAGTGATCGTCACCACGTCACCACGCTCGGTCGAGGTACCGGCAGCAGAGGTAACGATCTTCTGCATCTCCGCAAGATAGGCGTCGATCTTGGCCTGGTCGGCCGGATCGCCGATCATCTTCGCAAGGCGGCCCTTGTTGACCACGACCGCGACGGAAATCTTGTCGATCGAATAGCCGTTGCGAACGGTGGCCACGGTTTTGGAGTTGATTTCGTAGTTGGTCTGCTCTTCCTTCTTGGCCGTCTCATCGGACGACTTCGGACCGGCGCCACCGCTCTGTGGAGCCGCCTGTGGTACGTTCTGCTCGACCGTGGCTGCGGAATCCTGCTGAGTTTCCTGGGATTTCTGATCTTCCTTCGTGGAGCGAACGGAACGCTCGACACGCGAGTTCGGATCGTAGACGGTTTCCTGGATCTGCTGGCTGTCGGTGTTAAGCGACGCGGTCACGCTCGAGCGGAAATTGTCCATGCCGAGGAAGGGCGCAAGCGCCTTGTCGATCTTTGTCTCGAGTTCCTGCTGAACGTTCTGCGCCAGCGTCAACGACCGGCTCATCGCGCCGTTGCTGACATCGTCGCCCGATGCCAGAAGCTGGCCGGTGGAGTCAAGAAGGGTCACGTCATCGACTTCAAGGCCGGGCACTGCGGATGCAACGAGGTGCCGAATGGAAGCGGAGGCCTTTCGGCCCGCGGACGCGCTCGCCCGGATCATGACGGAGGCAGTGGGCTTCTGTTCCCCCCGCCGGAAGTTGCCGACCTCGGGCATGACGATGTGAACTCGGGCGGCCGCAATCCCGTCGATCTGCTGGATCGAGCGACCGATCTCGCCTTCGAGGGCGCGCACCCGCGTCACTTCCTGCATGAAGGATGTGAGACCCAGAGAGCCGACATGGTCGAACAGTTCGTAACCGGCATTGGCGCTGTCGGGCAGGCCGCGTTCGGCCAAAAGCAGACGAGCCTTGCTCGTCATGCCAACTGGAACCTGGATGCTCGTTCCATCCGAGCCAACCTGAAAATCGACATTGGACTCGGCAAGCGCAATGCTGATCTTGTTCAGATCCATGGTTTCCAGGCCGACATAAAGCGTCTCATAGGCCGGCTTGTTCACATAAAGAGCTGCAGCGAGAATGATTGCCATGGACAGAACGCCCACACCACCCAGCACCAAAAGCCGCGTCTGGCCTAAGGCCGCGAAGTTTTTAAAAACCTGAGGGAGTTGATTTAACAGATTCATTCTGTTCCGCACCGTCATTCATGGGTTCGAGACCTTCTGGTCCCGATGCCACCCTAGAGGACGAAGCTTGCGCGAGGATTTCTCATAGAACGCCCTGCGTCCTGATGGACGCGCAAAGGACGCTCTATCTCCTTAAGTCTGCGCATCGTGCTTTCCGAAAATCGCGTCCGATTTCCGGGCCGATGCTGTAACTGATGCCGCCCTCCGGGTGGAGGGCGGGAATAAAGCCGCTGAAAGCGCCTTTTTAGGCGGCCAAATAGGTGGAGATGACGGCTGCGACCTGATCGGATGTCAAGGCACGCATGTGCGTGTTGAGAAGTGCCGTGACCTGGGCACTGGAGAGGCTGACCAGTGTCTGGGTGGAAAGCCCTGCGACGCCGCTGGAACTGAAAGCGGCAATGTCCTCGGTCGAAAACTTGGCAATATTCTCCTTGGAAAGCGACGCGACCTGTGCGGCGGTCAAAGCCCCGACTTGCGCGGGCGTCAAAGCCTCGCTCTGGCTGGTGGTCAGCGATGAGATTGCGCCTGTCGTCAGGCCAGACACCGCGCCGCTGCTCAAGGCGACGATCTCCTCCGTCGAGAGAAGTGCGATGTCGTCGGTGCCAAGCGCTGCGGCCTGAACTGCATTCAGACCGCCAATCTGCGCGGTGGTCAGCGTAGCAATCTGGCCCGTACTCATCGCCACGATCTGGTTATAGCCGAGATTGCCGATCTGGCTTGGGCTGAGAACCGCAATGTCCGCGCTGGTCAGGGAGGCGATAAGCGCCGTGGAAAGACCGCGGATCGCACCTGTGCTGATTGCCGCAATGTCAGCGGTGGAGAATGTCGCCATCCCGGCGGAGGAGATACCGGCGAGACCATCGGCGCTCAGTGCCGCGATCTGACCCGTCGAGAGGGCACCGATTTGATCGGGCGCCATGGCAGCGATCTGCTTGCTGGTCAGCCCGGCGATCGCCGCCGTTGCGAGGCCTGCGACTTCACCGGTCGACAGCGAAGCGATAAAGCCGGTCGACAGGCCCGCAATGGCGGAGGCGTTGATCGCGGACAGTCTCTCAGGGGTAAAGGTATCGAGCATCTGGGATGTCAATCCGGCAATGGCGCCAGATGTCAGGGCGTTGATCTGCGTTGTCGATAGTGCGTGCACCTGTTCGAGGCTGAGCGCCCCCACCTGCTCGCTGGTGAGCCCCGGGATGCTCCCGGTGCTGAGTGCCAGAATCTGGGCAGTGGAAAGCGCTGACAGATCCGCCGTCTTCAGGCTGGCGATCTGCTTGGACGACAAAGCGCCGATCTGGCCGGTAGAAAGACCGACGAAATGATCGTGGGAGAACGCCGAAAGCTGCGTGGTAGACAGGCCGGAAATGCCGAGCGTGCTCAGCGCAGCAATGGTCTCAGCCGAGAGCCCGGCTATCGTTTCCGTCGACAGACCAGCAATACCCGTCGCACTTATCGCGCCGACGTCCGCCGTCGAGAAGGCGCGCAACTGGGCAGCGCTCAGAGCACCAATCTGTCGCGATCCGAGAGCGGTCACCTGGGTTGGGGTGAAAGCCTCGACCTGATCGACACTCATCGCTTTGATCTGAAGCGTCGTCAGTCCGGCAATTCCGCCAGCACTCAGAGCGCCGACCCTGTCTGGCGAGAGAAGAGCAATCGCGTCCGTCGACAAGCCCGCTATGGCACTGGATGTCAGCGCCGCGAGGTCTTCGGTCGAGAAGCGCGCGATATCGTCCGTCCCCATGGCTGCGATCTGCGTGGAGGTCAATGCGCCGACCTGTGCGGGGTTGAGCGCTTCAACCTGGTCGGCCGACAGTGCCGCGATGGCTGCCGAAGAAAGACCCGAGATGGCCGCAGTGCTCAATGCGCCTATCTGCTCGCGAGAAAGGGAGCCGATGCTTGCGGTGCCGAGAACGGAGATTTGGCGTGAGCCGAGAGCGCCGATCTGAGCCGTGGTGAGAGCTTCGAGTTGCTCTTTCTTCAAGACTGCTATTTGAGCGGTCGAGAGGCCGGCAACGCTGGCCGTTCCGAGTGTCGCAATGCGATCGGCGGAAAGGCTGGCAAGGGTGCCGGTGGAGAGGCCAGCAACAGCCGACGATGTCAACGCCGCCAATTCTGCGGTCGAGAAGACGCCGATATCGTCTGTTCCGAGAGCGCCGACTTGAAGGGAACTAAAGGCACCGACCTGCGCGGTGTTGAATGCCTCGACCTGGCTCGTGCTCAGGGCGGCAATCTGGTCGGAAGACAGGCCTGTGATACCGGTCGTGCTCAGAGCCGCGATTTGCGCAGTCGTTAGCGCTGCCATGTTGGCCGTGGAGATGGCCGCAACCTGTCTGGAGCCAAGCGACGCGATCTGCGCCGTCGTCAAGCCGGCGAGCTGGGCGGAGGTCAGTGAAGCCATCTGGCCTGTGGAGAGGCCCTGAATGCCCCCGGTCGTTCCTAAAACGGCAATGCGGTCGGCGGACAGGCTGGCAAGTGCCGTGGTCGAGAGGCCCAGGATTGCACTCGAACTCAGTGCCGCAAGCTCTGCGGTTGAGAGAACGGCCAAGTCATCCGTTCCGAGAGCCGCGACCTGCGTCGAGCTAAACTGTGCCACCTGTGATGTTTTGAGCGCTTCGACTTGCTCCGTGGTGAAGCTTGAAATCTGCGCTGCGGTTAAACCCGAGACGCTGGCGTCGTTCAATGCGGCGATCTGTGATGTGCTGAGCGCTGCAATGCTGGCCGTGCCAAGAACGCCGATTTGGCGCGATCCGAGAGCGCCGACCTGCGACGCCGTCAGGCTGCCAACCTGGGCCACGCTGAGCGCCGCAACCTGGGCTGTGGTCAAACCTGAGACGCTGGCAGTGGACAAAGCAGCGATGGTTCCAGCTGGCAACGCGGCAAGGGTTGCCGGTGGCAGGCCCACAATGGCGGCTGCAGAGAAAGCCGCGATGTCTCTCAACGAAAACGCTTTGATGTTATCAACAGACAGCGCCGCAACTTGCGAGGAACTGAGCGCACTCACCTGCAGGCTCGTCAGCGCTTCGGCCTGGACGGCAGTCAGCTTTTCGACCTGAGCGGAGGAAAGGCCAGGTACAGCATCCTTGTTGATGGAGGCGATCTGGTAAGCATCGAGGAGAGCAATACCCGCTGTACCCAATGCCGCAACCTGCCGGGAAGACAAGGCTGCCACCTGCCGGGTGGTCAGCGACTTCAGTTGGTCGGAGGACAACGCAGCGATCTGGCCCGTCGTCAATCCGGATATCCCGGCAGGGCTGATCGCCGCCAGATCTTCGGTTGGCAGTTTCGACATCGCATCGGTGGAGAGACCAGCAACCGCCGACCCATTGATTGCCCCAAGGGCGGCGGCGGACAGCGCACTGATATCGTCCGATCCGAGTGCTGCGATCTGCTGTGACGTCAATGCCGCGACCTGCCTCGTGGACAAGGCGGCAACTTGGCCGGTCGTCAGCGCGCCGATCTGGCCAGTGGTGAGAGACGACACCGCCGCGGTTCCCAGCGCTGCGATCTGACCAGTCGTCAGTTCGGCGATAATGGCGGTCGAAAGCCCACCGATCGTGCCGGGTGCGATGGCACCGATATCGGCCGTCGAGAACTTGGCCATGGCCTCCTTGCCGAGAACGGCCAGTTGCGCCGACGTCAACGCGCCGACCTGAACAGCGGTCAGCGCTTCCGCCTGAAGTGTGGTCAGTTTAGCCATTTGCGTGGCCGTGAGCCCCGATACACCATTGGTGCTCAAAGCCGTCACCTGCGCTGCCGACAGCGACGCGATGTGGTCGGTGCTCAGAACTTTAATCTGGTCAGCCGAAAGCGATGCGATTTGCTTTGTCGTCAACGCGCCGGTCTGGGCTGTCGTCAGCACCGAAACCTGCTTCGTCGTCAGATTGCCGAAAGCGCTGGCGTTCAATGCCGTCACCTGGGCCGTGGTCAGCGCTGCGACGACAGCTGTAGAGAGACTGCTGATCGCGCTCGATCCGATGGCCGCAATATCGCCTGTCGAAAACTTGGCGATGTCATCTGCGCCGAATGCTTCAAGCTGGTCGGCAGAAAGGGCTGCGACCTGACGGGTCGTCAGTGCTTCCGCCTGATTGGGTTTGAGAGCGGCGACCTGCCTTGCGGAAAGGGCGGCGATGGCAGCCGTATTGATCGCCGCGATTTGGGCTTCCGAGAGAGATGCGACCTGGGCCGTCCCTAACGCCGCAATATGCGACGACGTGAAGGCAGATATCTGGGATGTTGTGAGAACCGCAAGCTGCGCGGTTGTCAACGCAGAGATATGATCGCCAGGGAGATTGGTGACGGCGCTCGTTTTCAACGCTGCAATCTGATCGGTGGAAAGTGCCGCAAGGCCTGCAGAACTCAACGCAGCAGTTTGAACGGAACTTAACGCGGAAACCTGGTTGATGGTCAGCGCTGCCAGCTGGCTCGTTTTAAGTGCTTCGACTTGGCCAGCGGTCAGTGCCGCGATAGCGCCTGTCGAGAGGGCGGCGATCTTGTCGCTTGTCAGCGAGGCGATCAGAGCGCTCGACAGCCCGGAAAGGCCAGACGCCGACAATGCGGCCATGTCGCCCGTAGAAAATGTGGCAATGTCATCAAGTCCCAACGCCGCAGTCTGCTCTGAACCAAGTGCGGAGATCTGCCGCGTCGTCAAGGCGTCTAACTGCGCGGTCGAGAGCGTGGCGACCTGCTGTGCCGTCAATGTCGCGATAGCCCCGGTGCTCAGCAATGCCAGCTTCTCTGTGGACAGAGCGGCAATCACCTCTTTCGAAAGACCGGCGATTGCCCCTGCCCCGAAAGCCTGTATGCCCGCGGTCGAGATGGCGGCGATATCTTCCGTACCAAGACCTGCCAGTTGGGTGGATGTCAATGCCGCAATCTGCCCCGGTGACAGCGCAGACACCTGAGCCGGCGACCACGCGACGATCTGCTCGGAGCTCAATCCCTTCAGCGCCGTGCCGGTCAGTGATGTGATCTGGTCGGTGGTCAGCTTTGCGATGAATGCAGGCGTCAAAGCTCCGAGTTGGCCCGACCCCAGGGCGCTCATCTGCTCTTTCGAAAGGGCAGCGATTTGGGCGCTCGACAAGCTGGTCATTTGTTCGGGCGTCAGTTTTGCAACCGCGCTCGGGTTCAGGCCCGCTATCTGGTTTGTCGTCAGCGCCGCAATCAAGTCGGTAGACAGGCCCGGCACTGCCTTGGTGCTCAAGGCGGCGAGGGCTGCGGTGGAGAGGCCGGCGATCTGAACCGGCTTTCCTGCGCCTTCGGCGGGCAACCAGACATCTTTGACCTGGTCCGGTTTCAATGCCTCGACTTGTGCAGAGCTCAGGACGGCGACTTGAGATGACGAGAGTTTGAAGAGTTGCGTGGCGGACAGTGCTTCGACCTGTTCCGTCGTTAGCGCCGCCACGGCGGCGGTTGCCAGAGCGGCCACGCGGTCCGGCGTCAACAGGGCGATGGCGTCAGGGCGCAACCCTAGAATGGTCCGGGCACTGATCGCGTTGATATCCGCCGTGGAGAAGGCATTGATACTCGCTCCATCCAGAACCGAAAGCTGGGCAGAGGTCATAGCCCTGACCTGAACGGACGTAAGCGCCTCAAGCTGCGCCGTCTCCAGGTTGGCAACCTGATCGGTGGTCAGATTTGCAACGGCTTCTGTGCTGAGCGCGGCGACCTGCGCGGTGGTAAGAGCCGCGATGTCTTCAGCCGCAAGCGACTTGATCTGAGCCGCCTTCAGAGCATTGAGCTGGACGGCAGTGAGTGCTTGGAGCTGCGTCGATGTCAACGCCTTGAGCTGGTCGGTCGATAAGGCTGAAAAGGCTGAGCTTGACAGCTTCGCGACCTGTTCTGGAGTCAAAGCTCCAATGGCTGCGGTGCTGACGCCGAGTATCCCTCTTGAGGAAATTACAGCGATCTCATCGGGGGTGAATGTCTGAATATCATCGGCGTGAAGCGCCGTCATTTGGCTGGAGCTGAGGACCTTGATCTGCAGCGCGGTCAAGGCTTCGACCTGGTCGGTCGAAAGCGCGCCAATCTGGTCGGAGGACAGGCGCGATATAATCGTCGTGCTCAAACCTCCGATTTGTGCCGTCGTCAAAGCCTTGATGACTTCAATGCTCAGTCCTGGCATGGCCTTGGCGGAAAGCGAACCGATGGCAGTCGCTTGGAGCGACTGGATCTTGGCCGATCCGAGCACGGCAACCTGAGCGGAGGACATCGCCCCAAGCTGGCTGCTGGTGATGGCCCCCAGTTGCGTTGACGTCAGTGCATCGATCTGATCGGTGCTGAGCTTGGAAAATGCCGCGCTACTCAACGCGGCAATATTCTCTTTCGTGAGATTTTCAAGAATGGTCGGGCTGAGGCCGGCAACTGCGGCACCGTTGATGGCGGCCATGTCGGCAGCCGAGAAAGTGTTGATCTGCGCCGATGTGAGCGCCGCAATCTGATCGGAATTTAATGCCTTGACCTGAAGCGACGCGAAGGCCTCGACCTGCGCCGTTGAAAGTTTTTCAAGCTGTTCGGCGGTCAGTCCAGTCATCGCGCGGGAGGATAGCGCTGGAATCTGTCCAGTGGTGAAGGCGGCGACAGAGTTCGCGCTTAAGGCCGCCACCTGAGTAGAGGTCAGAGCCTTGACTTGCGATGAGGTTAGAGCTGCCAGCTGAGCGGTGGAGAGAGCACCGATCTGCTCCGTCGACAACGACGCTATGGCGGTCGTAGAGAGGCCCTGGATGGCACCGGACGTCAGATTGACGATATCATCGGCATCGAATGCCGCAAGCTGCGTGGGCCTCAGTGCCCCCAGCTGTAGCGATGTAAGAGCCTTCACCTGAGACTCGCTCAGGGCTTCGAGTTGTTCGATCGCCAGACGCGGAATAGCCTTCTGACTGATTGCCGCGATCTTCTCTGGAGATAAGACCTTCAGCAATTCAGGTTTCAGCCCCGGAATCGCACGGCTGGAGATTGCCGCGATATCCTCGATGGAGAATGTCTTGATGTCGTCCGGGCTCATCGCCGCCAATTGATCGGACGTCATCGATGCGACTTGAGATGCGGTCAAAGCTTCGGCCTGCGCGCTCGTCAGCCCTTCCACTTGCTCGGTTGTCAGGGCGCCGACTTGCCGTCCGGTAAGGCTTGCAATCGAGATGCTATCGAGGACCGCAAGTTGCGTAAGCGTCAGACCGATAATGGCGTTGGTCGAGACAGCGGCAAGCTGGTCAGGCTTGAAGGCCTTTAGATCCACCGTCTCCAGTGCTGCAACCTGCTCGGACGACAGCGCTCGTATCTGCTGGGAGGTAAGAAAGGAGATGTCTTCGGTGTTCCAGTCCTCGATTGCTTTTGTCGTAAGACTTCTGATCTGGTTGACGCTCAGCGAAGATACGATCGATGTCATTGATAAACCTGACCAAAGCTCAAACGGGCAGCATGCCCTCTTTTCTACCTCGGATACATCCCATCGACGGAATACGTCCGGCTGTGACAATCCTAGGTGTAGTTCCTTGTGCGAAACTGTCAGCTTTCCGAAGCACGACTTCCATTACAGCGGTGGGTTCAGGAAGGCCGGCATCCTCTCTTGCTTGTCGTGGAGGTCGAGGAAAAGCCTTGCAGTATCCAGCGCTTCACGGATCGTCACGTCCATGTCGAGATATCGATAGGTTCCCAGACGTCCCACGAAGCTGATGCCCTCTTCGGCGTTCGCGAGAGCGACGTAGTCGGCTAGCTGTTCTTTTTCCTTCACCAGCCTGATGGGGTAGTATGGTGTGTCGTCCGGTCCGCATTCGCGAGCGTATTCACGGTAGCACACCGATCCGTCATGCTTTTCCCATGGCGAGAAATGCTTGTGTTCGGTGATGCGGGTGTAGGGGACGGAGGTTTCCCCGTAATTCATCACCGCGCAGCCCTGATAGTCGCCGTCGTAGGTGAAACGTTCGAAGTCCAGCGTTCGATAGCCGAGGCGGCCTTTCGCATAGTCGAAGTAGCCGTCCAGCGCACCCGAATAGAAGGTGTGGTCATAGTCGCCCGTGTCCGCCCGATCGAAGCTGGTCTTCAGCCTGACGGTGATGTCCGGATGATCGAGGATGCCGTCCACCATTTCGGTGTAGCCGTTTTCCGGCATGCCTTGGAATTTGTGGAAGAAATAGTCGTCGTCATAGTTGAAGCGGACCGGCAGCCGCTTGAGAATGGAGGCTGGCAAATCCTTCGGTGAGCAACCCCACTGCTTTTGCGTGTAGCCTTCGAAGAAGGCCTCATAGAGGTCGCGGCCCACAAAGCGCAGCGCCTGCTCCTCGAAGGTCTGCGGATCGGTAATCGACGTATCGGCCTGCTCCTCGATGAAGGCCTTCGCCTCATCCGGGCGCAGGGTCTTGCCGAAAAACTGGTTGATCGTGTGCAGGTTGACCGGCAGGGAAAAAACCTGGTCGCGGCTCGTGGTCTTCACCCGGTTCTTGTAGGGCTTGAAGGTCTGGAAGCGATTGACGTAATCCCAGACTTCGGCATCGTCGGTATGGAAAATATGCGGACCGTAGACGTGGACCATCACGCCGGTCTCTGCATCGCGCTCGGTATGGCAGTTGCCCGCAATGTGATCCCGCCGGTCGAAAATTACGACCTCGTGCCCTGCTTCCGCCAACTCACGGCCGATGACCGCACCGGAGAGCCCGGCGCCTACGATTGCAATCTTCTGTCGGGACACGGCGGCTCTGCCTCTGTTCAAGCGGTGGCGGATGCTTGCGTGGTCCACAAGCGGTTGTCATGCTGGATGGGCGAGAAAGCGTCCCACTCCCGCAGCTTTTGAAGGTAGCGATCGCGGTACGAAGCCTCATCGACGAAGTCGAGATTTTCCGACACAAGCTCGCTGCCGATCTCGTAGTAGACATCGAGATTGCGAAGATCGGGGACAGGTGTTTCGCCCCGTTCGGCTTCGCCCTGCATCTGCCAATAAAGGTCTTCGAGCCTTCGCGCGGTGGCGGGAATATCGCGCAGAACACTCTTTTCCCGTTCCGCGCCCAGCTTCTTCCTGACGGCCTTCAAGCTCGCCGGCTTCTTTGCGAAGGCGATGGCCTTGGCAACGTAATCCTCGGGGTCAGTGCAGATAAGCTCGGAACATCCCGTCGCGGCGACGACGCTGCTGCAGAAGCGCGCCGGGAAAGACTTGCCGGGGAATGTCAGAACCGGAAGACCGACGGTCAACGCATCCGCTGCGGTCGAGTGAGCACCATAAGGGAACGTATCGAGGAAGAGATCTGCCACCGCGATGCGGGCGAGGTGCATCGCGTTCGGGGCTTTCGGCGCGAAGAGCAGACGCTCCGGCGCAATCCCGGCGGCCTCTGCCAGATCGCGCAGGCGCTGATCGGTCTTATCGCTACCGGTCAAAAGCCACAGGATGCTGCCCGGCGTTTCATTCAAAATGCGCATCCACTGCGCGAATGTGGATGGTGTGATCTTCTGCATGCCGTTGAAGCAGGCGAAGACAAACGTGTCTTCCGGCAAGCCCGCTTCCTGGCGAGACGGGCGCTCGGCAATAACGCGCTTTCGGTCGAGCGGCTGATTGCAGGCAATCCGCAACACCTTTTCCGAATAGTAGATCTCGCTTTCCTCAGGCACGATCACCTCGTCGGCGATCATGTACTGGTGGAAAGGTGTCGCCATGGAGCCCGGGTAGCCACAGAAATTGACGATGACGGGCGCGGGGCGATAGGCGAAAATCTTGGTACGGGCGTGCTTGGTGTAACCATTCACGTCGATCAGAATATCGATCTCGTCGCTTGCGATCTGCCGCGCGGCTGCTTCGTCGGAGAGCGCGGCGACATCTCGCCAGCAATCCACGACCGCCTTCATCCGCGTTTGTGTCGGATCGTTGGCAACGGCTTCTCCGCAGTAATACGCGTAGATTTCGACGCGTGCCTTGTCATGCAGTTCCAGCACTTCCCTCAGCGCAAAGCCAACGGCGTGATCGCGCAGGTCTGACGACACGTAACCAACACGCAGCCTCTGGCCGGTGCCCGTTTTCTGCCGGACGGTGGCGCGGGGGACGTTTCGGATATCCGGTCTCCCAATGAGCGTCTTGCCGTATTGATGGGCGTTGGCCAGCTGAAAGATCGGATCGTCGGCATAGCAGCCAAGCGTGAGCGGCGGCATGGCGTCGATCATCTGGCGCTGGGTGACGTGATTGGAGGGCACCAGGATCGGCCATTTGCATTGGCGCTGGCGCAAAGCGCTCCAATGCTGTCCGGATTCCAGCTTGTGCGGGCGAAGCTCCATGGCCTGCCAAAGGGCTGCCTCCGCCTCCTCCATCAGTCCGGCATTTTCCATGACACGACCGATATGCTGGAGCGCCAGATGACGATAGAGCAGCTGATCCGGCGTCGTTTCAGATGTTTTCTCTGCAAAGCCCTGCCACTGCTGAATGGCAAGCGTCGCCATTCCGGCATCCTCATAGGCCAGGCCGAGATTGATGTGGGCGGGGCCGAACATCGGATCATGCTTCAACGCCGCCTGCATGGCAGTCACGGCACCGGCAAGATCGTTCATCTGCCGCAACAGAACGGAGAAGTTGAAGCAGACCATGTGCTGGCCGGGATGGGGATCGTTGAAGGCGAGCCAGCTCTTGTAGAGCTCTGCCGCCTCCTGGCGTTTGCCTTGCGCCGTCAACGTTTCTGCGAATTTCAGCAGGTCCACCAGCGAAAGACGCTGGGTTTTTGCAAGCTCCAACAAAGTGGGGAGGAGCGAATTCTGGGCCGTGCCGCCAATCGATGCATTCATTGCATTCAGAACCTTCAAGCCGGCCGCCCCGCCGGAGGCGGAATCATGGCCGTGATAGACTGACAACCGATTATACAATGAAGCTTGTGCGGCGCTTTACGCAACGAGAGGGGGATGCGGTCCAATCCATCAACCGGCCATGGCGCTTACAACTCATCGAAGCTGTCGTTCAACATCTCGATCTTGCGCAAGCGTTTGCGACCGGATGGGCCGGCTTTTTCGAGGCAACGCGTAATCAGCAAATGGCAAAGCGCCATGATAGCCGTGTGGTTGAACAGCGGACCCGGCGCGAGCGTCTGGCATCGGAAATGCCAAGTGGCGCCGCTATGACCGGGTGCCCCCTCATCGGTGACGTAAATGAGCTTGGCTTCCGACGCCTTGACATGGTCAAGGATGGTATCGATCTGGGCAACGCGACGTCGCATGGCAAAAACAACGACGATATCGGCGTCCTGCAGACTGGCGAAATGTTCCCCCAGTGTCTGGCCGGGGCCAGGGATGGCGACGATGTTTTCAATGACCTGCGTCAGTTGCCATTGAAAATAGGCTGCGAATGGCTGGCTGCTGCGAAACCCTATCACCCAGACTTTCCGTGCCTGAAGCAGACAATCGGCAGCGCTTTCTATCTGCCTGTCCGAGATGGCAAAGAATGTCGCCTCGATATTCGCAATATCCTGTGCGGCATGGGCTTTGACGGACTGCATTGTTTCGCTCTCGTCGGAGCGTTCCAGAAAGAGGCGCGAGCCGGTCTGTTTCTCCGCGCGCGCATGGCGCCGCGCCTCCTCGTAGCTGTCATAACCCAGCCGCTGGATGAAGCGCGTGACGGTCGCCTTCGACACATGGGCCAAAGCGGCAAGTTCCTGGGCGGAATAGCTCGCGAGCTCGCCCGGAAAATCGCAGACGAATTCGCCGACGCGTTTTTCCGCTGGATGAAGGTCCGGAAGGGCCTGCCTCACTCGAAACAGAAACGATTTTTCCTTTACCACAGCGCGCTCCGGCAAACGGTAGATGGGCGACTTTCTGCCGCCCGAATGACGCTTGCAACAAAAAACAGCGCGTCGATGAAAGGACAGGCAGCCTCAACCATGGACGGTCGAGGCCTGGCCTTCTTAAAGCGCTCGGACCATCCACTCCACGGCCGACCTGATCGGCGCGATAACCGGAGCGGGAAACATGCCCTGCAACTGTTCCGCTGCCTGCCCGAGAGGCCCTCCGCCAATAATCACAGCCTCAGCCCCGTCCTCTTCGAAACATTGACGCGTCGCGATCGCCAGCGCTGCAAGCAGTGCATCGGGTGCGGAGGCGAGTTGTTGCGGATCGCCTGTCGTCAGCCGCGTTCCGGTAAAAAGAGATGCGACGCCAAGAGCTTTCGCCTTGGCAACGAAACTCCCCACGAGGTCTGGCGTGACGGTGGCGATGCCGAAGCGCCGTCCGCCCGCAGACGCCTCCATCATGCTTGCCTGACATATGCCGATACAGGGGATGCCGGACGTCTCGGCAAGCCGCTCCAGCCCAGGATCGCCGAATGCACAGATGATGAGGCCGTCGCTGCGTTCGGCAAGGTCCATTCCCATGAAAACGACGCCCTCTTCGGCAGCGGCAAGGGCTTTTTCATCGAGGATCATCGGCACGCCTTGTTTTGCCGTCAGGCCTTCAATGGCAAAGCCCTGCGGCAGGTAGAGGCGCGCAATATCCGTCATCATCGCAGTCGTTGCCTGCGATGTGTTGGGATTGATCAATCCTATGCGTTTCATGACTTTCAAGGTGCCGCCAAGGCACTCCCGCCCCCTATGTTCCTGTATTTTCTCGACGAGCGCCCAGCATTCCGAGGCCTTCAGTGCGCGAGAATACAGGCGACCTGTGAATCGGCAGACAGCCGCGTGAGCGCAGGAACATCCGCACGACACTCTTCACGCGCCAGCTCGCAACGGGGCGCGAAGGCGCAGCCCGGCGGCATGGCTGCAAGATCCGGCGGTGCGCCGGGAATGGTGATCAGCCGGTCGCGGCCCTCGGCCAGTTCCACACGCGCGCCCAGCAGGCCCTTGGTATAGGGATGGCGCGGGTTGCCGATGAGATCGCCGACACGTCCTTCCTCGACGATGCGTCCGGCATACATCACAGCGATCCGGTCTGCGACTTCCGCCGCAACGCCAATATCATGCGTCACGAAGATGACCGACAGGCCATATTCCTTCTGCAATTCGCGGATCAGCAGCAAGATCTGGATTTGTACCGTTGCATCGAGCGCCGTGGTCGGCTCATCTGCCAGCAGCACCTTCGGATTGCAGGCAAGCGCCATGGCAATCATCGCACGCTGTAGCATGCCGCCCGACATTTCATGCGGATAATTGCCAAGGCGCCGCTCCGGTGAGGGAATGCGAACTTTCTGGAACAGTGCAAGGGCGCGTTGAGCGGCGACGGTGCGCGAGACGTTTTCGTGGCGCATGATGGTCTCTTCGATCTGGCTACCGACCGTATAGACCGGGTCCAGCGCCAGACGCGGTTCCTGGAACACCATGGACACCACGGCTCCCCTGAGATCGGACAAAGCGCGGCTGGAAAGCCCCATAATGTCGCGCCCGTCGACCGACATGGCGCCCTCAACAAGCGTTCCCTTGGGATGAAGGCGCAAGAGCGAGCGCATCGTCACGCTTTTGCCCGAGCCGGATTCCCCCAGAAGGACTACCACCTCGCCCGGCTTGACGACCAAGTTCACGCCGTTGACGGCCTTGACGGATTTGCCGCCGCGCCGAAACGTAACCGACAGGTTGCGCATATTGATCATATCGTCGTTCTGCATCGTCATGCCTCCGTCAGTGCTGGCGCACGGCTGTGGCCGGAACCGGGCTTTGCCATCAGGCAGGCGGCTGCCTGGCTGGGAGACATCTCGGTGAGCGGCGGCAGCACCCGTTGACAGACATCCTCGGCAAAGCTGCAGCGGGTGTGGAAGCGACAGCCGGAGGGCGGATCGATGGGGTTGGGCGGGTCACCTGTCAGTGGCGGCGCTTCGGTGCGTTCTGCGGGATCGATTTTCGGCATGGAGGCCAGAAGTGCTGCCGAATAGGGATGACCGGTATTGCCGTAGATGGCATCGCGACTCCCGATCTCCGCCACCTTGCCGAGATACATGACCATGACCCGGTCGCACATGAAGCGAACGACGTTGAGATCGTGGGAGATGAATAGATAGGTCAGGCCGAAATCGCGTTTGAGGTCGAGCAACAGGTTTAGCACCTGCGCCTCCACCGATTTGTCGAGAGCCGAGACCGCTTCATCCAGAATAACGAGGCGTGGCTTGAGCGCCAGAGCCCGGGCGATGTTGACACGCTGGCGCTGACCGCCGGAAAGCTCATGTGGATAGCGACCGGCAAAACGCGATGGCTCGAGGCCGACGCGGTGCAACAGATCATGTGCCGTTGCAATCGCCTTTGCCGCTGGCGTGCCGTGGACCTGCGGTGCGAAGGCAATGGATTCCTCGATCGTCAGTCGCGGATTGAGCGAGGCGTAGCTGTCCTGAAATACCATCTGCACCTGACGGCGATAGGCAGAAAGCGGCAAGACGCCGCCAACCGTTTCGCCATCGAAGAGGATTTCGCCCTGGTCGGGTGCGATCAGTTGCATGAGAAGCCGCGCCGTCGTCGATTTGCCGCAACCGCTTTCACCGACAACGCCGAGTGTCTCTCCTTTCATGATATCGAAATCGACGCCATCGACGGCGCGCACGACTTTTTTCGGTTTCAGGAAGCCGCTTCCTTTGACGGGAAAGTGTTTCAGAAGCCCGCGGGCGGAAATCAGTGGCTGGACCGGTCCACCCCTTTCCCCGATAGGCAGTTCAAGGCTTGGTGCTCCAACGACTTTCATCATGACTTCACGTCCATGGCTGTGCGCAGCCCATCTGAGAACAGGTTGAAGCAGATCGAGGTGATGAAGATCATCACGCCGGGCAAGGCTGCAACGAAGGGGATTGTGTAGATGGCGGTGCGCAGCGTGTTCAGCATCAGCCCCCATTCGGCATCCGGCGGACGCACGCCGAGCCCGAGGAAGGAGAGACCTGACGCAAGGATCATCGATACGGAAATCAAGCTTGTGGCGAAGACGAAGATCGGTCCGAGCACGTTGCCGAGAATATGGACCCTGACGATGGTAAAGGCGGGAGCCCCGGAGGCGCGGGCGGCATCCACGTAATCGAGCTTGCGGACCTGGGTGGTGACGCTCTCTGCTACACGAGCGATTTGCGGGATGAAGACGACCGTGAGGGAAACGAGCGCATTTGTGAGGCCAGAGCCAAGCGCGCCGGACAGTGCCACGGCCAGCAGCACCGACGGGAACGCGTAGAACACGTCAACGGTGCGCATGATCAGCGTGTTGGTCAAACCGCCCGCGTAACCGGCGATGATGCCGATTGCCGAACCGATGACGAAGGCGATGGGAACAGGGATGACGCCCATGAGGAGCGACAGACGCGCGCCATAGATCAGGCGTGAAAGCATGTCACGTCCAAGCTCGTCGGTGCCGAGGATATAGCCGGGTGTTCCGATCGGTTTCAGCCTGCGGATGACGCTGCCCTTCGCCGGATCGTAGGGCGCCAGATAAGGCGCGAAAATGGCCATTAGGATGAGAAGAACGAGGATCCCAAGCGCCACCATGGCAACGGGATCACGACGCAGCCGCGTCAGAACGCCGCTCCAGAAGCCGGGAGACTTGGCGATTTTCTCGACGGGAATTGCGGATGCTTCAGCTATTGCGGCCATTGTCAGCTCCTCTGGATGCGCGGATCGATGGCGCTTTGCAACACGTCGACAATGAGGTTGAGAACGACGAAGAACATGGCGAGCACGAGGATGGTGCCCTGCAGGATGGGCAGGTCACGGGTGAAGATCGCGCCGTTGAGCAGGAAACCGGTACCCGGCCATGAAAAGACCGTTTCGATCAGGATAGAACCGCCGAGAAGATAACCCAGTTGCAGACCCATGACGGAGAGAGCGGTCGGGGCGGCATTGCGCACCACATGGCGCAGGATACGCCCGCTCATCAGGCCCTTGGCAGCCAGCGCCAGCGTGAAGTCCTGCGCATATATATCTGCCACCAGCGAGCGGATGGTGCGGGCGATGATGCCCATGGGAATGACGGACATGGTGACGGCCGGCAGCACGAGATATTGAATATAATCCCAGCTGAAGCTGCGGCCCGCAGAGCCGCCTGGTCCTCCACCCATTGCCGGAAGCCATCCGAGTGTCACGGAAAAGGTGATGACCAGCACCATGCCGAGCCAGTAATGCGGGACGCTGACGCCAAGCATCGAGATGCCGGAAGCGATGCGGTCCACCCATCCGCCGCGAAACACACCGGCGAGAAAGCCAAGTGTCGCGCCGCCGACAAATCCAATAACCGCTGCAGACACGGCGAGAATGATCGAATTGATGGATGCATCGATGATCTCGCCGAGAACAGGCCGTCCGGTAGCGATCGAGGTGCCAAGATCGCCATGCAGCGCATGCCACATCCAAATTGCGTACTGTACAGCCAGAGGACGGTCCAGACCGTAGAAAGCGCGCATTTGCGTCTGCATCTCAGCCGAAGCATCCGAGGGAAGAATGGCGGCCAGCGGATCTCCCGGAGCGATATGGATGAGCATGAAACAAACCATGCTCACGCCAATTGCCACCGGGATGACGTGCAGCAGTCGCTTGAGCGCGTAGAGAAGCATGAAACCCTCTTGATGTTTGTGGCAAGGATCGGAAACGGCAGGCCGGGCGAGAACCCGGCCCGCTATCGCTTGGGATCAGCGATCAGGGATCGACGGTGACCGGCGAGAAGTCCTGGAACCAGTTCTGTGCCTGCACGAAGCCCTTCACCTTTTTCGACATGGCGCGGGGGTTGACGTCATGCGTGACCATCAGGAACAGCGCTTCATTGACGTATTTTTCGTGGATTTTTCTCAGAACCTTGTCCTGCTCCGCCGCATCGAAGGTGTTGCGCACTTCAGCAAACAGCGCATCCATTTCGGGATCGCAGTAATAACCCCAGTTGGTGCCATTCGGCGGAGCAAGATTGCACTGCGATTGACGGATCAGTGCCGTGAAGGGATCCTGAATGAAGTAGCTGTAGTTGACGGCAGTGGCGCCCTTCGCGCTCGGATCCTTGGCGCCGGCGCGCCAGATGTTGATGACCGTATTCCAGTCCGCAACCTCGTATTCGACATTGATGCCGATTTCTGCCAGCGTCTGCTGGATGTATTCGTTCATCGCCAGAGGCAGCATCTGGCCCGATCCGGATGAGGAGATGACGACCTTGGTGTTGATCGGCTTGTCTGGACCGTAGCCGGCCTCGGCCATCAACTTCTTGGCCTCCTCGATATTGTATTCCAGCTTGAATGTCGGATTGCCGAACCACTGGTGGCCGGGGGGCAGGTATCCTTGTGCCGGGACGGAAAGACCGCCGAGCAACTCGTTGATCCCTTCGCGGTCAACGGCAAGATTGGCGGCCTTGCGAACGCGCACATCGTTCCAGGGTGAACCTTCGACGCGCGACAGGTGCCAGGTCCAGTTGTGTGGGTAGGAATTGGTGACGATGTCGAAACCCGCATCCTTGAGCGATTTGACGGAATCAGGCGCAGGCGCCTCGATCCAGTCGACCTGACCGGAGCGCAGCGCGGCCACACGGGTATTGGGTTCGGGAAGAGGCACCAGAACCAGCTTGTCCAGCTTCGGCACGCGCGCCTTGTCCCAGTAGTCCTTGTTCGGCGTCAGTTCGGCGCGCTCACGCGGCGTGAACCCGTTTTCCAGCTTCCAAGGTCCCGTACCGGACGGCTTCTGAGCCACGGCATCCCAGCTTTTGCCCTGTGCCTCCCAGTTCGCGGGCGAGGACATGAGGATCCAGCTCAGCTGATAGGGGAGCGTCGCGTCGGGCGTTTTGGTCACGATTTCGACCGTCAGCGGATCGATGACCTTGTAGGAAGCCACGGCTGGAATACGCGATTTTCCCTGCGCCGACTGGCGCTTGTCGAATTGCGGTGAATCCGGCACGAGGATCTTGTCGAGGTTCCAGACCACAGACGCCGCATCGAAAGCACTTCCATCGTGAAACTTCACGCCGTCGCGCAGTTTGAATGTCCACTTGGTCTTGTCGACGGGATCCACGGACCAGGATGTCGCGAGGGAGGGAATGAGGGTCGAGGGTTTGTCGGCACTCGAAAGGTCCCACTCGATCAGAGCGTTGTAGAGCGTATAACCCATGAAGCGCTGACCCTCGCCGCCCTGATCGGTCTGGCCGGTGGTCAGGGGTATATCGGAGGCCGTCATGCCAATGCGGAGCGTACCTTCGGCCAAGGTTTCGCTTGCCGTGATGGCCAGAAACGCCAATGCAGCAGAGCCCATCAACCGGGCGCGGCGCAATTTCTCGATGATGCCCGCAGCTGCCGGTGTTTTTCTGAAATCGTGTGTCATGCGTTCCCTCTCGTTCGATAGGCTGAGTATGTCTCAGTCGGGATACGCAATGCAGGTTTCGTGCCAGATGATATGAAACCAAAGTTTCATATCTTTTTCAGTGAGTTACGCTTTCGCACAGTATCGCGAGTGCTCTCCTTGCCGAGAAACCTGCTGTAATCGCATGCGGTGAAAGGCGTCAGTGCCTAAAAATGGCTTGTTAGACGAAGGAGCGCATATGTCTGCTAAAGAGGCGGGTTTACGGGCTCACGGTCGTGGAAGCTAGCTCCGGCAAAGCGGCGTAGAATGCATCGTGCAGTATGCGCGGCGGCTTGTACCAGTGACGGGTTAAGAGCGAGGGAAGACACTCTGCGCTTACACGACAGCATCCCCCCGAAATCGGAATCGATTGTCGGAAAAGCACGATGGTTGAAAGAATGAGAAGTGTCGTTAATGCGTCCAGAAGGACGCAACGCCCGCTCTAAAACAGATCGAAGTCGCCGGATGCCTTGTCGATCGGCTGGGAGTGCCCATGGCGCAGACCAGCGCCAAGTGCCTTCTGCATTTCGGCGAGCTTGACGAGGCTGAGAGCCGTCGTCACGTCCACGGCCCATTCCACAGGGATGGAGCCAGTGATGGTGTCGATGAACTCGGCAAGTCCGCGGGCCTTCTGGACCGCAAGATCGATACCCTGCAAGAGTTTCAACCCGTCATCGGTGACTGCACCATTGGTGGCCTCCAGAAGCTGGGGCTCGATGCGTTCGATCAGATAGGCGACATCATGCAGTTCTGAGACGACCCGCATGAGGATCGTGGGCAAAGCCTCTTCAAACATTTCAGGTCCAGCACGCTCAGCGATATGCATAGGCAACTCCGTTGTCAAAAAAATTCGATATCGCTTGCCGCCGGCTTTGCAGCCGGAACCGGACGGGTTTCCAGCGCGACGGTCTTCTGGGTTTCGGCACCGCTCAATGGGTGCTGGCGCGCCCTGCCCGACACCGGCCAGAACTCCACCTTTCGGCCATGCTCTCCGCCCGTGGAGCTGCCGACCACCCGAATGCCTTCATCCTTCAAGAACTGCATCGCGAAGATTGCGTTCTGCTCCCCCACATTGGAGAAGCTGGCAATGGTCTTTGCGCCACCAAAGACCTTTGCCTCCAAACGATCACGGCGCGCGCCCTGCTTGAGCAAGCCGTTGATCAGAAGTTCCATGAGATGCACCCCATACCGGGTCGCATCTCCACCCCCCATACCCCCTGTACCCGGCAGCAGAAAGTGATTCATACCGCCGACGCCCGCAACAGGGTCTCTGAGACACGCAGCCACGCACGAGCCGAGGATGGTCGACAAGACCACGTCGGGATCATTGGCGATCTTATACTCGCCCTGAATTATGTGTACGCGCTTGGCTGCGGTTTCGATCATTTCAGCGATCCAAATACGGCTTCAATAGCCGCCCTCATCTTGTCGATAGAAAACGGCTTGGCCAGCACGTTGTTGGCGCCGAGTTGGGCTGCTTTCTGCACCAGAGCGCGGTCTCCCTGCGCGGTCAGAATGATGAAGGCGGCCTTCTTCGTCGACGGGTTCGTGCGAACCGCCTGAAGGAAGCCGAGGCCATCCATCTTCGGCATGTTGAAGTCGGAGATCACCAGATGGTGGGGCTGTTGCTCCATGATCTTCATGCCCTGCTCACCGTCGCCGGCGGCAGTGATTTGCTTGAAGCCAAGCTGCGTGAGCGCATCACTCAGCAACAGGCGGCTGGTGACCTGATCGTCAACGATCAACACTTTTATCTTTTCTGCGAGAGACATTTAATCAGAACCTTCTTTTCGGGCGGCAGTTAGTTTCAGAATTTCTTCGCCGATGGCGTTCAGCGGAAGTTGATGTTCGACCGCGCCAAGCTCGTAAGCCACACGCGGCATTCCATAGACCACACAGGTTTTCTCGTTCTGTCCGACAGTGCGGGCACCGGCATGGCGCATCTTCAAGAGACCTGCTGCGCCGTCACGTCCCATCCCGGTCAGAATGGCGCCGACGGCGTTGCGACCGGCAAGCTCGGCCACTGAATCGAACAGAACGTCTACCGATGGCCGATGACCATTAACAGGCTCGCGTTCGATCAGCCTGCAGCATGGCGCGGCATGATTAACAACCTGCAAATGCCGGTCGCCACCAGGTGCGAGATAGACCTTGCCGGTCTGAAGCCGCGCGCCATCCGTCGCCTCTTCCACCACGGGCGCGCAGAGCCGGTTCAGGCGCTCGGCAAAGCTCTTGGTGAAGGTTGGCGGCATATGCTGGGTGATCACCGTCGGCGGGCAATTGATCGGAAACTTCTGCAGGACGGCGATCAGCGCTTCCACGCCACCGGTAGACGACCCAATAGCAACGATCTTGCGACCGACGCTGTAATTGGTGACCGCAACCGGCTGCGGCGCGGCTGGTCGTTCGGTCACGGCGCTGCGATAGGTGCGATGCTGCGAGCGGGCCGCCGCCTTCACCTTCTCTGCCAGATCGGGAAAGGGCTGCGCGTCGCCCGGCACCGGCTTGCCAACGCAATCGAAGGCACCGATTTCGAGCGCGGCGAGGGAGGCATCCGCGCCGCGATGGGTCAGCGTCGAAACCATGATGACCGGCATGGGGCGCAGGCGCATGATCTTGTCTAGAAACTCAAGCCCGTTCATCTCGGGCATCTCGATATCCAGCGTCACGACGTCCGGATTGAGTTCCTTGATCGCGGCGCGCGCTTCCATGGCGTTGCCAGCCTGACCGATGACCTCGACATCCGGGTCGGATTGGAGGACGGCGGAGATCAGGCCACGCATGGTGGGAGAGTCATCGACGACGAGAACGCGGGCGGGCATGCTCATGCTCTCCTCCCGGCGGACTTGCCGATGTATTTGTAGGTGGTGATGCCGGTATTGTCGAACTGCTCCTTGGCTTCGCCGGAGACGCGTTCGGAATGACCGATATAGAGGTGACCGCCCAGCGGCAGCAGGCCGGCAAAGCGCGACCAAATCTTCACCTGCGTCGGCTCGTCGAAATAGATCACGACGTTGCGGCAGAAGATCACGTCGAAGCCGCCCTTGAACGGCCACTGCGCCATCAGGTTCAGCTCGTTGAAGGTGATCAGACGCTTGACCTTGTCGCTGATCTGGTGCTTGCGGCGTCCGCCGGCATCCACTTCCTGGAACCATTGCTTGCGCATGGCGGGCGATACCGTTTCGAGAGCGCCGTCGTCGTAAAGACCGGCCCTCGCCTGAGCGAGAATCTTCGGGTCGATATCGGTTGCCAGGATCTTGAAGTCGTAATCGGTAGCGTTCGGGAAGAGACCGAGCACGGTCAGTGCGATCGAATAGGGCTCCTGGCCATCGGAACAGGCTGCGGACCAGATGCGAACGCGTCCGCCGCTCTTTGCCCGTGCAATGAGGCCCGGTAGAACCTCGTCGCGCAGGTGATCGAAATGGTGGTTCTCGCGGAAGAAGCGGGTGAAGTTGGTGGTGAGATGCGACAGCATTTCCCGGCGAGCGGCAGCACCCTGCTCCGAGGAGACCAGGGCGCAATATTCCTTGAAGCCGGAAAGGCCGAGATTGCGGATGTGCTTGGACAGGCGCGAATAGACGAGCGAGGCCTTGGTATCGTTGAGATAGATACCGGCATCCGCGTAGATCATTGCGGCGATATCCGCCAGGTCGCGACGCGTCAGCGGGTATTCGCCGCTGACGAGCACTTCATCCTGGGATCCACGCTGTTCGTTGAACTTAAGCGCTGTCATTCATCACCAACTTTTCAGCCTGTTGCCGCGAGCGACATTTCTTGTTTCAGGGACTGGCCGCGCG
Source organism: Agrobacterium sp. 22117 (assembly GCF_052045735.1). Taxonomy (NCBI): domain Bacteria; kingdom Pseudomonadati; phylum Pseudomonadota; class Alphaproteobacteria; order Hyphomicrobiales; family Rhizobiaceae; genus Agrobacterium; species Agrobacterium sp. 22117. The sequence continues at coordinate 383,243 of NZ_JBQEPP010000001.1, read as the reverse complement.
AGGCGCCGACCACGGCATCCACGTCAAGGATCAGCGCTACGCGGCCATCACCAAGGATGGTTGCGGCAGCGATGCCCGGAACATGGGTGTAGTTGGCTTCAAGGGACTTGATGACCACCTGACGCTGTCCCTGGATGGCATCGACCATCAGGGCGCGCTGGCCGCCGCCTTCGGATTCCACGAGAAGCGCCACGCCATCGACCGGGTTGGCCTGTGTGGCACGGAAGTTGAGAATGCGACCGACATCCACCAGCGGGCAGAAGGAGTTGCGGATCGAGATCAGCCGCTGATTGGAGCCGAAGGAATGAATATTCTGCGCTTCCGGCTGCAGAGTCTCGACGATTGCCGTCAACGGCACCACAAGCGTCTGGCCGGCAACCGTGACCACCATGCCGTCGAGAACGGCCAGCGTCAGCGGCAGGCTCATGGTGAAGGTCGAGCCGAGGCCAGGGCGGGACGAAATGCTGATGCGGCCACCGAGTGCCTGGATCGAGCGCTTGACCACGTCCATGCCGACGCCGCGACCGGAGATGTCCGAAATCTTGTCAGCGGTGGAGAAGCCCGGTGCGAAGATCAGGTTGTCGATTTCCTCATCCGTCAGATTGGCATCTGCCGAGATCAGATCATTGTCGATCGCCTTCTGGCGGACGCGCTCGCGGTTGATGCCGGCGCCATCGTCCTGCAGTTCGATCAGGATGCGGCCCGAACGATGCTTGGCCGTCAGCTTGACGGTACCTTCCGGGTTCTTGCCGGCGGCTTCGCGCTTTTCGGGTGTTTCAATGCCGTGGTCGACGGCATTGCGGATCATGTGGGTCAGAGGCTCGGCCAGCTTGTCGATGACCGTCTTATCCACTTCGGTGTTTTCACCTTCGGTGATGAGGCGGATCTGCTTGCCGATCATGTCGGCAACTTCGCGAACGATACGCGACATGCGCTGGAAGACCGGCTTCACCGGCTGCGCGCGGATGGCCATGACGCTATCCTGGATTTCACGCGTCAGTTGCTGAAGCTCTTCCAGACCCATGTTGACGGCAGATGTGCCCGTCGTATCGTTTTCGATGACGCTCTGCGACAGCATCGCCTGGTTGATGACGAGCTCGCCCACCAGGTTGATGAGGCGGTCGACGCGGTCGAGATCGACGCGGATCGTCTGACCGGCGCTCGCGTTGTTAGCGGCATTGGCAGCGTTTGCCGCAGCGGCAGGCGACGCTGCCTCGCGCTTTTCGACGGCAGCAGCCACGGCCTGGGTGACTTCCGTTGCAGCCGATGCGGTGGCGACAGCCTTTGCAACGACCGGCTCGTCCATGGAGGCCGGCTGAACCGCTGGCTCATGCACATCGTCTTCCAGTGCGGAAAGATCGAAGGGCACCGGAATCATCGGCAGTTCTTCATCGGCCGACGTTTCGTCTTCGGCCATCACGATGTCGAGTTCGCAATCCCACTCGGCAAATTCGAAGACGGAGCGGATGCCCTCTTCGCCCTTGTCGGTCTTGATCGCGATCTTCCAGAAGAAGTAGGCGCCTTCCGGGTTCATCTCGTCAAGCGACGGCAGCGTGCTCATATCGCAATTGACGCTCATCTCACCGATGCGGGCGAGATCGCGCAGCAACAGTGCCGATTCGTTGCCCTTGGAGTAAAGGGCTGCCGACGGCTTGAAGGTGATATTGAAGGTGGGCGCTTCCATGAGCGGAATGGCCGCGTCCTCGAAATCGCCAAAGGAGAAGGCGATCGGCTGGAAGCCGCTGTCATCTGTCGGCGCTGGCGCCGGTGTCGGCGGGGGCACGACGGCTGCCTTGGCTGCCGGCTTGGGAGCTGCAGGTTCTGCTGCGGACGGCGTGATCGTCTCACCGTTGGCCAGAGCCTCCAGTTCCTTGACGAGACCGCGCGTGCGGCTTTCATCGACGCTGCCGCCATCACGCGAAGCATTCGTCAAATCGGCGAGAACATCCGCCGATTTCAGCATCACTTTCAGGACATCCTGATTAGGATCGAGCTTGTTGGATCGAACGCAATCGAGCGTGGTTTCGAAGACGTGCGCGAAAGCCACCAGTTCATCGAGACCGAACGCACCGGCTCCACCCTTGATGGAATGAACGGCACGAAAGACGGCATTTACGGTTTCCGGGTCGCGGTCGCCGTCATTCAGTTTAAGAAGTCCCGATTCCAGTTCGGCGAGTTGTTCCTCGCACTCCTGGAAGAAGATTTCTTTGATTTCGTTCATATCCATCGTGAATGATCCCGTATCAGGCAGTTACACGTTCAATGGCATCGATCAGTTTTACGGGGTCGAACGGCTTGACGATCCAACCGGTCGCGCCAGCCTGGCGGGCACGGTTCTTCTTTTCGGCGTCGCTTTCGGTGGTCAGAACGAGGATTGGAACGGCACGGTACTTCTCGTTGCGACGAACGCCCTCGATGAAACCGAAACCATCAAGACGCGGCATGTTGATATCCGTGACGATGACGTCGGGATTGCAACCTTCCAGAACTTCCAGACCTTCGACGCCGTCTTCGGCCTGAATGGTTTCGAAACCGGCATTGTTGAGCGTGACCAGCAACATGTTGCGGATCGTGCGGGAGTCGTCGACTGTGAGAACTTTTTTCTTCATTCCTATATCTCCTTCGGGAGCATATGACCGATATCAACGCCGATCAGTTTAAGGGTTTTATCAAAGGCTTCAGAAGCCTTTGAAAATGTGAATTGCTTGCCATCGGCCTCCCAGGCCTTGATGCCAGCCATCAATATCTGGACGCATTGTGCGCCGACACGCTCGACCTCGGAGGCATCGACCGTAACCGGCTTGCCTCTGAGTTCTTTCAATTTTCCGTGCAAGACGGATGCTTGATTGAGGTCCAGCACAGGTGATAATTTCAGTGTCGAATGCGCTGCTGTCCTGCCTGCCATCAAATGACTCCTTGGCGTTTGTATTGTTGCTGCGCATGGCCGTAATCCATGCGCTCGGGACGCATGACGGTCGCATTGGCTCTTCTCGGCTCCGGCGCGATCGCCTCTTCGGCATAAGCCTGGCGGGCGATGCGGAACTCGCGCACCGTACGGCCGAGTTCGAGAATGACGGTGTGAAGATCGTCGGCCTCATTCGCCGATGAGGACAGGCGTTCGGCGGCACGATGCGCGTCCGTGCCGATGGCCTCCAGTTCGACGGAGACGTGATTGAGATGACCGGAATGCTCACCCGTGCGGCGGGCGACATCGCCGATCATGTCGCTGATGCCAGAGACCTGGCGCACGACACCTTCGATGGCTTCCTGGGTGCGATGGACCATGCGCACGCCTTCATCGACTTGCGTCTTAGTGCCGTTGACCAGGTTCTTGATCTCCCGTGCGGCTTCGGCGGAGCGTTGTGCCAGCGCCCGGACTTCCTGCGCAACGACGGCGAAGCCGCGTCCGCTTTCCCCCGCACGTGCGGCTTCGATGCCGGCATTCAGCGCCAGGAGATTGGTCTGGAAGGCGATTTCGTCGATGGAGCCGATGATGCGGCCGATCTGTTCTGCCGATTGCTCGATATCGGACATGGCGCTGATCGCTTCGCCGACCGCCATGCCGCTTTCGGTGGCGGCATTGCGTGCCTGCGACACTGCGGATTCGGCCGCCGAAATACGGTCACTGCTATCACGGACATCGTGGATGACCGCGCCAAGGCGCTGTGAGGCATCGCCGAGGCGACGGGCCTGTTCCGTCGATCCCGTGGCAAGACCCGAATTTTCGCGCGACATGCGCTCGGCGACGGTTTGCGTCTTGTGAACGCTTTCTTGTGTGGCGGCCATCGAATGACCAATCCGCGTCATGGCAGAATTGAACGCTTCGGCAATCTCGCGGTAGGCTTCCGGCAGTTCGCCGGCGATGCGGGCCGTCAGATCGCCGGCGGCAAAGGCATTGAGCGCATCGCCAAAGAGCGTTACGACCTCTGCCTGATCGCTCTCGCGCTGACGGGCAAGCTCTTGTGTGTGGCGAATGCGCAGTTCGTTGAAGCGCAGGGAGACGGCAATTTCCGTATCGACCATCACCAGCCGAACGACGGATTTGACCGCCTCGGCCAATTCCTGATGGCGCTTGCGCGCACCCGGGAGCAGTGAGCGAGGCGGATGTTGCGCAATCAGGCCTGCGAGGAGATTTTCCAGCACGACAGCACGACCAGCCACACTCCAGCGCGGATCGAGGCCCATGCGGCTTTCGGTGTCGGACAGAACCTTGACGCGTTCTGCATAGAGCGCATCGAAACGCGCATCGGTCAGCACCGACCAGTGCGCCGTCTGCATGTCGTGCAGACGTTCGATCTGATGATCGCTCTCAAAGGATGGCGAACAGTCCGGCATGGACTGGAATCGCACCATCAGGTCGCGAAGTCCTGCCTTCAGATGAGGCTCGAGCATGGTGCGGTAACGGCGCAGCAGATCGCACTGGTCCTGATCAAGACCAGCAAAACGCAACCGGCCAGCCAGGCTGCCGCCCGTTGCCCTTCGCGAGTGATCTGTTGGCAGGTCCTGCCCCAAGTGACGTCCCCAATGTTTTACCGGCCAGACCGGCGGATGACGGTTAAGAGAACGCCAGTATCCTTGAGGGATGTCACGACATGGGCATCCGTAAAGGACGCCTCACAAGCGTTAGCTGAGCCTTCTGCAACCAAACGGAATACCGGATCGACCCGGTACGGCAGCGCGGCATCATGCCTGGAAGGAGAGTCGCTCTCCATTTCGCCGTGAAATACGACTAATCTTTATGGTTAATTCCTTGCCTGAAAGTTAAGAATCTTCATTTCAGGGCATGATTATTAAAATTTGTCATTGATTTGCATTAGAGCGTGCCCTGTAGCAAGTCCCGCCTCCGGCGTTTTGGATATCTTGCCGGTTTTTCATCTTTTTCGGCCTGGCGCGCTGGACAAGCGTTGCGCCATTACCCTAAGATAATCAATATGATATTTGCTTCACGATGGCGCTGTAAAGCGTGCCGCTTACGAATGTCGGGCGGTTTGCGATGACATCGCACGTTGAAACAAGATGCAGGAGCATATCTGAAAGATCGCGACACGGTTTAGCTGAGGCGCACATACGTAGGAGGTGACGATTTTGCCATGGATGGGACGACATCGCGGTCTTCCGCACCATCCTGTCAGGTTGATCAACCTTCTCGTTGCCGGCATGCTGGTTTTCTTCGGCACACCCGCCTTGGCAAATTCAAGTCCCGCTCTCAAGCCGCAACGACTGGAACGATCCTGCCTCTCCAGCGAAGAGCGGGCTTTCTCAACTCTGGAACGCTCTTTCGATCAGCCCGGCCTCAATCCTTGCCGCTACGCCCACACACTGCCCGTTCACGATTTTGTTGACGCATTTTTATCCGCTCCAGGGGTGGTAACCGCATACATCAGAGCCCAGATTGGGTTCGACCCGGCGCGATCGATTTCGCATCGGGTTCAGCCCGTCCGCGTGGCTTCGCCGCGTGGACCTCCCCTAAAAGACTTCTCCTAGTCCGCCGGACTGCCGTTTCTTTGTTGGAAGGATTGGCATCTCTGGTGGAAACAACCGCGGAATATTTTAACGCCAGAGAAAATTGCCATCCTTTATGAGACTTGACGTTATCCTTCCCATTTTGATCGCTCTTCCCTTTATTGGCAGCCTTTGCACTGCAATGATGCCGCGCAATGGCGCAGCCCGGGGGCCGGCAGCCGTCGCGGGCGGCATTGCGCTTTTCGGTCTCATCTCGACGATTTTCCTCTACACCAGCGTCACCAACGGCCAGGTGCTCAAATATCACGTGGAATGGCTGCCGCAGCTTGGTCTGAACTTCACGCTCCGACTGGATGGCTTTGCGTGGATGTTCATGGTGCTGATTACCGGCATCGGTTTTCTCGTGGTGCTCTATGCCCGCTATTACATGTCGGCAGACGATCCGATCCCGCGCTTCTTCGCCTTTCTCCTGGCCTTCATGGGGTCGATGCTCGGCATCGTGCTGTCGGGCAATGTCATTCTGCTTTCGATCTTCTGGGAGATGACCAGCATTTTCTCCTTCCTGCTGATCGGCTACTGGCACAACAATGCCGCGGCCCGAGACGGTGCGCGCATGGCCTTGACCGTGACAGGCATCGGGGGCTTTTGCCTTCTCGCTGGCCTCCTGGTCTTGGGACACATCGCCGGAAGCTACGATCTCGATGCCATCATTGCCGAGGCGTCCAATGTCAAAACCCACCCGCTTTACCTCACGGCCCTCGTCCTGATCCTGATCGGCGCATTGACCAAGAGCGCGCAGTTCCCCTTCCATTTCTGGCTGCCCAATGCGATGGCGGCGCCAACGCCGGTTTCGGCCTATCTGCATTCCGCTACCATGGTGAAAGCAGGCGTCTTCCTGCTGGCCAGATTCTGGCCGGTTCTTGCGGGCACGCAGGAGTGGTTCCTGCTCGTCGGCTTTGCCGGCATGACGACCCTTCTGCTCGGCGCCTATTTCGCCATGTTCCAGCAGGACCTGAAGGGGCTTCTGGCCTATTCCACCATCAGCCATCTCGGTCTGATCACCACGCTGCTCAGCCTCGGAAGTCCGCTGGCAGCCGTGGCGGCGATCTTCCATATGGCAAACCACGCCACCTTCAAGGCATCGCTTTTCATGGCGGCCGGTATCATCGACCATGAGACCGGCACACGCGATATGCGCCGATTGAGCGGGCTTTATCGCTATCTGCCGGCGACTGCGACCCTTGCCATGGCCGCAAGTGCTGCCATGGCAGGCGTGCCGCTCTTCAACGGCTTTCTCTCCAAGGAAATGTTCTTCGCCGAGGCGATCGAGACCCATGCGGATTCGTTCCTCGACAAGGCGCTTCCCTACGTGGCAACCCTTTCCGGTGCCTTTGCGGTGGCCTATTCGCTGCGCTTCATCCATACGGTGTTCTTCGGGCCTCCGCCGCATGACCTTCCAAACCCGAAACCGCACGAGCCGCCGCGCTGGATGCGCTTTCCGATCGAGTTTCTCGTGCTCGCCTGCCTGATCGTCGGTATCGTGCCGAGCCTTTCGGTCGGCCCCTTCCTGCACACTGCCGTGGTATCGGTTCTTGGTCCAGAAACGCCCTATTACAGCCTGGCGATCTGGCATGGTTTCAACCTGCCGCTCACCATGAGTATCGTTGCGCTGATCGGCGGTGTCGCGATCTATGCGCTTCTTGGAGATTACTTCTCCAAATGCGATGACGGTCCTCCGATCTTCAGGCACTTGAAAGGCCAGCGCATCTTCGAGCGCATCATCGTCACCGTCTCGTGGAAATGGGCGCGCTGGCTGGAAAGCACGCTTGGCACTAGGCGGTTACAGCCACAGTTGCGCATCCTGATCTTCGTCGCGCTCGTCGCCGGTTTCTCGCCATTGGTTTCATCGCAGTTCTCGCTCACCCTTCCGAGAGTTACCTCCTTCGATCCGATCTTTGCGGTTCTTTGGGGCATCGGCATGATTGCGGCCATGGGTGCTGCCTGGCAGGCAAAGTATCATCGGCTGGCCGCGCTGGTCATGCTCGGTGTTTCCGGTCTCGTCACCTGCCTGACCTTCGTATGGTTGTCCGCGCCCGATCTCGCCATCACGCAACTGCTCGTCGAGATCGTCACGCTGGTGCTGATCCTCCTTGGCCTGCGCTGGCTGCCGAAGCGCGTGGTGAAGGTCGATAACAACAACGAACTGCCCGCGCAGCTTCGTCGTGGCCGCGACTTCCTGCTGGCCGTCTTCTGCGGCATCGGCATGACGGTGATTGCCTATGCGGTGATGACGCTGCCTGTGCCCAACACCATTGCCAACTACTTCCTTGAGCGGGCCTATAGTGAAGGCGGCGGCACCAATGTCGTCAACGTCATCCTCGTCGATTTCCGCGGCTTTGATACGATGGGCGAGATCGCGGTTCTGGCGATTGTCGGTCTGACCGTCTTTGCCCTGCTGCGTCGTTTCCGTCCGGCGCAGGACAGTGTCGGCCTGCCTGAGCAGCAGTTGATCCAGAACGCCTTCGATGCCGAAAGCCCCGAGCGCAGCAAGGGCGATACGGTGCGCGACTATCTGCTGGTGCCCTCGGTCATCATGCAGTGGATGTTCCCGGTCGTCATCACCTTCTCGATCTTCCTCTTCATGCGCGGTCATGACCTTCCAGGCGGTGGATTTGCCGCAGGCATCACCATGGCGATTGCCTTCCTTATGCAATATCTGGCAGGCGGTACCCGCTGGGCGGAAGATCGTATCCGCATCCTGCCGTTGCGCTGGATGGGCTTCGGTCTGTTGATGGCAGCCTCTACCGGAATGGGCTCGTGGTATTTCGGCTATCCGTTCCTGACCTCGTATTTCCAATATACGGAGATACCCTACATCGCGAAGATGCCGACAGCGTCTGCCCTGCTCTTCGATCTTGGGGTCTTCTCGCTCGTGGTCGGCTCCACGGTTCTGATTTTGATAGCACTGGCGCACCAATCACTGCGTAACTACAAGGTACGCACACCCGACGCCGCCAAAGCGGAGGATGTGTAATGGAACTCATTCTAGCCATCGGCATCGGTGTGATGACGGGATCGGGCGTCTGGCTCATCCTGCGTCCACGAACCTATCAGGTCATTGTCGGCCTTTCGCTGCTGTCCTACGCCGTCAACCTCTTCATCTTCGGCGTGGGCGGCATCAAGACTAACGCGCCACCGGTTTTGCTGGACGGCGTTTCCGTCTCGCAGCTTGCCGACCCTGTGCCCCAGGCGCTGGTTTTGACGGCCATCGTCATCGGCTTTGCCACCACCGCCCTCTTCCTCGTCGTGCTCCTCGCCGCGCGCGGTCTGACGGGTACCGACCATGTGGACGGGAGGGAGAGCAAGTGAACTCATTCCCATCCCACATCGTGATCGCACCCATTCTGGTGCCGTTGATCACCGGCGCGATCCTGCTCTTCATCGACGAGCGCAAGCGCAAGACGAAGGCGGCGATCAGCTTCATTTCCACGCTGGTGCTGCTTGCGGTCTCCATTGGCCTCTTCATCGAAGTCAATTCGACGGTAAACACCGAAATCGCCGCAATCATCTCCACAGGCGTCTATCTTCTCGGCAACTGGCCTGCCCCGTTCGGCATCGTGCTGGTGGCGGATCGTCTCTCAGGGTTGATGGTGCTTCTGGTGTCGCTGCTGGCGATCCCTTCGCTCGTCTATTCGCTGGCGAAATGGCACAAGTCGGGTGCCCATTTTCATTCGCTCTTCCATCTGATGCTGATGGGCGTGAATGGCGCGTTTCTGACCGGCGACCTTTTCAACCTCTTCGTCTTCTTCGAAGTCATGCTTGCGGCATCCTACGGTCTGCTGCTGCATGGCTCCGGTCAGTTGAGAGTAAAGGCCGGTCTGCATTACGTCGCGATCAACCTCGTTGCTGCACTGTTCTTCCTGATCGGTGTCAGCCTGATCTATGGCGTGACCGGCACACTCAATATGGGTGACCTGGCACAGCGCATTGCGGGCCTCAATCCGGACCAACGCATGCTGCTGCAAACGGGTGCGGCCGTGCTCGGTATCGCCTTCCTCGTCAAGGCCGGCATGTGGCCGTTGAATTTCTGGCTGCCTGCCGCCTATGGCGCAGCCTCTGCTCCTGTCGGCGGCATTTTCGCGATCATGAGCAAGGTCGGCATCTATGTCATTGCACGGCTTTCCTTCCTCCTCTTCGGCCAGACGGCGGGGGATTCTGCCGGTTTCGGCCATGATGCACTGCTGATCGGCGGTATTGCCACCATCGTCTTCGGCACGATCGGCGTTCTGGCCTCCCAGGCGCTCGGACGTCTTGCCGGCTTTTCGGTGCTCGTCTCTTCGGGAACGCTGCTTGCCGCGATGGGCACGGGCAATCCGATGGTGGCGGCAGGTGCGCTCTACTATCTCGTCAGCTCCACGCTGACCATCAGCGCTTTCTTCATGCTGATCGAACTGGTGGAACGCGGCCAGGATGCCGGGGCGAACGTTCTTGCCGTGACCATGGAAGCCTATGGCGATGGTGAGGAGGAAGAGGAGCAAGAGGAGGTCGGGGTGACGATGCCCGGCACGATGGCGGTGCTTGGCACCTGCTTTGCCGCCTGCGGCATTCTGCTTGCCGGATTACCGCCACTTTCGGGCTTCATCGCCAAATTCTCAATGCTCTCCGCCATTCTCAATCCGCAAGGAATGGGCGCTGACACCGAAATCTCGACCCTCTCCTGGTGGCTTGTGTTCCTCATCGTTTTCTCCGGCCTTGCGGGTCTGATCTCGATGACGCGTGCCGGCATTCGCACCTTCTGGAGCTCTCTCGAAGGCACGGTTCCGCGCGTCTTCGTCATCGAAATCGCGCCCATCATGCTGCTGATCGGTCTGACACTTGCGATGACCGTGCAGGCTGGGCCGATCATGCGATACATGCAGGAGACCGCACGCATTCTCGACCTGCCGGAAAGCTACATTCAAGGCGTGATGACAGCGCCGCGAGCCGGCAATCCTGGGGAGGCAGCGCAATGATCCGTCGCGTTCTTCCCTACCCGCTGTTGACGTTGTCGCTGATCATCTTCTGGATGACGATCAACAGCTTTTCGCCTGGGCATCTCGTGCTCGGAACAGCGGTGGCGCTCATCGCCTCCTGGTCGATGGCCTCACTTCGACCGGCAAAGCCTCGGATCCGCAGTTGGAGCGCGGTGGTGAAGCTGACCTTCATCGTGCTTTACGACATCATCCGTTCGAACATCGCAGTCGCGACGCTCATCCTGTTCGGGCGCAAGAGAAGCAGCAAGTCCGGCTTCCTCACCATCCCGCTCGACATTCGCGATCCGCTTGGACTTGCAGTTCTGTCCATCATTCTGACAGCCACGCCGGGCAGTGCATGGCTGGAATACAATTCCTCCCAGGGCACATTGCTGATCCATGTGCTGGACAATGTCAGCGAGACCACCTGGATCAACCTCATCAAGAACCGATATGAAAAAATGCTGATGGAGATATTCGAATGAGTTCGATTATCCTTTTCTGGTCATTCTCTTTGGCCCAAATCTTCCTGGCAATTGCCATGTCGATATCCGTCTATCGCATCGCGATCGGCCCCCGCGCGCAGGATCGCGTGCTCGGCGTCGATACGCTTTATGTCAGCTCCATGCTGCTTTTGATGACCTTCGGCTTGCGCACCGGCAACGATATCTACTTCGAGGCCGCACTACTGATGTCGATCCTGGGCTTCGTCTCGACGGTGGCCCTTTCCAAATTCCTGATGCGTGGTGAGGTGATCGAATGATCAATGCTGGCGAATTTCCGCTCTGGGCGGCCATTCTCGTTGCTTTCTTCGTCCTGCTCGGCTCGTCGCTGACGCTGATCGGCACGATCGGCTTTGCCAAGCTGCAGAGCTTCTATGAAAGACTGCACGCGCCGACACTCGGCACAAGCTGGGGCACGGGCGGCATCGCCATGGCCTCCATCATCTACTTCTCGGTGTCCGGCGGCCGCTTCGTCTTCCACGAAATCTTCATCGGCATTTTCATGACCATCACGACGCCGGTCTCGTTGATGCTTCTCGGCCGTGCGGCACTTTATCGCGACCGCGCCGAACAGAACCCGAGCAAGCCGGACAGGCTGTAACAGCTAGAAGGATGGCGGACGCGGCAGTTTGGCCGCGTCCGAACCGTTCGATCAGACGCCACTTGCCGGAATTCCGGAGCGCTGCACCTTGCGCGGCGCGGTCAGTTCCTTCCAGGTGGAGAGCGCTTTTGCCGGTGCCGTCAGCGGCGGACGGGAAACAAAGCGGCCATGGCCTTCCCGGCTCTTCATCGCGCCTTCCTCCACGGCCACCTGACCGCGCGTCAAGGTAAAGCGCGGCAGGCCCTTGACCTCCTTGCCCTCGAAGACATTGTAATCGATCGCCGATTGCTGGCTTGTGGCCGTGATCGTCTTTCTACGCTTTGGATCCCACACGACGAGGTCGGCATCCGCGCCCACCAGGATCGCACCCTTCTTGGGATAGATGTTGAGGATCTTGGCGATATTGGTGGAGGTGATGGCGACGAATTCGTTCATGGTCAGGCGGCCAGTGCTGACGCCGTAAGTCCAGAGCATCGGCAGCCTATCTTCCAGTCCGCCGGTGCCATTCGGTATCTTGCGAAAATCTCCAAGACCTGTGCGCTTCTGCTGCGTGGTAAAGGCGCAATGGTCTGTCGCCACGCATTGCAGCGAGCCTGCGGCAAGGCCAGCCCACAGACTGTCCTGATGCGCCTTGCTGCGGAAGGGCGGAGACATGACACGGCGTGCGGAATGATCCCAGTCTTTGTTGAAATACTCGCTCTCATCAAGCGTCAGATGCTGGATCAGCGGCTCGCCGTAGACGCGCATGCCCTTCTGCCGTGCGCGGCGGATGGCTTCGTGGCTCTCCTCGCAGGAGGTGTGGACGATATAGACGGGGCAGCCCGCCATATCGGCAATCATGATCGCACGGTTGGTGGCCTCGCCTTCCACCTCCGGCGGGCGGGAATAGGCATGCGCCTCCGGGCCGTCATTACCTTCCGCCATCAACTTCGCCTGCATCTGCGCCACCACATCGCCGTTTTCGGCATGGACGAGCGGAAGCGCACCGAGTTCGGTACAGCGCTGGAAGGACGAGAACATCTCGTCGTCATCCACCATCAAGGCGCCCTTATAGGCCATGAAATGCTTGAAGGTGTTGATGCCCTTGTCGCGAACGATCGTCTCCATCTCGTTGAAGACCTGCTCGCTCCACCAGGTAATCGCCATATGAAAGGAATAGTCGCAGGCCGCACGTGAGGTCTTGTTGTCCCACATGCTCAGTGCTTCGAGCATCGACTGGCCGGGGTTTGGCAGCGCGAAGTCCACCACCATGGTCGTGCCGCCGGCGAGTGCCGCGCGTGTGCCGCTATCGAAATCATCGGCTGAGTACGTGCCCATGAAGGGCATTTCCAGATGCGTATGCGGATCGATGCCGCCTGGCATGACGTAGCATCCAGTCGCATCGAGTTCGCTACCGCCCTTGAGGTCTGGTCCGATCTCGACGATAACGCCGCCCTCGATGCTGATATCGGCCTTATAGGTCAGGTCGGCGGTGACTATCGTCCCGTTCTTGATGATGGTGCTGCTCATGGCTGTTCCCTTATCATTGCGTTCATGACCGGCACCGCCTCCCCGATCGGTTCCGGCTTCATCTTGCGTCTGTTTCGCCGCTGCACCCATCCGTGTCTTTCCGCACGGCGTGGGCGCGCGACCGAGCTACTGCACCACGCCTGCCGTTTCGACGACCGCATGGAACAGTACGTCGCAGCCGGCAGCAGCCCATTCCTTGGAAATCTCTTCCGCTTCATTATGGGAAAGACCGCCGACGCAGGGGCACATGATCATGGTGGCAGGCGCAACTTTCGCTGCCCAGCAGGCATCATGCCCGGCACCGGAGATGATATCGCGATGCGAATATCCAAGCTTCTCCGCCGAACGGCGGACTGTATCCACCAAAGCGGGATCGAAAGTGACAGGGTCGAAATGGCCGACCGCTTCAACGGAATAACCGACGCCGATCGCGGCGCAAATCTCAGCCGCCTCTGCCTCGATCCGCTCGCGCATGCGGTTCAACTTGGCGAGATCGGGGGTACGAATGTCGACGGTGAAGACGACTTTGCCGGGGAGGACGTTGCGGGAATTGGGCGAGAAGATCACCTGGCCGACACCGCCGACCGCGTCGGGCTGGCTCTCCATCGCCACGGTCTGCACCATCTCGATAATCCGCGACATCGCCAGTCCCGCATTGACGCGCATGGCCATTGGCGTGGAGCCGGTATGAGCCTCCTTGCCGGTCAAAGTGAATTCCAGCCACCACAGCCCCTGGCAGTGTGTCACGACACCGATCGTCTTGTCTTCGGCTTCGAGGATCGGCCCCTGCTCGATGTGATATTCGAGATAGGCGTGCATCTTGCGCGCACCGACCTCTTCCTCGCCCAGCCAGCCGATGCGCTGCAACTCCTCGCCATAGGTCTTGCCTTCCGTATCCTTGCGCGAATAGGCGTGCTCAAGCGTGTGGACGCCGACAAAGACGCCGGAGGCGAGCATGGCGGGCGCAAAGCGCGCGCCTTCCTCATTTGCCCAATTGGTGACGACGACGGGATGCTTGGTGCGGATGCCGAGATCGTTCATGGTGCGTATGACCTCAAGGCCTGCGAGAACGCCCAACACACCATCGAACTTGCCGCCTGTCGGCTGGGTGTCGAGGTGCGATCCAACATAGACCGGCAGAGCATCGGGGTCTTCGCCGGCGCGGGTGGCGAACATCGTGCCCATCTTGTCCACGCCCATGGTCATGCCCGCCGCCTCGCACCAGGACTGGAACAGGGCGCGGCCTTCAGCATCCGCGTCGGTGAGCGTTTGGCGATTATTGCCGCCGGCGATGCCGGGGCCAATCTTCGCCATGTCCATCAGCGCATCCCAAAGCCGGTCGGCATCGACTCGCATATTTTCACCGGGCGCAGCCATAGCGTCTTCCTTCCATTCCTTTTGCCAGCATTGAGCCTGCTCGACCAATACCGTGCGTCGTTCCCATCTTTGGCCTCTTCGGCCTTTCTTGTTTCGTGCCGTGTTTGCCACGGTTGCGGCGCTCGTACAGTGGACGGCGGGAATTGTCCCGACGTTCTTGTTTTACGATTCGCCAGCTCCGAAGATACATGATGTCGTCACGCTGAAAAGCTTTGGCCTGAGCAGGCATTGCGAAGATTATTCAGTTCACGCGTCTCTTCCCGACAGACTGTCGAGGATCGCGGCAGCCACCGCAACCTCCGTTCCGGCAAGACCAACCGAGCAAAAAAGAGTGGTCTGGTCCGATGACGTCCGGTGCGCGGTGCGCCCTGCGACAATATCCGAGAGCTCCACCATGCGTTGCTCATGACTGGAACCCTGAAGGAAAAGGGGGGAAGCGTAGGAGCGGGCTTGTTCTGTAGAATCGGTCGCGATGATGCTGGCTGCAGCGGCGACATCCAATCCCAACTCATGCGCATCGATTGTTTTAGGCCCGAGTGTGTGGATGTGCGCTCCGGGCTTGAGATCGGACATATCCAAGACAGGCCGGCGGCTCGATGTAGCGCAGATCACAATATCCGCCTCCATTGCCGCATCTTTTGCGCAAGCAACCGGTGTCACCTCGAAACCAAGCTGCGCCTGCATGTCCTCGGCAAAGGCTGCACGATGCCTCGCATCGCGACTATAGATATAGGCCTTTCTGATTGGCCGAACGGACGCTGCGGCAGCCAACTGCATGCGGGCCTGAAGTCCGCTTCCTATCAAACCAATGACTTTGGCGTCCGGCGGACTGAGGTGCCGGATGGCCACGCCACCGATAGCGCCTGTTCTGATGGCTCCGAGACGCTCGCCCAGGACGATGCCTTTGAGCCGGGCATCGTCGGCCGACCAAACCGCGACGATCTGGGTCTGTTCGTTCCCGGTGAAGGTGTCGTAGACACGGAAGCCTGCGAGAGGCATGTCACCGGTTATACCGCCTATCGTGAAGACCAAATCTCCGTGGCCATCGAATGGGACATGATGTCGAGGTGGAGACACCGTCTTGCCGTCAGCGCGCGCCACCATAAACGCTTCAACAGCCGCAATTGCCGTCTGCATGAAGCTGTTACCACTCAGTTTTTGGTCGTCCAAGATTATCGTCATGATAGTCACTCCATTGGTTTGGGTGACCTTGCGATCTCAACCACGGTTGAGGTCAATATGTTTTTGGGAAGGCTTCTTTATCAATCGTGCTCTCGACCGATTCGCTTACGCCGCTGATCTTTATCTTTTCCTTATGCGCGCCCGGCATCTTCCCAATCGAAATATGACGGCGATCAGCAGCATCATGCTCTCCTGACATAACAGGAGAACACCATGCCCGATGTCCTTTTTCTGGCGCTCGGCTTCGGCACGCTGATCGTGCTGGCGCTTTATGCGCGCGCCCTCAACCGGTTTTGAGAGGTGCTGCCATGCTGGAACCCATCTTCGGCCTCGTCGTGGCCATTGCGCTCGGCGTCTACCTCATCATCACCCTGCTGCGTCCTGAACGCTTCTGATTTTCCTGGAGAATCCCCATGACCATTCTCGGGTGGCTGCAAATCAGCCTCCTTTTCATCGCGGTACTTCTGGTTATCAAACCGCTCGGCCTCTACATGGCGCACGTCTTCAACGGTGAGCGGACCTGGCTGACGCCGGTCCTCGCTCCCGTCGAACGCGGGCTTTATGCCGTGGCGGGCGTCGATATCAAGAAGGAGCAGAGCTGGCTTGGCTACACGCTCTCCATGCTCGCCTTCTCGATTGCCAGCTTTGCGGCACTCTATGGCATCCTGCGCCTTCAAGCGTTCCTGCCCTTCAATCCACAGGGCTTCGGCAACGTGGAACCGGGCCTCGCCTTCAACACCGCCGTCAGCTTCGTGACCAACACCAACTGGCAGAACTATGCAGGCGAAGCGACAATGAGCAATTTCAGCCAGATGGTTGGATTGACGGTGCAGAACTTCCTTTCCGCGGCAGTTGGAATGGCACTCGCAATTGCCTTTACCCGCGCCTTCGTCCGCTCGCAGGCCAGCACGCTCGGCAATTTCTGGGTGGATATGACCCGCGCCACGCTCTATGTGCTGCTGCCGATCGCGGTCATCGTGGCACTCGCCTTCGTCGCCATGGGCCTACCGCAGACGATGGATGCCAGTGTAACCGCAACCACCCTTGAAGGAAGCCAGCAGGTCATTTCGCTCGGGCCCGTTGCCAGCCAGGAAGCGATCAAGCAGCTCGGCACCAATGGTGGCGGCTTCTTCAACGCCAATGCCGCCCATCCCTTCGAGAACCCGACAGCACTTTCGAACTATCTCAACATCTTCTCGATGCTCGCCATCTCGGCGGCCTTTATCTACACCTTCGGCCAGATGGTCGGCAGCCGTCGCCAGGGCTGGGTGCTGCTTTCCGCCATGGCCGTTCTGCTGATTGCGGGTGTCGCCACCGTCTACTGGGCCGAAAGCGCCGGTAACCCGATCCTCACATCGATCGGTGTCGATGCTGCGCAGGGCAATATGGAAGGCAAGGAAGTTCGCTTCGGCCAGGCCATGACCGCGCTCTATGCAGCTGTCACCACCGGTCTTTCGGATGGCGGCGTCAACGGCATGCACGGCTCCTTCACCGGCCTTGGTGGACTTGCTCCCATGTTCCTGATCCAGCTTGGCGAGGTTCTGCCGGGCGGTGTCGGTTCCGGTCTTTACGGCATGATCGTCTTCGCGCTCCTTTCCGTCTTCGTCGCCGGCCTGATGGTCGGTCGCACGCCGGAGTTTCTCGGCAAGAAGATCGAGGGTCGCGAAATGAAATTCGCCATGCTGGCGGTTCTGATCCTGCCCACCGTCATTCTCGGCTTTACCGCCCTCTCCGCCATGCTGCCCTTCGCGGTTGCCAGCATCGGCACGGCCGGTCCGCACGGACTTTCGGAAATCCTTTATGCCTTCACCTCCGCGGCCGGCAATAACGGCTCGGCCTTCGGCGGCCTTTCCGGCAATACCGACTGGTACAACACCACGCTTGGCATCTCGATGCTGCTTGGTCGTTTCGCCTACGTGGTGCCGGTGATGGCGATTGCCGGATCGCTTGCGGCGAAGGTCCGCGTCCCGGCCTCAAGTGGTACCTTTCCGACGGATGGCCCGCTCTTTGTCGGTCTTCTCGTCGGCATCATCCTCATTCTCGGCGGGCTGCAATTCTTCCCCGCGCTCGCACTCGGCCCCATCGTCGAGCATTTCGCCATGCTTGCCGGCCAGACTTTCTAGAAAGCAAAAAGATGTCCACACATCCAAACTCATCGGCTCCAGCGAGACCCGGCCTCTTCGACCCCGCTATCATCGGCCCAGCCATCAAGAACGCTTTCATCAAGCTTGATCCCAGGCAGTTGATGCGCAACCCGGTGATCTTCGTTACCGAGATCGTCGCGGCTGTCGTCACCATCTTCTTCATCCGCGACCTTCTCGCTCACAACGGCACCGCCGTCTTTTCCGGCCAGATCGCGGCCTGGCTCTGGTTCACGGTGCTATTCGCCACCTTCGCCGAAGCGGTGGCCGAAGGGCGCGGTCGCGCCCAGGCCGACAGCCTGAAGCGCACCCGATCGGACCTCTCCGCGCGCCGGCTCACGGCGGACGGCAAAGAGGAGAGCATCGCGGCCACTATGCTCAAGGTCGGTGACATCGTCATCGTCGATGCGGGCGAACTCATCCCCGGCGATGGTGAAGTCATCGAAGGCGTGGCCTCGGTCAATGAAAGCGCGATCACCGGCGAATCTGCGCCTGTCATCCGCGAATCCGGCGGCGACCGTTCGGCCGTCACCGGCGGCACGCAGGTTCTGTCCGATCAACTCAAGATCCGCATCACCACGCCGCCCGGCGCAAGCTTCGTCGATCGGATGATCGCGTTGATCGAAGGTGCGGAGCGCCAGAAAACGCCGAACGAGATCGCGCTTTCGATCCTGCTGTCCGGCCTCACCCTCGTCTTCCTGATCGTCGTCGTCACCGTCTGGGGGCTGGCGGGCTACTCCGGCACGCTGGTGTCCATCACGGTTCTGGCAGCCCTTCTTGTTACCCTTATTCCCACTACCATCGGTGGCCTGCTCTCGGCCATCGGCATCGCGGGCATGGATCGCCTCGTGCGCTTCAACGTCATCGCCACGTCCGGCCGCGCGGTGGAAGCGGCAGGCGATGTCGACACCCTCCTGCTCGACAAGACCGGCACCATTACCTTCGGCAACCGCATGGCGGCGGATTTCATTCCGGTGCCAGGCGTGACGGCTGAACAGGTGGCGGAAGCTGCCCTGCTCGCCAGCCTCTCCGACGAGACGCCGGAGGGCCGCTCCATCGCAGCGCTTGCGACTGGCGAATTCGGAATTGCCTCGCCCAAGGTGACCGTCGACGCTGTCGTTCCCTTCTCCGCACAGACGCGTCTGTCCGGCGTCGATACGAACGGTAAATCCTTCCGCAAGGGCGCGATTGACGCCATCCTGAAGTTCGCCAACGCCACCGATGGCAAGGCGCCGGCGGAGTTTCATCAGGCCGTGGACCGCATTGCTCGCACCGGCGGCACGCCGCTTGGCGTGGCCGAAGGCAACCGCCTGCTTGGCGTCATCCACCTAAAGGACGTGGTCAAGCCAGGCATCAAGGAACGCTTTGCAGCACTTCGTGCCATGGGCATTCGCACCGTGATGGTCACGGGCGACAATCCCGTCACCGCAGCGGCGATTGCCTCCGAAGCGGGCGTGGACGATTTTCTGGCGGAAGCGACGCCTGAGGACAAGCTCGACTATATTCGCCGCGAACAGAAGGGCGGCCGGTTGATCGCCATGTGCGGCGACGGCACTAACGATGCGCCAGCGCTTGCGCAAGCCGATGTTGGCGTTGCCATGCAGACCGGGACGCAGGCAGCACGTGAAGCCGCCAATATGGTGGATCTCGACTCCAGCCCGACCAAGCTCATCGAGATCGTCGAAATCGGCAAACAACTTCTGATGACACGCGGTTCGCTGACGACGTTTTCGATTGCCAACGATGTGGCGAAGTATTTCGCCATCATCCCTGCACTCTTCGTCACGACCTATCCGGCTCTCGGCACCCTCAACATCATGGCGCTGTCATCACCGCAATCGGCCATCCTCTCCGCCGTCATCTTCAACGCGCTGATCATCATCGCTCTCATCCCGCTGGCGCTTAAGGGCGTGGCCTATCGTCCCGCAGCGGCCGCATCGCTTCTCAGACGCAACCTGCTTGTCTACGGCCTCGGCGGTCTGCTTCTGCCCTTTGCCGGGATCAAGGTCATCGATATCGCGGTCTCCGCAATTCATCTGGTGTAATCATGCTGAACCAAATTCGTCCCGCCATCGTCATCCTGGCCTTCTTCATCGCGCTGACTGGTCTCGGCTATCCACTGGCGATCACCGGTATTGCCCAATCGCTGATGCCTGCACAGGCCAATGGATCGTTGATCCGCAACGGCGACGCGCTCATCGGCTCCAGCCTGATTGGACAGAACTTCACCTCCGATCGCTACTTCTGGCCGCGCCCCTCCGCGACCAGCCCAGATGCCTACAACGCCGCCGCTTCCTCGGGCTCCAATCTTGGTACCACATCTGCCAAGCTCAAGGACCGGGTTGCTGGCGACGTTGTACGGCTGAACGGCGCGGGGATCGCCTCGCCTGTTCCAGCCGACGCGGTGACCACCTCGGGCTCGGGTCTCGACCCGCATATCACGCCGATTTTCGCTGCCGCGCAGGTCGAGCGGATTGCCAAGGCACGCAGCCTTTCACCAGAGGCCATAAAAGCGCTCGTCGACCAAAAAACCGAGGGACGGCTCCTCGGGATTATCGGCGAGCCGCGCGTGAATGTGCTAGAGTTGAACCTTGCGCTCGATGCGCTGAAGAGCTGAGACGAATGGCGTCACATGACCGTGAGGGCTTGAACAGGCCCGATCCCGATGCATTGCTTGCCCTGGCGGAGAAAGACCGCCGGGGCAAGCTCACTATATTTTTGGGCGCAGCGCCAGGTGTCGGCAAGACCTACGCCATGCTGGCGCGCGCACGCCGACTGAAGACCGATGGGGTCGAAGTCGTGGTCGGTCTTGTCGAAACCCACGCACGGGCGGAAACTTCGGCGCTTCTTGAGGGCCTCGACGTGCTGCCGCGCCTCGAGGTCGATTATCGCGGCAAGATGCTCAAGGAATTTGATCTCGATGCAGCGCTTGCCCGCAAGCCGCGCGTCATCATTGTCGACGAGCTTGCCCATTCCAACCCGGAGGGGTTTCGCCATCCCAAGCGCTACCAGGATATCGAAGAACTGATCTGCGCCGGGATCGATGTCTGGACGGCGCTCAATATCCAGCATCTTGAAAGCCTCTCCGATCTCGTCTCGCAAATTACCGGTGTCACCATCCGTGAACGGGTGCCGGACACGGTGTTGAAGCGTGCCGACGATGTGGTGCTGGTTGACCTTCCGCCCGGCGAACTGATCGAGCGGCTGAAGGAAGGCAAGGTCTATTTGCCGGACAGTGCCAGGCGCGCCACCGACCGCTTTTTCCGGCTCGGCAATCTGACAGCGCTTCGCGAACTTGCCCTTCGCCGCACCGCAGACCGGGTGGACGATCAGATGGTCGACTATCTGCGTCAAAACGCCATCGAAGGCCCTTGGGCGACTGGCGAGAGGCTGCTGGTCTGTATCGGTGCTGATGCGCTGTCCGACAAGGTGGTGCGCGTGGCAAGCCGTCTCGCCTCCGGTCTCAACGCCCCTTGGACCGTCGTCAGCATGGCGCGAGACGACCAGGAAACCATGGACGAGGATAGCCTGCGGCGGATCGACGAGGCCTTTCGCTTCGCCGAGAAGCTGGGCGCCGAGACGCGTCACGTTACGGGCAATGATTTCGTCACCGAAATTCTGAAACTCGCACGGCGCGAGCATGCCACCCAGATCGTTATCGGCTCTCAGCGCCGGAGGTGGTTTTCCAATCCATTTCGGCCGAGCCTTGCCGACGCTCTGGCGAAAGAGGCAAGCGGCATTGGCCTCCATCTCGTCACTGCGGATGCGGTGAGGGTTCCGGGTGTGTCCACCCGAAAGAGGCGGGGCTTTCAACTATCCACCTTTTCCCGGTCCCTTCTCTGCGCTATCGGCACGGTCGCAGGCGCAACGCTCGCCGGACTTGCACTGGACCAGTTCACGCATCTGCCGAATATCTCGCTGCTGTTTCTGCTGGCCGTTCTGGCGGCCGCATCCGCCGCTGGTTTCATGGCGGCCCTAATGGCAGCGATTGTATCCGCGCTTGCCTATAACTTCTTCTTCATTGCTCCGGTCGAGACCTTCACCATCGCCTCGCCGCATGAAGTCTTTGCGCTTGCGGTCTTCATCGTGGCGGCCCTGATCGCTGGCAGCCTTGCATCGCGCATACGCGAACAGGCGCAGGCCGCCCGTCAACGGGCCGCCGACATGCAGGCGCTCTACGATTTTTCCCGAAAGCTTGCCGGGACGGCAAAACCGGAGGAAGTCCTGTGGGCATCGGTCACCCAGTTGCAGGGCAGCCTGGGCCGCCATGTGGTCATGCTTCTGCCGAAGGGCGACGACCTGGACGTCGTTGCCGCATGGCCCCCGGACACCGAACTTGGCGTTTCAGAACTGACAGCGGCGCGCTGGGCAAGCAGCCGCTCTGAACCCTCAGGATCTGGTACCGGTACGCTTCCCAACGGACGCTTCCAGTTCCGTCCGCTGACCAGCCCGCATGGAGTTGTCGGTGTCTGCGGTTTTGAACCCGGAACGAGCGGGCTTGATTCCAATGCCGAGCGGAAGCTCGCCGCAATTCTCGATCAGGCGGCAACCGCCATCGACCGTGCGCGCTTGTCGTCCGAAAGCGCGGAGCAGGCGGCAAGGCTGGAAGGCGAGCGCTACCGCGAGGCACTGTTATCCTCCATTTCGCACGATCTGCGCACACCGCTCGCCACGATCACCGGCTCTGTCACCAGCCTTAGGGAATTGGGCGATCGCATGTCGCCGGAAAGCCGCGACGATCTTCTGCAATCCATCGAAGAAGAAAGTGCGCGGCTCAGCCGTTTCGTTGCCAATCTTCTGGACATGACCCGCATCACCGCCGGCACCTTGCAGGCCAAGCGGGACTGGGTGGACGTCGCCGACGTGATCCGCTCTGCCGTGGAGCGGGCGCGCAAATATTTCCCCTCGCAGAGCTTCGAGACGGGCATTGCCAAGGATCTGCCGGTCATCCGCGCCGATTCGGTTCTGCTCGGCCAGGTTTTGTTCAACCTTCTCGACAACGCCGCCAAATATGGTGGCGGCGACCCAGTCAATGTCTATGCGAGGCGCGACGGGGACGAAATCGTCGTTTCCGTCACCGACAACGGCAAAGGCATTCCCGGCGAAGACCTCGACCGAATCTTCGAAAAATTCTATCGTCGCTCCCGCTCGGATGGTCGATCTCCGGGAACGGGACTTGGTCTTTCCATCGCTCGAGGTTTTATCGAAGCCATGGGCGGGCGCATTCATGCGGAAAGCCCGGCGGTGAAAAAGCGTGGCACGCGCATCGTCATGCGCTTTCCGGTCACGGCATCGGCGCAAAAATCGGAATCGATTTTCGGAAAGCACGATATGTAATGGCGGAGAATACTCTCTCGAACGCGTAGAAAGCAGGCAGAATCAATGACCTTGGGACGCATTCTGGTGGTGGATGACGAGCCGCAGATCCGGCGCTTCCTGCGCCCGGCACTGGCTGCTGCTGGTTACGACGTGATCGAGGCAGAAAACGGCGCTGACGCCATCAAAGCTGCCGCCACGTCCGCTCCCGATGTGATCATTCTCGATCTCGGCCTGCCGGATATGGACGGCAAGGATGTCATCGCCAACCTTCGCGGCTGGTCGACCCTCCCGATTATCATTCTCTCCGCTCGCGACCGCGAGACCGAGAAGATCGCGGCATTGGATCTCGGTGCCGACGACTATATCGAAAAGCCCTTCGGCATCGGCGAGTTGACCGCCCGCATCCGCACAGCCATGCGCCATGTCGGCAAGTCAGAGAGCCTGCCCTCGTCGATCGAGGCCGATGGCCTGTCGATCGATACCCAACGCCGCATCGTTGCGCGTGACGGCGCCAGCATCAAACTCACGCCGAAGGAATATGATCTCCTGACGCTCCTGGCGCACCATGCTGGTCGCGTGGTCACGCATCGCACGCTCCTGACCTCAGTCTGGGGCCCGGCACATGGGGAGGATCTGCACTATCTTCGAGTCTTCATTGGCCAGTTGCGACAGAAGGTCGAACGGGATGCTGCGCAGCCTAAGATCATCCAGACGGAATCCGGAGTCGGTTATCGTTTCGTGACGGAATGAGCGGGAATATTTGAGAGGGCCAAGCGGTCTTCTTGAAAGAAGTTTGGCAGTGCCTGCCCATCAGCCTAGGGGGGCTGATGGGCCTTGACTGGAGTCAACAGACGAAGCTTTTGGCTGTGGATCACGCCTTTTGACTGAGGTTATGATGCATAGAAAAAATTGGCTTGTCTAGTATTTTTTAGATTTTTCTAAAATAAAAAAAGCCCGGCGGCATGCCGGGCTTTCTTAGTTAATACAGTCGCTTAGACTATATTAGAACGAACGCTGGAGGCGAACGAAACCGTTCCACTGGTCGGTGTCTGCGCCGTCTTCGTCGTAGTAGTTAACTGCAACCTTGGTGGAGAGACCTTCGGTGATCTTGTAATCAACCGTGATACCAGCCTGCCATGCGTCGCGGTTCGAGAAGTCGTTGGTTACGATGAAGGTATCGACACCATCCGTTACGCGGTTAGACACATTACCGAACCACTGAGCGCCGGGGGTGATCGTCAGGCGATCGGTCGCCTTGATGGCGTATTCAGCAGCAATTGCCCATTCGGATTCTGCGTAGTAAGCGTTTGCGCCGGAAGCCCAAACACCAGCCAGGCCAAGCGTGCCAGGGCCGATTTCAGCCGTTGCGATCAGGCGAACTGCGCCTTCTTCCTGGTCAACGTCGTAGGAACCGATCAGCTGCACTGCTGCGCCGCCGAAGTTGCCGCCGATGCCGCCGGTGATACCGACGTTGTTGTCGTTTTCTTCCTGGACGCCAACGAGCGTGCCCGTGCCGTCATCAAAGAGCGTTGCGAAGCCGTTGGTGCCTTCCAGTTCGTCAACCGAGATACCAGCCCAGAAGGAGCCAGCGTCGTAGGTGTAACGAATGGAGTTGAACAGAGCGTTTGTGGAGAGAACGTCAGCTTCACCAGAGAGACCATCGTCCCACCAGCTGTAGAACTTACCGACCTTCAGGCCGCCGAGTTCGATGAAGGCCTGGTCAACGAAGACGGACGAATCAGCTGCGGAGCCGTTGTCAGCGTTGCCGCGGAAGCCGATGAAGCCACGCAGAGCGCCAAGCTCGGTGTCGGTGCGGGTGTCAACTTCGAACTGAGCGCGTGTGAAGGAGTCCCAATCAGACGTGCCGGAACGGTCACGACCGAATTCGGTCTGGAAACGAACATAGCCGCCGAACTTCAAGCAGGTTTCGGTGCCAGGAATGTAGAAGAAGCCCGTGCCGAATGCATCGCAGACGCGTACATATTCCAGGGGCTCTGGCTCAGCAGCGACGATAGCGTCAGCAGCCTTTGCGCCAGATACTGCTGCAAGAGCTGCAGCGGAGCCGATGAGAAGGCTCTTGATGTTCATAATGACCTCCAGTCATGTTTCGTTACAAAAGCGGCGACCAGGAACATGCCCTTGAGGTGCCCCCCGCTTCACGAACCAATAGACAGAAAGCCCCCCTCTCTCGCAATCGTATATCACTAAATTAGCATGTTTTCAGATTGTCCGAATTTTAGCGTGTTGTATTTTAGGCACAACTTACGTTAGGTCGGACGAATATGGCGGTGGAAATTTAAGACCCTGTTAGGGTTTGGCAGGTCCTCGTCACCAAAGGCCTCGCTTGTGAGAGCACGACAGCGCGAGTAGCGATTCGTGAAAAGCGCGTGGCGCGATCGTTGGAACAACGATCCGCAAGCACCAACCTCTTCTCGCTCACTTTACGGAGACTTTGCGCAAGACCGCGCTCCTTACGAGCGCAGTCTTGCGGCGGAGGTCAAAGCAGACGGGGGAACTCGTTATATAACGAACGGATCTCTTGAGCCCTGACAGTTCCTTCGGCCACGAGCCTTATGGCGTTTTCCAGGTCTTGAGGAGCATCGCCACAAACTTCTCCGCTGCGGGCGAGAGCGCACTGCTTCTTCTTTGTACGATCCCGATGGTACGCGAGACCACCGGATCGACAATAGGGCGGGAGACGAGATACGGATGATCCTCCTGTGGGGTCGCCAAGCGCGGCAGAACAGAGATGCCGAGCCCTGCCTCTACCAATCCCAATGACGTGTTGAGGTGCGTCACCTCATAGAACCAGTTGAGTTTGAGATTGTGTCGTGCCAGCGCTCCATCCAACAGGGTTCTGTTGCCGCTGGAGCGATCAACAACCACCAGAGGATAAGGCTCGAGCTGATTCCAATGAATGCTATCGTATTTCGCCAGCGGATGGTCCTTCCGCATGGCCAGAACGAAGGGGTCATCTATCAGTGGCTCGAATGAGAGATCGGGATCGGAATTCCCCATGAGATTGATGCCGAACTCCACCTCGCCGCGCGCCACAGCCTGCAAGCCTTCATTGGCCGTCAGATCACGGATGCGCAGTCTTATATGCGGATACTGCTCGCTGAATGTCTTGATGACGGTAGGCAGGAAGTAGAAGGCGGCCGTCGGAACACAGGCCATGGTGATCAGGCCACGGCGAAGCGCACCATCCCTCATCGCAAAAAGAGAACCATCAAATTCTTCCAGCATGCGTCTGACCAAGGGCATCACCTCTTGTCCCATGGCCGTTGGCGCGACATGGCGTGTGGTGCGCTCCAGCAACGGGGCACCGATCGCCTGCTCCAGCTTCTGGATGCGCCGGGTCAACGCCGGTTGCGAAATGTGCAGTGCCTCGGCTGCCCGATGAAAACTCTCCAGTTCCACCACCGCCTGAAACGCCCGAAGATCAAGAATTTCGCAATTGATGCTCATATCGCAATAAACCTCTCGAAAATTGCATTTAACAAATAAGCCTTTCTTCCTCATATTGCAACAACTGGACAGATTGATCCATGAAATGCAAGATTGAGGCGAAGATGAACGATCTCCTTAGGATACCTTGTGTGCTGATGCGCGGCGGAACCTCTCGTGGGCCGTTTTTCCTGGCATCGGATTTGCCGCGCGATCCAGCCCAGCGAGATGCCGCTCTCCTCTCTATCATGGGGTCAGGCCATCCACTTCAGATCGACGGCATTGGCGGTGGCAATCCGGTCACCTCGAAGGTCGCAATCATCGGACCGTCGAAAGTGAAGGGCGCGGATATCGACTATCTCTTCGCTCAGGTTCGGACCGACCGGCAGTTCGTGGATTACTCTCCCAATTGCGGTAACATGCTCGCAGCCGTCGGCCCATTTGCCATCGAAGCGGGGCTCGTGGCGGCCAAGGAACATGACACACTGGTGCGCATTCACAATGTGAATACCGGCAAGTTGATCGAGGCCAAGGTTCCCACCCGCGGCAGTGAAGTGATCTACTTGGGAGACGCATCGATCGACGGCGTACCTGGGCTTGCAGCACCGATTGCCTTGACCTTCGTTGACTCGGCTGGCGCCAAAACCGGCAAGCTTTTGCCGACCGGCAAGCCGGTCGATGTCATTGATGGCGTCGATGTGACGGCAATCGACTGCGCCATGCCGATGGTTTTGATGCGTGCTGCCGATCTCAGCGTCACGGGATATGAGGATCCTCAGGCGCTGACGGCCAATCGCGCGCTGATTGATCGCATGACACGGATCCGCCTCGAAGCGGGCAAGTTGATGGGCATGGGCGATGTGTCCGACATGGTGATCCCCAAGCCTGTGCTGATCTCGCCCGCGCGAAAAGACGGAACGATGTCGGTGCGCTACTTCATGCCGAATGAATGCCACCCGGCATTGGCCACAACCGGTGCCGTCGGCATTGCGACCGCCGCCGTCACCCCCGGCACGGTGGCATTCGAGGAAGCTGGAGAGCCCAGCGTTCCCACACTCATCCGGATCGAGCATCCGGCAGGACGTCTCGACGTCCAACTTGAACTGCGAAACGGCGCCATTGCGGCCGGTCTCGTCAGAACCGCGCGCCGTCTCTTCGAAGGCTTCGCCTTCGCAAAACCAGCAGCCGCGATTGAACACGCAGCATAGACAACGCCATTATGGCAACAGCATAGAGAAAACCGGGAGGAGACCCACATGCGTAAATTCCTGCTAGCCACTGCAGCGCTCTGCGCCTTCGCAGCCACCGCCAATGCCGAATCCGTCAGAATGAGCGTTGGTTCCTATAACCTCAACAACCTGCCTTTCCCCGTTGCCGCGAGCCTCGGCTATTACAAGGACGAGGGTCTGGACGTGACCACCGAGAACTTCGCTCAGGGCGGTTCCAAGGTGCTTCAGGCGCTGGTGGCGGGCTCCACGGATGTCGCGGTCGGCTTTTACGACCACACGATCCAGATGCAGTCGCAGAACAAGCATGTCGTCGGCTTCGTGATGCTGGCCCGCAACTCCGGCCTGGTTCTCGCCGGCAAGAACGACACCGACTTCGATCCGGCCAAGCCTGAGACGATCAAGGGCAAGAAGGTTGGCATCACCTCACCGGGTTCGTCGTCAGACTTCTTCATCCGTTACTACATGAAGGAACATAATCTCAGCGACAACGATATCTCGATCATCGGCGTCGGTTCCGGTGCTGCCGCCGTCGCCGCTCTTCAGCAGGGCAAGATCGACCTGCTCGTCAATTACGACCCGGCCGCAACCATCGTCGTCGAACGCGGTCTCGGCAAGATCCTGATTGATGCGCGCAGCGATCAAGGTGCCAAGGATGTCTATGGCGGCATCTACCCCACCTCCGTCCTCTATGCGACCCAGGATTATATCGATGCCAATCCGGAAGTGATCCAGAAGGTGACCAACGCCACGGTGCGGGCGCTGCACTGGATGAAGGCGCATTCGGCTGAAGAGATCGTTGAAAAGCTGCCGGACGATTTCGTCTCTGGCGACAAGGCGACCTACATCAAGGCTGTCGAAGCGGCGAAAGCCATCTTCTCCGAAGACGGCAAGTTCGAGCCGAAAGATCTCGAGACGCCGCTCGCCGTGCTGAAAAGCTTCAACGAGGCTGTGGCCAAGGCGACGATCGATCTCAACACCACCTACACCAACAAATTCGTCGAAGCCGCCGCTTCGAAACCCGCAAACTGAGGGTCCGTCCATGTCTTCACCAGTCAGAAAGCTCACGCCGGTGGCACAGTCAGAACCAAAATCGATGGTCGCCATCGATAATGTGACGATGGCATTTGGTTCTTTCACCGCCGTTCAGGATGTCAACCTCGCAGTTGGCGATGGAGAATTCCTTTCCATCGTCGGCCCGACGGGCTGTGGCAAATCCACCATCCTAAATGCAATCGCCGGCCTGTTGAAACCCGCCAAGGGCTCCGTCAGCATCGATGGTTCGCCCGTCAACGGCGTGCAGAACAATATCGGTTATCTCTTCCAGCAGGATGCCCTGCTTCCCTGGAAGACGGCCTATCAGAATGTCGAGCTGGGCTTGATGTTCCGCGGCGTGCCGGAAGCGGAACGCCGGGTGAAGGTCATGGCCTGGCTTGAAAAAGTCGGACTCAAAGGCTTCGAGAGCCGCTTCCCGCACATGCTGTCCGGCGGCCAGCGCAAGCGCGTGCAGATGGCCCAGGCCCTGATTACCGAGCCGAAGGTCATCTTGATGGACGAGCCCTTTTCGGCGCTCGACATCCACACCCGCCATTTGATGCAGAACGAGCTTCTGCGCCTATGGCAGGAAGATCGCCGCGCGGTCGTGATGATCACGCATGATCTGGAAGAAGCCATTGCGCTTGGCGACCGCGTCGTCGTTCTGGCCGCTGGCCCGAAAAGCCGCGTGATCGAAAGCTTCCCTGTCGATCTCGAGCGTCCGCGCAATGTCGCCGAAATCAAGCTCGACCCGAAATTCATGACTCTGTACCGCGACATCTGGGCATCCCTGCGCGGCGAAGTGGAGAAAAGCTATGCACGCCATTAACATTCGCCTCATCCAGGTCGTACTTCTGGTCGTCATTCTCGGTGGATGGCAGCTTGGCGTATCGACCGGCGCCATCGACCGCTTCTTCTTCCCCGCCCCCTTCGATATCGTCAAACAGGTGATCGACTGGGTGGGCGACGCGGGCTTCTACAAGCACGTCGGCATCACGCTCAGCGAAACGGTTCTCGGCTATCTGATCGGTACGGGTCTCGGCGTCGGCGCTGGCGTCTGGCTCGGTCTCAGCCCCTTCGTGGCGCGCGTCCTCGACCCGTTCATCAAGGCTGTCAACGCCATTCCGCGCGTCGTTCTGGCACCGATCTTCGTTCTCTGGCTCGGTCTCGGCCTGTGGTCCAAGGTTGCGCTGGCGGTAACGCTGGTGTTCTTCGTGACCTTCTTCAACGCCATGCAGGGCGTTCGCGAAGTCAACCCGGTCGTTCTGTCGAACACTCGCATCCTCGGCGCCAAGCGCTCCGATCTTCTGCGCCATGTCTACTTCCCGGCCGCAGCAAGCTGGATCCTGTCTTCCCTGCGCACCTCCGTCGGCTTTGCGGTCGTCGGCGCCATCATTGGTGAGTATCTCGGCGCATCCGCTGGCCTTGGCTATCTGATTGCCCGCTCCGAAGGCAACTTCGATGCTGTCGGCGTCTTCGCAGGCATCATCATCCTGGCCATCTTCGTTCTCATCATCGACCTCATCCTCGATGTCGCCGAGAAAAAGCTGATTACCTGGCGTCCAAATGCCGGTGAAGAGCGGCCTGCCTGAGACGGCATATGCTGCGACAGAATTGGAAGGGGCGGTCGATTGGCCGCCCTTTTTGCATTAACACTAAGAGCGCATCGACGGCACGCGGCGAAGTTTTGATCCGCTCCACAGGCCAAAGTTCCTCAGTCTAATGCTGTACGCGCGTATAGAAACTCACGTCGCCAGCACGCACTGGCCCTTGCCACGCCCCTTTGCGCCATAGAGTGCCTTGTCGGCAAGCACCATCATTCCGGTCATATCTGTATCTTTGCCGCCAAGCGCTGCGCCAATGCTGGCGCCCACATGGGCCGTCCCCATCGAGCCGATGTCGTAAGGAGCAGAAAGCGACGCAATCAGCCTAGTGCCGAGATTCTCGATGCCCTGAACGCTCCTCTCCTTGCAGAGAATAAGAAACTCGTCTCCACCCAGACGACAGGCCACCGCATCAGGACCGATCGTCGATGTCAGGCGTCGTCCAACCTCTTCCAACAGCAGATCGCCCACACGATGTCCGTGCCCATCGTTCACCTGCTTGAAGTTGTCGAGATCGAGAAAAAGAAGCGAGGGTCGAGCGCCATCCACGGTCAGGCTCTCGAATGCGCGTTCCATGCCGCGGCGATTGAGGAGCCCCGTGAGAGGATCGCGAAAGGATTGCGCCCGGCTTTCGATTTCTGCGATGATCGCACGCACGGTGACGCTCCGCTGCTGCTCAATCATCGTCAGGTTCATCAGAAAGAACAGCACGGTCTGACAGAGGATGAGCGGCAGAAACTCGGGATAAAGAAAGCTGAAACTCGCCTTGAAGCTCAAGTCGAGGAGCAGGACCTGCGTCATGGCGTAGCGCGGTGCGGCGAAGTTGCGGCCGATGATGCTGCCGATGGCAGCGAGACTTGAGGCCAGCACGATGATTGTCATTGAAATGTCGCGCGACAGCACAACGAGCGAGATCGTGAAAGCCTGCGTCAAGGCCCATGTCAGCCCGACCACAAAGAAGGGAGCCTTGCTCCGCTCCGCCGTTCGAATAGCCGCCAGTCTGGCGACGAGGAGCATCACTTCCAACGCTATGAGGACCAGAAACACAGGATCACCGATCCTGTAGAAGGCTACACTGAGAACCGCGGTGGAGTTGGCCGCTCCAAGAAAAAACGGCTTGGTGGAGCTGAAGAACATGTCTCCGAGACGCTTTCGCACCTCATGGGGCAATGTCGGATCAATAGATGCAATCCAGCGTAATGGCGCAAAGTTTAAAATCGCGCCCGACGACAACCGCCGCATCAATACCTCCATGTGTGGGAAGCGATGATGCCCGACATCAATTGAAAAGCCATTAATATTCGTCTTCGCTACACTTGGAGAAGCACCAACATGCCCCGCATTTCTTCAGATCTTGTGCATGGCCAGCTCCTGTTACCGCAGTGTCTACCTCAGTTTTCACAGCAGATAATCGTCCCGATGGTGATGGCTACCCTGGGTAGGGCTGGCTTTTTCACCTCCAATCGGAACGCGATCCGCCTTCGATCCGTTGGACCGACATCGATAATCAGTCCAAGGAGGAAACATCATGAGCATCTTCGGCAAAATCAAAGACGCGATCTTCGGTTCGGCCCATGCCGAGCAGACATCCCCGTCCGCCACGGAACCGACACCTGCCCCCTCATCCATCCCTGAGCCCGCCGCAACCACCGCACCGCCCGTCGGCGGCACGGGTCAAGCCGTTCCCTCCACCTCCGGCAGCTCGGCACCCGTCCCGTCGGCACCAACCTCTGCATCCACCCAGCAGGTCGATGTCGCGTCGCAGCTCGATGCCGCAGTCAAGCGCAGCGGACATCGCCTCGACTGGAAACATTCGATCGTCGATCTGATGAAGGCGCTCGGCATGGATGCGAGCCTCGCAGAGCGCAAGGAACTGGCGCAGGAACTCGGCTATACCGGCGAACTCAATGGCTCGGCCGAGATGAACAACTGGCTCCACAAGGCTTTGCTTAAAAAACTGTCAGAAAATGGCGGCAAGGTACCCGCAGAATTACTCGATTAAAATTTGGAACCAAACGCGCCGCCCCGCATTCTCTTCACCGAGTGGCGTGGCGGCGCCACCGCTTGCACGTTGACCACGGATGTACTGGCGGCAGATGACAAGCGACAAGAGGTCGGTGCGAATTCGCCCCGGCCTTTTTTGTTGCCTTTATGTGGCGTTCAGTCTCTGGCGCGCTTGTCAGTCTCTGAGCCCACATACCTCGGAAATTCTCAGCCAATCAGGCGCCTTTTCCAAGATTTGGGTACGATCTGCGGCCTAGGCGCCTCACGGAGTGCAGTCACCGAGCTTGCTGTCTGGTAAACTGACGAGCCAACGAGGGTTGACCAAGGGAACGCGTCTCAAAAACAATTTCATTGGTTAGGGAAATTAAATGGTGCCCGGAGGCGGATTTGAACCACCGACACGCGGATTTTCAATCCGCTGCTCTACCAACTGAGCTATCCGGGCACTACAGGCTCTTGAAGAACCTTCGCTTTTTTGAAGCGCCGGGGAGTGTTCCGCCCCGGAAGTGAGCGGGGTTATAGCATCTTGTTCGGACATGGCAAGCGCCCGGACGAACTTTTTTGACAGTTTTTCTTCAGCCGGTTTCGAAGCCTTTAACGCTATCAAAAAGAGGGAAGCGAGGAACCAGATGTTCCTCGCTCCCGCCCCGTAAATGCAGCACTCCGCACGCTGATAAGAGGCTTATTGTTTCGATCCGGCGGTGAGGCCAAGTGCGAACGGAACGGCCGCTACGAGGAGGGCGATCATCGGCGACGAGGCGAATATGCGGCTGGCGAGCGAAGTGATGGCGACGGATCGGACGATCGGGAGCCAGTTCGGGGTGTCATACGAACTCGAGCGAGACGGCACATTTCGCGATGCGCTCAGCTTCTCGACCTCACGACGGACCTCGTCGAGATCACGGCGCAGTTCTGCGATCTGTGCTTGCAGCGATGCTTCTTCCGCAGGTTTTCTTCCAGGTTTTGGCGGGGCTGGACGACGATCGAGCGCTTTCGGCTTTTCGTCTGCCCGCTCTTCGTCCAGCTGAGCCAGTTCGTCTTCCAGGTCAGCCGGCTTGTCGAAACCGTGGGATCGTGCGGGCGCTCTCATTCACATCTCCTTTTGGAAAATCCTTGGGCTCCCGATCATGCTCGGGAGAACTCCCTCTCCAAACGCCGGAGGGGGCAAAAGGATGCAGTGTCGCCTGGAGGAAGCGCGCCGCGCTCGCACAAAAGAAAAAGGCGACCGGATGGCCGCCTTTTCGTTGTTGTGACCTGTTTCGCTCAAGCGGCCTTGGCAGCCTTGGCGTAGGGGTCGAAGCGACCGTAGAAGGTCTCACCCTTGGCAGCCAGATCCTTCAAGAGTGGCGTCGGGGCAAAGCGCGGGCCGTATTCAGCCTCGAGCTTTTCTGCCAGCGCTACGAAGTTCGCAACACCCATGCCGTCGATGTAGGACAGAGCGCCACCGGTATAGGGCGCGAAGCCGAAGCCGAGGATGGAGCCGACGTCAGCCTCACGCGGATCGGTCACAATGCCCTCTTCCATGGTGCGGGCCGCCTCCAAGGCGACAGTGACGAGGAAGCGCTGCTTCAGCACGTCCATGTCAACGTCTTCCGGCGCCTTCTGCGCGTAGAGGTCCTTCAGGCCGGGCCAGAGGGACTTCTTGGCGGGCTTTGGCGGATAGTCGTAGAAGCCCTTGGAGTTCTTGCGGCCGAAACGGCCTTCGTCTTCCACCAGCTTCTTGACCAACTCCATGTGGCGCGGATCGACGGCCTTGTCTCCAAGATCCGCAGCCGTGGCTTTCAGGATCTTGTAGGACAGATCGATTGCCACCTCATCGTTCAGCGCCAGCGGGCCGACCGGCATGCCGGCGAACTTCGCGGCGTTTTCGATCATCGTCGGCGGCACGCCTTCGATCAGCATTTCATAGCTTTCCGCCATGTAGCGCAGCACGCAACGATTGACGAAGAAGCCGCGCGTGTCGTTGACGACAATCGGGGTCTTCTTGATCTTGGCGACGTAATCCAGTGCGACGGCGAGCGCCTTGTCGCCGGTTTCCTTGCCGAGGATCACTTCGGTCAGCATCATCTTCTCGACGGGCGAGAAGAAGTGAATGCCGATGAAATCCACCGGGCGCTTGGAGTTCTTCGCAAGGCCGGTGATCGGCAGCGTCGAGGTATTGGAGGCAAAGATCGCGCCTTCCGGCAGGACTGCTTCCACCTGTTCGATGACGGCCTTCTTCACGTCGCGGTCTTCGAAGACGGCCTCGATGACCAGGTTTGCGGTCTTCAGTGCGTTGTAATCCGACGTCGGGGTGATGCGCGCGAGGACCGCGGCACCCTCCTCCGGCGTCATCCGGCCCTTGTCGACCGAACCCTTGACCAGACCTTCACAGGTGGTCTTGCCCTTGGCCGCGGCTTCCTCGTCGCGGTCGATCAGCGTGACGTCGAGACCTGCGGCAGCCGTGACATAGGCGATAGAGGCGCCCATGAAGCCGGCACCGACAACACCGACATGCTTCAAGTCGCTCTTCGGCTGACCGGCGGGGCGGCGTGCGCCCTTGCCCAGTTCCTGCATGGAAATGAACAGCGAGCGGATCATCGCGAAGGCTTCCTTCGAGCGAAGGATCTCGGTGAAGTAGCGCTGCTCGACCTTCAGTGCGGTGTCGAAGGGCAATTGCAGGCCTTCATACACGCATTTCAGGATGGCGAGCGCGGCCGGATAGTTGCCGGCGCTTTCGCGGCGCAGGATCGCCGGTGCGGCTGGCCACAGCTGTGCTGCCGCTGGCGTCCAGATGCCGCCACCCGGTGCCTTGAAGCCTCGTTCGTCCCATGGAGCGACCGGCTTCAGACCATCCTTGATCATCTGTTTGGCAGCCGAAATCAGCTGATCCGGCTCAACAACCTGATGCACGAGGTTCATCGCCTTGGCGCGCTGGGCAGTCAGAGACTGGCCGGTCGTCATCATCTGCAACGCCGACTGCGCATCGGTCAGACGCGAAACGCGCTGCGTGCCACCGGCGCCGGGGAAGATGCCAACCTTGACTTCCGGAAGCGCGATTTTGACGCTCTTTGCGCTCGAAGCCACGCGGCCATGGCAGGCGAGCGACAGTTCGAAGGCGCCGCCCATGCAGGTGCCGTTGATGGCGGACACCCAGGGCTTGCCATTGGTTTCGATCTTGCGGAAGAGACCATTCATCTTGCCGACCAGATCGAAAAGCTTCTGGGCTGCTTCATCCGGGTTCTTCGTCTTCTCTTCGTGGTAGAAGGAGAACATCGACTTGATCATGGAAAGATCGGCGCCGCCAGAGAAGGTGCTCTTGCCGGAGGTGAAGACCACGCCTTTGACGGCTGCGTCCGCAACCGTCGCATCGACGATGGCGTTCAGCTCTTCCATCACCTCGGCGGTGAAAACATTCATGGATTTTTCCGGCATGTCCCAGGTCACGAGGGCAATGCCGTCTGCATCGGTTTCGATTTTGAAATTGGTGTAAGTGCTCATTGTGGGATTCCTCTTCCCTGAATTCTCTTTTCGGTCAGTACAGCCAGACGGCGAGGCCGAAGCAGACAAACACAAGAACGAGAAAGACGATCAGACCTCTGCTTTCGGCACGACTGGTCTTCATGTCTTCCTTGGTCAGGACGCGGGTCGATCGCTCGTAATCCTGCGCCATGTCCTTATCGAGATTGTGCAGAAGCTGTTGCTGCTCAACCTCGGTCTTGGGTCGTTCGTAAACCTCCCGCCGCATGGCCAGTCACTCAAACCCGCTCGATCACCGTCGCGGTGCCCATGCCTGCACCGATGCAGAGCGTGACCAGCGCAGTGTTGAGATCGCGGCGTTCCAGCTCGTCGAGAACCGTGCCGAGGATCATGGCGCCCGTGGCACCGAGCGGATGACCCATGGCGATGGCGCCGCCATTGACGTTCATCTTGTCGTGGCTGATGTCGAAGGCCTGCATGTAGCGCAGAACGACGGCGGCAAAGGCTTCGTTGAGTTCGAAGAGGTCGATGTCGGCAATCGACATGCCCGTCTTTTTCAGAAGCTTTTCCGTCACGTCCACGGGACCGGTCAGCATCAGTGCCGGATCGGACCCGATATTGGCGAAGTGCCGGATGCGCGCGCGGGGCTTCAGACCCATGCTTTCGCCGCCGGCCTTCGAACCGACCAGAACAGCGGCCGCACCATCGACGATGCCTGACGAGTTGCCGGCGTGGTGGACGTAGGTGATCCGCTCCACTTCCGGATGCGCCATGATGCCGACGGCTTCGAAGCCGCCCATTTCACCCGGCATCTGGAAGGACGCGTTGAGCGAGGCGAGCGCCTGCATGTCCGTGCCGGGGCGCATATGCTCGTCACGGTCGAGAATGGTGATGCCGTTCTGATCCTTGACCGGAACGACGGAGTTCTTGAAGTAGCCGTTTTCCCAGGCGTGCGCGGCACGCTTCTGGCTTTCCACCGCATAGGCATCGACGTCGTCGCGCGAGAAGCCGTATTTCGTGGCAATCAGATCGGCGGAGACGCCCTGCGGCATGAAATAGGCAGGGAAATTGACCGAAGGGTCCATGTACCAGGCACCGCCCGACATGCCCATGCCGACGCGCGACATGCTTTCCACGCCGCCTGCAATGACGATTTCGTCCGATCCTGCCGCAATCTTGCCAGCGGCGAAATTGACGGCATCGAGTCCCGACGCACAGAAGCGCGAGATCTGCATGCCCGGCGCCTTGGTGGAGTATCCCGCCTCGAAGGCAGCCGCCTTCGGGATCACCGCACCGGCATCCATGACCGGATCGACACAGCCCATGATGATGTCATCGACGGTCGCCGTATCGAGTCCGTTCCGGTCGCGGATCGCTTCCAGCGTCTTGGCGGCAAGACGAACGGACGGCACCTCGTGCAGGCTGCCATCCTTCTTGCCGCGTCCGCGCGGGGTGCGGACGTGGTCATAAATAAAAACGTCGGTCATGTCTCATCTCCCTGTGGCAGGTGACTGCCTGAAAATTGTTGGAGGCCGCATGCGGCCTCCTGATCCGTTTCAGAACGCTTCGGCAGCGAGTTCCATCATCGTGTCGCTGCCAGCTTCGATGCGGGTCTTGCGCAGCGCCGTTTCCGGCATCAGGCGTTCCATGAAGAAGCGGGCCGTGACGAGCTTGGCCTTCAGGAATTCCTCGTCGGAAGAACCGGAGGCCAGCGAAGCCTGGGCCGCCTTCGCCATACGCGCATGCATGTAGCCGAGGACCACCAGACCGAAGAGATGCATATAGTCGGTGGAGCCGGCACCGGCATTGTCCGGCTTTGCCATGGCATTCTGCATAAACCACATGGTTGCAGCCTGCAGATCGTTCAAGCCCTTCTTCAGGCCCTTGGTGTAGACGACCAGATTTTCGTCCGCGCGGTTTTCTTCGCAGAAATCGCCGATTTCCTTGAATAGCGCCATAACGGCGCGGCCACCATTGAGACCAAGCTTGCGACCAACCAGATCGAGCGCCTGGATGCCGTTGGCACCCTCGTAAATCATGGTGATGCGGGCATCGCGCACATACTGGCTCATGCCCCATTCTTCGATATAGCCGTGACCGCCATAGACCTGTTGAGCGGCAACTGCGTGGTCGAAGCCCTTGTCGGTCAACACACCCTTGACGATCGGGGTGACGAGGCCGAGCAGGTCGTCTGCCGCCTGGCGTGCCGCCTCGTCGGTCGAACGATGTGCAATGTCCGATTGCAGCGCGGTCCACAGCAGGAAGGCGCGGCCGGCTTCGTTGTAGGCGCGGATCGTCAACAGCGAACGACGGATATCGGGGTGAACGATGATCGGATCCGCCTTCTTGTCCGGATGCTTGGCACCGGAGAGCGAACGGCCCTGGATACGATCGCGGGCGTAGTTTGCAGCGTTCTGGTAAGCGATCTCGCCGATCGAAAGACCCTGCAAACCGACGCCGAGGCGCGCCTCGTTCATCATCACGAACATGGCCGAAAGGCCCTTGTTCTCTGCGCCGATCAGGTAGCCGGTCGCGTCGTCATAGTTCATGACGCAGGTGGCGTTGCCGTGGATGCCCATCTTGTGCTCGATCGCGCCACAGACCGCGCCATTGCGCTCGCCAAGCGAGCCATCGGCATTGACCAGGAACTTCGGCACGATGAAGAGCGAAATGCCCTTGGTGCCTTCCGGTGCGCCCTCGATACGGGCGAGCACCAGATGGATGATATTGTCCGTCATGGAATGTTCGCCGGCGGAGATAAAGATCTTCTGGCCGGAGATCTTGTAGGTGCCGTCACCCTGCGGCACGGCCTTGGTGCGCAGCAGGCCGAGATCGGTGCCGCAATGCGGCTCGGTCAGGTTCATGGTGCCGGACCATGTGCCGGCCACCATGTTGGGCAGATAGGTCTGCTTCTGCTCATCCGTGCCGTGAACGAGGATCGCGGCAATCGCGCCCTGCGTCAGGCCGGGATACATCATCAGCGACAGGTTGGCAGACGACATGAATTCGCCGACGGCGGCGTGCAGCGTGTAGGGAAGCCCCTGCCCGCCATACTCGGCAGGCACGGCCAGACCGCTCCAACCGCCTTCACAGTAAGCGTCATAGGCCTGCTTGAAACCGTCCGGCACGGAGACCGTGCCATCTTCGGCGCGCTTGCAGCCTTGCTGGTCGCCGGAAAGATTGAGCGGGAAGAGTTGCTCTTCGGCAAGCTTTGCAGCCTCGCCGGTAATCGCCTCGATCATATCCGGCGTTGCGTCTTCGAAACCGGGCAGGTTGTTGTAGCGCTCCAGACCCAGAACGTCGTTGAGAATGAAAAGAGTGTCCTTAATAGGGGCCTTGTACACAGGCATTACCGATGTTCCTCCGCATCGTTCGCCGGACCTTATCCGACCTCAAGATGAGCTCACAATATTTGACGTGCGCGTAAACGTCAAATGTCTTTGGCGAGAATTTTCCCCTCATCACTATTTGCAACAATATCGTGTATACCGCATCAAGTTTCGCGCAAGGATAATCATGAAGAAAGTATTAAAGCAGTAAATTCTAATTAACTCTTAATTAACCATAGATAGGCAATTGTCCTGTTTTAAGGAAGTGCTTCGGAAACGACGCAGTTCCAGAGGAGAAGAACGGCATACCCCTTTCCAGTCGGTGGAAGGGTCAAACGGCAAAGACGAAGCGAGCAGCAAGATGAGCGGATTGCGATCGAATTCCCGAGGACAGAGTGACAGATCGTCGCTGGACGCGCTCAATCGCACCATCGAAGGCCTGGAAGCACGGCTTGAAGACCTGCTGGGCGGGCCGATGGAAAGAAGCCGTCGCGAACCACCTGCCGAACGCCCGCCGGAGCGCGCGCCTGCACCGCCTCGTCCCCAGCGCGAACCAAGCTCTCGCCGATTCGATCCCGTCGATGAAATTCGCCGCCGTCAGCAAGCGCTCGATGACCGCTGGAGCCGCGACGCCTATGAAGCGCCGCAGCCTGCCCGCAGCGCGATGCAGCAGGAACAGCGCCGTTATGACGATCAGGATTACCGTGCCTCCACCGCCATTCCGGCCTATCGCACGCGACCGGCAGCTCCGGTAGAAGCAGCGCGTGTCGAGCGCAGCCGCCCTTCACGCGCACCAGCCGCCCCAGCACCGGCCTCGCAGGGCGATGCAGCGTTGCGCGAAGTGGCCGAAGCACTCGTCAACCTGCGACAGGAATTGAAGAACGAACTCTCCGAAGGCGTTGCGCGCGAGATGCAGGGTGTGCGCAGCGAATTGCGCAACATCCGCTCCTTTGCCGAAAACCAGGATTTCGCCGAGGATATTCGCGAAGACGTTGCCCGGCTTGCCGCGAGCATCGACCGCCTCAGCACGACGTCCGGACCGGAATCCCAGGCACTGCGCTCCGAGGTCGAGGAACTCCGCTCGCTGGTCGAGCAGATGGCTCGCCAGGACAGCATGCACAAGATGGAGCGTCGTTGGGACGAGGTCGAAGACACGCTACGCGGTTTCGACCAGACTGCGCTGAAGGAAGAGATCGTCGCGCTCGCCTATCGTCTTGACGACATCAAGAGCGACCTTGGCAATGCCAATAACAACCCGGCCATCCGCGCGCTGGAGGACAAGCTCATCACCATGGCGGGCTTCGTCGAGCAGTTGGGCCGCCGCATTCAGCCGAACGAGAATGTTCTCACCGAGCATTTTTCCGGTGTCGA
Source organism: Agrobacterium sp. 22117 (assembly GCF_052045735.1). Taxonomy (NCBI): domain Bacteria; kingdom Pseudomonadati; phylum Pseudomonadota; class Alphaproteobacteria; order Hyphomicrobiales; family Rhizobiaceae; genus Agrobacterium; species Agrobacterium sp. 22117. The sequence goes on along the minus strand of NZ_JBQEPP010000001.1, from coordinate 342,661 downwards.
TCAGCGTCTGGACGAAATCAGCCGCGCGATCGCCGCGACCTCCAATCGTGCTCACCATTCGCCAGATGCCGCGTTGATGGAACGGCTTGAGACCCGCCTCAACGGTCTTTCGGGCCAGCTTGACCAGCTGAAGGACATGAGTGCTGAGAAGGACAAGCCGTCCGAGGCCCTGACGGGCCGTCTCGACGCGCTGGCAAACCGCATTGAGGAGCTGTCATCAGACCGCCACATCTCGAAGCTTACCGAGCAACTCGACCAACTCTCTGCCTATCTGGAGCAATCCAAGCGCACGCCGGCGCAGCCTGAACTGACGTCGTTCCTCACCGATATTTCCAAGAAGATCGATCTGCTCGGCAATGGTGCGGTGAATGACAAGCTGGCCGAGCGGCTGGACAAGATTGCCCGGCGTATCGACGATATCGATACGCGTCCGGCATCCGGCAAAAACGCGGCCTATGATTCTGCCTTCCTTCGCCTTGAAGACCGCCTCGGCAAGATCGCAGCCAAGCTCGACGAAACAACCCGCTCCAGCAATACCGATCCCGGCGCGCTTGCGAGCCTCGAGAGCCACATCGCCAATCTGTCCTCGATGCTAAACGAGCAGAGCCACGCCCAGCCCATGGGCATGCCGCCTGAGCTTGATGCGCGGATGAGCGCAATCGAAGACTATATGGCGTCCAATGACGAATATATCATCGAGGCTGCACGACAGGCAGCGGAAGCGGTGCTGGAAGCTCACACGCGCAACAACCTGGCGCAGACCGCGAGCCCAGCGGACATGGTGCTGCTTTCGGAACTGGCAAACGACCTTCGCAAACTCGAGGGCCTGAGCCGCAATACCGATGAACGCACCCACCGCACCTTCGAGGCTCTACACGAAACCCTGTTGCAGATCGCAAGCCGTCTGGATGCGCTGGATGATCGCCGCGCGCCCGAGCCTGCCTATGAGCAAGAGCATTCGGCCTCCAATTCTCCAATGCCTTTCGCCAGCTTCTCGGAGGAAAGTCTCTCCTCGCTGGCAGCTGCGACCGCCACATCTTCCTTCGATACGGATACGGCTACCGCCTTTGCGCCTCCCGCAGCGGCCAAACCTGTCGCCGAAGAAAAGCAGGGCCTCCTTGCCAGCCTGACCCGCCGGTTCAAATCGGGCGCAGCCAGATCCGAGGGTGACGCGTCTGCCCCTGCAAACGGGCGCACCAACGTCAACCCGGCGCCGGCTCTCGATCCGATCGATTTTCTCTCGTCCGACGATGAGAATGAGCTTCTGGAGCCCGGCACCGGCGCCCCGGACGTGAAGAAGATTCTGGAGCGGGTTCGCGCCAGCCAGAATGCTCAGCGTGCCGGCGACAAGGACGGCGACAACCGCGCCGATTTCATCGCAGCTGCACGTCGTGCGGCCCAGGCCGCCGCACTCGAAACCATGCCAGAAAGGGCGACAAACTCCGGGTCGGCAAAAAGTGGCCGCAGCCCCAAGGGCGCGTCCATGCTGGCGCGCTATCGTCGCCCACTTCTGCTCGGCATTGGCGCCATTCTTCTGGCGATGATGGCCATGCCCATGGTCAAATCGCTTGTTGGTTCCGACACACCGCCCGCTCAACGGGTGACGACGAGCACGAACGACGCTGAGCCCGGCGTTGTATCGTCCGCAATTCCGGACGTTACCAATCAGGCCGTTACAGAGCCCTCCACCGCCCCGGTTGACGAAACCGCTCAGGCGGCAGCCGACCGGATGCAGAGCGATGCCGACAGACAGGGGCATTTGATCGACACGCGGCCGATTGGCGGCGCACCTCTGCCGCAAGAGGCGCCTGCCATCAATGTCGCAGCACCTCACGGCGAGATGGCTGTGGCCGAGCAGCTAAAGCAAAGTGTGACACCACAGACCGACACCGTTGGCGCCCACTCCAGCGAGGCCGCACCGCAGACTGAAACGACCATTGCCGTCCCGGCGGGCCTCACGCCGGCTTCTCTGGCAGAGGCCGCAGGCAAAGGCGACGCGCTGGCGCTCTTCGAAATCGCAGTACGCTATACTGATGGCGTCGGCGTTCAGGCGGATCGCGCAGAGGCAGCCAAGTGGTACAAGCTTGCGGCGGACCGTGGCTTCGCACCGGCGCAATATCGTCTCGGCAACATGTATGAGAAGGCAAATGGCGTCGAACGCAATCTGCCGGAAGCCAAGCGCTATTACGAAATGGCCGCCAGCCAGGGCAATGCCGGCGCCATGCACAATCTCGCCGTCCTGCTGACATCCGACGCGGCAGGCCAGCCCGACTACAAGGCCGCTGCAGACTGGTTCATCAAAGCGTCCGATCTCGGCGTTCGCGACAGCCAGTTCAACCTCGCCATCCTGTACGCGCGCGGCAGCGGCGTTCAGCAGAGCCTGGAAGAGTCCTACAAGTGGTTCGCCATTGCTGCCCGCGATGGTGATGCCGATGCAGCCCAGAAGCGCGACGATGTGGCCAAGGCGATGAAGCCGGAGCAGCTTGCCAGCGCCAAGGCCAAAGTCGACGCCTGGAAAGTGACGCCGCTCGATGAAGACGCCAATTCGGTGAACCTTCCCGACGAGTGGACCAATGCCGGCGGCGTGAAGACCTCTTCGGTCGACATGCAGAAGGCAATCCGCAACATTCAGGCCATCCTCAACAATAACGGCTTCAAGGCCGGTGTGCCGGACGGAAAGCTTGGCAAGACCACGGTCGCGGCCATTCGGGATTTCCAGAAATCCGTCGGCCAGACTCCGGACGGTCGCATTACCGACGAACTGGTGACGGCGCTGCTCGCCCGCAACAAGTAATCGAACGAAAAACAGAGCTATTGGAAGGGCCGGGACGACAATGTCGCTCCGGCCCTTCTTCTTTTCAAATTATCAACGTATTTGCCGTTGAATGATTGACAGGTCGTGGCCTGCCGGGCATGACCAACGAAGGCCCTTAAAGCCTTCTTTCAGGACAGAGATTTGAATTGGCGGACAGGTGGCTTCGAGCCGACCGGGACGCCCGGAACCATTGCCAGAGGTCCGATTGTGACTGTCTATCTGCCCATCGCGGAATTGTCGGTGAATGTCTTCATCATCCTCGGCATGGGCGCGGCTGTGGGGTTTCTCTCCGGCATGTTCGGGGTGGGCGGCGGCTTCCTCATCACCCCGCTTCTGATCTTCTACAATATTCCTCCGGTTGTGGCGGTTGCCACGGGGGCAAACCAGGTCGTCGCTTCCTCGGTCTCCGGCTCCATTACCCATTTTCGCCGCGGCACGCTGGATGTGAAGCTCGGCTCCATGTTGCTGATCGGCGGCCTCTGCGGGGCGACCGTCGGTGTGTGGCTGTTCACTCTGTTGCGCAGTATCGGCCAGCTCGATCTGATCATTTCGCTTCTCTACGTCATTCTGCTGTCGACCGTCGGCGGGTTGATGCTGAAGGAGAGCATCTCTGCCATCCGCCGCACGGCGCGCAATGAAACCATTCCGCTGCGCCGTCCCGGCCACCATAACTGGGTGCATCGCCTGCCCTTGAAGATGCGCTTCAAGAAGTCGAAACTGTATCTCAGCGTCATCCCGATCATCGCGCTCGGCTTTGCCATCGGTATCCTGACATCGGTGATGGGTGTCGGCGGCGGCTTCATCATGGTGCCGGCGATGATCTATCTCCTGCGTATTCCGACCAACGTCGTTGTCGGCACATCGCTCTTCCAGATCATTTTCGTCACCGCCTATACGACGATCGTGCAGGCGGCGACGAACTATTCGGTCGATATCGTGCTGGCCTTCATTCTCATGCTGGCGGGTGTCATCGGCGCCCAATATGGCGTGCGTGTCGGGCAGAAGCTGCGCGGCGAGCAGCTGCGCGCACTTTTGGCGCTTCTGGTGCTGGCTGTCGGCATCCGCCTTGCCATCGGGCTTGTGGTGCGACCGGAAGATCTCTTTTCCGTTGCGGTCGGAGGGCTTGGCTATTGATGCGCGCTGCCCTACTTGCATCGTTGGTGGTTTTCTGCGCCGGTGCAGCTCTGGCGCAAACGCCCCCGCTCGCGGTCTCTCCAGACGCTCAGGGCAAGCCGCGGACGCTTCAAGAGAACATCGAGATCGGTGCATCGACGAATGAAATCTCGATCGCGTCGGATTTTCGCGGTGCGGATTTCACCATGTTCGGCGCGCTCAACAATGCCGACCAGTTGCTGCTTGCCATCGGGCAATACGACATCGTCGTCACGCTGGAGGGCCCGAACGAATATACGACCGTGCGTAAAAAGAGCCGGGTGGCGGGAATCTGGATCAATACCAGCGCCATCACATTCGCGCCCCTGCCGGAATCCTATTCCATGGCCAGCACCCGCAACATCAACGACATTGCCTCTCCCGGCACGTTGAAGGCCATGGGCCTCGGCGTCGAGCATCTTCCACTGAACAGCGCGGTATTTTCCGGCGTGCCGGACAATGTCTATGATTTTCAGGAGGCCTATCGCCGCCTGAAACTTGCCAGCGGCATCTATCGCAACGACACGACCGGGGTGCGGCTGGAGCGAACCGGCCTCTTCTGGGCAACGCTTCGCCTGCCCGCCAACGTGCCGAATGGCGTCCATACCGCCAGAGCCTACCTCTTCAAGAGCGGCATGCCTGTTGCCCAGCGAGAACTCAAGTTGCGCGTGGTAAAAACCGGCATGGAGCAGGCGATCACGAATGCTGCCCATCAGACGCCGGTCGTCTACGGTATTCTCTGCGTGCTGACGGCTGTGATCACCGGCTGGGGCGCAAGCCTGTTGTTCCGCAGGGACTGATTGCCACCTATCCCAGCAGGCTTCCAAACCGAACCGAATAGATCCGGTCGCGTCCCATCAGATGCGCAATCAGGTCCGCATGGTCAAAGAGGCCGCGCATGGCTTTATGGCGCAGATCGAGGCCGCCGCTCATGACGCCGAAGGCGGGCATCAGCAAGCGTGCGCCATCGGTGGCGAAGCATGGGCGGCGTACCGTCTTGTCGCGGCGGCGCACCGTGGCCGATGGATGAAGGTGGCCGGCGATTTCGCCTTTCGTGTCTATACCCTTCAGCTTCGGCTCATGGCGGAAGACAAGGTTGGCGTAGAACATCTCATCGACCGACGAGCCCGGCAGATCCACCGTTCCATCCGGATCATGGTTGCCGTTGATCCAGATCCATTCGCGGCCTCTTGCCATCTCCTTGATAATGTCGCGCAGCGGCAGCGGCAGATGTTCCGATCCCTTGCGGTCATGGAAATTGTCGCCGAGGCTGACGACAATCTTCGGATCGTAGCGGGCAATCAGCGAGGCGAAGATCTTCAATGTCGCGATCGTATCATAGGGCGGCAGCATCATACCGCGCCGCGCGAAGGCCGCACCCTTTTCCAGATGAAGGTCGGAGACGACGAGCAGCGACAGATCCGGCATGTAAAGGCCGCCCAGCGGATCGCACAGCGCCGCAACGCCATTGATGGCGGTTTCGGCTCCGAAGCATTCAAAGCCGGTGGACAATCTTTCACTCAAGGCAAGGCGGCTCAGCACGGCGTCTCGAATTCCCTAAGAGCAATCTTACTGCTCTCTCTTTTGTTTCCACGTATCTTCCGGCGCGGCCTTCGAAAGAAGCCTACGCCATCGCCTCGGCAATCAGCTCGTCGGCGGCTTCGGCCAGCACATCGTCTTGCGCCTGTCCCACAACCGTTTCGCGGCCGATTTCCAGCATAACGGGAACGGCAAGCGGGGAGACATGGTCCAGCGCACGGTGATGCGTGTGGCCTTTGATTCGCCTTAGCATATCGCCAAGTCGAGCAATGTCCAAAAGTCCGGCCGACGCATCGCGTCGCGTGGCTTCCAGCAGGATATGGTCCGGCTCATGGCTGCGAAGAACGTCATAAATAAGATCGGCCGACACCGTGACCTGCCGTCCGGTTTTCTCCTTGCCAGGATGACGGCGTTCGATCAGTCCTGCGATGACCGCACAATTGCGGAAGGTGCGTTTCAAAAGATAGGATTCATCCAGCCAGGCTTCGAGGTCGTCGCCCAGCATATCCTCATCCAGCAGGTCGGCAAGCGACAGCCGGCGCGATTGCAGGCGTTTGCCCATATCCTCCATCGCCCAGACGGCGAGTGAATAGTCGGTCGCCACAAATCCCATGGGCTTTGCCCCTGCCCGCTCCAGCCGGCGGGTCAGAAGCATGCCAAGCGTTTGATGCGCAAGCCGCCCCTCGAACGGATACATGACCATGAAGAAGCGCTTGCGAAACGGAAAGGTCTCGACCAGCAACTCGTCCCGCTTCGGGATGATCGACTTCTCCTTCTGGATCGCCAGCCAGTCGCGCACCTGATCGGGCAGCGTATGCCAACGCGAGGGGTCGGCGAGCATGGAGCGCACCTGATCTGCCAGATAGGTGGAGAGCGGAAACTTGCCCCCGGCATAGGAGGGGATCTTCGGGTCCATCGAAAATGCCTGGCTGACAAGGCATTCATTTTCTCGGATACCTTCGAAGCGCAGCACCTTGCCGGCAAAGAGAAACGTATCACCTTGGACCAGTTGCTCGAGGAAATGCTCTTCCACCTTGCCCAGCGACATGCCGCCACGGCCGACCGTGCCCTTGGCGTTGCGCTTCACCATCCGCACGTTCAGCTCTGCCGCCTCGACGATGGTGCCGAGGTTCAGGCGATATTGTTGCGCGACTTGCGGATTGGAGACACGCCAGCGCCCGTCCTTCATCTGGCGAATGCGGGCGTAGCGTTCATAGGTGCGCAGCGCATAACCGCCGGTTGCGGTGAAGTCGACCACGCGGTCGAACATCTCGCGTGACAGGTCGGCGTAGGGCGAGGCGCTGGTGACCTCGCGATAAAGCTCATCCGCATCGAAAGGCTCGGCGCAGGCCATGCCGAGCACGTGCTGCGCCAGCACATCCAGCGCGCCTTCTGCAATCGGGGGAGTATCCTGCGCGCCGATGTAATTCGCATCGAGCGCCGCGCGGCATTCCATCACCTCGAAGCGATTGGCAGGAACGAGGATCGCCTTGGAGGGCTCATCCATGCGGTGGTTGGCGCGGCCGATACGCTGTGCAAGGCGGCTTGCGCCCTTCGGAGCGCCGACATGCACGACGAGATCGACATCGCCCCAGTCGATGCCGAGATCGAGCGTGGAGGTGGCGACGACGGCGCGCAGCTTGTTTTCGGCCATCGCCTGTTCCACCTTGCGCCGCTGCCCGGCATCCAGCGAGCCGTGATGGAGCGCAATCGGCAGGTTGTCGTCGTTGATCGTCCAGAGTTCCTGGAAGATTCGCTCGGCCTGCGAGCGGGTATTGACGAAGATCAGCGTCGTCTGATGGTCTTTGATTTCAGGATACAAATCCTGCATGGCGTAGCGGGCCGAATGGCCCGACCATGGAATACGCTCCTCCGTCTGCAAAATCGCAATATTCGGTTTCGCGCCGCCCTCGACGGTGATCAGCCCCGCCGGTGGTTCGCCTTCCACCTGTGGTGCGAGATAGCGCTGTAAATCCATCGGATCTGCCACCGTTGCCGAAAGACCAATGGTGCGCATGGCAGGCGCATGGCGGCGGATGCGGGCGAGCGCCAGCGACAAGAGATGGCCGCGCTTGGAGGTGACGAGCGAGTGCAACTCGTCCAGCACCACATATTTCAGATCCTTGAAGAAGCGCTCTGCCTCTTTGTTGGCGAGCAGCAGCGAGACCTGTTCGGGCGTGGTCAGAAGAATATCCGGGGGTTTGAGCTTCTGTCGCTGGCGCTTGCCCTGAGGGGTATCACCGGTCCGGGTTTCCACCGTAATCGGCAGGCCCATTTCCGAGACCGGCTTCATCAAGTTGCGCTCGATATCGACGGCGAGCGCTTTCAGTGGCGAGATATAGAGCGTGTGGACGCCGACAAAGGCAGAGCCCGGTGGCACCTTGCCACGCTCGGCCAGATCGGTCAGCGATGCCATGAAACCGCCAAGCGTCTTGCCGGCACCGGTCGGCGCAATCAACAGCATGTTTTCCCCGCCCCGTGCCTGGGCGGACAATTCCAGCTGATGCGCACGCGGACTCCAGCCCTTCTCCGCAAACCATTTCTGGAAGGGCAAAGGCAGTGTTCCGGCGCTTTTCGCTAAGATTGGCGGATCGATGTGTTTCACCCCTCTAAGGTAGTGAAACTCTTCCAAAAAAGAAGAGCCTTTAGACGCCGCTTGACAGAGCCACATAATCGCGGATAAATAATATCCATGATTATGGAGGTGACCCGATGAAGATGAGCGATGGCGTCGAACAGGCCATCCACAGCGTTGCAATGCTTGCCTCGCTTTCGCCCGACGGCGTACTGTCAGCGGCGGCATTGGCAGAGTTTCATGGCGTCTCGACCAGCTACCTGCTGAAGCACCTTCAGTCGCTCTCAGGTGCTGGTATTCTTTCGACAGTGCCCGGGCCGAAAGGTGGCTACAGGCTGGCGAAAGAGCCCGAGGAGATAACGCTTCTCGATATCGTGCTTGCGGTGGAAGGCCCGGCACCGGCTTTTCGCTGCGCCGAAATCCGGCAACGAGGTCCAAACCCGCTGCCTGACCGCTATTTCAGCAAGCCATGCGGCATCAATGCCGCCATGCTGAAAGCGGAGAGAGCCTACCGGGCAGAGCTTGCCAAGACCACCGTTGCGGATATTCGTACTGACCTCGCCCGCGCAGACGATGGCGGCATTGCCGCACGCGGCTGCGCCTTTCTGGAGCTGAACGAGCGCAAGACGACGCGCTGAAACAAGGACTTCTTTCAATTCCATGACGGACAGGCCACCGCCTGTCCGAACGATGACGCATGACCACAAGCAACCAAGGAGAAACGACTATGGAAATGAGACTGAATCACACCAAAGCATCGCCCGAATCCTACAAAGCCCTTCTGGCGCTCGAAACATTCGTGCAAAATTCCGGGCTGGAGCGCCGCTTCATTCACCTCATCAAACTACGCGCATCCATCATCAATGGCTGCGCCTATTGCGTGGACATGCATGTGAAGGAGAGCCGCCGCGACGGGCTTTCGGAGCAATGGATCAACCTGATGAGCGTATGGCGGGAATCGACCGTCTACACGGCGCAGGAAAGAGCCCTGCTCGGCTGGGTGGATGCGGTGACGAAGATTGCCGAGACCGGCGCGCCGGATGGTGATTTCGACGCGTTGAAAGCGCATTTCAGCGAAGAGGAGATCGTCAAGATCACGCTTGCCATCGGTACGATCAACACCTGGAACCGCATTGCCGTCGGCTTCAGAATGCAGCATCCGGTCGATGCCGCCGCCAAGGCTGCCTGACACTCTCAATCGAAGCGACCGTTACATGGCGATGTAGCGGTCGTTTCTGTGATTGATGGCGATGACCAGGTTCATTACCAATGCGCCAAGAACCGAGCAAAGAATGACGAAGGGCGTGGCGATGAAGAAGGAGGCCAGCAGCACCATGCCATCGAAGGCCAGCTGAATGAAGCCTGCCCGCCAACCGAAACGATCCTGCAGATAGAGCGCCAGAATACCGAAACCGCCGAGGCTGGCGCGGTGGCGGAAGAGCGCCAGCATGCCTGCTGCGACCGTCAATCCGCCGAATAGCGCAGCGGCGATGGGATTGATCGATTGGAAGGCGAACAGTCGCGGCATCATGTCGGACAGCACCGCCGTCAAGGCGATGGCGCTAAAGGTCTTGACCGTGAATGCGGGTCCAAGGCGACGAAAGGCAAGGTAGTAAAAGGGCAGGTTGACCAGGAAGAAGACAAGACCAAAACGCATGTCCGTTGCATAGTGAACCAGGAAAGCGAGGCCTACGGTTCCGCCTGTCAGCAGACCGGCGGCGGAAAACAGGGTGACGCCGAGAGAAGCCAACATGGCTCCGGCAAGAACACCCTGAACATCTTCCAGCAGAGAATGCCGGTCGGGTGTCGTGGCCCACAGCCTTGCACGGTTTTTCCAGATCATATCGCGCATTGCCATCCCCACGATTTCGACAGCTTTCCTTGCGCCACGCCGGGCCAGATTTCAAGCGTCAGCGCACCACGATGTAGCGGTCGGAGCGGTGATTGATGGCCAGGAACATGTTTAGGAAGAAGGCACCAACGATGGAGTAGAGCACCGTCTTCGGTTCGATGACCGCAAAGGCGGCGATCATCACACAGGTGTCGAAGGCAAGCTGGATCAGACCGGCACGGATGCCGAAACGATCCTGGATATAGATGGCCAGAATGCCGATGCCCCCCAGGCTGGCACGGTGGCGGTAAAGCGCAAGAAGACCGTAACCGAGGAGAAGTCCGCCGAGAATGGCAGCCCAAAGCGGATTGACGCTGTCAATCACCATCCAGCGCGATTCCAGTTCCGTCAGGACCGATACCAGCCCGATCGAGATGAACGTTTTCACCGAGAAAGCAAGGCCGAGGCGACGGAAGGAGAGGTAGTAGAACGGCAGATTGACGAGGAAGAACAACAGGCCAAAGCTGATGCCGAAGGCGTAATGGATAAGAAACGCGACGCCTGCTGTGCCACCGGTCAGGAGGCCGACCTTGTTCAGGATGTAAAAGCCAAGCGCCGAGACAATGCTCCCGGTGACGATACCCTGCACGTCCTCGATCGGTGAATGCTTGGCCGGGTCCACACTCCACATGCCATAGACGCTTCTGGTGAATGCCATGCGAAATCCCCTCGACAGGACCTGATTTTGTTGATGGTCTCCGCGTCGTCATCACAAGCTACCAGCGGCGGAGATGCGGTTATTTTGCACTGCAAAATGGCGCTCGACAACCGCTATATGTCAGCCTTCCTGACCAATCGATAAAATGGCAAGAAACGAAAAGATCAGGCGGGTTTTGCGGCAAGAAACAGAATGCCGGAAAGTGGTTTTCCGGCATCCTTGCGAATGGTTGTTTTTTGGATTTGCAGGATCTCCATGCCAAAGGTGGCAAGAAGATTGCTCACATAGGTTTGCGAGTGCGCGTAGCGGAGCGAGGGCTGAAGGACGAAACCCTCCTCCTCACCCGCATCTTCGACCGAAAAGGCGAAGAGGCCTCCCCGCTCAAGCAGGGCCAGAACCAGCGGCATGACCGTCTCAAGGCTGCCGAGATACATCATCACGTCGGCAGCGGCGACGAGATCGGCCCGGCCTTTTTGAAGGCCATCGGCAAAGAGGCCGGATGTCTCCTCATCAAGAGAAAGATCGGCCTGCGAGAGATGGTGGTAGATGCCCTTCTCTTCCGCCTTTGCCAACATGTTGGTGGAAATGTCGAAGCCTTCCAGGCGTTCGGTCCAGTCGCGGATTTCAACACCCAGCAATCCTGTGCCACAGCCGATATCGACCATGCAGCGAAAGCGCTCGCCACTTGGGCGCGCCGTTTCGATGAGAGCCGCCAACTTCTCCGGCACGCTGTAATCGAGCTTCTTCACCAGCGAGGTTTCGAACCGATCAGCATAGTCGTCGAAAAGGCCCTCCACATAGCGGCTCGGTGGCTGCTCGGGCGTTTCGGCTGCGCCCAGTACTGCAAGCTTCAGAGGGGCTGCGAATATTCCCTCCTCGTCAAGCTCGGCGACCTTTTCATAAGCCTTCACTGCATCGTCCTGCCGACCCGCCTTTTCGCTGTACTCGCCCAGTCGAAACCAGCCTGCTGTCCAAAGTGGGGCAAGTTCCAGCGCCTGTTCGATCAATTCCGCGGCAGCCTGGTGGTCGCCGCTTTCTGCCAGCATGCGGGCGTAATCGGCACGACGATCAGCAATGACGTCGCCGGAAGAATGCTGGTTCTGGGCCATTCACGAATTTTTCCTGAAAGAGGTGGGCTCTCTTTCATCAAGCCATAAAAAAACTCAAGTCCTATTTCATCGCAAAGCCCGGATCGACGGTGTAAACACCGCGATGCTTGCATCGAAGCGCCGCGCTTCATATGTCTTGATCAAGGTTTGAAGGTGTTTGTCATCATCCCGCGGATACGGGTTTGTTCGATGACAGGCTGTAGGAGATTTGCTGATGGCCGGTGAGGTCAACAAGGTGCTGGGTGACAGCGTTGGGCGCACGATCGTCAAGCTGCTGGTGATATCGCTGGTCGTCGGATTTCTGATGGCCGTCTTCGGGCTGACGCCGTGGAGCATCATCTATGGTGTGCGCGACTTCGTTATGAACATCTGGTATTCGGGCTTCCACGCGCTTGGCAGCATCGGCGACTATCTTCTGGCGGGCGCGGTCATCGTCATCCCCGTCTTCATCGTCCTCAGACTTCTAAGCTTGCGTTGATATGACCGACCATTCCCTGACGAATTTTTCCCGGCGCGGCTTCGTGCTGCTGTCCGCTGGCTCCGTTCTATCGGCCTGCGTTTCCGTTCCCACCAATAAGGGCCTGCCATCCGGCACCCGCGACGAGACGGCGGCGGCGTTGCCCATGGTCAACGAACTTCGCTGCTCGAAAGGTCTCTCGACGCTTTCTGCCAACCCGGCGGCACAGCAGGCGGCCATTTATCAGGCCAACCGCATGGTGAAGGCGCAGAAGATGGCGCATCTCATCGGCATCACCGACAGTTTCCTCATTCGCATGAAAAACGGCAACGTGCCCCTGCCTGCAGCAGAAAACGTCGCCGCAGGTCAAGACACGGTCGAGCGGGTGGTCAAAGCCTGGATCGGCTCGCCGCATCACCTGGAAAACATGCTCGGCAATTATGGCGGGCTTGGTGTTGCTGTCGCCTATGACAGCGCGGCAAAGAACCGGCCCTATTGGGCGATGGTGCTTTGCGCCTGATAGAGGCGTGTTCGCGCACTATGCGAGCTGACATTCATCACAGTCTCTGTCGTGATCCTCGCGCTTGATGCGAGGATGGCCACAGCGAAAGGGAGCGGGCCGTTTAAATCGACCGCGCCGCCCAGCTTTCCACTGAACTGTCGCGCAAATCACGGATATTCCTGATACCGTCACGCTGCAGTCTCTCCGACAGGCCGCGAATGATATTGCCCGGCAGGCCCGGCCCTTCGTAGACCATGCAGGAATAGAGTTGGACCAGGTCGGCCCCTGCCCTGATTTTTTCCAAAGCAGTCTCTGCAGAGGACACACCGCCGACGCCGATGATCGGCAGGTCCGGTCCGACGCGTTTGCGCATCTTTGCCAGCACCGCGGTTGAGCGTTCGAAGAGCGGCTTGCCGGAGAGGCCGCCGGTTTCCTGGTTGTTGCTGCCCGGCACCAGTCCGTCTCGGGAAAGCGTGGTGTTGGAGACGATCAGGCCGTCCAGCCGGTGCGACAGGACCTCGGCGGCAATGTCGTCGAGCCCTTCCTCTGTCAGATCAGGGGCGATCTTCAGGAAGACGGGGACGTGGCGCGACAGCTTTTCCGCCTCGCGATCGCGCTGCGCCAGCACCGCGGAAAGAAGTGCCGAAAGGCTTTCGCGCGCCTGAAGATCGCGAAGGCCTGGCGTGTTGGGAGAAGAGATGTTGGCCGTGAAATAAGAGGCCACGGAGGAGAAGGTTTCGATGCCCTTCACGTAATCGGCGATGCGATCATCGCTATCCTTGTTGGCGCCGATGTTCACACCGACGATGCCGCGCAGGCCAGCGGCAATGAGGCGCGAAAGTGCCGCCGCATGTCCTTCATTGTTGAAGCCAAGGCGGTTGATAACGGCCTCGTTTTCCACCAGTCGGAAGATGCGCGGCTTTGGGTTGCCCGCCTGCGCGCGCGGCGTCACAGTGCCGATCTCGGTAAATCCGAAACCGAGCTTGAGGAGTGGGCCTGGAACTTCGGCATTCTTGTCGTAGCCCGCGGCCATACCGAGCGGATTGGGGAAGATCAGTCCCGCCACCGTCTGCTGCAGGCGCGGATCATGCGGCACGTGGCAGGTGGGGATAAAGCCGCTGCGCAAAGCTGCAATCGACATGCCATGCGCGACTTCGGGATCGAGCAGGAAAAGACCCTTGCGTCCAAGAGAAGAGAACAATCCGCTCATGCTCAGACCTCCGGAAACTGGTGGGCGCCATCGTCGCCCAGCGTCAAGGGCGTTTCCCATAGCACGGCATTGAGCGGAAGCTCGCCATAGAGATGCGGAAAGAGGTCGCCGCCACGGGAGGGCTCGAACACCAGCTTGTCGCCGAGAGCGCCACCATCAACCGCGATGAGAAGCAAGTCCTGCTGATCGGCGAAGTGGCGGGCTGCCGTTTCCTTCACCTGATCGGCCGTGGAGAAATGGATGTAGCCATCGGTCAGATCGATTGCCGCCCCTTTGAAAACACCCTCGTGCTTTGCTGTCTGCCACAGGGCATCCGGCACGATCTTGTAGATGACAGGGGGTGTCTGGCTCATCGGGCATCTCCTTCATGTCAGGGCGGTTTGCCGCAAATGGTATCTGTTGTCCATCGCTTCACACAGATTTTTATCCTCGACCGGGAGGTAGTGAGGCTTGGCTGCAATTGAAGACTTGTGTTGCTCACGATTTGGCGCAATCTTATCAGCGCAGTCGCCTGTCGGCCTGCGGGAGGAAGAGTCGCATGAAATGCTCTTGGGAGGGGGCGCGGCATGGCAGAACTCACGATTATCATTGCGGATGACCATCCGCTGTTTCGCGGCGCTCTGCGTCAGGCAGTGGGTGGTCTCGAAGGCAACAATAGTTTCATCGAAGCGGGCGATTTCGACGATGCGAGACGCTGCGCGGAAGAGCAGCCGGATGCCGATCTCATGCTGCTTGATCTCGCTATGCCGGGTGTCAGCGGCTTTTCCGGCCTGATGGCACTGCGGGCGGAATTTTCCAGCCTGCCGATCATCATCGTGTCGGCCACCGACGACCCGGCCACCATGCGCCGTGCGATCGAGCTTGGCGCGTCCGGCTTCATTTCCAAGTCGTCCGGCATAGATGATATCCGTACAGCCATCCGCACCGTGCTGGAAGGCGACGTCTGGATCCCAGCCTCCTGTCAGTCCAGTCGCGATCAGGATGCCGACATGGCGGACCTGATCAACAGGCTGAGGACCCTGACGCCACAGCAAAGCCGCGTGCTCGGCATGCTTGGGGAAGGCTTGCTGAATAAGCAGATCGCCTATGAGCTGAACGTCTCCGAAGCGACGATCAAGGCGCATGTCTCGGCCATTCTGCTGAAGCTCAATGTGGATAGTCGGACGCAGGCGGTGATTCAGCTATCCAAGCTGAACCAACCTGCTCTTGTGGCGTAAGTGGCTGACACCACCTTATTGACTGTCTGACGTCAGAAAAGTCCGTAAGGGAAATAGCGGCGGTAGATTTCCTCGAGGCGCCCGTTGCGCGAAAGGGCTGCTAGCGCCTGATCGAAGGCGGGTACGAGCTTGTTTTCGGGATCGACCGTCATGATCGAGAGCCCCTCGCCCAGGAATTTGTCCGACATATAGGGGCCATCGAACATGGCGCAGCAATTTTCCGACGCCGTGCCGGCGACCCAGAAGGGCAGACGCAGGCTGTCGGCAAAGACCGCATCGACCTTGCCGGTTTTCAGAGCCTCGTACATCGGCTCGTAGCCGGCAAAACCGGTAGGAACGACGTTCGGGAAGAATGATTTCAGCATCGCTTCATGGCGCGAATTGCTGACGACGCCGACCTTCTTGCCGGTCAGAGCAGTGGCAGCCGATTGTCCCTCCAGCTTGGCAGCTTTCGACACTGCGAAACGCGCGGGCAGCAGCAGATAAGGTCGCGTAAAGCTGAAGCTCTTGCGCAGATCCGACGTCGAGGCAACGCCCGACATCACGGCCTCTCCCTCGCCGAGCTCCAGCGCCGCCTCCAACTCATCGAAAGGGAGCGCCTGGACCTGGCATTTGCTTTCGATCTTCAGCTGGGCGCAGATCTCGCGGGCGAGATCGACATGGAAACCCACCAGCCTGCCGTCCTGATCGGTGAAATTGAAGGGCGGGAAATCGACCGACATCAGGAACCGGACGCGGGGGATAGACGACAGGTCGGCACCCGGAAGACGTTCCTGCTTGTCGAAGAGCACCGGCAAGTTCCCGCTTTCGGCACGCGCGACGCCACTTAACGCAAGTGCTGTCATGCACACAATGGAAGTTCGAAGACCGAGATTTTTCAATCGTGCCATCAAAGAGCGCATTCAGATGATCCGGCCCGGTATGAAATGAAAAACGCCATCGCTCAAGGGCTGGCACGATGGTGCAGGTCAGTGCTTACACGTGTGATTATACATAAGATTCGCGCAAATCCATGCCTTGGGGCAAGAAATTGCAGAGCATCGAAGCGCTTCTCGTAACAGCTCGGTGATGATCCCTTCGATGGTCGATGACGGTCAGACCACAAATACCCGTCATCCAATATTCAAGAAAACGTCCGCGACCTGTCATACAGCATTGTTAGGACGGCGCCGGTTTTGCTCGCCGGGCCGAAAAATTCCGCGACCAGGCCATCGTTTCTTTCCAACGAGGCTCCCCTCATGAAAACGTCGACCCTTTCTTCCTTCGTGGCATCGCTTGCTGTCGTCGCCGCGCTCGGCACCACGGCCGCTCATGCTGAAAAGACAAAATTCGAATTCTGGTACGGCCTCTCCGGCGATCTCGGCGAGCGTGTGCAGGACGCCTGCAAGAAGTTCAACGCGTCGCAGCCGGATTATGAAATCGTCTGCACCTCGCAAAACAGCTATGACGCGACGCTGCAGAACACGATTGCCGCCTACCGCGCCAAGAAGCACCCCGCCATCGCGCAGATTTATGATGCAGGCACGCTGGACATGATGTTGTCCAAGGCCTTCGTTCCGGCCAAGCAGCTGATGGCCGACAATGGCTACAAGATCGACTGGAGCAACTATTTCCCCGGCATTGCCAACTACTACGCAACGGCCGCTGGTGAGCTGAACTCCTTCCCGTTCAACTCTTCCACCGCCGTTTTCTATTACAATGTCAGCGCCTTCGAAAAGGCTGGCGTGACCGGCAAGCCGGAAACCTGGGAAGATGTTGCCGAGGCCGCCAAGAAGCTGAAGGCTGCCGGTTACGAATGCCCGCTGGCATTCAATTTCGATACCTGGCCGCTGATCGAACAGTTCTCCGCCATCCATGACCAGCCGATTGCCACGGAAGGCAATGGCTATAAGGGCCTGAATGCGGAACTCGTCGTCAACAAGACCAAGGTCGTCGACGAATTGAAGTTCTTCAAGAAGATGCAGGACGAGAAGCTCTTCGTCGTCAAGACCAAGACGCTCGGCATGGACACGGTTCCTTCCTTCACCTCGCAGACCTGCCAGATGGCGATGAGCTCGATTGCCGACCACGGCACCGTCGGCAAGACGCTGCCGGAAGGCGTGAAGTGGGATGTTGCCATGCTGCCAGTCTTCAAGGGCACCGAGCGCAAGAAGTCGCTAGTTGGCGGCGCTTCGCTGTGGGTCATGGCTGGCCGTCCGGATGCTGAATACAAGGGCGCTGCGGCGTTCCTCAACTTCATTGCCCAGCCGGACATGGTCGAATGGTGGTCCACCGTCACCGGCTACATCCCGGTCACCAAGACCGGTTTCGAGAGCATGAAGAAGAACGGCTTCTACGACAAGGCGCCGTACAAGGGCCGTGAAGTCGCCATCGAAAGCCTGACGCTGACCGAGCCGACCGATACCACACGCGGTATCCGCCTCGGCAATTTCACGCAGATCCGCAAGGAACTCTCCACGGCACTTGAGGCGATCTACATGCAGAACGGCGACGTTCAGCAGGAACTCGACAAGGCCGTCGAGCGCTCCAATGTCGGCCTGCGCCGCTTCGAAAAGACCTTCTCGGGCGTCTCCATCAACTAAGCGCTCATACAGTGCCACCCGTGAACACGGGTGGCACGATCATCCAGACTGTCTATTGGAATTTCCATGGAAAAGCGCTCCGTCTTCAAGAGCACCTGGCTACCCCTGCTTTTTGCCCTGCCGCAGTTCGCTCTCATTGCCCTGTTCTTCTATTGGCCTGCCGTGGCGGTGGTGAACTGGGCATTCACGCTGGAGCCGCCGTTCGGCGGGGCCGCGGAATTTGTCGGACTTGCCAATTTCTACGAGACCTTCGCCGATCCGCTTTACTGGAACTCGGTGACCGTCAGCCTGATCTTTGCAATCGTCGGCCCGTTCTTTGCCATTCTCATCGGCCTCACGCTCGCGCTGGCGGTCGATCGGCAACTGCCGGGCTCCGGTTTCTTCCGCGTCCTCTACATCCTGCCCTTTGCCATTGCCGGTCCGGCAGCGGGCATGGCGTTTCGCTTCATCCTCTCGCCCGAACGCGGCCTCGCCGCCTCGCTGAACGCGATTTATCCCGATATCTGGAATCCGGCCAAATTCGGCAGCCATGCGCTGGCGCTGGTCATCATCATCTTCATCTGGAAATGGGCGGGCTACACCTTCATCTTCCTGCTGGCCGGACTGCAATCGGTACCGCGCAGCCTGACGGAAGCGGCTGCGATGGATGGATCCGGTCCGATCCGCCGCGCAATCGATATTCAGGTGCCGCTGCTTGCGCCCACGCTGTTCTTCCTGACCGTGACCATGATGACCGAAGGCTTTGTCGGCTCCGATACCTTCGGCATCGTCCACCACACGACCGGCGGCGGCCCGAACCATGCGACCGAAGTCATGGTGTTCCGCATCGTGCAGGAAGCGTTCCAGGGGCTCAACTATTCCGGCGCCTCGGCGCAGAGCATCATTCTGATCGGCCTGATCATGGTCTTCACCTTCATCCAGTTCCGCTTCATCGAGCGGCGCGTGCATTACAAGTGAGACGGCGATGATCCAGCGCACCCCTTACGCAGACGCCTTTACCTACGTCCTGATGATCATCGGCTTCCTGCTGCTGATCGGCCCCTTCATGGTCATCATTTCCGGTGCCAGCCAATCGCTGCAGCAGATCAACAGCGTGCCCTTCAGCTTCATGCCAAGCGATCGCCTGTTCGAGAACATGCACGCGGCCTGGAACCGCGCCAATCTTGGCAATGCCATGCTCAACAGCTTCATCATGGCCTCGCTTGTTACCGTCGGGAAGGTGGCGCTGTCGGCCTGCACGGCCTTTGCCATCGTCTTCTTCCGCTCGCCGCTGCGGCACCTGTTCTTCTGGACGGTGTTCATTACGCTGATGCTGCCGCTGGAAGTGCGCGTGGTGCCGACCTATG
The DNA here is from genome assembly GCF_052045735.1 of Agrobacterium sp. 22117. NCBI lineage: Bacteria > Pseudomonadati > Pseudomonadota > Alphaproteobacteria > Hyphomicrobiales > Rhizobiaceae > Agrobacterium > Agrobacterium sp. 22117. The sequence goes on along the minus strand of NZ_JBQEPP010000001.1, from coordinate 323,608 downwards.
CGGTGGCCGCCGACATGTTCCATCCCTTCGCGCTCCTGATCAACGCCGTCTCCGGCATCGACATCAAGATCGAATGGAACCTGTTGAACTCCTATGCGGGCCTGACCTTGCCGCTGATTGCCACGGCCACCGGCACATTTCTCTACCGGCAGTTCTTCATGACGTTGCCGGACGAGCTGGCCGAGGCGGCGCGCATGGATGGCTCCGGACCGATGCGCTTCTTCGTCGATATGATCCTGCCCCTATCACGCACCAACATGCTGGCGCTGACGACAATCATGTTCGTCTATGGCTGGAACCAGTATCTGTGGCCGCTCCTGATGGTGACCGACCCGTCCTACAAGACGGTGATGATGTCGCTCTCCAGCCTCCTCCCTTCCGAAAACGGCACGCCTGACTGGAATGTCACGCTTGCCGGTTCCCTCATCATCATGTTGCCGCCACTTCTCGTCGTCGGGCTTTTGCAGCGCTGGTTCGTGCGTGGCCTCGTCTCCACCGAGAAATGACAGTTATAGAACAGGAGTGCCAAACCATGGCGCAGATCGACATTCGTCAGGTGCATAAATCCTACGGCAAGACCAAGACGCTGCATGGTGTCGACCTCATCTTTCCGTCCGGAGAATTCGTCGTGATCCTCGGCCCTTCCGGCTGCGGCAAATCCACCCTGCTGCGAATGATTGCTGGACTGGAAGACATCACCGCCGGCGAAATCGCCATCGCCGGCAAGGTGGTGAACCGCCTGGAGCCGCGTGAGCGGGGTTGCGCCATGGTGTTCCAGAACTATGCGCTCTATCCGCATATGACGGTTGCCGACAATATTGGCTATGCGCTGAAGGTCGCCGGCGTGGCCAAGGCAGAGCGCCGCCGCAGGATCGAGGAAACGGCGAAGATTGTCGGCCTTTCGGACTATCTGGAGCGCAAGCCTGCGGCGCTGTCCGGTGGCCAGCGTCAGCGCGTTGCCATGGCGCGCGCCATCATTCGCGAGCCGGATGTCTTTCTCTTCGACGAGCCGCTCTCCAACCTCGATGCCAAGCTCCGCGTCACCATGCGTGCGGAAATCCGCAGGCTGCATCAACGCCTGTCCGCGACATCGGTCTTCGTCACCCATGATCAGGTTGAGGCGATGACGCTGGCGGATCGGCTGGTGATCATGAACAAGGGCAATGTCGAACAGGTGGGGCAGCCGCTCGACATCTATAACCGACCGGCCAGCACCTTTGTCGCATCCTTCATCGGCTCTCCTGCCATGAACCTCTTCAATGCCAAGGTGGATCGTGAGAGCGCTACGGTCAGCTTCGGCAACTGGTCCAGTCCAATGCCGGCGGAGATCGCGCGTGCCCTATCGGGTGAAGACGTGATTGCTGGCATCCGGCCAGAGCAGTGCGTCGTCTCCCGTCAGGGCGACGGTATTTCCGCCGTGGTGGATTTTGTCGAGGAACTCGGCTCCGGTCGCATCGTCTATGCGGACATTCGCGGCCAGATCTTTGCTGCCGCGATTGGTGAGGATCTCACTGTCCGCCCCGGCGACAGGGTCATGCTACAGTTCCCCGCAGCGCACCTGCACTTTTTCGATCCCATCACGGAACGGCGGATCGACTCAAGCCTCGTATCAGCCGATCAAGCCGGCTTCACCAACCTGGATGTTCTGGCCCATAGTGCCTGAAGATCTACCGCCTTCATTGACTGCATCAAGGAAACGCACATGACCTCCATCATTTCCGCCGTCGGCTTTTGCAATGCCACCGGGCGCGGCGATCTTTCCACCCTGGACTCGTCCCTGAAGATCATTGCCGATACCGGCGCGACCGCCTGCGAAATCGGCATCTATGGCGAGGAGATCATCTCCGGCGGTCGCATCATCGAGGACCGCGCACAGCGCGTCCGCGATATCGTCAAGCAGTATGCGTTCAAGAAACTCTCCCTGCATGGCCAGATTGTCTCCAACTTCATGGATCGCGAGCACCTGCATCTGCAGAAGAAGGTCGTGCGTGCCATGCTCGAACTCTGTGACCGGCTGGGCGCTGGCGTGCTCGTCCACCATAGCGGCAATGCGATCCTCTCCGATGGCATGAGTGGCAGCGATCTCGACCAGATGGAGCGTGAGGCTCTTTTCGAAATGGCCGAGATTGCCAAGACCTATGGCGTGCGCATCGTTCTGGAAAACATCTTCACCACGGAAGACGGCCAGTACCGCCAGACGCCATCGCAAGTGGCAGAAACCGTGAAGGCCGTCGGCCACGACAATCTCGCAGCCCTGATCGATTTCAGCCACGCCTATATCGAATCCACCTTCAAGGGTCTGGATTTCCGCGAAGAACTGCGCGCCATGGCGCCCGTCACCGGCCATCTGCATGTGCATGACAGCTTCGGCCTGCCCTACACGATGAAGAAGTTCTACCACCCCGCAGAAGCCACCGCACTCGGCATCGGCGACCTTCACCTGCCGATCGGCTGGGGCGATATCGACTGGGAGGACATTTTCTCCGAACTCACCTTCCTGCCCGACACCACCCTCATCATGGAAATTGGCGCAGAACGCTTTGCAGACCAGCAGCCGGCCTGCCTGGAGCGGGCCTTGAAGCTGGCTGATGCGGTGAACAAGCGGTAACGGCCAATCAATGGAGCAGAAGGGCCGCACCCGCTGGCCCCCCTGCTCCAACGATTTCTGCTAAGGCACGATGTCGTGACAGGATTGAAGTGCCGACCTTCCCTTCATACCTAGACCGCCTGGACAGCGCCTTAACGGCACGGTCCTTGAACGCTACCGCATCGCCTGCGGCCGTCTGGTCACTATGAAGGACATCGCCTTATGCAGATTTTGGTGGTCATCGCCCATCCGCGTGAGAACTCCCTGACACATCAAGCGGGGCGCGCTTTTGCCGAAGCAGCGCGAGCCAACGGCCACGAGGTCGAGTTCGCCGATCTGGTGGCGGAGAATTTCGACCCGGTGCTCAAAGCCGAAGACGAGCCGGATTGGAGCGGGCGAGATATAGACTTCGCTGAAGATGTTCGGAGAGAGATGGAGCGTGTGGAACGCAACGATGCCACTGTGCTCTTCTTTCCCGTGTGGTGGTGGTCCATGCCGGCGATCCTGAAAGGCTGGATCGACCGTGTGTGGGCTCAGAACTGGGCCTTCGGGAACCAGACCTATCCGCATGCCAAGGTCTCGATGGTCGGCATCGCGGGTGCAACGGAGGATGACTACCGCAAGCGCGGCTATGACATCGCCATGCGCACACAGCTGAAGGTGGGGATCCTTGATTATTGCAGTGTGAAAGAAGGCAAGGTCGAGCTTTTATATGGATCGCTGGAAGGCGAGGCCCAGGCGGCTGCGATTATATCAAACGCGAAAGACCTAGGAGCCAGGTTCTAGCGCGCCAGGAACGTTCATCGCCAATCTTCCGGTCGAAACGTTTGCTGGTTTCGCGTCATGAGGCACATGGTTGGTGAAGAACTACAAGCATATGAACGCGACAACTCCGCTCCCATCACTGAAGGTGAAACGGCGGTGCGTATCGGAAGAGGACCCCGCGCCAAGACCGCTCGAGCCGTGGGAAAGAAAAGTGACGCAATCCCCCGAACGCACAACCAAAAGACGAACATCGATAAAAGTGAAAACTTTTCGTTGACTACGGTGATGAACTCCCCTATAGATAGGTCATCGATCTTTTGCTTGCCGAGCTTTGTCTACCGCGCGATTGGCACCGCGCTCTAAGCGAACTTCTCTTTCAAAAATAGTCGGTTTTTATCCGCGTGGCATCCGTTACGCGGTCCTTCACTCTATGCTTTGAAAGGGTTCATTATGACCACCGGCACAGTTAAATGGTTTAATTCCACAAAAGGCTTCGGCTTCATTCAGCCTGACAATGGCGGCGCTGACGCGTTCGTTCACATTTCGGCTGTCGAGCGCGCAGGAATGCGCGAACTCGTCGAAGGCCAGAAGATTGGCTTCGAACTCGAGCGCGACAACAAGTCGGGCAAGATGTCTGCGACCAATCTGCAGTCCGCATAATTGAGATCCGCTTCCCTTTGACCACGGATGTACTGGCACTGCCGGGAGCAATTTCATTCGAGGCCAGGCATTGCGCCTGGCCTTTTTCGTTTCGGCATATGGCCGGAGAGGCAAATACCCCATGACACAAACACACAGCAAATCCCGCCAGCAGGCGGAGCTTGCCTTCGGCAAGCTTCAGACGCCATTCTTCGCAAAAAATCACGCTGTCGATGAACTGCAAGCTGCCGTCGATGCGCGGGACGCGAAAACAGCCAGACTAAAGGCGGCCCGCCTTGCAAAAGAACTGGCCGATCGCAAATCCGCGGTGGCTGCTCTGGTGACCAAACGCACCAAGAAGACGCCGTCGGCTTGTCCGACGTCTTAAAGCGTGTTGCGATCTTTATATCCGCTCATACGTTTTAAGTCCTTGTTCTCGCATGTCGTTATCGCAGAACCGCTGCACAATTTTGCGCGGACCATGCTGTAAAATTGCGTCGCGATCGTTCAGACTCGCTCCTTGCACTTCACGCCTTCGTTTTATCGCATGTCGCTTTTGCAAAACCGCATCGCGCATTTGCGCGACATCGCCGATGAGAGCCAAGAAATCCAGCAACACAGGTGGGATGCATGTCAACGACAACCAACGAACTCAATGCGACCAACACTGCCTGGCAGATCGCGATGCAGGAAATCCTGCGGGTGGTCATCCGCGATCTTTACCAGGCCAAGGGCGAAGCGCATTTCAAACAACATATCGAGCGCATCGAAATGGCAGCGGTCGACAGTATCCAGACGGATCTCAGGTTTCGCGGAACGGACGAATGGACGGAAGTCCTCGTCAAGGAAAAAGCCAGCAACTTCGTCACGTCTTTGCTGACATCGTTTACGTACGATCGTGCCTGAATGGCAGCTCGCTCAGCGCGGTACACCCGTACGCTGACCTTAGGTGCGATAAAAAATACGCAATAAAAACAATAGTCTTTGCAAGACAGCTGGAGCGGGTGAAGGGAATCGAACCCTCGTATTCAGCTTGGGAAGCTGCTGCTCTACCATTGAGCTACACCCGCGCGCTTAAAAACTTCCGATAGAACGATGCGGCTGTCAAGCCGCGCCGCAAGGCATTCCACTATCGCGCCTCGGTGTTCGGCCGATCACTCGGCGCGGAAATGCTTGGAGAGCTTCAGGCCCTGGGCCTGATAGTTGGAGCCGAGGCCCGTGCCGTAGAGACCTTCGGGTTTGGCCAGCATATGTTCATAGACAAGGCGGCCGACGATCTGGCCGTGCTCCAGGATGAAGGGTACCTCGTGGCTTCTGACTTCGAGGACCGCGCGGCTGCCGGTGCCGCCGGCGCTGGCGTGGCCGAAGCCGGGATCGAAGAAGCCGGCATAGTGGACGCGGAACTCGCCGACCAGCGGATCGAACGGTGTCATCTCGGCAGCGTAAAGCGGTGGCACGTGCACGGCTTCGCGCGAGACGAGGATGTAGAATTCATCCGGATCGAGGATCAGTTCGGCGCGGCCGCGCGCGTAGAGCGGCTCCCAGAAATCCAAAACGTCGTGGGCTGCCTTCTGGTCCACATCGACAACCGCCGTGTGGTGCTTGCCGCGATAACCGATGAGGCCGCTGTCACCGAAGCCTTTGAGGTCGATGGAGAGCGCAATACCGCCGCCGGATACGTTGGGCGTGTCGCTGGCAACGAGGATTTCGCTTTCGTGAAGCGCCTGCAACTCGCCTTCGTTCAACAGCGAATGACCGATGCGGAAGCGGATCTGGGACAGGCGCGAACCCTGGCGCACGACGATCGGGAAAGTGCGCGGGCTGACTTCCAGATAAAGCGGCCCCTGATAACCTGCAGGGATCTTGTCGAACTCCTGCGCGTGGTCGGTGATGACGCGGGTGAAGATATCGAGACGGCCGGTGGAGCTCTTCGGGTTGGCCGAGGCGGACATCTCGGCGGGCAGCGCCAGCGTTTCCATCAGCGGCACAATATAGACGCAGCCGGTTTCCAGCACGGCGCCTTCGCTGAGATCAATCTCGTGCAGACGCAGGCGGTCCAGCTTTTCGATGACCTTGGTGCCCGGGCCGGGCATGAAGCTTGCGCGCACACGGTAAGCCTTAGCACCGAGACGCAGATCAAGGCTTGCCGGCTGCACCTGGTCTCCATCCAGCGCTCGCTCGCTCTTCAGGTGGCCGGAAGAAAACAGCGCCCGTATCGCGCCGTCGGCCAGAATACCCGTGGTTCTCGTCATCGTCAGTGCCCCTGTTCCGCGCCGACAAAATCAAAAGCAAGCCATTGACGCAAGTTGTTAACGGCAGTAAGGCAATCTTATCCCGTGGTGATTTGGCCGGTCGGCTTGCAGCCACGTTAAACAAGTGGCTAAAAAGACCGGGTGCTTGGAACCGGTCTGCTTTTGCGACCGGTTTTTTTGTTTGAAGGTGATCAAATGAGCAAGAAATGGCGCCCGGCAACTCAACTCGTACATGGCGGCACGCTGCGCTCCCCCTACGGTGAAACGTCCGAAGCACTCTACCTGACCCAGGGCTTTGTCTATGAAAGCTCGGAAGCGGCAGAAGCGCGCTTCAAGGGAGAGACCGACGGTTTCATCTATGCGCGCTATGCGAGCCCCACCAATGACATGTTCGAAAAGCGCATGTGCCTGCTGGAAGGTGCCGAAGATGCGCGCGCCACGGCATCCGGCATGGCCGCTGTCAGCGCTGCCATTCTCTGCCAGCTGAAGGCCGGCGATCACATCGTTGCGGCCCGCGCGCTTTTCGGCTCATGCCGCTGGGTGGTCGAGACGCTGGCGCCGAAATACGGCATCGAATGCACGCTGGTCGATGGCCGCGATCTTGCCAATTGGGAAAAGGCGATCAAGCCGAACACCAAGCTGTTCTTCCTCGAAAGCCCGACCAATCCGACACTGGAAGTGGTTGATATTGCAGGCGTTGCCAAGCTTGCCAACCAGATTGGCGCGAAGGTCGTTGTCGACAACGTGTTTGCGACGCCGCTCTTCCAGAAGCCTCTGGAACTTGGTGCGCATATCGTCGTCTATTCCGCCACCAAGCATATCGATGGTCAGGGCCGCTGCCTTGGCGGCGTGGTGCTGTCGGACAAAAAGTGGATCGAGGAAGAACTTCAGGATTACTTCCGCCACACCGGCCCCGCACTGTCTCCCTTCAACGCGTGGACACTGCTGAAGGGCATCGAGACCATGCCGCTACGCGTCAAGCAGCAGACGGCGAATGCCGGCAAGATCGCCGATTTCCTGGCGGATCAAAGCAAGGTCGCGAAGGTCATCTATCCGGGTCGCGCCGACCATCCGCAGGCCGACATCATCGCGCGGCAGATGTCGGGCGGTTCGACGCTCGTCTGCTTCGAGTTGAAGGGCGGCAAGGAAGCGGCGTTCAAGCTGCAGAATGCGCTGGACGTCGTCAAGATTTCCAACAATCTCGGTGATGCCAAGAGCCTAATCACTCATCCCGCTACCACGACCCACAAGAACCTGACGGATGAGGCACGCGCCGAACTCGGCATCTCCGGCGGCACGCTTCGTCTGTCCTGCGGAATCGAAGACACCGACGACTTGCTGGAAGATTTCGCCGCGGCGCTTTCGAAGGTTTCTGCCTGATATTAAAGGCCCGGTGAGCGATCACCGGGCAATTTCTTTCTCGATTTCCAGATCTTCTGCTCGCGACACGCGTAGAGCGCCCGTTCTACATTATTTTAGACAAACCGCGATTTATCTACTGTCTCTTCACGATTTTGTGCGTATTGAATGGAGAAACAAACCTGATACGCAACGCTTTAGCCTCGTAACGCATTCAAACAACTCAACTCCAATCAACGGACATTCCCGTCCTTCATTCGGTGTAGTAGAATAAAATGCTAGAGGCAGAGACAGCCAAGGTCGCGAACATGTATCGTGCATCGACAAAAGAGATAGAGGTCACCGTCGACCCATATTATCTCGATGAGCAATCGGACCCGGACGATAGCCGTTACGTCTGGGGGTATACGGTCGTGATCACGAACAACTCCAAGCAGGCCGTAACGCTGGTCAATCGCTACTGGCACATCACCGATCAGAATGGCGTGGTGGACGAGGTCTCAGGCCCGGGTGTCGTCGGAGAGCAACCGCATCTGCGACCAGGCGACAGCTACGAATATTCCTCCGGATGCCCGCTGGACACCCCGTCAGGCATGATGTTTGGCCATTACGAAATGGAAACGGACACGGGCGAGGTCTTCACGGTAGACATTCCCGCCTTCTCGCTGGACAGCCCTGGGCTTGCCCGCGTGCTGAACTGAGCGGGGCTCTCACCCCGCTCCTTATCCTTATGCCGACAGTTCTTCGACCGGGTAGCGGTAGGTCGTCGAGCAGAACTCGCAGCTCACCGACACCACGCCGTCTTCTTGGCTGTCCTCGATCTCCTCTGCCGAAAATCCGGACAGCACGCCCTTGATCTTCTCCCGCGAGCAGCTGCATTTGTCGATGATCGACTGAGGCTCGTAGACGCGCACGCCCTGCTCATGGAAGAGCCGGAACAGCAAGCGTTCCACCGGGACCTGCGGATCGGTCAGTTCATCCGTGTCCACCGTGTCGATCAGCGCCACCGCTTCGGTCCAGGCATCGTCTTCGGCTTCACCGAACGAGCTTTCATCGCCATCGCCGCCATGAAGGTCACGGGTGCGTAGACGCTCCGGTGCCTGCGGCAGAAACTGCGCAATAATGCCGCCCGCACGCCAGCCGCGACGAGGCTTGCCTTCGCTGTCGCGGTCGAAGAACTCCGCCACGCCAAGGCGCACCCGCGTGGGCAACTGCTCAGACTGGCGGAAATACACGCTGGCGATTTCCTCCAGCGAAGAGCCATCCAACGGCACGATGCCCTGATAGGGCTGCATGCCCACACCCTGATCGATGGTGAAGGCGAGGATGCCGGTGCCGAGAAGCTCTTCGGGCGAGGTCTGCCCAGCAGCAATCGCCTGTGCCAGACGCTCATCGTCGAAGCGGGCATATGCGCGCATGTTCTCAGGTGCCGTAAAATCCGCTACCAGGAGATCCACCGGACCATCGCCCTTCGTCTGCACCGTGAGCTTGCCGGAGAATTTGAGTGACGTGCCGATCAGTGCGGTCAGCACCAAAGCTTCAGCCAGAAGCCGGGCGACGACAGGCGGATAATCATGGCGCTGCAAAATGGCATTCAGCAACGGACCGACCTGCACGGCGCGGCCGCGAACGTCGAGCCCTTCCACCTGAAAGGGAACGACCTTGTCGTCGCCGGCAAAGTTCATATCGTCCAGTTCTACGGTTACGTCCGCCATGGTTCTGCTCCTTCGAACCCGCCTTCCGAAATTTGGAAATGATCGCCACGCTTTTGGCCGCGACCAGCAGGTCTCTTGTCCGGTTTTCGCAAAGATAGAGCGGAGAATGGCAAAACGAAACCATCCCCGGCCCAAATGTCGCGATAAACGATTGATGAAACGCCGCCGTGAACCGGCAGCACTGGTTGGCGTAAAGATGGGGCGCCGCGCTTGAAATTCAAGTTCCCGGCATGGCCCCAATCCTCAGCTCGGCCCTGCTATCAGATAACGCCCATGCACCAGGCGATCACGGCCTTTTGCGCGTGCAGGCGGTTCTCCGCCTCATCGAACACAACCGACTGCGGACCGTCGATCACCGCATCGGTGACTTCCTCGCCGCGGTGCGCGGGCAGGCAGTGCATGAAGAGCGCCTCGTTGTTGGCCTTCTTCATCAGCGCTTCATTCACCTGATAAGGCTGAAAGATGTTGTGGCCGCGTGCCTTGTGCTCCTGGTTCATGGAAACCCAGGTGTCAGTGACGATGCAGTCCGAGCCGACGACAGCACGTTCTGCGTCGTGGCAGAGCATGATCTCGCCGCCATTGTTGCGGGCCCAGTTGAGGTACTTGTCGAGCGGCTCCGAACCCATGGGTACAGCCATGTTCATCTTGTAGCCGAAGCGGGCGGAGCCTTCGACCAGCGAATGCAGCACATTGTTGCCGTCGCCCGTCCAGGCGATGGTCTTGCCCTTTACCGGGCCGCGATGCTCTTCGAAGGTCATGATATCGGCCATGATCTGGCACGGGTGCGTCTCGTCCGTCAGGCCGTTGATGACAGGAACGGTGGCGTGTTCGGCAAGTTCCAGCAGGCGGGAATGACCGGTCGTGCGGATCATGATAGCGTCGACGTAGCGCGACAGGACCTTGGCGGTATCGCCAATGGTTTCGGCGCGGCCAAGCTGCATTTCGGTGCCGGAGAGAAACAGCGTTTCACCGCCAAGCTGGCGCATGCCGACATCGAAGGACACGCGTGTGCGCGTCGACGGCTTTTCGAAGATCATCGCCAGCATCTTGCCAGCCAGCGGCTTTTCCGCCGTTCCGTTCTTCGTTGCGATCTTGCGGCTCTTGGCGTCTTCAAGAATGAGCCGCAGGTCTTCCGAGCCGACGGCCGAAAGATCGAGGAAATGCTTTGCCATTTTAATTCAGTCCCATCAATGCGGGCCACCCTTTACGCCGGCCCTGATGCGCCTCGTCAGGCGCTCTTTGCCAGTTTGGTGGTGAGTGCTTCGGCAGCCTTCTCGATGCGCGCAAGCCCATCACGCGCTTCTTCTGCCGTAACCACGAGCGGCGGCAGCAGGCGGATGACGTTATCGCCTGCCGGAACGCCAAGAAGATGCTCCGCGCGCATGGCCTGGAGCAGATCGCCGGATGGAACCCGCGCCTTGATGCCGAGCAGCAAACCTTCGCCACGGATTTCCTCGATCACATCCGGATAACGGTCCTTCAGCGAAGCCAGTCCCTGGCGGAAGATCAGCGCGACATCGCGCACATGCTCGATAAAGCCATCGGCCAGAACGATATCCAGCACGGCGTTGCCGGCCGCCATGGCCAGCGGATTGCCGCCATAGGTCGTGCCATGCGAGCCTGCCGTCATGCCGGACGCGGCTTCTGCCGTTGCAAGGCATGCCCCGAAGGGGAAGCCACCGCCAATGCCCTTTGCAACGGCCATGATATCAGGCGTGACGCCCGAGCGCTCATGGGCGAAGAACTTGCCGGTACGGCCAACACCGGTCTGCACCTCGTCGAAGATCAATAGCAGGCCGTGCTCTTCGCAGAGTGCACGCAGCGTGCGCAGGAATTCGGGCTGAACGACACGGATACCGCCCTCACCCTGAATCGGCTCGATCAGAAGGGCAGCCGTTTCCGGAACGATCGCCGCCTTCAGCGCTTCGAGATCGCCGAATGGCACCTGGTCGAAGCCTTCCACCTTGGGGCCGAAGCCCTCGAGATATTTGGCCTGGCCGCCAGCCGCGATGGTGGCGAGTGTGCGGCCATGGAATGCACCTTCGAAGGTGATGATGCGGAATTTTTCCGGATGGCCGTGCGTGTACTGATAACGGCGCGCCGTCTTGATGGCGCATTCCAGCGCCTCCGCACCGGAGTTGGTGAAGAACACCTTGTCGGCGAATGTTGCATCCGTCAGCCGCTTTGCCAGCACTTCCTGGCCTGCAACCTCGTAGAGATTGGACAGGTGCCAGACCTTCTCGACCTGTGCCTTGAGGGATTCAACCATATGGGGATGGCTGTGGCCGACCGAGGTCACCGCAACGCCCGCACCGAAATCGAGATATCGCTCGCCGCTTTCCGTGATCAGCCAAACGCCCTCGCCTCGTTCGAAGCGCAGGGGGGCTCTGGAAAACGTATCGAACAACGGCCCGGATTTGGGGGCAGTTTCGGCCATGGCGACATCACTCCTTACGTCAAGTCGGGACAGACGACTGTCAATAGGGCTCGCGGGTTATCCCTGCCCTGAAAATCAAAAATGCCGCCTCGCGGCGGCCTGCATGCTGTCTTCATTGCGAGAGCACTATTGTCACTTCCCCGCCGAATGTCAACAAATCTCGGCACTTCCGGGCAGTTACAAGCCTTGGTAGGTGCTTGCCGCGCAGGCCCGAGGTGTTGCCTTTCTGACTCACAGGGGAAGCAAGTTGGGGAAAACCGGAAAATCGATTCCAGATGATTCCTGCGACTCTTGTCACGGAGTCAACCGACGATTAGGTTAACCGTCAATTACTAGACTGCAATGCGGCGGAACTAGTCACCTACAATCTGGCGAATGGCCTGCGCGTGGTTCACTCCATGGCATAGTAGGTGGATTCTGCCCGAAAACAACGCGACGAGCGGAGAAGCGGCATGAACTGGACGGACGAACGAGTAGAAAAGCTCAAGAGATTATGGTCCGAAGGGCTTAGCGCAAGCCAGATCGCAGCACAACTAGGCGGTGTGAGCCGCAATGCCGTCATCGGCAAGGTTCACCGCCTCAACCTGCCAGGTCGCGCCAAGGCCGGCGGCACGGTCGCCACGTCGCGTCCTGCACCCAAGCGTCCCGCAGCAGCGCCGCGTCCGGCAAGCTATGCGGCTCCGGCCCGCGCTGCGACCAGCCGTCCAGCACCGGCCCGTAGCTCTGGTGCCCTCGCTTTCAAGGAAGACATGGACATCGACACCGTCGAGCCCATGGAATATGTTCGTTCTTCCAACAATGTCGTTATCCCGATCTCACGTCGCCTGACGCTGACGGAACTGACCGAGCGTACCTGCAAATGGCCGGTCGGCGACCCGCTCAAGGACGACTTCCATTTCTGCGGCTGCGAGGCGTCTGAAGCCTCGCCCTACTGCAAGTTCCACGCGAAGATGGCCTACCAGCCGGTCAGCGAACGCCGCAAGGCGTAAGGTCTGTCTCAGAACCAATTCAGAAAGCGGGCTTCGGTCCGCTTTTTTATTGGGCAGTCTCCAGCTTTGCCAAATAATCCAAGCTTGCCTGCAGCAATAATCGCGCCCAGACTATCATCATGGACGCGATCGACACACTGCACGACTATATCTCGGCGCTATGGGCCAGGGCCGTCGACACGCCCTTCCCGCCAATCCCGCGCCGCGCCCGTGGCGACGGAACCGTTTACGTCGAATGGCGACGCGGCAGCTACTGGCTGATCTGCGAGGAGCGCGGAGAGGAATATTGGCGTCGGGAAGCCAAGGACATGGATGATGCCGCCTTCCAGTTGATGTCGATCGTGACGGGAGAAGTGGTGCGCGATCGCGAGCTTGTGGTTCGGGAAAAAGCGAGCCGCCAGTCGACCGGCTCGGACGACTATTCGCGCTGGAACTGGATGTACCAGGAGATCGAACTGATGAGCGCGATCAAGGAGAGCTATGGCGCTCGAACCCGAGCCAATTATGCCGAGGTGTTGACCCGCAGCCCGTTGTCGAAGGACGAGATAAACGCCGCGCGATATCCCATTCCGTCAACATTGACCTGACGCCGGGAAGCCACGGGCTACCTTCTCTGACGAGATGGAAATAGGAGCGCTAAGCAAAGCGCTCCCGAGGCCGATCAGGCTTCCATGGAATAGCCAGCGCCTCGAACGGTACGAATGACATCCTGCATGCTGGAGAAATTCAGCGCCTTACGCAGACGACCGACATGGACGTCCACCGTGCGCTCATCCACATAGATATCGTGACCCCAGACACCGTCGAGAAGCTGGGAACGGGAAAACACACGACCAGGCGAGGTCATGAGGAACTCCAGCAGGCGGAATTCGGTCGGCCCGAGACGGACTTCGCGGCTCTTGCGATGGACGCGGTGCGTCTCACGATCGAGCTCGATATCGCCGCATTTCAGCACGGAGGACAGAACCTCCGGCTTGGCGCGGCGCAGCATCGCCTTGACGCGTGCCATCAGCTCCGGCGTCGAGAAGGGCTTCACGACATAGTCGTCCGCGCCCGTCGCCAGGCCGCGAACCCGTTCGCTTTCCTCGCCGCGCGCCGTCAGCATGATGATCGGCAGACGTTCGGTTTCCGGACGCATGCGCAGGCGACGGCAAAGCTCGATGCCGGAGACGCCCGGCAGCATCCAGTCCAGGATCAAAAGATCCGGCGTGCGCTCCTGAAGGCGGATTTCCGCCTCGTCGCCACGCGGAATGGTGTCCACGTCATAGCCTTCGGATTCGAGATTGTAACGGAGGAGTACGCTCAGCGCCTCCTCATCTTCGACAACGGCGATTTTTGGCACCATGGCTCCAGATCCTATCTGTCGCTTACTCGGTCACAGCGCCGAGCGTGTTGGAACTATCGTCCTTCGGACGCTCACCTTCCGGCTGGCTGCCAGTGGTCATGTAGTAGATGGTCTCGGCGATGTTGGTGGCGTGGTCGCCAACGCGCTCGATATTCTTGGCGCAGAACAGAAGATGCGTGCAGGTGGTGATGTTGCGCGGATCTTCCATCATGTAGGTCAGAAGCTCGCGGAAGAGCGAGGTGTACATGGCGTCGATTTCCTCGTCGCGCTCGCGGATGGCCTGGGCCTTTTCCGCCGATCGCGTGGAGTAGACGTCCAGCACTTCCTTCAACTGCACCAGGGCCAGTTCCGAAAGATGCTCAAGGCCGCGCGCCAGTTTGCGCGGAACGCCGGTGCCGGCAACAGCGATGACGCGCTTGGCGGTGTTCTTGCCCAGATCGCCGACGCGCTCCAGGTCTGCGGCAATGCGCAGCGAACCGATGATTTCGCGAAGGTCTGCTGCCATCGGCTGGCGCTTGGCAATGGTGACGATCGCCTTGTCGCCGATTTCGCGCTCGGCGTGATCGAGGATCGTATCGTCCGAGATGACCTTTTGTGCCAGAGCCGCATCGGAATTGACGAGCGCGCGCACGGCATCGGCGCACATCTGCTCGGCCAGGCCGCCCATTTCGGCGATCCGGCGGCTGAGGAACTTCAGCTCCTCATCATAGGCGGACATGATGTGGGAATGTGTCGACATCTTCGTAGTCTCCAGTTTCGAAACGCCCTGTCGCAAGCCTTTTTGGTGGCTCAAGCGACAGGCGCGGTGGGATGCGCAAACAGCAGCAGGATCAGCCGAAACGACCCATGATATAGTCCTGGGTGCGCTGGTCATCCGGGTTGGTGAACATCTTGTCCGTATCGTTCTCCTCAACCAGGTGGCCGAGGTGGAACATGGCGGTACGCTGCGAAACGCGAGCGGCCTGCTGCATCGAGTGCGTCACGATGACGATGGTGTAGTTGGCACGAAGCTCGTGGATCAACTCTTCCACCTTGGCGGTCGCAATCGGGTCAAGCGCCGAGCATGGCTCGTCCATGAGAATGACTTCCGGTGAAACGGCGATGGCACGTGCGATGCACAGGCGCTGCTGCTGGCCGCCGGACAGACCCGTGCCAGATTCTTGCAGGCGGTCCTTCGCTTCGTTCCAGAGGCCTGCCTTCTGCAGGGCGGACTCAACGATCTGGTCCATATCCGCCTTGTTGCGGGCAAGACCGTGGATGCGCGGGCCGTAGGCAATGTTTTCGTAGATCGACTTCGGGAATGGGTTCGGCTTCTGGAACACCATGCCGACGCGAGCGCGAAGCTCGACGACATCGATTGCTGAATCGTAGATATCCTCACCATCGAGCGTAATCTCACCGGTGACGCGGCAGCCATCGATCGTGTCGTTCATGCGGTTCAGCGTGCGCAGGAAGGTGGATTTGCCACAGCCCGAGGGGCCGATGAGAGCCGTCACCGTGTTTTCGCGAACGTTGAGCTTCACATCGTAAAGGGCGCGCTTCTCGCCGTAATATACGGAGACGTCCTTGCCGATCATCTTATAGGAAACTTCATTCATTTTCTTGTCCAGCGCCTTTTCAACTGCTGCTTCCGACAACATGTTCATTGTTCCGTTCTCCCTTGCTTCTTGTCGCATTTCCGGGCGGAAAACCGGTATCCACTTTTTCTCGAAATGCTTTACCAGCGCCGTTCGAAGCGGCGACGCAGCAGGATTGCGCCCACATTCATCACCAGGAGGAACATAAGCAGGATGATGATAGCGCCAGATGTTCTTTCGACAAAGGCGCGTTCGGCTTCGTTCGCCCACATGTAGATCTGAACCGGCAGGGCCGTTGCAGGATCAAGCGGGGTCGTCGGGTAATTCGCCACGAAGGCCACCATGCCGATGAGAAGGAGCGGCGCGGTTTCGCCAAGCGCGTGTGCAAGGCCGATGATGGTGCCGGTCAGGATGCCTGGCATGGCAAGCGGCAGCACGTGGTGGAATATGGTCTGCATCTTCGAGGCACCGAGACCGAGCGCTGCGGCGCGGATCGAAGGTGGCACGGCTTTCAAGGCAGCGCGTGTGGCGATGATGATGGTCGGTAGCGTCATCAGCGTCAGCACCAGACCACCGACCAGCGAGGCCGAGCGCGGAAGGCCCATGAAGTTGATGAAGACCGAGAGACCAAGCAGACCGTAAACGATGGACGGCACCGCTGCCAGGTTGTTGATGTTGACCTCGATGAGGTCCGTCAGGCGGTTCTTCGGCGCAAACTCTTCCAGGTAGATGGAAGCGGCAACCCCGATCGGCAGCGACAGCACGAGCACGATCAGCATCATGTAGAAGGAGCCGATGAGCGCAACGCCGACACCGGAGGCTTCAGGACGGCTGGATGCACCATTGAAGAAGATGCCGGTGTTGAATTTCTTTTCCAGCGCACCCTTGCCAACCAGTTCGTTCATCCAACCGACCTGCTGGTCGGAGATGCGGCGGTTCTGCTCCTCGCCCGACATATCCACCTGGCCCTTGAAGGCGCTGTCGACATCGCCGGATGCCAGGAGCGACACGGTCCGCGTCGTGCCGATGACGTTCGGATCGGAGGTGACGATGTCGCGAAGCTGGGTGCGGACACTGTCAGAAATCAGTGCGTTGACGGCGCGCAACGCCGTGCGATCCTCCAGCGAAACGCCGAGCACCTTGGCAAGCGAGTTGCGGGCGACGACCGGGTAATTCGCCGTCATCAGCTTTGACGGGTTCTGTGTGCGCACATTGTCCGGATCGATGATCTGCTGCGAAAACTCGACCGGGATCGTGATCATCGTCTGCTGAAAGGCCGTATAGCCCTTGCCGATGACGGACCAGAGAAGCAGGAAGAGAAACAGCAGGCCGAAGGAGATCGCGGCGACACCATAGGCGCGGAAGCGGCGCTCTGCAGCGTAACGGCGCTTGATGCCGATATCGCGACGGACCTTCTTCGTTGCGGCAGGGGCGGAGATGCCCGGAGTAACGACGTCGGTCATTCATACTGCTCCCGGTATTTGCGCACGATGTAGAGCGCGTAGATATTGAGGCAAAGCGTGATGGCAAAGAGCGTGATGCCAAGCGCGAAGGCAACGAGCGTCTGCGGCGAGGTAAACTCAAGGTCGCCGGTCAGCTGGCTGACGATCTTGACGGTCACTGTCGTCATCGGCTCGAAAGGGTTGAGCTGCAGGCGTGCGGCGACACCGGCGGCCAGAACCACGATCATGGTTTCACCAATGGCGCGTGAAGCAGTCATCAGGATCGCGCCAACGATGCCCGGAAGAGCGGCCGGAAGGATGACCTTCTTGACCGTCTCGGAGCGCGTCGCGCCAAGACCGAGCGATCCGTCGCGAAGCGAGCGCGGCACGGCGGTGATAATATCATCCGACAGCGAGGAGACGTATGGGATCAGCATGATGCCCATGACGAAGCCGGCGGTGATGACGCTCTGCGCCTGGATGAAGCTGGCATAGTCGCCCGTTGTCAGACCATTGATCTGGGCAGAGATGTCACGCAGGAATGGCCCCACCGTCGTCAGCGCAAAGAAGCCGTAGACGATGGTCGGGATACCGGCCAGTACTTCCAGCAGCGGCTTGGCAATCGAGCGCAAACGGGGGCTTGCGTATTCGGCCATGTAGATCGCCGAGAACAGACCGACCGGTACCGCGACCAGCATGGCGACGAAGCCAATATAGAGCGTACCCGCCAAGAGCGGAATGAGGCCGAACTGACCGGAGCTGTCTGTCGAACCAGCCGCAGCAAAACGCGGATCCCACACCGTGCCGAAGAAGAACTGATGCGCCGGAACCATCCGGAAAAATTGCGTGGCTTCCGTCAGCATCGACATAACGATGCCGATCGTGGTCAAGATCGCGATCGACGATGCAAGAACGAGCGCGCCGAGGATGACCTTTTCCACCTTATTACGGGCACGAAAGCGCGGTGCCAGGCCGCGGAGCGCCCGGAAGGCCCCAGCGATGGCCGTGGCAAGCACTACGAATACCATGGCGATACGGCTGACTGCCGACATGTTATTGAGCTTTTCTGCGGACTCGATCATGAAGGGCTGCGGATCGCCGGCGATGGCCACACCTTTAGAGGCGAGGACCGCGCGTGCCGTCGCGGGATCGGCTTTCAGCGCGTCATATTCCTGCGGCGAAACCTGGGTAAGGCCGCGGGCAATGGAAACGACCATGCCATAGGTGAGGCTCTGCTGGGCTTCCGGCTGTGCCTTGATGTCATCCGGGAAGCTTTCATGCACCGCGGAGTTGACGATGATCGGGCTGATGATCAGCCACGCCGCCAGGATCAGCGCGGAAGGAATAAGTGCCCAGATGAGGACGTAGGAACCGTGATAGCCCGAACGGGAATGCATGCTGGAGGGGCGTCCGCCCGCAAGCGCCATGGCCCGACGTTTGCCAAGCACGTAGCTGGAGACGCCGATCAGCGCCAATATCAGCAGAAGGATGGATATGTTCATGGAGAGTTTCCTCGGCGCGCCACGCGGCACGATGCGGCATCATTTCACCAAGAGCGCAGCACCGACGGCTGATCACCGCACGATACCGGATCTGTATTCAGTTCACGCATTCCGGGTTGATACATCATATTTATCGGCGGGGTCGTCTTACGATAAATAGGAACTGTCAACCCTTCGAGATGTCGCAAGGCCCGACAAACCGACTTTGCCAACAGGAAGGGTTGAGAAAGCGCAGCGTTTCAGCGCTGCGCTTTCTCGAGCTTTATTACATGGTCTTGCCGGATTCGAACTGAGCGCGGATTTCCTTGCGCTCTGCTTCTGGGGCAGCAACCAGACCGTAGTTGGCGAGCGGAGAGTCAGGGCCGATCATCTCGTCAGAGGTGAAGAACTCGACATATTCCTTCAGGCCAGGGATCACGCCGAGGTGAGCCTTCTTGACGTAGAAGAACAGCGGACGCGAGACAGGGTACTTGCCGGAAGCAACGGTTTCCGTGGACGGAACAACGCCACCGACGGTCGCGACCTTCAGCTTGTCCTTGTTGTTGTCGTAGAAAGCGAGGCCGAAGACGCCGACGCCGGACTTGTTGGCATCGATACGAGCGAGCGTCTCGGTGTAGTCGCCGTCGATATCGACAGCCTTGCCGTCCTTACGGATGGCAACACACTTGGCAGCAGCCTGCTTGGCGTCGGAAACCAGACCCTTGATCACGTCCGTCGCGCCAGCTTCCTTGCAGCCGTCAGCCATGATCTTCTCTTCGAAGACTTCGCGCGTGCCGTGCTTGGAGCCAGGGATGTAGGCAGCGATCTCTACGTCAGGCAGTTCCTTGTTGATTTCGGACCACTTGGTGTAGGGGTTGGCAACCAGCTTGCCATCCTTGACGACTTCAGCGGCGAGAGCGAGGTACAGATCCTTCGGCTCGAACTTGACGTCCTTGTTGGACTTGTCCATGGCGAAGACGATACCGTCGTAACCGATCTTCACTTCCTGAACGTCAGCAACGCCAGCGGACTTGCAGGCTGCCAGCTCGTCAGCCTTGATCTTGCGCGATGCATTGGCAATGTCGATCGTGCCTTCGCCCACGCCGGAGCAGAATGCCTTCAGACCACCGCCCGTGCCGCCGGACTCAACAACCGGTGCCTTGAAGTTCGGGAAAGCTTCGGCGAAGCTTTCAGCAACGATCTTTGCGTAAGGCAGAACCGTGGAGGAACCAGCAACCTGGATCTGGTCGCGAGCAGAAGCGGCACCCGCGAAGGCAACGGACGCCACCAGAGCTGCTGCAGACAATTTAAAGAAGTTCATTATGACTCTCCCGTCGTGGGGCCCTTTTTCGGGCTTTCGTGAACTGTGCCGGCAAGAGGCTTGATCCTTAAGCCCGTCTGGGCTGTCCCGGCGGCCTCTTCATAACCAGTCTTGCCACACCCTTTTATGTCACTTCGGTGAAAGATTTGTGACACGTTAAATTATTGATTTAATATGACATTTTAAAAGGCAGGCGAAAACGACCTCGCTTCTGTGTCAAAACCTCACAGTAAAGTCCGTTCCGACGCCAATCTCGGAGCGGATAATGAGCCGGGCGCGGTGGCGGGTCAGAATATGCTTGACGATGGCAAGGCCGAGACCGGTGCCTTTTTTTGAGCGACTGTCTGCGACACTGACGCGGTAGAACCGCTCGGTGAGGCGTGGAACATGCTCGGCGGGAATACCCGGACCCTTGTCTACGACACTGACTTCGACGGGCTTGCCCGCATCCGCACGCAAAAACACATCGACGGCCCTGCCATCCTGGCCATATTTGCAGGCGTTTTCGACAAGGTTCTGGAACACCTGCACCAACTCGTCCCGGTCACCATTCACCTCTACGGGTCTTTCCGGCATGTGCAGCTTGATCTCGACATCCAGATCGCCAGCCAGCGGCAGCAGGGAATCACGCACATGGCCAAGAAGCGGCACGAGATCGACTGTCTGATCCGGCGCGATATTGGCACGAAGCTCAAGCCTCGACAGCGACATCAGGTCATCGACCAGGCGGCTCATGCGGGTGGCCTGATCGAGCATGATGCCGAGAAAGCGCTCTTGCGCCTTCGGGTCGTTGCGTGCCGGTCCCTGCATGGTTTCGATGAAGCCGCGCAGGGAAGCGAGCGGCGTTCTCAGCTCATGGCTGGCATTGGCGACGAAATCGCTGCGCATGCGGTCGATCCGACGCAAATCCGAGATGTCGCGGAAGGACAATATGTAAAAGGGTGCACCCGACGTCTGCGGCATGTCGGCAGGCGCGATGCGGACGATGAAGACGCGTTCGGATGGCAATCGCTCGGAATGCTCCACCTGGTTCGGCTGACCGGTGGCGATGGTTTCGCGAATAACGTCGAGCAGGCCCGGCGAGCGCAGCCTTCCGGAAATATGCGAACCAACCGGGAGAGTACCGAAGGCGCGTTCGGCGGCGGCGTTTTCGAAGAGCACGCCGGCGTCTTGGTCAAGGATGAAAACGGGCGTATCGAGAGCGGCAATGCCGGCCCGCACGCCTGCGATCAACCCTTGATCAACCGCGCCCTGAGGCTGCGCTTCCACCTTGGGTTTCTTCTCGTCCTTCTTGATGACATTGGATGGCGCGACGAAGAGGATGGCAAGGACGGCGGCAAGCCACAATGCGACGACGACGTAAGGTGAACGCCATTCGACAAGCGCCAAGCCTGCCAGCATCGTGACGACGAAAAGCGCAAGCCAGTTTCTCCGCATGCGGCGCATCTGTTTAAACAACGCACCCTCCCCGTCCATCGCTGCCATTGCCATCGCGAATCTTGTCCATTCGTCTCGCTCCCGATCCGACCGTCATAATCGCCTTTCATGACAGAGATTCTTCGCCCTGTCCTTTTGCAAGCCTTAGCCGGCAAAATTTATGTGGATGGGCTTCGATGCCGGAATCTCTTTGCTCTTGAATTCGTTGAGTGTCAGGCTGACCTTAAGAAGACAAAATGCCATAGGCTGAAAAGGGAGTGAGCATGAGCGAAACCGTCAAGGACAGATCCGTGACATTGACGATCGACGGCAAGGAGCGTGTCTTCAATATTGACGCTCCCGTGCTGCCCGACTGGGTCGAGGACAAGAAGCTGACATCCGGGGATTTTCCCTATGACAAGAAGCTCGGCCGGGAAGAATACGAGGCGGAGATCGAAGCGCTCCAGATCGAACTGGTGAAGGTGCAGTTCTGGCAGCAGGCCACGGGCCAACGCATCATGGCGCTGTTCGAGGGCCGTGACGCTGCCGGAAAGGGTGGTTCGATTGCTGCCGTTCGTGAATATCTCAACCCGCGCTATGCACGCGTGGTGGCGCTGACGAAGCCGACAGAAACCGAACGCGGCCAATGGTATTTCCAGCGCTACATCGCCCATTTCCCGACAGCCGGAGAGTTCGTGCTGTTCGACCGTTCATGGTACAACCGCGCCGGTGTCGAACCGGTCATGGGCTTCTGCACGCCGGAAGAGCACAAACGCTTCCTGAAAGAAGTACCGCGTTTGGAAAAAATGCTGGTGCATGAGGGCGTGAACCTTTTCAAGTTCTATCTGGATATCGGACGCGAGACCCAGCTCGAGCGCTTCCATGATCGGCGCCACAGCCCGCTGAAATCCTGGAAGCTTTCCGACATGGATATCGCCGCCCTGACCAAGTGGGACGACTACACCGCAGCGCGCAACGAGATGCTGGACAAGACCCACATAGACGACGCGCCGTGGACGGTGATCCGCGCCAATGACAAGCGCAGGCTGAGGCTCAACCTCATCCGTCATATTCTCACGTCGCTCAATTATGACGGCAAGGATGAGAAGGCGATCGGCAAGATCGATGAGAAGATCTTGGGAAGCGGACCGAAGTTCTCAAAATAGCTTGAGCGACGATCGTCGTCGCTCCGGTTTCAGGCCGAGGTGATTGGCACACCCAAGGAGAAGAGGCAGACCCACAGCTGCCTGCCTCTTTTCATTTATGGTTTCACTGACCTGGCAGGATGCGAACCGAATAGAGGTTGATGGGGCGGGCGGTGCCGTCGATATCGCTGTTGATGAAGATACGGCCAGGCGCATTCGGCGCCATGGTTCGATCGAAACTCACATTGATCAGCATATCCGCCCGCTCCTGCGTGGCTGTAAAGCGGTGGCGCGAGCAATCGCCAAGTGTGCCAAAGTCGCAGGATACCGACACCTGACTCTGACCATTGCTGCCAGATTGCAGCGTGATGGAAATCGTCGAGGACTTGCCTGCCATCTCCCGCAGCACCTCGGCCGGAACGGTGATGGCAATGTTGCCTGCGGCATCCGCCGACTGAGACGTGACGCGAACGGCCTTTCCGCCGCCGGTTGCCACGTTTTCCACCTTGGAAAGCGAACCAGGCTGGAGCCCCGCATTTCCGCGATCCGCGTTGAAAACTTCCTGCCAGGCGTCGGAGAAACCTCGGCCGGCGGCAAGCGTCGGCTCCTGGGGGCTCTGCTGACCGTCGAAATCTTCCGATTCCACCGAAGGCGGCGGGTTTGGAACGCTGGTGTCCCGCTGGGCCGGGCTCAGCAGCAAGCCGGAACTGTAGACCCACCAGCCACCAAGGCCGATAAAGGTTAAAAACGTAAACCAGATGAAAAGGCGTGTGATGATGCCCTTCTTGCGACGGCCCTTGGCCGCACGCTCCGGCTTGAAGGCAAGCGAAGAGGCCTCGAAGGACGGACCGGCCGCAGAGGTCATGCGGCCCAAGTCCTCGTCGGAGCGCTCGGCGCGAAAATCGCTCATCTCCGGCGGCTCAGATGCGGGCTCGCTGCGCGGCTCAGCACGCACCGGCGCCTCGACAGGCATCGCGGCACCCTCGTCCTCGTCTTCATGCCGCCGCGCGGGCGCAACGGACGGTGCCGCGACAGCGGGAGCAGACTGCGCGACGGCAGGAGGCTCGACAACAGGCGGCGCCGCACGTTGCGTTTCCCGACGCACATGATCCTCGACCACATCCAGCAGGCGGTTGCGCTCTTCCGTCTCGATGGCGTGAATGAGATTTTCCAGACGCTGACGCTGCTGCGCCACGACAGTCTGGTCATCTATGCCCTGCTTACGCAGACCGGCTTCCAAGGCCTGGCGCGACGATTGGTAGATGCGCGCGCGCACTTCGGCATTCGACCGATCCGATTTTTCCAGGGCATTTCTGATTGCCGTTTCCAGTCCGCTCACTCTCGGTCCTTCTTCCTCGCCATACGTGAAAGATCAACGCTTCGGCATCACGTTTACGATTCGGTAACGACTCGCGTCCCCAACCGCAAGCCACCTCACGCGCAAAGCGGAGATTGGCTTGGGGAAAACGTCGCCACTATGGCAGTTGGGCCATAAGGTTACCGGCAAGCGCCGATCACAATCCTCACCGCACGTCCCGACCGCCTTACTTCCTGCCTGCGCTTTTCGCTTTTCAACGGCGCTCACCTCGGCTAAATCTTACGTGCGCGTAAACGTAAATCGCCAAGTATCATTCCGTGGGAGGAACCATGCTACCGTCCATTCTCAAGGACAATCTCCGACTGCCGGTGATTGCCTCGCCGCTTTTCATCATCTCTCATCCGGAATTGACGCTGGCACAATGTAAGGCAGGTGTGGTGGGGGCATTTCCCGCTTTGAACGCACGTCCCGAAAGCCAGTTGGATGAGTGGCTGGCGATGATGACGGAAGAGCTTGCCGCACACAATGCCGCCAACCCGGACCGGCCTGCCGCACCTTTTGCGGTGAACCAGATCGTGCATATGTCCAACAAACGGCTGGAACATGATCTTGGGCTTTGCGTGAAATACAAGGTGCCGATCGTGATCTCGTCCTTGGGCGCTGTCCCGGAGGTCAACGCCGCGATCCACTCCTATGGCGGGATCGTGCTGCACGACGTGATCAACAACCGCCACGCCAACTCGGCGATCCGAAAGGGTGCGGATGGCCTGATTGCAGTTGCCACTGGTGCCGGTGGCCATGCGGGTACCCTGTCCCCCTTCGCGCTTGTTCAGGAAATCCGCGAATGGTTCGATGGCCCTCTGCTTCTGGCTGGCGCCATCGCCAATGGCGGCTCCATTCTGGCGGCCCAGGCCATGGGGGCGGATATGGCCTATATCGGCTCGCCCTTCATCGCCACCCGCGAAGCGCGCGCAACGGAAGCCTACAAGCAGGCGATCGTCGAGGCGCATGCCAATGACATCGTCTATTCCAACTACTTCACCGGCGTGCATGGCAACTATCTGAAAGCCTCGATCGTCGCCTCTGGTCTCGATCCCGAAAATCTGCCCGTCGCCGATCCCTCAAAAATGGATTTCGCCGCCGCCTCCACAGGCGCCAAAGCCTGGAAGGACATCTGGGGCGCAGGGCAAGGTGTGGGTGCTGTGAAAGCCATCGAACCCGTCTCCGCACTCGTCAACCGGCTCGCCCAGGAGTATGCTGCGGCGAAGCAGCGCGTCTGCGCGTCATAGGCGAAGAAGCTCATCGCCGGCGGGAAAATTTCAACAAGCTGACATTCAGCGCTTGAAATCCTGCCCCAATGGCTGTATCAGCCCGCCATACGCCGCGCCGAGAGATTTTCGGCGCTTGCGCAGGCCGCTTTAGCTCAGTCGGTAGAGCACGTCATTCGTAATGACGGGGTCACGTGTTCGAGTCACGTAAGCGGCACCATTTTTTCCCAAGGTAAATCAGACACATACTATTCTTCTGTTTTTTATCGGCTCATTTATGCTGCGCCTTTTTCTCCTTGTGCGACGAAATAGCTACCGTCATCTCGGATGGGATTAAGCGCCGCTTCTCCTACCACGCAACTCACAGCCACCATTTGCGCTAACGCCTTGCACGACTGATCTTCACAGCTTAATCCTTGCATCAATGCTGTTTGGCAAACTGCCCTTGGGAGAAAACATGATAACTTCATGGAGACCGCTACATGAGAACCATGCCATTGATGTAATGGCTCTCGCGCTGGTTTTCCGCGAACCGTTACCTACTCAAATGTTGCGGCAAGTATTACGAGACGCTGAGCAGCAAGCAAAAGCTGGAGGATTGGGCACCGCTCAACCTCATACCTCGTACGAATTTACTCTTAATCGAAACGACGTCACTCCCATCGCTAAGTCAGGCGCTTTGTTTAATGCTTATTTTGAGCCACAGAGCGACAGCGCGGTCCCCGACACTGTTGCCGAGCAAATTCAAATTGATCAAAACGCCATCGTCTACCGGACATGGAGATACGTGTCTTGGAACTACCACCGCAAACGTGTGCAAACGTTAGTTGGACCGGTCCTCTCTAATATCATTCCCGTTGTTGGACTGGCGAATGCGCGGCTTGAGTATCGGGATGTGTTTTATTTTGATGGTTCGACGGCTGACATTGATAATGGACTTCTGTTTCAGAAGCAGAGCCGTTTCATTGTTCCAAATGCGTTCAATCATCAATACGAATGGCATAGCCACACAGGGAACTTTGTGGAAGAAAATGACGTTTCAAAGAAGCTTCTACAGATCGCTATTAATGCTGTTGATGAGCAAGACGATCAAAAATCGACAAAAAGACGCACGGATGTGATGACAGCACGGGAAAACCGGTATCAACCAAATGTTGAAATTAATGCCGAAGCAGTATTTAATGACATGAATTCTGCTCATGATGAGCTTATTTCGACAATGTCGGAACTGCTTACAAAAGATATGGCAAAACGGATTTATCTGAAGGATTAACGCATGGGTTTTCGTGGAACTGGCTCGTTGTACGAGACTGGCATGGAAAGCAATTTCAACGAATTTCTGACCTTTTCTTCAAGTGAAAAGGTGGGAACGGCTTCCGCTGCTGTAACCCCTCGTCTTCCCAGTCGGAACGTACTACGCCTACATCAAGGTAAAGAGCACACAAAGGCGCGGTTTAGGATGTTACGGCGTCTCCCTGACAACCACGATAACGACGGCGCAAAAGCCGCGAACCGTGACAGCATCGATTCAGCCATCGCTTTTATCGACGCGCACTCGTTCGCACATCCAATACTCGCGACGTTAGATGACGAAGGATTTGCCGTTATCGAGATTGAGAGCGCTGATCGCAACACCTTCGCTGACATCACTTTTTTCGACGGCGATCAAGTTGAGTGCTACGTAAGAATTGCCAACGCTGAATCAGTGATGTGCCGGGGCCATTGGCAAGATGCTAAGATAAGTGATCTATTTGAGAAGTTTGGCGTGAGATAATTCGTGGCCGCCGAGGAATTTGCTAAACTTCTCAAAGAAAACTACGAAGACAAAGATCTAGCAAGAAAGCTGGAGGCCATTTGTCCGGATTGCCAGTGTGAAAATATAAAAATTGGCGAAGGGTCGCCCGGTCGCGTCGATGATAGCGAAGAGCTATATCGGGTAATGATATCCCCGCGAGATTATGACAAAGTAAGCAACCGGATGGCGCAAAAGCCCTTCGAGAAACTGTTTTCTTCAGGTTTGAGCGTAATGAGAAGCGTCGGTACGGGCGACGATTTTTTAGAGATCGCAAAAGACGGTTTATGGTCAAAGCCAGATGATCCAACTCGGGAAGTGCAAGAACTCTCTTCTGCAAGAACGGTTGATATCCGGCAGATGGAGACTAGAGACGGGAAGCGCAAATTTTGCATTTACGATCAAGTCGTGCCTCTAAACAGATCGGCAGGAACCCCCGTCCCCACTCATGCAGGTATCTTCCAACGAGAAATTTTATCTAATGTGGATGACGCCAAACGACTGAACAGGGATATGGCTTATGAACTTTACAAGCTCTTTTCCGAAAACACTATAAAGGTCGAAAACTTTCGCGGAAATCTTTTTGGTGACTTGAATGAGGAAGCTCGCCAAGGCCGGTACATACTAGTTGAATGATAGTTTGGCATGCAGCCGCATCACAACTCGTTTTACGTATAGTCAACAAGATGCTGCCTTGCCGGTCTTAATCGCTCTGAATGCACACCGCATTTCGAACGCACCGGACCAGATACCACGGCCAGCAGATTGGGCGAGAGCCTGATAACCGTTGTACCGGCCATTTGAGTAGCGAACCCAATCTACAGCCCATCCGACGCTCACAAGGGCTTCAATGGTGAGTGCAAACGCATATTGGAACGTTTCAGGGGTCGGTTGTTAAACTAACGCCGGCATATTGCTGTCAATCGAGGCTGTTGCAATAACCGAGGCACGAAGGAGCGCTCGAAGCTCTCCACCGCATCCCTTTCAACACAATCTCACGTTTTCGCGATGTGGATTTTCTGCCTCTCGTGCTTCTTCATCGCCTCGCCTATCTTAGTCTCTCAACACAAGAGGAGATTGAATGATCGACGAATTTGGCCCTTACGCGCAAATGGCGACGCTTGGGGAGCAGATGGCCAATCGGTACCAGATGGATGAGAACCTGGAGTTGGAGCCGCACCTCGCCCATTACATGGAAGAGGTTGAAGTCAATATCGCAGCCGACAGCTTCAACCATGTAGGGTTCATGAACAAAATTCTCGGGCGATTGAAATCCGCACTAGCAGCAGACGACGAGCCGCGGCGCCAGGAATTTCTACAGGCCGTCACCGTGGCGCTGCAGGAGCGCATTGATCACGCCTCTCGCGACGTTGCGCTCAGCGGAATTTGATCTTCGTCGATGCACACCCATGGCCACAAGGAGGCTTTGCGTCCAGTCACGCTCTCACGCGAGCCAAGCGGTCAGATTGGCTTCTGACCGAGCTTAATTGGTCTGTTGATGTGGTGCTGTGCGGGGAATTAGAGACCCATCCTGGCCCTGTGGAGCGATACCCTGCGGGGCAATGTGGACGTTGCCGCGAAAAAGGGCGATGCTGAGGACAAGACCGATCAGGACGCAGAGGAGAGCGACGAAAATCAGTCCGGCTTTGTCTATCGGCTTTTTCATGGATCCTACCATAGGCGCTAATTTGGATATGGTGAGGCGATGAACACCCTTTCTTACCGTCCGACATATTTGGTTATCAAACCGTAAAGAGACAACACCATAGCCGTTTTATTGCAAAACTATTTTAGGGCGCGACACTGAGGAAGTGCCCTGTGGCGGCAAGCGCGTCCGTAACGAATGGACGGACTGCATGCGCTCGGTGGAAACTGGCGTTGAACCAATTGGTGTCAAATCACGTTACTGGCCCGATAACAATGGACATGGGATTTTAGATCGTGGACGTCATTCGCATTTTGCTCGCCATCATCCTGCCGCCCGTCGGCGTTTTCCTGCAGGTGGGTCTCGGCCTTCAGTTCTGGCTGAACATCCTGCTCACGCTGTGCGGCTACCTGCCCGGCATCATCCATGCGATCTGGGTCATCCTGCGTAAGTGATCACTATCCGCTTGCCGCAAGCGGCGCAGGCGCTCTTCGTATAGACGAGCTCACGCAAAAGCCTGCGTTGCCCAAGCTCCCGCTGCGGCGGCGAGGCCCGTGAGCAGCGTTCCCCAGATGATATCCACCACACATAAACGCCACGTCCAACCCTTGAGGGTGGACAGGTTCGTCATGTCATAGGTGCCATAGGCCAGGAAGCCGAAGATCGCACCGGAGAGTAGCGCTTCACCGATCGAGCCGCCTGTAAAGGACGGCGCGACGGCGAAGTAGACGATGCCTGCGATGTAAAAGAGATAAAAGACGCCTGCTGCTACGAAATTGGGTTTGGGCAGCATCAGCTGCCCGATTTCCCGCTTATAAAAGCCGACGGCGAGCTTTGAGAGCCAGACGAAATCCAGCCCGAAGAAGACGATGGCCGTTGCGACATAGGCGATGATCAGTTGCATACGGCGAGCTTCCTTTTATGAGCGGGCGTCAAATTCCCAAAACCGGCTGAACCAGCCTGACGATCCAGCTTTTGAACTTCAGCGGTGCATCGGTGACGGCGAGGCAAATACAATCCTCCCCCTCGCCGGCTATCGGCTGGTGGGTGAGGTCTTCGTCCGCCTCTTCAAAATCGCCGCGATGGAAAACGTCGTCGCCATCGCGAAAGCATCCGGCGAGAACCACGGTCAACTCACGCCCGCCATGGGTGTGTTCGGGAACAGGCTTTCCAGCCGGAATCCTCAGCAAGCGAACCTGGGCTTCACCATCACGCGTGGGAATAGGAAAATGATAGGCGCCAGGGCCAAGCGGCTTCCACTTCAGCCTGTCGATATCTCCGCCGGCATAGGAGCGCAGAGGTTCTGGCAAGACCGACGCCTTGGTCGCGGCTGAGGCTGTTGCAGAAGGTCGCGTTGCAGGCGCCTCGGCGCGCAGGCGGGCCTTGATGGCGCTCCATTGACCCTCGGAAATTCCCTGGGCAGGTTCAACGTCACGCAAAAGGGCACCCGCCGTCATTTCCATGGCGTGCAACCGCTTGCGGCATTCGGGACACAGCGCAAGATGAGTGGCGACCGCAAGGCTCCAGCTTTCCGCCAGACTGCCCGACGCATAATCCAGAAGCAATTCATCGCTGATGTGGTGCCGAACACTCATGTGCGCGACTCCAGTGCTGTTCTCAGTTTGGCAAAGGCAAGCCGGATGCGCGACTTGACGGTTCCGATCGGCAAGCCAAGCTGTTGGGCGATGACGCTATGCGACATTTCCTCGAAGAAGGAACGCTTCAGAAGATCACGCTGCTCCTGCGGCAGGTCGGCCAGCGCCCGATGCAGACGCTCTGCATCCTGCAACTCTTCCATCTGGGTATCGGCGGCCGGCGCATCATCGGCGACGAAGGCCGGATCGTTCAAATCGAATTCGGGACGGCGATCGCGGCGGTGCGCATCGATTCTGAGATTTCGGGCAATTCTGAATATCCAGGCGGAGACGTTGCCTCTTGCCGGATCGAAGAGGGCGGCCTTGTTCCAGACCGTCATCATTGTTTCCTGCATCAGTTCCTCGGCGGCCTGCGCGTCACGCACCTGCCGTAACATATAGATCCGCACGCGGGGCCCGAAATAACGGAATACGGCTTCGAAGGCCTCCACACTGCGTTCCGATGCAATCGCTCTCAGCAGTCCGGGAAGCTCGTCCTCGATATTGTTCTGGACCGTTTCACCCATGCGAATAGGCTTTACCTCGCTCCCACGCGTTTTCTGAGCAACAGGCCTCTTCCTATTGTTGCTCATATAGTGGCATGGCGCCGACGCTATGGAAACATTTATCGTCATGATGGCGACTACGGCACGTCTATTTCAGTGGATCACTCAAGGTAGGGCAGAAGACAAAATTTAACGTTTCGGAAATCCATTGGGCATCGCCATGCGTAACGTTCGACATGAAGAAGATGGACCTGGAAGTCATGAATATATCGTCGCGGTCAAGAGACGGACGGGCACAGCGTAAGGTTGCCGTTATTGGTTCCGGTATCTCTGGCCTCTCGGCTGCGTGGCTCCTGGACAAGTCCTGCGACGTCACGCTCTATGAGAGTAACCACCGACCAGGCGGCCATGCCAATACGGTCGATGCCGAACCTGCGGGCAAGGCTCCCATTGCCGTCGATACGGGATTTATCGTCTACAACGAGAAGAACTACCCCAATCTTGTGGCTCTGTTTGCGCATCTCGGCGTGCAGACGGCTGCCTCCGACATGTCCTTTGCAGCATCGCTTGGCGGTGGAGCGCTTGAGTATTCGGGCTCCGACCTTGCCGGTCTGATTGGCCAGAAGTCCAATCTCTTTCGCCCGCGCTTCTGGAAAATGGTGCGGGACATCATGCGCTTCTACAAGGTCGCGCCGGATCTTCTGAAAGACGAGAGCCTGCGCGGCGTCAGTCTCGGCGCCTATCTCGATCGAAACAACTATTCGGCAGGCTTCATCGACGATCATCTGCTGCCGATGGGGGCTGCGATCTGGTCGATGACCGCCAACGACATGCGCGATTATCCGCTGCACGCCTTCATTCGCTTTTTCGTCAATCATGGCCTCGTCCAGCTTTCCGGCCGCCCGCAATGGCGGACTGTCAAAGGCGGAAGCCGGGAATATGTGTCGCGCGTGCTTGCCGAGTTTCGCGGAACGGTGCGCCTTTCAAGCCCGGTGGCCGCCATCCGTCGCACGCCCGAGGGCGTGACCGTCGTCGACCGCGCAGGCGATGTCTCGGTTTTCGATGATGTGGTGATCGCCACGCATGCGGATGATGCCTTGTCGCTTCTGGCCGACGCTGACGATCATGAGCAGGCCCTCCTCGGGGCATTCGAATATACGAACAACACGGCCGTCCTTCACAGCGATGAGCGCCTGATGCCGAAGCGCAAGGCCGTCTGGTCGAGCTGGAACTATCTCAGCGAGCCGGGATCGCGCGGTACGGAGGCGCTTTGCGTCACCTACTGGATGAACAAGCTCCAGCCTATCGATCCTGCAACACCGCTCTTCGTCACGCTCAACCCCTCCCGCGCCGTCGATCCGGCCAAGGTGATCCAGAGCTTCGATTATACCCACCCACTTTTTGATACCAAGGCGATGGCGGCACAGAAGAGCCTGTGGTCGCTACAGGGCCGTCGCAACACCTGGTTCTGCGGCGCGCATTTCGGCAGCGGCTTCCATGAGGATGGCATTCAGTCCGGCCTTGCGGTCGCAGAAGCGTTGGGCGGCGTCAAACGACCTTGGACGGTGGAAAACGAATCCGGTCGAATCTTCATGTCGCCCGTCGAGGAGCGCGTCTGATGACGTTGCGCTCCGCGATCTACGCCGGCGATGTTGTGCATGCGCGCCATCGTCCGCGCCCGCACAAGCTGCGTTACCGCGTTTTTTCGCTGCTTCTCGACCTGGATGAATTGCCGCTTGTCGATCAGACGATGCGGCTCTTTGCCCATAATCGCTTTTCGATCTTCAGCTTTCACGACAAGGACCACGGCATCGGTGAAAAGGGCGCGCTGAAGGACTGGTGCCGGACGAGGCTTGGCGAGGCTGATATCGATGTGCCGCTTGAAGAGCTGCGTGTCGAAATGCTCTGCTATCCGCGCATCTTCGGCTATGTCTTCAATCCGCTGACGGTCTATTTCTGCCGTGACCGGCGTGAGAACGACCGGCTGGTCGCCATTCTCTATGAGGTCTGCAACACCTTCCACGAGCGCCACACCTATATCATTCCCACTCCGCAAGGCGCTGACGGCACCGTCCGGCATGCCTGCGACAAGGAAATGTATGTGTCGCCCTTCGTGCCGATGGAGTGCACCTATGATTTCCGCATCGATCCGCCACAGGAGATGGTGCGGGTTGCCATCAACGAGCGCGATGCCGAGGGCGAATTGCTGTTTGCCTCCTTCGCCGGCAAACGCCGTCCTTTGACGGATGGCGCGCTTGCCAGATGTTTTCTGTCCCATCCGCTGATGACGCTCAAGATCATGGGCGCCATCCACTGGGAAGCCCTTCTCCTCTGGGCCAAGGGCAATCCACTTTATCGTCACAAGGCCGCTGAGAGCCGCATTGCGAGCTCCGTCCCCGCCAAAACGCCGCAATCATGGGAGGCATGAAAAATGAGCCACGCTGAACAGGAAACGCGCCCGCTTCTCCTTCACGCAGCCCCTTTCTGGCAAAGGATGATCTGCCGGAGACTGAGCGGATTGACGCATGGACGTCTGACGCTCGTTTTTCCCGGCGGGCAGGAATATGTGTTGCAAGGCAAGGAGTCCGGACCGCATGGGGTCATTTGCCTGAACCGAGGTCGGTTGGTTCGTCGCCTGGTAACTGGTGGCGATATGGGTTTTGCACGCGCCTACATGGATGGTGACTGGGACAGCCCGGATATCTCCTCACTGCTGGAACTCGCTGTTGCCAACGAAAAAAGCTGGCTGTCGCTTTCGCAGCCGTCACGGCTGACGGCAACCATCGACTATCTGCGCCATCGTCTGCGCCGCAACTCCAAGTCTGGAAGCCGCCGCAACATCGCGTTCCACTATGATCTCGGCAATCGCTTCTACGGCGCATGGCTCGATGAGACCATGACCTATTCTTCCGCGCTCTTTACACAACCCGGCCAGACGCTGGCTGACGCGCAGAACGCCAAATACGACCGGATCGTTGAAGAGTTGCAGATCGGGCCCGACGACCACGTGCTGGAGATCGGTTGCGGTTGGGGCGGCTTTGCCGAATATGCCATGGCAAAGACAGGCTGCCGTGTCACCGGACTGACGCTCTCTCAGGAGCAGGCCGCCTATGCGCGCAACCGGCTTGCCAAGGCAGGCTTGTCAGAGCGCAGCGACATCCGGCTGGAGGATTACCGCGATTGCCAAGGCACCTACTCCAAGATCGTCTCCATCGAGATGTTCGAAGCCGTCGGCGAGGAGAACTGGCCGGTGTACTTCAAGCGGGTGCGGGAACTGCTGGCGCCAGGTGGCAAGGCAGTCGTACAGGTCATCACCATCGACGAGCCTTTCTTCGACCAGTACCGCCGCAACGCCGATTTCATCCAGACCTACATCTTCCCCGGTGGTATGCTCCCCTCCATCACCGCATTCCGCCAGGCGGCAGCACGCGAGGGCGTTTCAGTCACCGACGAGCTGCGCTTCGGCAAGGACTACGACCGGACGCTGATGCTTTGGGATCGTGCTTTCATTGCTAATTGGGAACGAATCCAGCCGATGGGCTTTGACGAGCGCTTCCGTCGCATGTGGCAATATTATCTTCATTACTGCGCGGCGGGCTTCAGAGGCGGCCGGATCGACGTCGTTCAGTTCACGCTGGAGACGTAAAACAACGCGCGCGATTTGCTCGCCCACAATCGAAAATACGCCTTCCTCGGGAACTTGCGGCCTTTCTTCACGTTATGGTGACAGATTTGAAGCGCCGGTACAGCCGGCTCCCAGCGGAGGCAACCCATGAATCAGATCATCTATATCGTCGGCCTGGTCGTTATCGTTCTTGCTATCCTGTCTTTCTTCGGCTTTCGTTGATGCTAAGCTCCCGGTTGTAAAATCGGGCGCATCGGAATAGTCTACCTAACGGGAACCGAGCCAATGCATGACGCGTTAGCTTGGGTTGTTAGGGAGGTGTTCAATGAAGCAGACCATATGGACAGAACCTGTCGAAGTCATCTTTGACAAGAATAGCCGGAACGTGATCTCCGGCCCCTTCGATGCGCTGACGCTACTTACCGAAAATTGGCCGCACGCCCGTGGGCTGAACTTTGTCCGAGCACGCAGCGCATGCCGCGCAGCACTCGACGGACGCAAGACGCCTGAAGAAGCACGCCGCTGCTTTGAAGACGCAGTGTCGGAAGCAACCACACGAAGGCCGCACTGAGCGGCATTTATGCTGTCGGAGATGCCGTCATCCCGCTTCTGCCGTCCCCGGGCGCCGCCCGAGGACAATGTGTACTACGGCTAAGACTCAGGGCTTAAGGGCGTCCCTTTCTGGAAATAGGGACTTTGGTGACCACACCGAAGCCATTCGACAGCAGCTGCCTCTTTGCGCTTAGTACGCACAGAAAAACGGCCCCTTTCGGAGCCGTTTAACGTGTGGTGTTCTTACATCCAATATGGCGGAACGCCGTAGTAATCGTAGACCTTGCGGTCCTCGCGGCCATACCAGCTGTCGTCTTCGCGTTCGGCGAAGCGTGGCGCATTTTCGATCTGTTCCTTGGTCAGATCGACGCGATAGCCATCAAGTTCTTCATCATAGTGGAGCTTTTCCCAAGGCAGCGGATAGTACTCGTCGCCGATCCCTAGGAAGCCACCGAAGCTCAAGACAGCGTAGGCAACGCGGCCACCGCGCTTTTCGAGAATGATACGCTCGATCGAGCCGATCTTCTTGCCGTCTGCGCCATAGACGTTCGTACCTTCAACCTTATCGCTGGCGATGAAGCTTGGGGTATCCTTGACATATGGGTCCTGACCGGCACGGGGTTCATGGTGAAGCATGATAGATCTCCTCTCGAGTGCGTTATGACAAATTAACCCAACCGTGGAAAAATCGTTCCCACAGCGCATCGGGTCGCCCAATCGCATTTGCGTGAGTTGGTGATGTCAGATCACGCCCGAGGCCGTCTTCGGCTTGCCGACGCGGGCCAGCAGGATAACGGGGAGAATACCGATCAGCACGATGGCGAGGGCGGCAATCGAAGCTTCCTCATAGGTCCCCCTCGCCGCCTCGCCATAAAGCTGCGTCGAGAAGGTCTCGAAGTTCAAGGGTCGCAGAAGCAGCGTTGCCGGTAGCTCCTTGACGCAATCGACGAAGACCAGCAGGCCTGCGGCCGCCATGGCAGCCTTGGATAGCGGCAGATGCACATGGCGGAAGGTTGCGCCGGGCGCACGCCCCAAAGTGCGCGATGCGTGATCGAAGGAGAGAGGAATGCGGCTCAAGCCAGCGTCGATCCCGCCTGCGGCGATCGTCAGGAACCGCGCTGTATAGGCAAAGATCAAGGCGGCCCCGCTGCCGATCAGCAGAAGCCCGGTTGAGATGCCGAACCAGCTCTGCATGGTTTGATCGACAAACCTGTCGAAGCCGCCAAGAGCGATCAGCACGCCGATGGCGATCACCGTTCCGGGCGCAGCATAGCCGACCGTCGCCAGCCGGAAAGACCATAGGGACGCCCTGCCCGGCACGATGCGCATGGCATAAGCAACCACGAGTCCAAGAAACAATGTGACGAGGGTGGCAAGTCCGGCAAAAACGATCGTGTTCACGGCCTCGGAGTGGAAGCGCGCGGACACACCGCTGAACTGATAGCGCGTCCAGGCCTGCGTAATGAGATAGAGTGCGGGTCCGGCAAAGCCGATCAGGATCGGCAGGCTGCCGAGCACAAAAGCAAGCCAACCCCAAAAGCCCTCGATCCGCAGCGGTTCGAGCGTTCTGCTTTTCTGGGCGGAGAGCGCATAGCGCTGCCTGCGCCGCGCCCAGCGCTCCAGCGCCACAAGGCCCACGACCAGCACCAGCATGCAAAGGGCGATCTGCGCTGCTCCCGGCAGATCCGACTTCGTCACCCAGGTGGTGTAGATCGACACCGTCAGGGTGCGGACGCCAAGAAATTCCGAAGCGCCGATATCGTTCAGGGCTTCCATCAAGGTCAGGCTGATACCGACAGCGATTGCTGGACGCGCCAAGGGGACGGCCACCCGCAGGAAGAGCGATCTGCGAGACGTGCCCAGAAGCCGCGCAGCCTCGAGCAGATTGCCGGCCTGGGTCAGGAACATGGCGCGCACGGGAATATAGACATACGGATAGAGCACGAAGCCTAGCAGCAGGATGCAACCCGTCATGGAGCGGATATCGGGAAGGCGAAACTCGCGCGGGCTGGAATATCCAAGCAGCCAGCGCACTGCCCCTTGGACGGGACCCAGCGGGTGGAGAATATCGAGATAGGCATACGCCATGATGTAGGTGGGCATGGCGAGCGGCAGGAGCAGCGCCCATTCGAGAATGCCGCGCCCTGGAAAATCATGCGCTGCCACGAGCCAGGCCGACGCCGTACCCAGAATACCTGCAAGAATCCCGACGCCGAGAAGCAAAATCAGCGTGTCCGGCAAGGCAGTCGCCAGCACCGTGTCGCGAAGATGTGCCCACAGCCCCGTCGAGCCCTGCATGGCTTCCGTCACCAATGCAGCCACGGGCAGAAGGGCAAGCCCTGCAATCACCGCCGATGCCACCAGCCACCAGACATTCGCATGGAATCTTGGTCTGGCCTTTATCGTCGTGGGACTGGCGGTGTCTGAAACCATGCGGGTACTCAAGCCTTGTCGTGCATGAAATATCGATATACTGAAAAAGGTGAAGGCGCCCGCGGGAAACGGGCGCCTTGTCATGCATATGCCGGACCGCTGATCCGAGGCCGAAGCCTTAGTTGTCGAAGCCGACCTTATCAGCCAGTTCGCTCGCCTGCTTGCGGTGGGAAACGATTTCCGTCAACGGCTTGGGATCGATCTTCAGCGTGCCGAAGGATGCAACGACCTCATTCAGTGTTGCACCTGGCTTCACCGGATATTCGAAGTTGGCTTCAGCATAGATCTTCTGCGCTTCGTCGGAGACGAGGTATTCGAGAAGCTTCACGGCATCGGCTTTGTTCGGCGCGTTCTTGGCAACTGCTGCACCGGAGATGTTCACCTGGGTGCCACCGTCCTTGAAGGTCGGGAGAATGACCTTGATCGCTTCGCCCCACTTGACCTGCTCTTCACCGCCCTTGCCGGAGCGCATCAGGCCGACATAGTAGGAGTTAGCCAGACCGATATCGCAAATGCCGCCGAGGATGTCCTTGGCAACGTCACGGTCGCCACCGCCGGCCTTGCGGGCGAGGTTGTCCTTGACGCCTTTCAGCCAGGCTTCGGTCTTTTCAGCGCCGTAATGGGCAATGTAATCGGCAAAGAGTGCGGTGTTGTAGGGGTGCTGGCCGGAGCGAATGCAAACCTTGCCCTTCCACTTCGGATCGGCCAGATCTTCATAGTTGAAGGTCGTCAGGTCGAGATCCTTGGCGGCATAAAGAACGCGAGCACGCATGGAGAGCGCGAACCAGTTGCCCTTTGCGTCCCGCAGTTCTGCGGGAACGGACTCGGTCAGAACCTTGGACTCGACTGGCTGGGTGACATTCTTTTCGACGAGGTCGACGAGATTGCCGGCATCCACCGTCATCAGAATATCAGCTGGGGAGCTTGCGCCTTCGCTCAGCACACGCTCGGCAAGACCATCCTTCATGAAGACGGTGTTGACCTTAACGCCGCTTTCCTTGCTGAAGGCATCCAGCAATGGCTGAACGAGAGCCGGTTCACGCGTGGTGTAGATGTTGACTTCCGCAGCATTGGCCGCGCCTGCAAAAACCGCTCCGGTGACGCCTGCTAGAAGTGCAATATTTTTGGTATTGAAAAAACCCATCTCTCTCCCCTTCGGACTTGAATGATGTCGAAGGCACTGACCATACATGATAATGTAAATCAAGTTTAATCTGATGGGCGATCAGTCGAAATGTTCACTTTGAGTTGAAAATTACCGGATTTTCCGAAGCGATTTTTTGGATTTCAATCCTGGGTAAATATCAGTACCTGCCGAGGATCGACCGCAAGACGAACGTCCGTAACATCGATCGGTGTGCGCTTCATGCTGCGCACGCGCAGATCCCGCTGCAAACCCGGAACGCTGATCGACAGTTGCTCAATCTCGCCCATGAACATGCGGCCCGACACCTGGCCTGAGAGAAGATTGGCGTGAGACGTGCTGTCGCCCTGCACCTCGATCTCAGCGGGACGAATATAGACGAGAGCAGGCGCCCCTTCCTTCAAGTTGCCGCCATGGGAGAACCGGCCGATGGGCGTTTCCACATGTCCGTTTCTGACCGTTCCTTCCACCTTGTTGAAGGCACAGAAGAAATCTGCGGCATAGCGGCTGACGGGGCGGTCGTGCAGGTCATAACCTGTCCCCGACTGGACGATATGGCCAGACTGCATGAGAACGACGCGGTCGCCGGCCGAAAGCGCCTCTTCCGGATCGTGCGTCACCATGATCGCGGTTGTCTGAAGGGCACGCAGCAGGCCTATCGTTTCTTCGCGCACGCTGTCGCGCAGGCCGCGATCAAGGTTGGAGAATGGCTCATCCATCAGCAGAATTTCAGGCTTCGGGGCCAAGGCGCGGGCGAGTGCCACGCGCTGCTGTTCGCCGCCGGAAAGCGTGTGCGGATATCGTTTGGCAAGGTCCGAGAGGCGAACATGCTCCAGCATCTCTGCGGTGCGGGCGCGCGCCTCTTTTCGTGGCATTCCTTTTAGCCCGAAGGCAACATTCTGTTCGACGGTCAGATGGGGAAACAGCGCATAATCCTGAAAGACGAAGCCGATGCGGCGCTTTTCCGGTTCGACGAACCGGGAAGGGCCGGCAATCTCGGTGCCATTCATACGCACGCTGCCCGCGTCCGGCGTCTCGACACCGGCGATGATGCGCAGCAGCGTGGACTTGCCGCAGCCGGAGCGGCCGACCAGGCAGATGATCTCACCCTTCGATACCGAAAGATCGATATCTTTCAAAACGGGCAAGCCGGCAAAGACCTTGCCGATTCCATTCAGTTGTAGCGCTGCAACCTCTGTCATCAAAAACATCCATCATCGACGTCAGTTTGTTGATTGCGCAATTCAGGATTAAAGTCAAAACGCAAATTTCCGAGAGCACGCGGCTGGTGACTCGGAAGAGTTGACGTTTACGTTAGAGTTAATTACGCTGAAGTGAGTGGATGACTTCGGGAGCATCATCTACCCTCGTTGCCGAGGACGGCAGACAATCTGATGGATGAGGACCCTTCAGATGGATAAGGATGCCGAGGACGGTTGCGAGGAGCAGCGTGGGAGGAAAGCAATGAGCGATACAAGTGCGATTCGTCAGGAGCCTCGTGCCGTGCAGCGGCCATGGCTTGCATCTTATCCGCAAGGCATACCGGTGGAATTGCCTGATCTCGGCTACACATCGCTCGCTGAACTCCTGGAACGAAGCTGCAAGCAGTTTGCCGATCGCAAGGCTTTTTCCAGTATGGGAAAATCCATCACCTATCGCGAACTTGAAGAACAGACGCGCGCCATTGGCGGCTGGCTGCAAAGCATCGGTCTGCAAAAGGGTGACCGCGTCGCGGTGATGATGCCGAATATTCTGCAGAACCCGGTTGCGACCTACGCGATCCTGCGCGCTGGCCTGACGGTCGTGAACGTCAATCCGCTCTACACCCCGCGTGAACTTGAGCACCAGTTGAAGGATTCCGGTGCGAAAGCGCTGTTCGTTCTGGAAAACTTCGCCCATGTGGTGCAACAGGCGCTGCCGAAAACCGATGTGAAGCACGTGATCGTCGCGACCATGGGCGATCTTCTGGGCTTCAAGGGTCACATCGTCAATCTCGTGGTGCGCAAGGTCAAGAAGCTCGTTCCCGCCTATGCTCTTCCGCAGGCGATCAGCTACAAGAGCGTGCTGAAACAGGCGCGCGACACGACGCTGAAACCCGTCAATCTGACCCGCAGCGATGTCGCCTTTCTGCAATATACCGGCGGTACGACCGGCATCTCCAAGGGCGCGGTTCTCACCCATGCCAATCTTCTGGCCAACAAGGCGCAGATCGCGCTGTGGATGGAGCCGGTCTTCGCCCGAAAGAACCGGCCCGAGGTGCTGAATTTCGTCTGCGCCCTGCCGCTCTATCATATCTTCGCGCTGACGGTGAATTCGCTGATGGGCATTGCGCTTGGCGGACACAACCTGCTGATTGCCAATCCGCGCGATATTCCCGGCTTCGTCAAGGAATTGTCGGGCTACAAGGCGCATGTCTTTCCGGGCATCAATACGCTGTTCAACGCGCTGATGAACAATGAGGATTTCCGCAAGCTCGACTTTTCCTCACTGGTGCTGGTTCTGGGTGGCGGCATGGCCGTGCAGCGCCCGGTGGCTGAACGCTGGTTCTCGATTACCGGCACGGCGATCAGCGAAGGTTACGGCCTTTCGGAGACCTCGCCGGTCGCCACGGTGAACTGCCTCGATCTGAACGACTTCAGCGGCACGATTGGTCTTCCCGTTCCGTCCACCGATATCGATATTCGCGACGATGACGGCAACAGCCTGGCGATCGGCGAAGTCGGCGAAATCTGCATTCGTGGCCCGCAGGTGATGGCCGGTTACTGGCAGCGTCCGGACGAAACCGCCAAGGTGATGACACCGGACGGTTTCTTCCGCTCCGGCGACATGGGTGTGATGGATGAACGCGGCTTCACCAAGATCGTCGACCGCAAGAAGGACATGATCCTCGTCTCCGGCTTCAACGTCTATCCGAATGAGATCGAAGAAGTGGCGGCGGCCCATCCGGGTGTACAGGAATGTGCCGCTGTCGGCGTGCCGGACGAGCATTCCGGCGAAGCGGTGAAGCTCTATGTGGTCAAGAAAGACCAGTCTTTGACCGCCGCGGAATTGAAAGCTTTCTGCGCCGAGGGCCTCACCAACTACAAGCGGCCCAAGCATATCGAGTTCATCGCCGAAATGCCGAAGACCAATGTCGGCAAGATCCTGCGCCGTGAACTGAGAAAGCTGGCTAACTGATTGGCGTCGTTTGGAATAATTCAGCCGAACACGCCTTGATTTGGCCCGATGAAAGAGAATAGTTTCCTCATCCTTCCACGGAGCATGAGGAGCTTTCCATGCAGGCCATCGTCGAGACCCTGAAATCCACAGCCGCCAGCACCAACGCGACGGACATTCGAGGCGCGTTTGCCGCAGATGGTCAGCGCTTCGAACGGTTCAGCGCCCGCTTCGACGACCTTTTGATGGATTACTCCAAATGCGCCGTGAATGACGACATCCTGGCGCTGCTCGAAAAACTCGCAGCCGAAGGCGGCGTGGCGCAAAAGCGCGAAGAGATGTTCTCCGGCAAGGAGATCAATTTCACCGAAGGCCGCGCTGTTCTCCATACCGCTCTTCGCAACCGTTCGAACACGCCCGTACTCGTCGACGGCAAGGACGTGATGCCGGATGTGAACGACGTTCTTTCCGCCATGGGCAAGTTTGCCGATGCGATCCGCTCCGGCTCGCTCAAGGGCGCAACCGGCAAGAAGATCACCGACGTCATCAATATTGGCATTGGTGGCTCGGATCTTGGCCCGGTCATGGCGACGCTTGCTCTTGCGCCTTTCCATGACGGTCCCCGCTCGCATTTCGTGTCCAACATCGACGGCGCCCACATTGCCGACACGCTGAAGCTGATCGACCCGGAAACGTCGCTCTTCATCGTCGCCTCCAAGACCTTCACCACCATCGAAACGATGACGAATGCGGCGACTGCCCGCAAGTTCATCGCCGATGCGCTGGGTGAAGAGGCCGTCAAACATCACTTCTGCGCGGTGTCCACCGCACTCGACAAGGTCGCCGCCTTCGGTATCGACAGCGACCGGATTTTTGGTTTCTGGGACTGGGTCGGCGGACGTTACTCCATCTGGTCCGCCATCGGCCTGCCGCTGATGATCGCCATCGGCCCGGAAAAATTCGGCGAGTTCCTCGACGGCGCGCATGCGATGGACAAGCATTTCCGCGAGGCGCCGTTCCGCCAGAACCTGCCGATGCTGCTTGGCCTGATCGGCTTCTATCACCGCAACGTATTGAACTACCCGACGCGCGCCATCCTGCCCTATGACCAGCGGCTGTCGCGCTTCCCGGCCTATCTGCAGCAACTCGACATGGAATCGAACGGCAAGGGTGTGACCATCGATGGCACACCGGTAGACGGCCAATCCGGCCCGGTGGTCTGGGGCGAACCCGGCACCAATGGCCAGCACGCCTTCTACCAGCTGATCCATCAGGGCACGAGCATCATTCCCGCCGAGTTCATGATCGCGGCCAACGGCTTCGAGAAGGAACTGCGCCATCAGCATCAGCTGCTGATCGCCAATTGCCTTGCCCAGTCCGAAGCGTTGATGAAGGGGCGTACGCTGGCGGAAGCCAAAGCACAGCTGACATCCAAGGGCATGGACGACAAGAAGGCCGACTTCATCGCGCCGCACCGCGTCTTCACCGGCAACCGCCCATCGATCACCTTCGTTTACGACAAGCTGACACCCTTCGCACTCGGACGCCTGATTGCGCTCTACGAGCACCGCGTCTTCGTCGAAGGCGTGCTCTTCCGCATCAACTCCTTCGACCAGTGGGGCGTGGAGCTCGGCAAGGAACTAGCAACCGGCCTGCTGCCCGTGGTGGAAGGCAAGGAAAGTGCGGCCGATCACGACAGCTCGACCCAAGGGTTGGTCAAGGCACTGGCGGGGCTGGCTTCCGCTTAAAGAGCCTGATCCATTACGAAAAAAGCCGGGACGTCGATCCCGGCTTTTTTGCGTCGTCAGGCTGAGGAACCGTTTTACGGTGACAGTTCCTCAAGAACCTTGCCCTTGGTTTCCACCGCAAACAGCATCGTCACGATGGCACCGATAACCAGGATGGCGGCGAAGGTGGCGAACACATATTGGATACCAAAGGATGACATGACGAAGCCGACAAGCATCGGGCCAGCGGAAGAGCCGAGACGCAGCCAAGCGCTACCCGTGCCGGTACCGATTGCACGCATACGGGTCGGGTAGATTTCCGCCGAATAGAGGTAGAGCGAGAAAGTGACCGTCTGCACGATGGCGTAGGCAAGTCCGGCCAGGATCAGCACCTGCACTGGCGAGGTCGCGCCAAGCCATGCGAGAATGACGAGCGGTATCGGAGCAAGAAGCAAGGCGCCAGCATACCAGCGTTTCCGGCCGACCTTATCGATCAGCAGGGCGCATATGACAGCTGCGACGACGCCAGCAGCAGAGGTCATAAAGCCATAGAGGATGCTGGTTTCGAGAGGCAGGTTGAAGGTCTGGCGATAGAGCGTCGGCAACCAGGTGATTGTTCCATTTGCCACCATGTAGGCGCAGAACCACATCGCCCAGATCGAGAGCGTCCGCTTCAGATAGATGCCCTGGAACAGTTCCTTCCAGTCGGATTTGCGTCTCACAGGCGTTGCCACGATGCGCGGCTCTGGAAGCTCTTTGCCGGATGCGCGTGCACTTTCCTCCATGCGAGAGACGATAGCGTCGGCCTCATCATAGCGGCCATTCGCGGCAAGCCAGCGGGGCGATTCCTTCAAGAACCAACGCAGCGGGATCATCAGGATGGCAGGAACCAGACCGACGACGAACATGGCTTTCCAACCATAGACCGGCACCATGGAGTAACCGATCAGACCGGCGCCCACGAGGCCGAGCAGAAACATCACTTCGTAGAGCAGAAAGAAACGGCCACGTCCTTTCGAGCCAATCAACTCGTTGATGTAGGCGCTGGCAACCGGCACTTCGCCGCCGGTTCCAATCCCCTGCACGAAGCGGAAGCCCATCATCATTCCGGCACCAGCGGCAAAGAGGCAGGCCACGTCCATGCTGACAAAGAGAAGGATGGTGAAGAGCAGCACTTTCAGGCGCCCGACCTTTTCAGCAAGCCAGCCAAACAAGATCGCGCCGATCAGCTGACCGAGATATCCCATCGACAGGATCATGCCCGTCTGGGCAGGGGTAAGCCCCCATTCGCGCACGAGAACGGGCATGGCATAGGCGATTGCGATAACCGTGTAGCCGTCGAAAAACGTTGCCGCTCCGACGATGTTGCGCGCCCAGAAGACTTCTCTGGTAATCGGAAGACGTTCCAACCTGGCGCTGATATCAGCCTGCGGATCCGCAAGGGCCTTCGTGTTGCCCTTTACGGGCTGCATGATGTTCATTGAGTTCCTCCTCACCCTCGCCGCTCTCTCCCGACGGCGACCTTGTTTCTGCTCTTCTGCTTCTTTCTAAGACGTTGCTGTCAGACATCAATTAGGGGAGCCGAATCGGCTGGACTGCCGATCCGGCTCCAAGTGTTTGCCGTCCCGACCAATGCCGAGACGGCGT
Source organism: Agrobacterium sp. 22117 (assembly GCF_052045735.1). Taxonomy (NCBI): domain Bacteria; kingdom Pseudomonadati; phylum Pseudomonadota; class Alphaproteobacteria; order Hyphomicrobiales; family Rhizobiaceae; genus Agrobacterium; species Agrobacterium sp. 22117. The sequence goes on along the minus strand of NZ_JBQEPP010000001.1, from coordinate 278,691 downwards.
GACGATCATTCGGCAGCAAGAAGCCGCTCGACGCGACCAATACCAGCGGCTTCAAAAGCGGCGAAAATCTCCTGCTCGGCCTTCTCACCAAGGTTCTTCAGCGGCTCGCGGATTGTCGCGTGATCCAGAATGCCGCGATGCACGAGACCGAGCTTCAACGCGACCGTACCTTCCATGTGAGAACCGCGATGGTAGACGGCGCGCGTTACCGGTAGCAGCCGCTCGAAAATCTGGCGGGCCTTCGGATAATCCTGTGCTTTACCAGCCTTGATCAGATCGACCAGGAGTTCCGGCGCTATGTTGCCATAACCGACGAGAAGACCGTCGACATCGAACATGGTCGGAAGCAGCCATTCGTCATGGCAGCTCAAAACCTGCAAGTTCGGATTGGCCTTCTTGAGTTCAGGAATTTCGACATACCAGCGCTTCATATTGCGCACGCCGTTCTTCGTGGCGACAACGCCCGGCTGGGTGGCAATGGCCAGCTGCGTATCGAGATCGTAAGAGGCTTTCGTCACATCCGGATATTGGAAGAGGATTTCCTGAAGACCGGATTCCTCCCAGATCGCCTTGTAGCGATCCTGCGGAGCGCCCTTCTGGAAACCAAACCGCAGCCAACCGTGATTAGGATAGACGAGTGCGCCGGTAGCACCGGCAGCCTTGCACTTTTTGGCTTCTGCTGCGGCAACACGTGTGCCCTCACCGGTGATACCCGCGATGATCGGGATTTCCCCATCAACAGCGTCGACATAAACACGGATGAGTTCGAGACGTTCGTCTTCCGTCAGGAAAGTGCCCTCGCCGGCATGACCGAGAATGACGAGGCTCTTTACGCCGTCCATCGAGGCCAACCACTTGGCGATTTTTGCATTGGCTGCGTAGTCCACTTCGCCATCACGGGTGAAAGCGGTGACGGGTGCCGGGCTCAGGCCACGAAGATCCATGGGTTGCATCTGATTTCTCCTCCTTATCAGCTGCTGTCCTCTATCGATCAGCAGTTGGGATCGTTAATGGGAACGTTCCCGTTATCGATCTTTATTGTTCTGGAGTCAACGGCGTTTTTCGTGCAATGTGATGTTTGAGTGCTCAGCACCAGAGCTGGAATGGAAAAACACACATGGAATCAAGAGAGCGTTCGCGTCAGCCGCGAGTCACGGTTCACAGCGTGGCGGCTGCTGCAGGCGTATCGAAATCGACCGTATCGCGCATTCTGGACGAACGCCTTCCGCGGTCCGACAGCGAGACGGCACGGCGCGTACGGAAAATTGCCGCGGAACTGGGCTACGTGAGGGATGTCTCCGCGGCCAGTCTGCGGCGCGGCAATACGATGACGATCGGCGTCATCGTACCTCGGCTCACCGATACGGTGATGGCGATGCTTTATGAGGCAATCGTCAAAGCCTGTGCCCGCACCGGTCGTTTCGCCATCGTGGCGACGACGGAAGATAATCCGGAGGCGGATCGCGTGGCCGCGGAATCGCTGCTCAACCGCGGTGTCGACGGGCTCATTCTTTCAACGGCACGGGACGACGACACCTTCCCGGATGAACTGAACGAGCGTGGCGTCCCCTATGTGCTGGCTTTGCGAACGGATCATCATAGCCTCTCAGCCGTTGGCGATGATCGCCTGGGTGGATATCTGGCGACACGCCATTTGCTTGATCTCGGACATCAACGGATCGGCGTGATTGCCGGACCGGGTTACGCCTCCAGCGCCACCGGACGTGTCGAAGGATATAAGCAGGCGCTTGCCGAGGCATGCATTTCGGTCGATCCCGCACTCATCGTCCCATCAACATTCGGCATCCAGTCAGGCGCCGAAGCGGTGCAGACGCTGATGGCGCTCGACTGTCGACCCACGGCGATTTTTGCCGTCAATGACAATACGGCGATCGGCGCGCTCTCTGCGCTGAACAAGATGGGTCTATCCGTTCCCGACGACATTTCGCTCATCGGCTATAACGACATTCCCATCGTTAGCCATCTTTCGACGCCTCTGACGACATTGCGCGTTCCCTTTGACCAGATTGCGTCGCACGCTTTGGAATTGCTCACTCAAACCACCGCGCCGCGCGAAAACCGTATTTTGGTATCCGCCCCGACCCTTATCCCGCGAAAATCGACTGCGAGATTTTTGGGAGCATCCGACATAACGCGATGATCTCGGTTCTCCAGTGAGCTTCAAGCGCCATCGAGTTCGGGCGGTAGTCCGGCATGACTATAGTGAACATGCTGGCCAATGGCACAAGCCGGGAAGATTCCCCCCGGCTTGCGATGTCAGTTTTGGCTTGCCTTATGCCATGCTGGCTTCAGGCCTCGACCTCACACCGACCATGATGCCAATGGCGGCGAGTGCGAGAATGAGTCCGCTGGTGCCGAAGACGCTGATTGCGCCGCTGAGATCGAAGATGATGCCGCCAACTGCCGCACCCATGGCAATGGCGAATTGGATGGAGGCGACGAGGAGGCCACCGGCGCTTTCCGCTTCATCCGGAATGGTGCGCGCCAGCCAGGTGGACCAGGCGACCGGTACGGCACCGAAGAGGAAGCCCCAGAAGGCGACGAGCACTGCGGCAAGCGGCAGAGGCGGCGCCGTCGTTACCAAGATCACTGCAATGAACGCCATGAAAAGAGGAAGTGCTGCCAGCGACATTTTCAGGCTGCGGCTGATCAGCGATCCGGCAACGAGGGTGCCGACGAAGTTGGCCAATCCGAAGCCCAGCAGCAGGGCGGAAACCATGCCGATGCCCGCACCGATATCCGCTTCCAGATAGGGACGCAGATAGGTGAAGAAGGCAAAATGGCCGCCGAAAACCAGTGTTGCCGCAACAAGACCGAGCGCAATACCAGGTCTCCTCAGCACAGTGCCAAGGGTCTTGATGCTGCTGGTACCTGTCGGCGCAAGCTTCGGCAGGGTGAAAAACTGCGCGAACAAAGCGGCCACACCGAGCAGTGCCGTCAGGACGAAGACGAAGCGCCATCCCGCGAGTTCACCCACATAGCTGCCAACGGGCGCCGCGACGATGGTTGCGCCGGACACGCCGCTGAAGATCATCGAAAGCGCGCGGGGCACGCTGGCCGCAGGGACCAGCCGGATGACGATTGCGGTGGACATGGCCCAGAAACCACCGAGCGCCACGCCAAGCAGCAAGCGTCCGATCAGGAGTACGCTCAGGCCTGGAGCCGTGGCAACCATCAGGTTGGAGATAACGAGGAGGCCTGAGAAGATCATCATCAGGTGGCGGCGATCGATATTGCGCGCAAGGGAAGTGATCAACAGGCTCGCCACCATGCCGACAACGGCGGTGACAGTCACCGCCTGACCGGCAGCACCCTCGGTGATGCCGAGGTCTGCGGCAATGGGTGTGAGGAGGCTTGCTGGCAGAAACTCTGCGGTGACCAGCCCGAAGACGCCAAGCGCCATGGATATGACGGCGCCCCAGGCGGGCGCCTCTGGGCCATCCGCAGCGGGAAGGGAGTTAGGTGTCGGGTTCATCTGTATGTCCTTTGGGAGGAGAGGATGGCAGAAGCATAGACTCGACTTTCCGGACGATCCATGCCACAAAATCCGCCATGCTTGATCATACGTCCGGAAATCACCCCTTACCCGATCTCATCAGCGAGTTGTTGATGGGCATGCGGCTTGTGGGCCTCGATTATCGCCGCATCGAAGCCTCCGCTCCCTTCGGGTTTTCCTTTGGAGAGGTGGAAGGTCGCGCGCAGTTTCATTTCGTGGCTTGCGGCCCGGTCTATCTTCGCACCTCCTCCGGTACGCTTCACAAGATGAATGCGGGCGATGCGGTTTTGTTGCCGCGGGGTGGTCCCCACGCGCTGCTTTCCGATCCTGACATTGCCTGCAAGAACATCCGTTCGCTGGATGCCGCGCCGCTCTGCAACTCCGTCAGCGCCATCAAGACCTGTGAACCCGATGTGCCCAGCGAAGAGCGTGTGCTGGTATTCAGCGGCTGCATGGAGTTCGATCTTGGGGCCATGCACCCGATCACCGGACTGATGCCCGAAGTGATGTTCGTCAACACGCTCACCTCGCGCTATCCGGAACTCCTTCCCATGCTGGAAGCGATGGAGCGGGAAACGCGCCAGGCCCGCGCCGGCTTTGCCGGCATTCTCGCCCGACTTGCCGATGTGGTCGCCGCCTTCATTGTGCGCGCCTGGGTGGAATGCGGCTGCGGCGATTCCTCCGGCTGGGTCGCCGCACTTCGTGACCCTCGTCTTGGGCGCGTGATCCTCGCCATTCACAACAACCCCGGTCACGACTGGACGCTGGCCGAACTGGCCGGCGTGATGGGCGCATCGCGCTCCGTCTTTGCCGAGCGGTTTCTGGAGGTGACCGGCATGACGCCGGTGCGCTACCTCACCGAGTTGCGTATGCGCCTTGCCATGCAGTGGATCGGCAAGGAGAGGATGCCGATCGAAACGGCGGCAGTGAAGCTCGGCTATGGTTCCCAGGCCGCCTTCAGCCGCGCCTTCAAGCGTATCGTCGGCCATCCGCCGAGCGCCCTTTCATCGTCGATCAGTCACCACGCGTAAGCGTCCAAAAGGAAAGCCCGCCGACTGCGTTGCAGGGCGGGCTTTTTCTCAAGCTTGCGAGCGGACCTATTCCGCGGGCGTCGCTGCCGGATCGAGCGCGTCGATGCCTTCATGGCGATCATAGGCCGCCTGATCGAGGATGCCTTGACGCTTGGCAACAATCGTCGGGATCAGCGCCTGACCGGCAACATTGACGGCGGTGCGGCCCATATCGAGGATCGGATCGACCGCCAGCAGCAGGCCAACACCCTGCAACGGCAGGCCAAGCGTGGAAAGGGTGAGCGTCAACATGACAGTCGCCCCGGTCAAACCCGCCGTTGCGGCCGAGCCGAGCACGGAAACGAAGACGATCAGCACATATTCCTGGATGCCGAGGGGAAGGCCATAGAACTGCGCGACGAAGATGGCGGAGATCGCCGGATAGATCGCAGCACAGCCATCCATCTTGGTCGTGGCGCCAAGCGGAACGGCGAAAGCGGAATACTCCCGCGGCACACCGAGATTGCGCTCTGTGACCTGTTCCGTCACCGGCAACGTGCCGATGGACGAGCGGGAGACGAAGGCGAGCTGGATCGCCGGCCATGCGCCTGCGAAAAAGCGTACCGGGTTCAGGCCGTTTGCTGCCAGGATCACCGGGTAGACGACGAAGAGAACAATCGCGAGGCCGATATAGATTGCGGCGGAGAACCAGCCGAGCGAAGCCAGCGCTTCCCAGCCGTAAACGGCGACCGCATTGCCGAGCAGACCGATCGTCCCGATCGGCGTCAGGCGGATGACCCACCAGAGCATCTTGCGGGTGATGGCGAGCAGCGACCGATTGAAGGAAAGGAAGGCTTCTGCCTTCTCACCCACCTGAAGTGCTGCAATGCCCACCGCAATCGAAACGACCAGGATCTGCAAAACGTTGAAGTTCAGCGCCGTGGTGGCCCCCGTCTGGGTAACCTTGGTCGAGGCCTGCAGGCCGAGAACGTTGGAAGGGACGAGACCTTTGAGGAAATCAAGCCACGAGCCGGTGGTGGACGGTGCCGCAGCAGCAGCGGCCTCCACGCCGGTGTTGAGACCGGGCTGGATCAGAAGGCCAAGCGTGATGCCGATCAGCACCGCGATCAGCGCCGTGATGGCGAACCACAGCAACGTCTGCCAGACCAGCCGCGCCGCGTTGTTCAACTCTCGCAGATTGGCGATGCTGGCCACGATGGCGGTGAAGATCAGGAGGGGAACAAGCGCGCGCAGAAGCTGCACGAAGATGGAGCCGACCGTGGAAAGCGCTTGGACCAGCCAGTTAGGGCCGGCCTCCGTCGGACCCATCTCCCGGGCGATGTAGCCAAGGACGAGACCCACCACCATGGCGGCGAAAACCTGGAAACCGAAGGACGCATAGAACGGCTTCTGCGCCCGTGGTGAGGAAGATAAAGCAGACATGTTTTTGAATTCCGTGAAAGCGAGAATGCTAGAGCATCTAACGCGCGAAGGAAAGGATTGCTCCTATATTCAGCACGATGCACAGAATTTCAACGAATTGGATTTTCCGTAATCGATAATGTGGAGAATTTTGTTTCGCCTTAGGTTCCTTGAGGCTGGCTTTTGAAGAGCCGGGCGAAGAAGGCTCGATCCGATATGGATGCCAGCACAAGTGCCAGCGCTGCTGTCGCGCCAATCGCGAAAACGACACGCCCAATCAAGGCGCTGTAGATATCGGCCCCGAGCGATACCATCAAAAGCGTGTCCTCGATGATGCTGTGAGCAAAGCCCATGAAAACGCAGGAGAGAAAGATCTGACGTGGAGCGATGACGCCGGATCGTGCTTCTCGGATCAAAAGCCCGGCGCCGTAGGAAATGCCCAAGAAAAGGCCGATGGCTGTCAAATGACCTGCCTCGCCTTTGATGCCCGCCAGTCGCAGCACAGGTTCTATGCCCTTCATCATGAGGCCAAGGATCCCCGTGACCTTCAACACCTCAAGGCTCCATGACAGGAGAAGCAGGACGACCAGCATCATCAGCATGGTTTCGGCCAGTCCCAAGACATAAACGGACCAGTCTGGTGTGACGGCGCCCGGCACCCATGCCGGAGCGACGGGCGCTGAAAGCCAACCGGTGGCCTGGAAGAGGTGATGGAGAATAAGCGCGTAAACGAAACCACCGAGGATACGAAGCGTCGTGGTTGCCACCATGCTTGGACCGGCCTTCTGGATGATCGTCTGTTCCAGAGGCAAGCCATGGGCGAAGAGAACGAGAGCGGAGAACACCGTGACATCCGCCGTGCTGAGTTCCGAGACAGGAACAAGCGTGAAGATCAAGGGCACCGCACCCCATATGCCGACGAGCATAGCCGTCAGCCACGCAAGCCCCAGTTCTGGAGGGAGGTCAACCGCGTGCATGGCTGGAGAGAAAGCGGGAGCGATGGCTTCGACAAGGCCCAATCGCGACAGGACCTCGGTCAGCACCGAAATCGGGACCGTAATTTTGACCAGCAGCCAATAGATCTCAAGCGTCTCGCGGGATTTTAGCAGTAGGGATTGAAAGAGCGGCATTGGTGTCTCCTTGGGCACCACCATCCTATAGCCCGCGGCCCGCGGCGTTTTTGGTCAAATATTGCATCTTTCTGCAATTTTATTGCACTCCGTCTCTACATGCTTATCATCGTCTCATGGACAAGATCGACCGCACTATCCTCAACCTCATGCAGCGTGACGCGTCGCTCACCAATGTGGAGATGGCGGACAAGGTCGGCCTGTCTCCATCAAGTTGCCTGCGCCGGGTCCAGCGTCTCACCAAATCCGGGATTATCGACCGCATCGTTGCCATTCTCAATCCGGCAAAAGCCGGGCGAGGCATCAAGGCGCTGGTGTCTGTAGAACTGAAGCTGCATGGCGAACAGCACATGCGTCGCTTTCTCGACCTCGTCAAAGCGGAGGAGGCAATAACGCATGCCTATGCCATTACCGGCGATATGGACGTGATGCTGATGCTGCGTCTCACCGACATGGAGGAGTTCGATGCGCTGTGCGACAGGCTGTTTCGCGACCAGACGAATGTCGCGCGCTTCGTGACGATGGTGGTGATCAAGACAGCGAAAGAGGAAACGGCGATCCGGGTTTGACCCTTCATCTCATCAAAAACATTCATTCGGGCGATAGATGTTGGGCAATGGATTCAACAGCTCCCGTTTCGTAGCTTGCCACCAATCGTGAATCTTAGATTTTGACAGGACAAGAATTGATGGCATTACTTGATCCGAAGGTGATCCATCCGATCACATTGCCTGACGGAACGGTCTACAGGGACACTGTCTATTTAAAGAACGTCATCGACCATCCGCGGATGGAGATTGGCGACTACAGCTACTACACCCACTCTGGAAAACCGGAAGACACGGCTTCGACCCTCGCGCCTTTTCTTGGGCACGGGGTGCGCGAGCGGCTCGTCATCGGGAAGTTTGTTCAGATCGCGCGTGGAAGTTACTTCGTAACCAGCTCTGCCAACCATCCGATGGAAGGGTTCACAACCTACCCCTTCCGCATCTTCAAGCCAGAAACATTTGGTTATAAAGACCTGCCGGTCAAGGACACAGTCGTTGGACACGATGTCTGGATCGGCCAGAATGCCGCAATCATGCCAGGCGTTCGCATTGGCTCAGGCGCTATCATCGCTGCCGCATCCGTCGTCACTCGCGAGGTGCCGCCCTATGCAGTCGTCGGCGGAAACCCTGCAGGGATCATTCGAATGCGATATGGCGACGACGTCATCGCCCAGTTGCTTCAACTCGCCTGGTGGGATTGGTCGCTGGAGAAGATTGAAGCCAATCTGGAGGCGCTGACCACTGGTGACATGGGTCGCCTCCGAGACGCAGCTGATTAATTCTGGCTCGTTGAATTACAGCCCGATCTTACTGGCCCGTTTCGTGACCAGACGAATGTCGCGCGCTTCGTGACGATGGTGGTGATCAAGACAGCGAAAGAGGAAACGGCGATCCGGGTTTGATCATGGGCCTTGGTCGCACCTTATTCAGTTCTCTCCACCCTTGCCGGGAGTTGCCGCTTTTGAAAACCGGTTTTAGACGGTTCGAACCCTGCGCTTCGATAAAATGCATGGGTTTCCGGCCTTGTGGAGCCTGTCATCAGCATGGCCTTGTAGCAGCCAGCCTGCCAAGCAGAAGCCGTTGCAAAGTCCAGAACCCGCTTCCCGATCCCTTGCCTTCTAAAGTCGCCATGGGTCACGACATTTTCGATCAGCGCGTAAGGCCAGCCACCCCGTGTAAGGTTTGGTATCACCACCAAGACGCACGAGCCAACGAGCACGCTGCCCATCTCACACAGCACGATAACGCTGCCGGGATAGGCAAGAAACTGATCGAATATCGCCTCGGCATCGGGCAAGTTCGGAGCTAGATCGCCCGGCGAAAGATGCTGATAAAGGTCGAGCAACGCTGGAAGATCGCTCTTTTGCGCAGCTCGGACCAATGTCTCGCCCATTCTATCGGAGGCCTTACAGCCCGATCTCATTCGCCCAAGGCGGATTTGCGCCTGCGCGCGAGACCGTCACGGCAGCGGCTTTGGCGCCAAGGGCAAGGGCCTTAGCGATCTGGTCTTCGGTGAGCGAGGCGACTTGGGGTTTGGTGAGGAGACCCTGGAGCTTCAGGGACGCCAGAATGCCGGCATCGAAGGTGTCGCCGGCGCCGACCGTGTCGACCACCTCGACGCGCTCGCTCGGCACTTCGACGCGAAGCTGCTTGGTGTAGCCGACAGCGCCTTCCGCGCCGCGGGTGACGACGACGAGCTTTGCGCCGTGGTGCAGCCAGTGGCGGGCGAGCGTGTCTTCATCGCCCTTCAGGCCGAACCAGGCCAGATCCTCATCCGAGAATTTGACGATATCCGACATCGCCGCCATGCGGTTGATGCGGTCCATGTGCTTTTGCTTGTCCTGGATGAAGCCCGGACGGATATTGGGATCGAGCGAGATGACACGCTTTTCGTGCTCGCGCACCAGGAGCGCTTCATAGGTGCTGCCGCATGGGTCGGGGATCAGGCTGATCGCACCGAAATGCATGGCTTCGCACTCGCCACCAATATGCGGCAAATCCTTTTCCGACAGCATGCGCCCTGCCGTACCTTCATCATAGAAGGCGTAGGTCGCTTGGCCATCGACGAGCTTGACAAAGGCAATGGTGGACGGTCGATTGGAGAAGGCGCAGAGGCTGTAATCCACGTTGCTGGCGCGCAGCGTCTCTTTGAGGATTTCGCCCATCATGTCGTCGGCGATGCCGGAGAAGAAAGCGGATGGAACGCCAAGGCGCCCGAGCGCGATTGCGGTGTTGAAGACCGCGCCGCCTGCATAAGGGGCGAAAGCCGCCTCGCCTTTGGTCGATTCACGCGGCAGCATGTCGATCAGGGCTTCGCCACAACACAGGATCATCCGATTTCCTCCAAATCTAAATCGATTAGATGCTTAACGGCAGCACCTTGTCCCGGTCAATATGCCGGGCAAGGTTCAGCCAAAATTACGATTGCGGCAATTCGCTGACGCCGCCGTGACGGGCCGACCACGGCAACGGGTTGTCGAGGAAAGCCTCCACTTCAGACAACGTCTTGTCGTCGAACAGCTTTTCGGTGCGCGCTGCCTCCAGCACGTTGCGCCAGGTGCTGAGGTAATGCAGCTTCACATTGCCGTTGGCAAAGCGCGCCTCGGCTTCGGAAAAGATGCCGTAGTAGAAAAGCGCAATACCGTGATCGACGATACCGCCAGCGGCCCGGATCGCATCGATGAAGGTGAACATGGACCCGCCTGCGGTGGTCAGGTCCTCGATAACCAGAACACGCGCACCCTCCGGCATATGGCCCTCGATCTGCGCATTGCGGCCGTGACCCTTCGGCTTCTTACGGCAGTAGATCATTGGCAGGCCAAGGCGCTCGGCCAGGAAAGCGGCAAAAGGAATGCCTGCGGTTTCGCCACCGGCGACGCAGTCGAACTTCTCGAAACCGGCATCGGCGACGATCTTGGCGGCGGCGAAATCCATGACGGCCGAGCGGATGCGTGGATAGGAGATCAGCTTGCGCATGTCGATGTAGACCGGGCTCTTCATGCCCGAAGCAAAGGTATACGGCGCTTCAGAGTTAAAATGGACGGCCTTGATTTCCCACAGCATCTTCGCGACGAGTTCGGCGACCACGGTGCGATCGGTGAAATTGAATTGGGCCATCGGCATTTTCCTCTTTTTGTCAGCTATCGATAAAAAAACTGCCGGATAAACCGGCAGCTTGAACGTTAGTTTTCAACATCCCAATGGAGCGGGAACATCGGATCAAAGACGGTGACGGGTCCAGCACCCGTCTCGATCTTTGCCGGAAATGCCACTGGCTCGTCGCGCTTTACCAGGGTGATCGTCTCTTCATTGGGAGCAAGACCATACCAGGCCGGGCCATTCAGTGAGGCGAAGGCTTCGAGTTTTGCGAGCGCATTGTCCTGTTCGAACACATGGGCAAGGCAGCTCATGGTGTTGATGGAGGTATAGACACCAGCGCAGCCACAGGCGCATTCCTTCAGCGGATCGACATGTGGAGCGGAATCCGTGCCGAGAAAGAAACGGGCATCGCCGGAGGTCGCGGCCGCGCGCAGCGCCAGACGATGCTCCTCACGCTTTGCCACCGGCAGGCAGTAATAATGGGGCTTGATGCCGCCGACCAGAATGGCATTGCGGTTGATGATGAGGTGATGCGTGGTGATGGAGCCAGCAAGGTTCTTCTCCGACTCGCGGATATAGTCCACGCCGTCCCGCGTCGTCACATGCTCCATCGTCACCTTCAGTTCCGGCAAACGCTTACGCAGCGGTGCAAGGACCGTATCAATGAAGACCTTCTCGCGGTCGAAGATATCGACATCCGGAGTCGTCACTTCGCCATGGACGCAAAGCGGCAGGCCGATCTTGGCCATGCGCTCCAGCACCGGCATGGCCTTGTCCATATCGCGCACGCCACCGTGCGAATTGGTGGTGGCACCAGCCGGATAGAGCTTCACGGCCGTGATGAGGCCGCTCTTCTTACCCTCTTCCACATCGTCCGGGCTGGTATGCTCGGTAAGATAGAGCGTCATCAGCGGCTCGAAGCGATCGCCAGCGGGAATGGCCTTGACAATGCGCTCGCGATAGGCGCGCGCATCCGCCGTGGTGACGACGGGTGGCACGAGATTGGGCATGATGATGGCGCGGGCGAAATGGCGGCTGGTATCGCCGATCACGCCTTCCAACATTGCGCCATCGCGCAGGTGCAGGTGCCAGTCATCCGGGCGGCGAAGGGTGATCGTCTGCATTGTCAGCCTCTCAAGCAGGTCCGCGCAAGGTGTCTCGCAGTTTGCGCGTGAAGACCTTGCGAAGAACAATGTATGGGGTGCGGCCCGCTTAGCACCTTTCCACTGAAGAAAACAGCGCCTTGGCGTGACTTCGGGCTACTTTTTCGCCTCACCGATCGAGCCCGCCTGCGGCCCCCAGACATCGGTCATGGCAAAGCCATCCGCCAGCGGATCGAAGGGGTCGAGCGCGATCTGGTGCAGACCAAAGGTGAAGCCGCGACCGGTAATGGTGGGAATGACAGCTTGCTTTCCCGCTACCTGGGAGAGCGCGGAGAGACCAACCTCGAACTCCGTGCCGATGATGGAGCGAGACTTGTAGGTGTCACCCACCTTCACCTTGCCGCGCGCGTGCAGCGTCGCCAGATTGGCGGAGTTGCCGGTGCCACAGGGCGAGCGATCTGCTCGACCCGGCCACATGGTGGTGCAGGTGCGGATGGTGCCATCCTCTTCCGTATCGCGGAACATGACATAGGCCACACCGGAGATGGCAGGGATTTCCGGATGCACGACAGGAATATCGCGGTTGACGATATCCTTCAGCACCATCCCGGCGGCCACGAGCTTGGCGGCGTTGGCCTTGTCGATGGTGAGGCCGATCTGACTCACATCCACCAGCGCATAAAAAATGCCTCCATAGGAGATATCCATGCGGATGCGGCCCCAGTCGGGCGTGTCGATCTCGACATCGAGCTCATGCACGAAGGACGGCACCATGGTGAGCTTGACCTTTTCGCAGCGACCGTCCTTGCAGGTGGCGGTGGCCTTGACGAGGCCGGCTGCGGTTTCCAGCATCACGATCGTCTCGGGCTCCTTCATCTCCACCATGCCGCTTTCCAGGAGAGCAGTCGTGGCGCAGATGGAATTGGAGCCGGAGCTTGCATGCGCCTGGTCCGGCTGGAGAATGACGAAGGCAGCATCCGCGTCCGGGTGCTTGGGTGGCAGCAGCAGATTGACGGAGCCGATCGGCGTCCCGCGCGGCTCAAGCGTCAGGAAGCGGCGAAGCTCCTCACCCTTCGGATCGGTGTTCAGCCAGTTCAGTTGCTCGGCAACCGTGGCGCCCGGAATTTTCGGCACGCCACCGGTGGCGACACGACCAATCTCGCCTTCGCAATGGACATCGAGAAGCTGAAGGGTGCGTTTCCAGCGCATGGCGCGTTACTCCGATGGGGAATTTTTCCCCGTCATAGCCGATTAAATACTGTTTGTATATTGGCAGATCAGCGACTGCGGCAGGCCGCGCTGTTGCGATTGGCGCGCAGCGAGCAATCCGTCTGGCTTCGATTTCCGCTATCGAGGAGTTGCGGATCGACAACGCTGGTTGCCGTATCGCCCACCGAGCCAACGGTGTTTTCGACCGAACGACCAAGACGCTCCACCTGCCGCCCGTAATTCTCGCGGGTGCGCGGATCGAAGACGGCAATTGGCGCACTGATTGCGACGCTCGCCGCCGTGCCGACCGTCTGTGCCGCACCGATGCCGACTGCGCCGATCGCTTCGCCAAGACCGACATCGGAGTCGGTCACCGTCTGGCCTGCGATCAACCGATCGCCGATCAGCTTCACGACTTCTGGGCTTTCTGCAAACTTGCCGTGGTTGAGGCGGTCGCCCGATTGCAGCTTGGTCAGATCAAGAACCGTGATGCCGGCCTTTTCCAACTCGCTGCGATAGGGTTCCGCCGCAGGATCGATCTGACCGAGGCGGTCGACATTGCCGGAAATGCGCCGCGATAGGCTGAGTGCCCGGTCGTCCTGCGAGACGAAGAGGGTGAATTTCGGCTTGTCCTTGCCAAGGCTCGCATATTGACGGCCGAAGACATCCACGTCGAGATCGGGTGCCGCCAGGATGACGTTGTTGATCTTCGGCAGAACATGGCCGTTGCGGATTGCCATCTGGCGCAGTGCTTCCACTGCAAGCCATGTGCCCATGGAGTGGGCCATGACGGTGATGTCACTGACCGAGCTATCCTTGGCAAGCCGCGTCAGCATCTCCTCCAGCGCATCGCGCGAGTAGTTGGTGCTTTCCTTGTCGTAATTATAATCGAAGATGCTGGCGCGCGAGGGCCACGTGAAGACCACGGGAACGACGTCCGTTCCGGAGTCATGGACGATCTGGGCGAAACGGTAGACCGATTCTTCGTAGCGATTGTTGAAGCCATGGACGAAGACCAAAACACGCCGGTCCTTCGGGCTATGGCGCTTGATCCAACTGCGGGTATCCGCCGCCGAGGTGACGGGCTCCACCGAAATCGTGGTGAAGTCCTTCAACGGATCCGGCGGAAGCTTCTTCGGCCACTGCACCTGGCCAACCTTGCGGTTGGCACCCGGAGGAATGGAGACCGTCACGGCATCCACCTTGAGGCCCGTGCCGCGCTCGCCCCCGAACAGCACCGCCTTGTCCTCTGCTGGTGCGCGTGTCGTCGCCACCAGCAGGCTGACCGGCGTCGTGCCCTGCACCACCTGCCCCGTTGGCGTCATCACCCCGACCGGACGCCCGCCGCAGCTGGCGAGAAAGGCCAACAAGATGACCAAAGCAACAAGCCTTGCGGCCATTCCGATACTCCAGGATAGGGCGAGGCTATTTTCCCAACAGATGCGAGATGCGCCCCGGCGATCAACCCCAGCGGTTATTACAGAAGGACCGCCGATAGACCAGTCATACTGATGTTATCAGAGCTTGCTTTTAGGAGTTGGTGTGGCCCTCACGCCTCTAACGATAGAGCACGTCAAAAGCCGTCGAGACATCAACGCCTCCACGGGTCTTGTCGCAAGCGCCTGCATTTCATCTGGAGCGCTTGCGCGGCGGAACTCAAAGATGCAGCGTCAATGGCGGAATTTGTGGCGCTTTCTCGACCAGCAGCAATCCACGCCCGAATTTGATCGACGCAATCGACTTTGCCAGCGCGATGACCTCATATTGAGTTCTGGACCCTGGAATTTGGACCGAAAAGTCGTTGTAGGTGTAGTCTTCGAAAATGCTGTTCTGGATATCGATCAACATCTTGAAGAATTCCACAGTCGTGACGGACGCATCCCTGAAGGCATCTGTGTGCCCCCAATACATGCACTCCAGATCTTCAACGAAATAAATGCCTGTCTCCTTCAGACCCTTGTCAAACAGACCATTAAACGAGGCGATCTGGTGAGATGCAACATGGCTGCCATCATCGATGATGATGTCGAATGGGCCATATTTATCAACAACGGATTGCAGGAAGGCCGGGTCGCTCTGATCGCCGATTTCCACGTGGATATCGTGTTCAGGAGCATTAAAAGCAGTGCAGCTTTCATCGATGTCGATACCGACGATGGTTGCTCCGTCGCCAAAGAAGCGGCGCCAGAGTTGAAGCGAGGCTCCGCGATAGACGCCGATTTCCAGAACGCGCGGGCTCTTGCCGTGATAGCGTCCGAACTCGCGGTCATAAACCTGAAAGTAACCCAGCCATTTGTGCCCACCGGGAATGGTTGCCCAAACCTGACCTGAGACAGTGTTATCGATGCTGGGAAATGGCGGTACCTTGTTGCTCTCCCACGACACCTTCTCGCGCATCGCTTCCGGCAAAAGATTGTAGATCGTCTTGAATGGCATGTATGATCCTACATGTTCGAACAGTGAACGGAAAACGGGCGTTAACGCGCGGCGTAAGCTGCTTTAAAGGCGTTGCCCTGCATCAGATTGGTCTTCTGCTCCGCTGCCAGAGCAGCAAGTTTCGGGCTCCAGCCGGGTAGAAGGTCAACGATCGCCGCGCCGGCTTGCCGCAAGACCTCGAGCGACGGCACATTCTGAGGCGGATTGATCCGATCAAGATTGTGCATGAAATGCTGGAAGGTATTCCTCATCTCGACGATCATCGTTTTGACGACGTCGCTGAACTCGTTTTCCTGCAACAGGATCGTCAGACGATAATTGTCTGAGATCGTGAAAACGGTGGATCCGTCCAGCGACGCATTCAACGCCTCGAAGAACACACGATGGCTGCCGAAGTCCCGAAGGATGAACGTCTCAGGCAGGGTCTCCACGATTTCGGCGCTGCGCGGTTCCCCCAGAAGGATGCAAGGCGTTATGGTGGCGCGACGGTCCATCCGATCGATGATCGTTCCCAGCGATCTTCCCGTGCCGACAAAATCGACGAGAAGGTTGCGAAGACCCAGCTTGTTTTGCAGATAGGCCTCGTATTCGGGAGATTCCGTGTAGCACACCGCTCGCGAGATGCGGATATATTCCGAGGGCGGCATATTCGCGCGGGCAAAATGGCGAGATGCGAGCATCTCCTGCCACAGATTACAGTCGCGCGCCGCCATCAATATCTTGTCGACACCCCGTTCTTCGGCGCAGGCCTTGATCCAGAAGGAGGCGAGGATCATCAACGGGATGTTGATCGAGGCCTGAGCCCGCTGTGCATGGCGGATATTGATGTTTCTGTGGAACGAGCGAAGACGCGTCTCACGGACAGCGTGCGCATAGTCACTGAGTCCAATCGCATGCAGAATTTGCTCGCTCGGGTCCCATTTGGAAATGTTGACGAGCATCACGTCTATGCCGAAGGACGACGGGCTGATGATATCGGCCTGGATATTGTCCCCGAAATGGGTGCGCAGATTGTGCTGGCCGAGGATTTCCGGCCAGATCAAGCGATGATGCTTGCCGTAGTTGCTCAGATAGAGCTTGTTCTCCAAGCCGCATTTTTCACGCAGCACGCGCTCGATAAAGGGTCGTGGCAGGTACATGTCGGAGATGACGATGTCGTTCTCAGCGACGCGGGCGACGACGTCGCCGATGGGGAAGAGATGCTCCCACTCCTCCTCCAACTCCATCCACTTCAGAACGGCCGCCTGCTTTTCGCTGATGAACCCTTCAGAGATCATGATCAGGTAGATATCGTCGATGCCATAGGTCCGACGCCCGAAGATGCTCATCTCCGTCCTGTGGCGCATGTCGGCAAAGCCGGCAACGGCAGACTTGCGCTCGACGATGCGGAAAATCTCAAGCGGATCGGAACAGCGCCTGGCGACCAGCGTGTCGAAAAGATCGAAGCTCTGGATTTTGGTATGACTATCGGAAGAGTTCTCTTCCAGTACGTGGAAATTGGCCGTCTCTACATATCCCAGCGCTGGGTTATGGAAGTACCCACCCAGACGTATCGCCTCACCCGGCCCCGACAAAAGAGACATCTGGCAGGTGATCCTCCCGTCCTGATCGAACAGGTTGAGGAAACTTCCGTCTATTTCCCAATGCGCCTCATTGGCATGACTGTAACCAATCAGAAATCCGTTTTTATGAAATACAAAATCTTCACTGATGATGCCATTTTGAGGCTCGACTTTGAACGTGAACGTTCGCGACAGCAATTGATCAGCATCAATGGAAATGGGAGCTGTTTTCTCTGATACGTTAAGCATTCGATGTCCCATCATTAGACTATCTAATGGTCGTAGTGCCAAAAGCTTGCCTCAGACTAACCACATGGGCGGTGGGAAAAGCGGGGGAACAGTTTTTGAAAAGGCTAACAAGTCCGATCGATCAGTCTTCTTCCTCGGCATCAATGACTTTGTATGTCGCGCCAGAGGTATCTTTCTGGGTGATTTCATCGATGAGGTACTTCGCAAACATCGCCCCTCCCCCAAGAACCATCCATAGTGGAACCCTTATGGCTCCTCCGAGGGCTGCTATTCCTGCGTTGGCGCCACCAAATAAGGTGATCCCCACTGCTGCTGCACCCATCCCTAGTCGCTGTGCAACAGAGCGATTATCCCAACCATATTTCTTTGATTGCTTGGCTATTATCTTTAGGGCAGGCAACACTACCTTGCTTTTCGCCGTCAAGATCAGGGCCTTCTTGGCCTTCACCGGAGCAGGGATTGGTTCCCCTCTTATTTCTAAGAGCTTTGCTGCCCATTCCCTTATCTCATCCCCTTCGGATTGACTAACCTGCTTTGCAATCGTCACGGCCAACTGACGTTGTTTATCATTCTCAGTCACTTCAGTTCCTTCTCTGCCGTCGTCAGGAAGACAAGTGTGGAGGCCGTCATATGGAGCATGTAAGCCGTGAGGTAGTCGGGAACTTCTTGGGGAACGGCACCTTGCCCATGACCGCTCAGCTTGTTCCGCCCAGTCGGAATGCTGCTTTCGAGAAGGCTTCTCAGTGACGTCATCTGCTGTTGCCAGAATGGGGGAATAAGACCGTTGGACAGGCATACGTCAATCAATGCCTTGGCTGTGTCGGTCGCCTTATATGTCCAGCCCCTTTTGACGCAGATGGCCTTTAGGGTCGATTCAAACGCCTTTAGGCAATCGTTCAGGGCTTCCTTGTTGTTACCGTGCCTGTAGTGCTCGTAGGCTGACAGGAACTCCTCGTGGGGTCCTGCATAGTCCTTTGTATTCAGGAGCCGGATTGCTGGCTTAACTGCTTCTTTGTGGACGAGTTCCGAATCTATGCGGATGATTTCTCCGTCCACGAACTGGTAGCCGACCCCGTTTTCTTTGAACCGAGCATTCAACTCCTCAATTACGTCGTCGGCATTTTCATCATAGCGTCGATAGCTACAATAATCGAAAGAACGAGTAAGTTTATCAACAGCTCGGATTGAAATTTCAACAACATCGAGGCAGCGCTCGATATTTTCTTCAATTTCAAAAAATTGAAACAGCTCTTTATCGGGATCAATTTCCCTATATTCATTTCCAGCCAGCCGGTGAACTCCATACTCCTTGCGTAAAGTATTCACAATTAACGAAAATGTATTATGTGTACGGCCTGCATATAGATCGCCACTAGATCGCCACGTGGATTGAGACCCTGCTTTATTAGGTACTCAATCTGAACTCTTAAGGTTTTAGGGAGCTCATCATAGGCGTAGACGTCCGGCACTTCGCCCCTAATTCGCTTTTGACGCTTCGAATAAAGATCAAATACCGCCATAGCCATCCGCCGACATAGAATCGCAGAGGATATATTAGCTCACTTAAATTCAAGCGTAAGACGGCATCTCTACCATCTCCCGAAAATCAGGAACTTTTCTGAGAAAATCTTGAGTGTAATAGACTACCGGACCAGTCATCCGGTTCACACTGCTACCGGCTACCCTCGGGGTCCCCACGAGCCAGAGAACCTATCGTTCATAGCGACAGGAGATTCTTAAGAACTTCGCTCGGCCATTCAAGCGGACTAAAGGATCTGCCACGCTCAAAGGGACTGTCATTACAAGGCTATCACATTTCCTGCTCACCATCACGAACAGAAAAATCCACAAGATACTAACGCACTGTAACAGGGGTAAAAAATGGCGCACCCGAAGAGATTCGAACTCCTGACCCCCAGATTCGTAGTCTGGTGCTCTATCCAGCTGAGCTACGGGTGCGTGCCGCAGAAGCTGTTCTGCTGGCGTGGCGATCCTCTAAAACGTCCTACCTTCGAATGCAAGCGATTTTGTTTTTAAATCGTCATTTTCCTGCAATGAATTTTACAGTTCTTTGAAAATAAAGGGTTTTTCGACAATACCGATTTCGGCTTCAAATTCTCGATAAAAAAGGGATGGCGTCTTGGCGCCTTCGAGAGGAACCACGAACGGCAAAAAACTAGGTCGTGGCGGCCGTCGATCCGGGCTGTGGGCGGTCAGGAATCTCGATGCGGAATTGGGTGCCACGATCGGCCTTTTCGACAAGGGCAATCGTTCCTCGGTGGGACAGCACAAGCTCGCGGGCGATGGCGAGGCCGAGGCCGGTTCCGCCGGAGCGTGCGGAGCCACGGAAGGCGGAGAACAGGTTTTCGCGCGCCTTCTGCGGCATGCCGGGGCCGTTATCGTCGATGACGATGCTGACGATATCGTCGTTGCGCTGGGCGGCGATTGTCAGGCGCTTCGTGGGGTAATCGGACCCGCTTGCCTGCTGCAGCGCCTGCACGCTGTTTTTACAGAGATTGTAGAGAACCCGGAACAGTTGCTCGCTATCGGCATCGATCGTCAGGCTATCCGGGATGCTATCGACGAACTCAATCCCGCTCTCCGGTTCGATGGCGAGGATGTCCTTTACATCCTGGACCACTTCGCCAAGCTCGATCATGCGGCGTCTTGGCGCGCCTTCGGTTGCCTGGCCATAGGCAAGCACTTCGCTTGTGTAACCGACGGCGCGATCGATGGTTCTCAGAAGCTTTGGCGCGAAGCTGCGCACCATCGGATCTTCCACATCGACCAGCCTGTCCGACATGAGTTGGGCGGACGCCAGAATGTTGCGCATGTCATGGTTGATCTTGGAGACGGCCAGCCCCAGATCGGCGAGGTTCTTCTGCTGTCGCAGCGTCTTTTGCAATTGCACCTGCATATCGGCAAGATGGCGTCCGGCAACCGCCAACTCATCGGTCCCCTCTTCCGGCTTGAATAGGCTCGCAGGATCGTCCGGTCGCTCCGAGAAGGTCTGCATGCCAACAGTCAGGCGCCGGATCGGGCGGATCAGGATGCGGTTGATGGAGACGAAGATCAGGCTTGCGGTGATCAGCGACAGCGCCACCGAAATCATCAACACGTTGCGGGCATAGGCGATCATCGCGGCGCGCAGCTTGTTCTCGCTCATCACGATTTCGATGATCATGTTGCTGTCGCCGATCACATCGAAGACACGGATGACGCGGTTCTGGCCGAAGAGCAGGACCGAGAAGGCATCGCGCACCGCTTGCAGTTGCGAGACGTCCGACAGGTCGTATTGATCGTCGACACTCGGCGGCACCTCGGTGGCGGCGAGAAGCGTGGACGTGCCATCCTTCTTCAGTGCAATGAGCTTTGCGCCGGTCGCAAGCAGCGTATCGTTCTGCACGCTGCGGGGAAGTTCTGTCTGAAGACCGTCGATCACCACGCCCGCAGCAGCGGCGGTGTTCAACCTGTCGCGCAGCCAGGCAAGGCGCATATTGGCGACGGAGGGCACGAAGATCAGAATTTCGGCGATCATGACGAAAATGATCGTCAACAGAAGCAGGCGTCCGGACAGCCCTTGGGTCAGGCCAGGCATCTCGCGCAAGGGGCGGCTCGTGGCCTCATCCTCCCGCTCGCCATTCATCCGGTTTCTGAGTGCTGAAAACACCAGGGCTTTTCCTGTTGGTCTGCCGGCCAGCGGTCAGAAGCCTTGGCGGCGTCCAATTCGGCAAACAGCGTCATTTCGAGATATCATAAGGATTCGAAGCGAAATTTCAAACGGATGCAAGGCGGATACACAATTCGATGGGCAAAACGGAAAACGCCGCCCTGAAGGCGGCGCTCGGCTTAGGCATAAACGAAGCGGTGATCAGAACTCCTGCCACTCGTCCTTGCTCGGTGCAACTGCGGCGGAGCTGCTGAAAGCGCGTGCCACCGTGCCCATCATTCTGCGCGCCGGAGAGCCCACTGGCGTAGAGGACGGTCGGGCTGGAGCCGCAAATCTTTGAGCCTGCGAAGCCTCGTTCCCAAGGCGGAAGCGGCCGACCAGCGAGACCAGCGTTGCCGCTTCGCCGCTGAGCTTATGAGTTGCAGCAGAGGTTTCCTCCACCATGGCGGCATTCCGCTGGGTCACCTGATCCATCTGGTTGATGGCCGTGTTGACCTCCTGCAGACCTGTCGCCTGCTCCTGCGCCGCTGTGGCGATGGAATGGATGTGGTCGTTGATGCTTAGGATGCGCGTCTCGATGTCTTCGAGTGCTGCACCCGTCTGGCGAACGAGCGTCACGCCACTGCCGACCTCTTCTCCGGACTTGGTGATGAGCGCCTTGATATCCTTTGCGGCGTTGGCGGAGCGCTGCGCGAGTTCGCGCACTTCCTGTGCAACGACTGCGAAGCCCTTGCCTGCTTCACCTGCACGCGCGGCTTCGACACCTGCGTTCAGAGCCAGGAGGTTTGTCTGGAATGCAATCTCATCGATGACGTTGATGATCTGGCTGATTTCGCGCGATGCCTGCTCGATCCGGCCCATAGCGGTGACCGCGTCGCGAACCACTTTGGCGGAATGGGCCGTCTTTTCCTTGGTCTCCGACACCATTGCGCTTGCTTCCTGGGCGCGCGCGGTGGAGTTCTTCACAACGGCGGTGATCTCATCAAGGGCCGCAGAAGTCTCTTCCAGGGCTGCCGCCTGCTGCTCGGTGCGTTTCGACAGATCGTCAGCCGCTGAGCGCAACTCATTGGCATTGCCATTGATGCCTTCTGTGCTTTCTTGAACTTCCGCCATTGTCGCTTTCAACTTGGCCATCGTGTCGTTGATGTTGGCCTGAAGCTCGGCGAAGACGCCTTGGAAGTTGCCGTTCATGGCGCGCGTCAGATCACCCTGCGCGAGGTCGGCCATAACGCGACCCGCCTCGGAGACGCCGCTATCGACGCTGCCGAGAAGATCGTTGATGGTCTTTGCAAAACGGTTGAGGTTGTCGTCACCATAATCCTTGGTGATGCGGCGGCTGAAGTCACCTTGTGCCGCTGCACCCACCACATCCGCCATACCCGCCTGTAGATCGTCGCTCTTGGTACGCATGGCGGCTTCCTGCGCATTCATACGCCGCACCTCCAGGCCATTACGCTTGAAGATTTCGACTGCGGCCGCCATCTCGCCGATCTCATCCTTACGGTCGAGATAGGGGATTGTGGCCTCCAGGTTGCCGTCGGCGACAGACTTCATTACTTCTGAGACGTTTAGGATCGGCGCACTCAATTGCCTGGAGCCGACATAAAGGCCGATGATGGTTCCGGCTCCGACACCGGTGACGGTGACAAGGGCGACGACCAGGAAGATAAACTGGCCGAAGGCGTCGATCTCCGACTTGATCGCATCGAGATCTTTAAGATCGCCCTTCACAACTGCGTCGATTTCGCCCTGATAGGCCTTGCGGTTTTCTCGGTTGGCTTCGTTGTTGCCCTGGACGCTCGCTTCCTGAGGGCCAACTTCGCGGCCAAGGCGGGCGGTCTCGGTGCGGAAGGCGCGAAACTCAGCAAAGCGCTTTTCGATGTTATCGAAGGCAGCGGCCTGATGGGCCGGAACCCGCGGCTTCCATTCCTTAAGAAGTGCGGACATGGCATCGAGGTTGGTGATGATGCCCTCGGCGAACTTTCCCGCCGCCGCCATGTCCTTTGCCGCGTACACGCCACGGGCTTCCATAACGACAGCGGTCACCAGCCTGTTGAGAGTTTCGCCGTAACGAGCACGATCTGCAACGGCATCGAGAGCGACGGTGTGTGCCTGATATTTGTTGATGGCGTAGATTGAAAGGCCACCAATACTACAGGCCACAAGGCTCAAAAAGCCAACGAGTAGATTGATCTTGCTTCGAATTTTCACTGCGAACTCCCCGTATTCCAGATCCCCCACGACCGGAGAGCGAGGCTCCCAGCCGTCTGGTCACGACAACGTTATTGAAGGTCAATTAAGAAACAATTTCAGATTTTACTTATATTGCAAAATCTTTTGAAAAAGCCGTCTTGGAAAGATGAGAGAGATCCCTCCAGGAAAAGCCGGGCTTTGAAGGGTTCGCGCGCGTTGAGTGCGTGATGCGGTTCTGCAATTGACTTTGCGGGCCATAAGCCCTTATAAGCCCGCACGTCCGGGCATTTTGTGCAGTCTATGATGGCTTTCCGGGCATTAGTCGAAACGCTCTTGCCCTTAAAGGCAAAGTCAAGAAGGGCCGCACCCCGCGGTATTAAATAAATGTCGAAGCGTACTTTCCAACCGTCCAAGCTTGTTCGCAAGCGCCGTCATGGTTTCCGTGCCCGCATGGCCACAGCTGGCGGCCGCAAGGTTCTTGCAGCTCGCCGCGCTCGCGGTCGCGCACGTCTGTCCGCTTAATCAAGTGGTTGCCCGATGAAAGTCGCGGCAGATGACAGATAAGAAGAAAATGCCCGGTCGGTTGAAAAACCGGCCGGATTTCCTTGCCGTTCAGGCGGGCGAGAAAAGGCGCGGAAGCACTTTTCTTCTGGAGGTCCTGGATCGACAGGCTCCTGAAACCGAACCCAGGGTCGGTTTTACCGTCACGAAACGCCAGGGAAACGCGGTGGAGCGCAACCGTATGCGTCGCCGCCTCAGGGAAGCCGTGAGGCTTTCTGCCGGGTTTGCAATGAAACCCGGGCATGACTATGTGATTGTCGCCCGAAGGGACGCATTGAATACCGACTTCGCCGTACTGGAAAACTTGCTCATAGAGCGGATCGAGGGACGCGCGAAAAACGGACGCTCCCGGGAGACCCGCTCCAGGAAAGAATGATGGAAAAAAACCGCAATTACTTTATCGCGATCGCCCTTTCGGTTGTCATCGTACTTGCCTGGCAGTTTCTCTACATGAACCCGCGTATCGAGCAGCAGCGCCGCGCCGAAGAGGCACGCCAGGCGCAGCAGGCGACGCAACAGACGCAGACCACGACGGCACCCGCCGACGGCTCGTCCGCACCGGCCACGACGCCGAACGCGACGACGCCCGCCACCGGCAGCCAGCAGGCAGGGACCTTGTCTCGCGCCGAGGCGCTGGCGAAGACCCAGCGTGTCGAAATCGACACGAATGCCATTGCCGGCTCCATCAACCTGACGGGCGCGCGTCTCGATGACGTTCGTCTGAAGGACTATCATGAGACGGTGGATGACTCGAGCCCGATCATCACGCTCCTCTCGCCTGCCGAGACGCATGACGGTTACTTCACCGAACTCGGCTATATCGGCAACGAGGGCGTTGGCTCCGTGCCTGGCCCGACCACGGTCTGGACCGCACCGGCCGGCGCAAAGCTGACCGAGACGACGCCGGTCACGCTTTCCTACACCAACGACAAGGGCGTGGTCTTCAACCGCACCATCTCGATCGACGACCACTACATGGTCACCGTCACCGACAAAATCGAGAACCCCGGTCAGGACGCGATCACGCTTTCGGCCTATGGCCGCATCACGCGTAACAACAAGCCTGTCACCCCGCCCGTCTTCGTGATCCACGAAGGCTTCCTGGGCGTTGCCGGTGCTGATGGCAGCCTGACGGAAGAGACCTACAAGAAGGTCGAGGAACAGCCCTATGTCCTGCCGAAGGCAACCGGCGGCTGGCTCGGCATCACCGACAAGTACTGGGCGGCAGCGATCGTTCCGCCACAGGACAAGGCCGTCGAGACCCGCTACTCGCACTTTACCGATGGTCAGCCGCGTTATCAGGCCGATTATCGCAGCGATGCCGTGACCATTGCGCCCGGCGCATCCACCGAGCTGAAGAACATGATCTTCGCCGGTGCGAAAGAAGTGCCGCTGGTCGATCGGTACGAGAAGCAGTATTCCATTCCGAAGTTCGATCTCTTGATCGACTGGGGCTGGTTCTACTTCATCACCAAGCCGATGTTCAAACTGATGGATTTCTTCTTCCGTTACTTTGGCAATTTCGGCGTGGCGATCCTGCTCACCACCATCGTCGTCAAGCTCCTGTTCTTCCCGCTCGCCAGCAAGCAATATGCCTCCATGGCGAATATGAAGCGCATGCAGCCCAAGATCGAGGAGCTGAAGGCCAAGTTCGGCGACGACCGGATGGGCATGCAGCAGGCGATGATGCAGCTCTACAAGGAAGAAAAGATCAATCCGATTGCCGGCTGCTGGCCGATGCTTTTGCAGATCCCGGTCTTCTTCGCGCTCTACAAGGTCATCTACGTCACCATCGAAATGCGTCACGCGCCTTTCTTCGGCTGGATTCACGATCTGTCTGCGCCAGATCCGACCTCGCTCTTCAATCTGTTCGGTCTTCTGCCCTATGACGTGCCGCACTTCCTGATGATTGGCGTCTGGCCTATCATCATGGGCATCACCATGTTCCTGCAGATGCGCATGAACCCGACGCCGCCCGATCCGACCCAGGCGATGATCTTCACCTGGATGCCGCTGATCTTCACCTTCATGCTGGCGTCTTTCCCGGCCGGTCTGGTGATCTACTGGGCATGGAACAACACCCTGTCGATCTCGCAGCAGGCTGTGATCATGAAGCGCCACGGCGCCAAGATCGAGCTCTTCGACAACCTCAAAGGGGTGTTCAAGCGAAAGCCGGTGCAATCCAAATGACGGCTGACAAGCCCCTCTTCGGAAGGCCGTGGATTTTCATCCGCGGCGTTCCGGCCATGAAGTTCCTTCCTCCCGAGGGCCCGGCAGAAATCGCTTTTGCCGGGCGTTCGAATGTCGGCAAGTCTTCGTTGATCAATGCGCTCGTCGGCCATAAAGGATTGGCGCGCACCTCGAATACCCCGGGCCGCACGCAGGAACTCAACTATTTCGTGCCGGAAGGCTATTCCGGTGCCGGAGACGATCTGCCACCGATGGCACTGGTCGATATGCCGGGCTATGGCTACGCACAGGCGCCCAAGGATCAGGTCGATAACTGGACGAAGCTCGTCTTCGACTATCTGCGTGGCCGCGCAACGTTGAAGCGCGTCTATGTGCTGATCGATTCCCGTCACGGCATCAAAAAGAATGACGAAGACGTCTTGAGCCTTCTCGACAAGGCGGCCGTCTCCTATCAGATCGTTCTGACGAAGACGGACAAGATCAAGGAACCTGCCGTTCCGCGCCTCGTCAGCGAGACGCTGGAGAAGATCAAAAAGCGCCCTGCGGCCTATCCGGAAGTTCTGGCAACGTCATCTGAAAAATCGGCCGGTCTAGATGAACTGCGCGCAGAAATCCTGAAAACGGTTGGTTATCCGCAGCCCTGACGGTTGACGGTCGAAATGCTCAAACGGCGGTGAAGAGCAGCACTGCAGCCCACAGAACGGCCGCAAGTGTCGTCATCCGCCAGAAGCGGGTGGAGTTCCACAGAGCTGTAAGGATGGCGAAGCGGCCATAGATGCTGCGATGAAGCTTGTCGTCCGAACGGCGAAGCGCGTGATCCATAGAGGCGTCCACATAGGATGCAAAGGTGCGCTGTTCGCGCACTTCCGTTTCGGCAAGATTGTCTTCCCAGCGCCGCACGATGGTGGCGAATTGCTGATCTTTGCGAACCCTTTCGGCAAGCTCGGCTTTCACGTCTTCCGGCAGCGCGCCGAGCACATATTTGCCCGCAAGCACCTGATCCTTCAAACCGCCGCGCATATCCTTATCCGGCAAGGCCATTCTTCTTCAAACTCCGCTGCTTCGCGCCACTGTCATCATGACAGCCTGCCGATTCGAACCTCGAACGGCCGGACGCAGACTCCCCGAACAAGGCTGGTCCGAATGCGCCCGCGTGTCAATCCGATTAGGCAGCGCATGGGCCATCCTCTGCGAATTATGTTTCTCGCCGACCCCATCCCGTGTTTCATCCGTCAAAAACTTGCGTTACAAGCGGCGCGTTCCAGCAAGAGGTTTTTCTCATGGCGAGTATCGAAAGCGAAATGCAGGCCCGGCTTCTGGCTCAGGCCCTTCCCTTCATGCAGAAGTATGAAAACAAGACAATCGTCGTAAAATATGGCGGTCACGCCATGGGCGACATGGCTCTTGGAAAAGCTTTCGCCGAAGACATCGCGCTTCTCAAGCAATCCGGCATCAACCCCATCGTCGTTCATGGCGGGGGCCCGCAGATCGGCGCGATGCTGACGAAGATGGGAATCGAATCGAAGTTCGAAGGCGGTCTGCGCGTCACAGACGCCAAGACGGTCGAGATCGTCGAAATGGTTCTGGCAGGCTCGATCAACAAGGAGATCGTTGCCCTCATCAACCAGACGGGTGAGTGGGCCATCGGCCTTTGCGGCAAGGATGGCAACATGGTCTTTGCCGAAAAGGCGCGCAAGACCGTGACCGATCCGGACAGCCATATCGAGCGGGTCCTCGATCTCGGCTTCGTCGGCGAGGTCGTTGAAGTCGATCGCACGCTGCTCGATCTATTGGCAAAGTCCGAGATGATCCCCGTCATCGCCCCTGTGGCACCCGGTCGTGATGGCGCGACATACAACATCAATGCCGATACCTTCGCTGGCGCAATTGCCGGCGCGCTCCACGCCACCCGCCTGCTGTTCCTCACCGATGTCGAGGGCGTTCTCGACAAGAACAAGGAACTGATCAAGGAACTGACCGTCTCCCAGGCCAAGGCGCTGATCAAGGACGGCACCATCTCCGGCGGGATGATCCCGAAGGTGGAAACCTGCATCGAGGCGATCAAGGCCGGTGTGCAGGGCGTGGTGATCCTCAACGGCAAGACCGCCCACTCGGTCCTTCTGGAAATCTTCACGGAAGGTGCCGGCACGCTGATCGTGCCCTGAGCCGTCGGATTTTGGCTTGGGTCAGCCCCAGGCCAAAAGTGACAGCACGCCCAGGACGATCAACAGGCAACCGATCAGTTCGAGCTTGTTGATCTTTTCCTTGAAGAAAAAGACAGTCGAGGCGAAGGCAAAGAGCATTTCTACCTGCGCCAGCGCCTTGACGACTGCGGCTTGCTGCAGAGTCATCGCCGTGAACCAGCCAAATGAGGCGGTGGCACCGACGAACCCGACAGCGATGGCCGGTTTCCATGCCCTGGCGATACGCGCCAGTTCTTCCCGCTCCCGCAGAATAATCCAGATGAGCATTGTTACCGTTTGCGTCACGATGACCACCACGAGCGTGAAGCTCGCCTGCATGATGGCGTCGGGCGCCGGCAGGCTTGCGGCAATCGAGAGCGATGCGGAACGATAAGCGACGGAGGAGAGACCGAAGAGTGCGCCAGATGCGAGGCCAATCCCCGCGGTTTTGCTGAAGATGGAGGTGATGATGGAAACGGGAGAGAGCGCCGTTCTCGCCACCGAAATCAGCATGACACCGGAGACCGAGATGGCAATGGCCAGCAGCGTTCCGGCGCTGACGCTTTCGCCCACGAAGATGAGCGCGAAGAGTGCCGCCTGAGCAGGCTCCGTGCGCGAGTAAGCCGTACCGACAGCGAAATTACGGAACGAGAACAGATGCACCAGCAGGAAGGTGGCGCCGATCTGCGCCATCGATCCAACCGCCGCCCATAGCGCGAAGGTTCCGTTGATCGATGGCAATGGCCTTGCCAGTCCAAAATGCAGGATGGCGAGATAGGTCAACGCAAAGGGCATGCCGAAGCCGAAGCGCACGAAGGTGGCGCCCGTGGTCCCCATGCTCTTCTTCAGATGTTTTTGAAAGGTCGAGCGCAGATTCTGCAAGAAGGCGCTGACCAGAGTGATGCCGATCCACAATTCCATGCCTTGGATTAGCATTGGCGCAGGTTTGCCGCCAAGGACGGTTTTCGTCACTGGCGGCGCGTTTTCGATTTTATTTGACCAGCGAAACGGGCATAAGCGTTGCATGAACACAAAGCCCAAGAACACCGCAGAGCCAGCCGATTTCGCCCATGTGACGGAGTGGGTCTTCGATCTCGACAACACGCTCTACCCGCATCACATCAATCTCTTCTCGCAGATCGACCGCAACATGACCGCCTATGTGGCGGAACTGTTGCAGCTCGATCCGGAAGATGCGCGCGTTCTTCAGAAGCGCTACTACCACGAGCATGGAACGACGCTTCAAGGACTGATGATCCACTACGGTATCGATCCTAACGACTTCCTGGAGAAGGCACATGCGATCGACTATTCCGCCTTGCTTCCAGATCCGGAGTTGGGAGAGGCCATCAAGGCTCTGCCTGGCCGCAAATTCATTCTGACCAATGGCAGCGTCAAGCATGCTCAGGCCGCTGCCGGTGCGCTGGGAATCCTCGATCACTTCGAAGATATCTTCGACATCGTCGCTGCGGGTTACCTGCCGAAGCCCGCGGGCCAGACCTACGAAAAATTTGCCGCGCTGAAACAGCTCGATACCAAAAGGGCTGCGATGTTCGAGGACCTGCCGCGTAATCTCGTGGCACCCCGAGCGATGGGTATGAAGACGGTGCTTCTCGTTCCGCGCAATCTCGAAGGCGTCGTGATGGAGCGCTGGGAAATCCCGGCCGAGACGGATGATCACATCGATTACATTACCGATAACCTATCGGAATTTTTGGTAGGACTCCAAGACAGCCGAGCTTAGAGCAATCCATATATTACGGATATTTCATATGCATTACGGATGTTTAACTGGTGGGAACGAAGCGTCGCCTATAGCGTCTTACGAGGGACACCAACGGAAAGGTTTTGATATGCTAAAACGGAAGATCGCCATCACCGCGCTTGGCGCTGCCCTGATGCTCAGCACCACTGCGTCCATGACGATGGCGGCTCCACGTGGCGGCGCCGACCGTGAAGGTCCGCGCATGCGCCCTGAGCCGATGTTCGTTCACCTCTTGAAGGTGGCCGATACCAACAAGGACGGCAAGATCACCAAGGAAGAGTTCAACGCCCGCCAGGAGGCACTCTTCACCGAGATCGACGCCGACAAGGACGGCTCCATCACGCCGAAGGAAATGCGAGACTATCGCCGGACGAAAATGGAAGCCTGGCGGGAAGCCAATCCGCGTCCGGAAAAAGCCGCAGCCGAGGCTGACCAGAAAAAGGCCGAGGGCGACAAGAAGGATGGTGAGCGCGAAAAGCGCCGTGAAGCTCGCGAAGAGCGCAAGGGCAAGGACCGTAAAGGCAAGATGAGCGGCATGTTCGCCTCAGCCGATACGGACGGCAACGGTCAGCTCAGCAAGCCTGAGTTCATGGCCGCTGGCGAAAAGATCTTCACGCGTCTAGACCGCAACAATGACGGCGTTATCAGCGTGGACGACATGCCGGATCGCCCCTGGCTCTAAGGCCATCTCGATGACTGAAGGCCCGCCCTGTTTCAGGGTGGGCCTTTTTTATCGGCCAATTGCTCCAGAACCGGACCGGTCACTCACGAACTAGTGCTAAATCACGCCGCGCAAAGGTGGTCACCGGTTTTGCGATAACGACATGCGACAAAACCGAGACCTAAGCGCCGGACGCAAATCTTAAAGATCGCAACGCGCTTTAGTGCAGGCTGATGGTCCGCAACTCGTCTTCGGCAGCCTTGAAGAAGGTGCTGGATCGGTTGTCGGTCAGAAGGATGGGTGTGCCGTCGGCGCCGAAAAGAGCCCAAAGATCAAGACCGGCATCGATCTCGGGCGCCTCGGGAAAGCACTTCATCACCTGTTCGGCTCGCATCTTGCGGATGTAGCCCACTTCGCCGGCACCAAGATGGGCCAGCTGGGATTTGGTCAGGCGCGCATGCGCTTCTTTTAAAAGCATGTTTCAGCCTCCATCGAGCGCCGTTGTTGCGTCCTTTGAAGACGTATCCGGTCGCTCAGAATTTCAAGTCGACGCGCAGTCCGTTGCGAAGATCCTCCGGATCCTTGCGCCGATGCGTTGGTCTTTGACCAGGAGACTGAACGGAATCAGTCTACGGGGCCAGAGTCTTACTGTGAGACGGAAATGTTAATTTTCTTCACCACGTTGTAGATTTCCGGACGGGTGAGTTCGATGGAGAGCAGACCGTTCTTCAGGCGCGCAGTGTGCACCTGCATACCGTCAGCCAGCACGAAAACGCGCTGGAACTGCCGCGCGGCGATACCGCGATAGAGGTAGTCGCGCTTTTCCTGATCCTGCTGGCGCCCACGGATCACCAGCTGATTATCCGCCGTCGTGACCTCGAGATCGTCTTCGGAAAATCCGGCAACCGCAATGGTGATGCGCAGTCGCTCAGGGCTTGAGTCTTCCGCCGCCAGCCGCTCGATATTGTATGGCGGATAGCCGTCATTCGATTTTGCCATACGCTCCAGCGTTTTTTCCATGGCATCGAATCCCAGCATCAAGGGGTTTGTGAAGGGTGTCATGCGGCTCATAGTCCCGTGTCCTTGCATCCAAGCGACGATCTTGTGGCGCACGTGGTGATGCGGCGCCCAGCCCCGTTTCGGCAGCTCATTGCCATATGGTAACATGGTGCCCGAAACGCAAGAACGCCGCATCGGCAAAACCACCGGTCTTCGGCAGCCCATTGACAAGCCGGTCAAACCAGCTTGAAAAGACATGACTTACAGCATCGGCCGAAAATCGGACTCGATTTTTGGAAAAGGACGATGCGTGGATTGAAAGAGTAAGAGCTTCCTTTGTGCGTCCAAAAGAACGCAGGGCGCTCTGGACAGACAGGATGACCATGGCCGAGCGCAGAAAAATCATTATCGACACCGATCCCGGGCAGGATGACGCAGCCGCGATCATGCTCGCACTTGCAAGCCCCGACGAGATCGAAATTCTCGGGCTGTGCGCCGTGGCAGGCAATGTGCCGCTCAAGCTGACAAGCCGCAACATCCGCATCATTCTGGAACTGTGCAACCGTCCTGAAGTGCCGGTCTATGAGGGTTGCGAACGTCCGCTAGTGCGCGCACCGATCACGGCCGAGCATGTGCATGGCAGCACTGGCCTCGACGGCCCGACGCTACCGGAACCCACACTGGCTGCACAGTCCCAGCACGCGGTGGATTTCATCATCGACACCCTTCGTCGCGAGCCGGAAGGCACGGTGACGCTCTGCACGCTCGGCGCGCTCACCAATGTCGCGACCGCTCTGCAAAAAGCACCGGATATCGCGCCGCGGGTGAAAGAACTGGTGCTGATGGGCGGCGGCTTCTTCGAGGGTGGCAACATCACGCCAGCGGCCGAGTTCAACATCTATGTCGATCCGCATGCCGCCGAGATCGTCTTCCGCTCCGGCATTCCGCTCGTGATGATGCCGCTGGATGTGACGCACAAGCTGTTGACGACCAAGGCGCGCGTTGCCCGCATCCGTGATATCGGCACGCACCCGGCCATCGCCATGGCGGAAATGCTGGAGTTCTTTGAGCGATTCGACGTGGAGAAGTACGGCTCCGATGGCGGGCCGCTGCATGATCCGACCGTGATTGCCTACCTGATCAAGCCTGAGCTTTTCGCTGGACGCGATTGCAATGTGGAAATCGAGACGTCGTCTGACCTGACCATGGGCATGACCGTGGTCGATTGGTGGAAGGTGACGGAGCGTCCCGTCAATGCCAAGGTTTTCCGAGATGTGGATGCCGATGGCTTTTTCGCGCTGCTCACCGAGCGCTTCGCAAGGCTCTGATCACCGCTTCTCACAAAAATGCCCGGGCTCAGAGACGATCGAGCCCGGGCATTTTTGTGCGATGTTATCCCGTCGAGAAACGGCAGCCTTTATAGCTCATAGAAATCGGCGACGATCTTCCAGGCTTCTTCGGCTGTCTCGGCGAAGTGAAACAGGTCGATATCGTCCGGCGCGATGGTGCCGAAATCCGCCAATGCCTTGAAATTGATGATAGAGTGCCAGAAATCCCTGCCGAAAAGGATGAGCGGGATTGGTGCCATGCGCTTGGTCTGGATCAGCGTCACGGTTTCGAACAGTTCGTCCATGGTACCGAAGCCGCCGGGGAAGACGACCACGGCCTTGGCCCGCATGAGGAAGTGCATCTTGCGGATGGCGAAATAGTGGAAGTTGAAGCTGAGCTCCGGCGTCACATAGGGGTTCGGCGCCTGTTCATGTGGCAGCAGGATGTTGAGGCCGATCGAGGGAGCGCCTGCTTCTGATGCTCCCCTGTTGCCCGCTTCCATCACACCCGGGCCGCCTCCGGTCATGACAACATATTCGCGGTGATCGAATTTCTCCGCTTCGACAGCACAGAGCTGCGCGAATTTGCGTGCCTCATCGTAATAGACCGAGGCTGCTTCGAGGTTCTTCTTCTGGGTCTCGTTGCGCGCCGCCCAAGCGGCGGCTCCCGGCTCAGGAATACGCGCACCGCCGAACATCACCACCGTCGATTTGATGCCGCGTTCAGACAGGATCATCTCCGGTTTCAACAGTTCGAGTTGAAGGCGGATCGGGCGCAATTCTTCCCGGCATAGGAAGTCGGTATCGGTATAGGCAAGGCGATAGGAGGGCGAGGCGCTTTGCGGTGTCTTAGGGATAACTTCGGCCTGGTGCTTGTCGTCCGAACTGTTTTTCAGCGGGTCCCAAACACCATCTTTGCGCCGCAGCTTGCCGTTTTTCAGTTTCGCCATTTCCATGCCTTTCCGATGCTTGCGTCAAATCGCCCAAATCGCATTGACGCACTTGAAACACTCGCTTAGAGCAATTGACCGTGTCCGGCCAGCGGTGCGGATGTTTCCCTGAAATGACGATAGTCAGCGAAGTTTAAGGAATTCTCATGAGCAGCTCGGATCTCGGCACCCTCGAAAGCATCATCGAAACCGCATTCGAAAACCGCGACGGCGTGAACACCTCCACGAAGGGTGAAGTTCGCGATGCGGTCGAGACCTCGCTCAATCTTCTCGACGCCGGCGAGGCCCGCGTGGCCGAGCGTGAGGCCAATGGAAACTGGAAGGTGAACCAGTGGCTGAAGAAAGCCGTCCTGCTCTCCTTCCGCCTCAACGACATGGAAATCGTGACCGGTGGCCCAGGCGAATCCACCTGGTGGGACAAGGTGCCCTCCAAGTTCGAAAACTGGGGTGAAAACCAGTTTCGCGCTGCCGGCTTCCGCGCTGTGCCGAATGCCGTGGTTCGTCGCTCCGCCTATGTGGCGAAGAACGTCGTGCTGATGCCGTCCTTCGTCAATCTCGGTGCCTATGTCGATGAAGGCACCATGGTCGATACGTGGGCAACCGTCGGCTCCTGCGCCCAGATCGGCAAGCACGTCCATCTTTCCGGCGGCGTCGGCATTGGCGGCGTGCTCGAGCCGCTCCAGGCTGGCCCCACCATCATCGAAGACAATTGCTTCATCGGCGCGCGCTCCGAAGTCGTCGAAGGCTGCATCATCCGTGAGGGCTCGGTGCTTGGCATGGGCGTCTATATCGGAAAGTCCACCAAGATCGTGAACCGCGCGACCGGCGAAATCTTCTACGGCGAAGTCCCGCCCTACTCCGTCGTGGTGGCCGGCACCATGCCTGGCAAGCCCTTCCCGAATGGCGAGCCGGGCCCTGGCCTCTACTGCGCCGTCATCGTCAAGACCGTCGACGAAAAGACGCGCTCCAAGACCGGTATCAACGAACTGCTGCGCGATTGAACTCAAGAAGACCCGCTAAAGCATGTCGCGCAAAAGTGTGCAGCGGTTTTGCGGTAACGACATGCGACAAAACAAGGACTTAAAGCGTAGGGAGCGAATCTGAAAGATCGCGACACGCTTTAAGAGTAGAAGCGGCAGAGAGTAGACAGCCCATGAACGCCACCGATCCCGTCTCCAATCTTGCCGCACTCATCCGCTGCCCTTCGGTCACGCCTGCAGAAGGCGGGGCGCTCAGCCTGCTCGATAACCTGCTCTCGCCGCTCGGCTTTGCGGTGGACCGAATGGTCGCGACCGAAGATGGCACGCCGGACGTGGAAAATCTCTACGCCCGCCTTGGTACCGATGGACCGCTTCTGATGTTTGCCGGTCATACCGATGTCGTACCGGTGGGCGATGAAGCTTCCTGGAGCCATCCGCCCTTTGCCGCTGAGATTGCCGGCGGCGAGATGTATGGTCGCGGCGCTGTCGACATGAAGGGCGGTATTGCCTGCTTCGTCGCAGCGATTGCCCGTCACATCGAAAAGCATGGCAAGCCGCAGGGCTCGGTATCCTTCCTGATTACCGGCGATGAGGAAGGTCCGTCGATCAACGGCACCTCGAAGCTTCTGGAATGGGCCGCCGCCAAGGGAGAGCGCTGGGATGCCTGCGTCGTCGGCGAGCCGACCAACCCGGACCAGCTCGGCGACATGATCAAGATCGGCCGCCGGGGTTCGCTCTCCGGCCGCATCACCGTGCATGGCGTGCAAGGCCATGCTGCCTATCCGCATCTTGCCGACAACCCCATTCGCGGCGTGCTGCAATTGACGCAAGCGCTGATGGACCCGCCTTTCGACAACGGCACCGACAATTTCCAGCCCTCCAATCTGGAAGTAACGACCATCGATACGGGTAACGCCGCAACCAACGTCATTCCGGCCAGAGCGACGGCGTCCTTCAATATCCGTTTCAACGACACCTGGACGGCAGAGACTTTGCGGGCCGAGATCATCCGTCGTCTGGATGCGGCTGCCGCTGACGGCGCGCTTCGTCCGGATCGGACACCCGTCAATTACGAGATCGTCTGGGCTGATCGGCCGAGCCACGTGTTCCTGACGCGCAACAATGCGCTGATCTCCTCACTTTCGGGCGCGGTGGCCGAGGTCACGGGTCTGGAGCCGAAGCTTTCGACCACCGGCGGCACCTCCGATGCGCGCTTCATCAAGGATTACTGCCCCGTGGTGGAGTTCGGTCTCGTCGGGAAAACGATGCATATGGTCGATGAGAGTGTCGCCGTAGCGGACCTCGAAACGCTGACACGCATCTATGAAACCTTCATCGAACGCTGGTTCGGCCATGCCGCCACTGAGTGAAGTCGCCATTTATCTGCGCGGGTTGTCGTTGCTGTTTCTCGGCAACAAGGAAGGCCTGCGACTTCTGGACATCACTGATCGCGGCTTGCTTCGCTCCTTCTACGCCGCGCTCTGGTGCCTGCCTTCCATGGCGCTTTCTTGGTACTGGTGGCATGAAGCCTATCTATCCGGACTGCCGGAAGGCGTTCATACGGGCGCGATCTTCTTCATCCGTCTCGCCATCGTCGAAGCGATCTGCTGGATGGTGCCGCTGATCCTGATCGGCGTGCTGCTTTATGCCTTTGGAGCGAGAGGCAAGTTTCAAGCGATTATCGTGGTAGCAAACTGGTTGTCGGTGCCATTCTCCTACGCCTATTCGTTGCTGATCCTGATTGCGCTGCTCCTGCCCGCGTTGCACGGGCTTGTCGCAATCCTCTGGTTTGCGCTGCTGCTGACGCTCGTCTTCACCTTCTCGAGGATCGTGCGGTTTTTCGTGCGCGACCAGCCGCTTCTGGTAACGGCATTGGTCATGACCCTGCTTGTACCCGGGATGATCCTGTCGGAACTGCTGCAGCGCTTTCTTGGCGTTTACCCGACCTGATCATCGGAGGCTGAAAGTCAGACTTCGCTGCCCTCTGCCGCACCTGTCCGCGGCTGCCGCGGCGGTATGACGTCGGGATAATCCACCTGCATGAAGTAGAGGCCTTCCGGCGGCGCGACCGGGCCGCAGGCCTTGCGGTCCCGCGCCTCAAGTGCAGCGCGGACATCATCGGGCGTCATCGCGCCCTCGCCTGCCAGCTTCAGCGTTCCGGCGAAGGAGCGGATCTGGTTGTGCAGGAAGCTCTGCGCCGTTGCGCGGATCTCAATCAGGTCGCCAGTGCGTGTCACATCAAGCCTGTCCAGCGTGCGCACGGGACTGTTGGCCTGGCAATTCACTGAGCGGAAAGTGGTGAAGTCATGCCGCCCAACCAGCATCTGCGCGGCCGCATGCATTCTCTCATGGTCGAGGTCTTTCGACACCCACCAGGCGCGCTTGTGCTCCAGCGCCAGGCGTGATTTGCGCGAGATGATGCGGTAGAGATAATGGCGACGGATCGCAGAAAAGCGGGCGTCGAAATCCTCCGTCACGGCTGCTACGTCGAGCACCGAGACTGCGTCGCCTGCCATTGCCAGATGGGCATTCAGCGCATTGCGAAGCTTGTAGGGCTGCCAGTCGCGCGCTAGATCCACATGGGTGACCTGACCCACCGCATGCACGCCGGAGTCGGTTCTGCCAGCCCCACGAATACCGACCTTCTCGCCCGTCAGCGACAGGACGGCCGCTTCGAGTGCGCCCTGAACCGACCTGCCATTGTCCTGCCTCTGCCAGCCAACATAGGACGTACCGTCATATTCGACGCTCATGCGAAAACGCGGCATCGGCTACAGCCTCGTTCCGATGGCAACGGGCGTTCCGCGCAGGAAGTCCGCAGCCAGCATCGGCTTGCCGCCTGCCTTCTGCAACTTTAGGAGACGCACTGCACCGCTGGCGCAAGCAATCGTCAATTGGTCGTCAAGAACGGAGCCTGCCTCGCCCATTCCCTCGGCCCGCTCGCTTGCCAAGACCTTGACGCGTTCCGGCTTGCCGCCGATCTCCAGTTCGAACCAGGCACCGGGCAAGGGTGCCAGCCCACGAATGTGGTTGTGTACGTCCTGCGATGGGCGGGAGAAATCGATCCGCGTCTCCGCTTTGTCGATCTTGGCGGCGTAGAGAACGCCCTCCTCGGCCTGCACCGTCAGCGGCAGATCGTCGTTCTCGAGCTTTGCCATGGCGTCACGCATCAACCGGGCGCCTTTCAGCATCAGCGCATCATGCAACTCGCCGGCCGTCATGTTCTCATCGATGGGAACGCGAGCTGTCAGCGCCACGGGGCCGGTGTCCAGCCCCTTTTCCATCTTCATCACCATCATGCCTGTTTCGGCATCGCCCGCCATGATGGCGCGCTGGATGGGCGCCGCACCGCGCCAGCGGGGCAGAAGGGATGCGTGGCCGTTGTAGCAGCCAAGGCGTGTGCCATTCAAAATGGCCTCAGGCAGTAGAAGACCATAGGCAACGACCACCGCGACATCGGCATCGAACGCGGCAAATTGCTGTCGATCTTCGTTC
The DNA here is from genome assembly GCF_052045735.1 of Agrobacterium sp. 22117. Classification (NCBI taxonomy): domain Bacteria; kingdom Pseudomonadati; phylum Pseudomonadota; class Alphaproteobacteria; order Hyphomicrobiales; family Rhizobiaceae; genus Agrobacterium; species Agrobacterium sp. 22117. The sequence continues at coordinate 240,431 of NZ_JBQEPP010000001.1, read as the reverse complement.
GCCTTGAAATTCAACGGGGTCAGAACCGGAATTCCCAAAAGCTCTGCAGCCTGATGCACGGGGGATTTTTGCAGGTCCAGTCCACGACGACCGCCTGGGCGCGGCGGCTGCGTATAGACCGCCACGACATGATGGCCCGCCTCTTTCAGCGCGCGCAGCGTTGGGACCGAAAACTCCGGCGTTCCCATGAATATGATGCGAAGAGCCATTGTTGCCCCCTGCCCTGCTGCTGGTACCGGGCGGCCTATCGGCCAGCCGGATCAGACCTTGGCGCGGGCCAGCTTGGTGAATTTCTTGATGACCATGTCACGCTTCAGCCGCGAGATGTGGTCGATGAAGAGCACGCCGTTCAGATGGTCGATTTCATGCTGCAGGCAGGTGGCAAGAAGACCATCGGCCTCGATCGTCTGCTGCTTGCCGTCGCGGTCCACATATCCAACCGTCAAAGAGGCCGGACGTTCGACTTCGGCGTAGTAATCGGGGATGGAGAGGCAGCCCTCTTCATAGGTCGAGACATCGTCCGATACTTTGAGGATTTCCGGATTGATGAAAACCTGCGGCTTGTTTTCCTCATCGTCGCGCGAAAGGTCGATCACCAGCATACGGCGCGCAACGCCAATCTGGATCGCGGCCAGACCGATGCCCGGCGCGTCATACATGGTCTCCAGCATGTCGTCTGCCAGGCGCTGGATTTCCGAATCCACCGTCTCGACAGGCTTGGATTGCTGGCGCAGCAGTGGATCGGGCAAAATGATAAGAGGCTTGATCGTCATGGCTTCCCATAACCCATCTCATCAGCCGAGGAAATGAAAAAATACGGTCGATTCAACGCTGCTACTGGATAGCCGACTCATTTTTGCCGCGGACATGTTCTTGTTTTGTACGAATCAGAATAACTCTGTTAGATTGCGTCATGAACATCGATCTCAATGGCCTCGGTCAAACGGCTTTCAGCGTTGGAACGCTTAACATTTCTGTCGGCGCGCTCCTTTTCTTTCTGGCCTTTGCCGGGCTGCTGGCCGTCCTCTTTCTTCTGCGTAAACCGGCAGCGCCGGATCAGCCACGGGAAGAGCTTACCGAACTTCTGAAGACCCAGACCGAGTTGCAAGGCCGTATCGCCGCCATGGCGGATGCCTTTTCCGCGCGCCAGAACGAGATGAGCCAGACGCTGAACGAGCGATTGGACGGCATGTCGCAGCGGCTCGGCACGACGCTGACGGAACAGACCCGGTCGACCCATGAGAACCTCAGCAAGCTGCAGGAGCGCCTTGCCGTCATCGATGCTGCTCAAGGCAACATCCAGGATCTTGCCAAGGATGTGATCGGGCTGCAGGCGATCCTTTCGAACAAGCAGACCCGTGGCGCCTTCGGCCAGGCCCGCATGGAAGCGCTGATTGCCGATGCGCTGCCCTCTGGCACCTACCAGCTTCAACCCACACTTTCGAACGGCTTTCGGCCGGACTGCACGATCAAGATGCCGAACAATGCGCCGGTGCTGGTGATCGACGCCAAGTTTCCGCTGGAAGCCTGGAATGCCCTGAAGGCGGATGAATCTCCGGAAGCCAAGCGCACTGCGACCCAGCAGTTCCGCCGGGACATGGAAGTGCATATTCGCGATGTGTCGGAGAAGTATCTCATTCCTGGCGAGACGCAGGATACCGCCTTCATCTTCGTGCCGTCGGAATCGATCTTCGCCGATATTCACCAGCATTTCGAATTTCTGGTGCAGCGTGCTCACCGCTCCCGGGTGGTGATTGTTTCACCATCGCTATTGATGCTTTCGATCCAGGTTATCCAGTCGGTCCTGAAGGATCAACGAATGCGGGAGCAGGCCCATCTGATCCAGGGTGAAGTGGCGCTGTTGATGGACGATGTGCGGCGTCTGGATGAGCGTACCCGCAAGCTGCAGACGCATTTCGGCCAGGCGCAGCGCGATGTCGAGATGATGCTGACGTCGTCGGAAAAGGTTCTCGCGCGTGGCGACAAGATCGAAAGCCTCGATTTTTCCACAAGCACCAAGGAGATCCCGCATTCGGAGGTGGAGCATATGCGCCGCATTGCAGATGCACGCGCGGGTGCAGCCAAGCTGCGCGTGGTGGATGACGAGTAGGCGGTCGCGCTGAAAGCAAACGAACGTCGCCGCCATTGCAAAAATTGATTTCCGATTTCGATCCCGATGCGCTAGAGCGCCGTGTGTCTTTTTAGACGCACAAAGGACGCTCTATCTTCTTTCAATCTACGCATCGTGCTTTCCAAAAATCGATTCCGATTTTCGGGCCGATGCTGTAGCACTATCGGCATTGTTAACGTCTTTGCCTTTTGGATCAGCCTCGCATGATTACTGTTTTCGGCTCCATCAACATGGATCTCGTCGCCACCTCTGACCGTCTTCCGAAGCCAGGCGAGACGGTGACCGGCAAAAGCTTTTCCACGGCGGCTGGTGGCAAAGGTGCCAATCAGGCGCTGGCCGCACGTCGCGCCGGAGCGGACGTCAAGATGGCAGGTGCGATTGGTGACGACACCTTTGCAGCCCCCGCACTCACGCTGCTGCGTGACGCCCGGACCGATCTGTCGCTGCTGAAGACGGTGGCCGAACCGACTGGAACGGCCGTGATCCTGATTGGCGAGGGTGGCGAGAACATGATCTCGGTTATTCCCGCGGCCAATGGCACGGTCTCGCCGCAGGATGCAGAGCGCGCCGTCTCGGAGATGGCCGAGGGCGACACGCTGATGCTGCAATTTGAAATTCCGGCCGATGCGATCGAGGCCTCTTTGAAGGCCGCCAAAGCCAAGCGTGTCACAACGATCATCAACACGGCTCCCCTCACCGCGGATGCGGCCCGCCTTTCCAAGCTTGCCAATATCGTTATCGCCAATGAGACCGAGTTCGAGTTGTTGATCGGCAAGAACGGGCTGTCATCTTCCGATCGGGAGAAGGAGTTGAGCGCGCTTCACGCGGAGACTGGGCAGACACTGATTGTCACGCTCGGTGCGGACGGCGTGATCGCTATTCGCAATGGCAAGCTCTTCAAGGCCATGGGCCTGAAGATAGAGCCGGTCGATACGGTGGGCGCTGGCGACACCTTCTGCGGCTATCTCGCCGCAAGCCTCGATGCCGGAATGGACTTCGAGAAGGCGCTGCGCCGTGCCGCTGTCGCTGGTTCGCTGGCCTGCACCCGAGAGGGTGCCCAGCCGTCTATCCCCACCGCTGCTGATGTGGATGCAAAGCTCTGAGACTATAAAGTCTCGTCCCGTCCTCAACCCGATCAAGCACCCTTGAACAGATTGAGGGCGGCATATTGCAAAAGCATGATCGTCTTGCCGTCGCGAATGACCCCTGAGGCGATCATGCTCATCGCCTCATCGATCCCGATTTCCATGACGGCAATATCCTCGCCCTCGTCTTCATTTCCTCCTCCGGCCGAGGTTCTGTCGTCGGGCTGATACTCGCCGACGAAGAAGTGCAGCCTCTCGGTGACGGAACCAGGGCTCATGAAGGCATCGAAGACCTGGCGCACAGCGCGTAGCTTGAAGCCGGTTTCCTCCTCCGTCTCCGCCCGGATGCGCGCTTCCGGTTCGGCATTATCCAGAAGACCCGCCGGCGTTTCGATCAGAAGGTCGTCATGGCCGTTGACGAATGCGGGATAGCGGAACTGTCTCGTCAGGATCACCGTGCGGCGCTCCTTGTCATAAAGCAGGATCGTCGCGCCATTGCCGCGATCATAGGTTTCGCGCGATTGCTTTTGCCAGGTGCCATCCTCCCGGAGAAAGGAAAAGGTGGTCTTCTTCAGAAGGTACCAGTCGTTTGAGAGAACCTTGACGTCCTCGATGCTGATGCGATGCGCGATACTCATGAAACTTCCCTGTGGCTGGAGCTGACCGGTCGTGGACATACGCGCAATTTCGTGCAATTTCATTCAGAGTCAAGAAAATTCGTGCAGAGGATTGGGTGGATGCTGACATCGGAAAGAAAGACGCTCATTCAGCAGGTCCTGCAAAGGGACGGACGAATTGTTGCGAAGAGCTTCGCCGAAGAACTCGGCGTCTCCGAAGACACGATACGCCGCGATCTGCGCGAACTTGCAAAGGACGGTCTGTTGCAGAGGGTTCACGGTGGCGCGCTGCCATCCTCGCCGGCAGTTGCCGACTACCGTGTGCGCGAACAGATGGCGTCCTCGGCAAAGGAAAAGCTTGCCCGCGCAGCAGCCACGTTGATCAAGCCGGGACAAATCGTCTTCCTCGACGGCGGCACCACCAATCTCCAGCTTGCCCGCCATCTGCCGCAGACCCTACAAGCGACCATCATCACCCATAGTCCAAGCATCGCCGTGGAACTCGCGCATCATCCGTCCGTCGAGGTGGAGTTGATCGGCGGGCGGCTTTTCAAGCACTCGATCGTTTCGATGGGTGCTGTGAGTGTCGAGGCCATTTCGGGCATCCATGCTGAGCTGTTCTTCCTTGGCGCAACCGGCGTCCATCCAGAGACCGGCGCGACCACTGGGAACCGCGAAGAAGCAGCAATCAAAAAGTTGATCGCTCACCAATGCGCCGAGACGATCCTGGTTGCGACCGAGGACAAGATCGGCGCTGCTTCGCCCTATCTCATCCTGCCCCTTGGCAAGCTTGCCACTCTGGTCGTGGATGCCGACCTGCCGGACACGCTGCTGAAGCCCTACAGGGCAGCAGGACCGGCAATCGTGAAGGTCTGACGTCAGACTTTGAGGAAGGTGAGATAGGCGGAGTTCCGCCCCTCGCGTTTGGCCTTGTTCTCGTAGCGGGTCCCCGGCCAGTTGTCATAGGGCGTCAGCCAGTCGGCCGACGTCTTGGCCATCCACTTGAAGCTGCCATGGCGGGCGCAGTGCTGCAGCGTCCAGTTGATGTAGGTATCAATATCGGAAGCAAAGCAGAACTTGCCGCCCGGCTTCAGCACGCGGTGAAAGCGGGCAAGATTGACGTCCGACACGAAGCGGCGCTTCCAATGCTTCTTCTTCGGCCAGGGGTCCGGATAAAGCAGATCGATGTGATCGATGCATTCATCGGGAAGCCAGTCCAGCAATTGCGTCGCGTCGTCGTCGTAGAGGCGAATATTCATCAACTCGCGCTCTTTGACGGCGCCAAGAAGCTTCGCCATGGAATTGACGAAGGGCTCCACGCCGATGAAGCCCGTCGATGGATTTTCGGCGGCACGATGAACCAGATGTTCGCCACCGCCAAAACCGATTTCCAGGCGGATGGATTTGACGTCGGCCGGGAAAAGTGCGGCGAGGGGCTTCGGCGCCGGTGTTTCAAGATCGACTTTCAACAGCGGCAAAAGGCTCTCGATGCTTTCCACCTGCTGGTTGCGCAAAGGCTTGCCCTTGCGCCTGCCATAGAACGCTTCCGTCGATCGTGAACGCCGCTCTTCCGTCATCGTGAACTCTCTCAAGCAAAATAGATGAACCCGCACCTTACCGTTTCATCGGTATTGCGCGGGTTTCATGTTTTCAGACCCTATCCCCCAAACGGTCGCCCATGGCAAGACCGGAGTGGAGGAGAGGGCTATGTTTCGAGCCGATGACCTTAAGCGGCCTTCAGCGCGTCCTTCAGCGGCTTGACGAGATCGATCTTCTCCCAGGAGAAGGATCCGTCGCGGCCGGCCTTACGGCCGAAATGGCCGTAGGATGCAGTCTTGGCATAGATCGGCTTGTTGAGGTCGAGGTGACGACGGATGCCCGATGGCGACAGGTCCATGACCTTGCGGATCGCGGCTTCCACTTCGTCTTCGCTGACCTTGCCCGTCTGATGCAGATCGACATAGACCGACAGCGGCTGTGCAACGCCGATGGCGTAGGACAGCTGGATGGTGCAACGGTCGGCAAGACCTGCGGCAACCACGTTCTTTGCCAGATAGCGAGCGGCGTAAGCTGCGGAACGGTCCACCTTCGTGGTGTCCTTACCGGAGAATGCGCCACCGCCGTGCGGAGCTGCACCACCATAGGTGTCGACGATGATCTTGCGGCCGGTCAGGCCGGCATCGCCATCAGGACCGCCGATCACGAACTTGCCCGTCGGGTTGATGTACCACTTGCAATCATCGGCAATCTTCAGGTCGCCAAGCGCTTCGCGGATGTAAGGTTCGACGACCGCGCGAACCTTCTTGGAATCCCAGCTTGCGTCCAGATGCTGGGTGGACAGCACGATGGAAACGGCCTCAGACGCCTTGCCATCAACATAGCGAACGGTCACCTGGCTCTTGGCATCGGGGCCGAGCTTGGCGGCTTCGCCTTCGCCGCTCTTGCGAGCATTGGCAAGCAGCTGAAGAATGCGGTGAGAATAGTAGATCGGCGCCGGCATCAGGTCCGGCGTTTCCTTGCAGGCGTAACCGAACATGATGCCCTGGTCACCTGCCCCTTCGTCGCCCTGCTTGTCAGAGGCGTTATCGACGCCCTGTGCGATATCGGCCGACTGCGGGTGCAAGAGCACGTCGATCTTTGCGGTCTTCCAGTGGAAGCCGTCCTGCTCGTAGCCGATGTCGCGGATGGCCTTGCGCGCCGCGGACTTGAACTTGGATGGGTTGATCACCGGATGGCCAGCGGCATCCTTAAGGACATTGCCGTCCTTGTCCTTTTTCAGCAGCGTATCAGGAACGCGCACTTCGCCAGCAATGATCACGCGGTTGGTGGTTGCGAGCGTTTCGCAAGCGATGCGGACGGTCCATGGGTCGACGCCGGTCTTGGACGCTTCACGATAAATCAGATCGACGATTTCATCGGAAATTCGGTCGCAAACCTTGTCAGGATGACCTTCAGCAACGGATTCGCTGGTGAACAGGTAGTTGGCGCGCATGCGGGATTCCCCTCAAAGAACAGGTCTGTGCGTTTGTTATTCATTTCATCGGAAAAAACAAGGACAGAACGACATAAATATATCTTTATATCGGAATTTCATTTCTGCAAGCGCGCAACAAAAAACGGCCCCGAAAGGCCGTTCAAGTGGGTATTCGACCGATTTTCGGTCGTCTACTCGGCGTCGCCTTCCGCAGCCAGCGCCTTTACCAAGTCAACGATACGGCGGCGGACCTTGGGATCGTTGATCTTGACGAAGGCGCGGTTGAGCTGCAGTCCCTCCGACGAGGAGAGAAAATCCACGACGTAATTGGAGCTCGACGCTTCGGCAGAGCCGGAAGCGGAGGCTGGCTCGGCGCCCGGCGCATCTTCGAAGAAGAAGGAAACCGGAACGTTCAGAATGGCGGAGATGTTCTGAAGACGGCTGGCGCCAACGCGGTTGGTGCCCTTTTCATATTTCTGGATCTGCTGGAAGGTAATTCCAAGGCTTTCACCCAGCTTTTCCTGGCTCATGCCCAGCATGGTGCGGCGCAGCCGGATGCGGCTTCCGACATGAATGTCGATTGGGTTCGGCTTCTTCTTATTTTCGGTCATATGTTAGTCCTGACATCCTGTTGTCGGTGATTGTTACACATTAACGCAAAACCGTAGAGGTCGGATCAGTGCAACAGTCCTTCATATCACTTGCGTTGTACAACCCTACAATCTCACTATGCAATTTCAGGGGTTTTCGGTCAATTCTTGCGGCTGACTAAACCATACCTAGAAAACAGCGCCACGATCAACATTGTTATAAACAACAACCAAAAGTTCGTTTTACGGGCATCGCTGCTCAGGACGTCGCCTGCCTTACTACTTAGAGTAGCGTCGATTATACCCTTTTGACCATAGTCAAGACCAGCCTCAATGCCACCTAACGGATCAATGATGGCGGAAATGCCAGTGTTGGCTGCTCGAATCACTGGCAAGCCAGTTTCCACAGCGCGCACACGTGCCTGCTGGAAGTGCTGATAGGGGCCGGGTGTGTCGCCGAACCAGCCATCATTGGTGACATTCAGGATCGCCTCCGACGAGGAGATATCGGCCGGCACTTCATCGGGGAAGATGATCTCATAGCAAATGAAGGAGTAGAGCTTCTTGCCGGATGGAAGAATGATGGGTGTCCGGCTTGCCGCCGGTGAGAAACCTCCCGGCAGGTTGACGATATTCTCAATGTCGAAACGCCGCAGCACGTCTTCGAAAGGCACATACTCGCCGAAGGGCACGAGATGCACCTTGTCGGTCGCACCAATAATCTGGCCCTGGTCATCCACGGCGTAGACTGAGTTGTAGTAGCGCGGCGGATGCCCTGCCCCCGCATCCTCCATGCGCACCGCCCCCGTCAGCAAGATCTGACCATCCTCCAGCGTCTTGGCGATTTCTTCCAGCGCATCCGGATTCTGGGTCAAAATGAAGGGAACGGATGTTTCCGGCCAGACGATGATATCGGGCCGCTTCTTGCCTGGCGTCGGCGGAAGGGCCGATAGGCGAAGATGCTCCTGGAATATCTCGGCACGATCGGCATTCAGCATCTTGCGCGACTGATCGATGCCGGGCTGCACGATGCGCACCGTGATTGCATCCGCCGCTGGCTCCGGCAACGGCCGATGCTGACGATAAAATCCGTATCCCACATGGCCTGCCAGCAGCAGAACAGCAAGCGTCAGGCCCGGCACCATGCCACGGCGGGTTCCAAAAAGCGCCGGGCTGGAAAAAACGAAGACCGCCAGCATCGACATGCCGAAGATGCCGATCAGGTTGGAGCTCTGCATCATCAACGGAACCGGCATCATCCCGTAACCGATCGCGTTCCAGGGAAATCCGGTGGCGACGAAACTGCGCAACCATTCCACCAGTCCAAAGGCTGCAGAGAGGGCTGCAAGCCTGCCCCAGCCATCCGACCAGAGGCTGTTTGCCAGCATCACGGCAAGACCGTAGAAAAGCGCGAGAAAAGCGGGCAGGCCCAGAATTGCCAGCGGCAGAGCCCAGGCAAACTCATCAGCCTCCAGCAGCAGCGCATTTCCGAGCCACCAGAGGCCCGCAACGAAATAGCCAAAGCCGAAAATCCAGCCGAGCAGAAACGCTCTGAAGGCGCGAGACACGACGCCACCATCGGGGCTTCCCGTGGTGCCATCGATCAACCAGACCAGAAGCGTGAAGGAAACGAAGAGGCTGGCGAAGAACCCGATCGGCGGCAGCGCGAGCGCACCGATAGCGCCGGCCAGAAATGCGATGAGAACGCGGCTGAAGCCACCGCTCAACATGATCGTGCCCGCGAGCCGCTCCATACAGTATCAATCTCCTTGAGGGGCACCGTTCAGCAACGCAAAACCGGAAAGCGGATACCAGAACCTGACTTGCCATCGAAACGCGCGCAGTCGGAGAGACCACCGATCGTGTTTCGGCTGCCGAACGCCGAATAGTTATGCGGCATGCCCTTCCGACTTACTGTAAAAAAAATAGAACGTCCACAGGACAGCGATGGCGTGTCTGTGCAATCCGCCAATTGCAGCGGCCTCATCTATCGGTTGTTGGAAACGAAGAAATCCCGGACCCTTTCGCCCGGGACTTAAGCCTATCAAACGGCAGCCTTGTCCGTGCTGTCGGGAGGGGCGGGAAGCGCGATCATCTCACTGGTGACGACGGGTGCCGGCGCCTGGTCATCCTCGCCCGTGGAAGACTCGTCGCGAAGGATGCGGACACGCTTGATGCGGCGATTGTCGGCATCGAGAATCTGGAATTCGAATCCCGGCACCGCACGGACCACCTCACCCTTTGACGGAATGCGGCCAAGCGCAAAGAAGACGAGACCGCCCAGCGTGTCGATCTCCTCGGCATGCTCTCGAACATCGAAATCCGGACCGATCGCCTGGGCAAGTTCCGCCAGTTCGATGCGCGCATCCGCGATGAGGACGTCGGACGACACGCGAACGAACATCGCCTCGTCCTTGTCATGCTCATCGTCGATGTCGCCAATGACCATCTCCACGATGTCCTCGTGGGACACAAGCCCGTCGGTGCCGCCATATTCGTCAATGATTACCGCAAGCTGGGTGCGCTGCGCCTGCATGGTTTTCAAGAGATCGGATGCGAGCATGGAGGGCGGCGCAAACAGGATCTTGCGGATGATTCCGGCTTCGGCCAGCGTCGTTTCGAGATCGACGCGGGCGAGGTCGAAATTCGAGCGCGGTGTGCGCGGCGCCTTCGCCTCGCCATTGGCCGGCGCGCGTGTACCGCTTCTGCGCTTGTTGCGCGCCTGCTTGCCCACATAGGACAACAGGTCGCGAATATGGATCATGCCCTTGGGATCGTCGAGCGTCTCGTCATAGACCGGCATGCGCGAGCGTCCGGTCGCCTCGAAGCGGATCATCGCTTCACCAATCGTGGTCTCCTGATCGAGCCCGTCAATATCGACGCGAGGGATCATGATGTCCTCGACCGTGACTTCTCTGAAGCGGAGAATATTGTTGAGCATCGCCCGCTCGTCGGGCGTGAAGGCGGCGCCGATATCCGTATCGGTCATCAGCGCGTCGGTCAGATCTTCACGAAGGCGCTCGCCCTGCGATGGCTTCAAGATCCGGGAAATTCTCGACCAGATGGTCGAGCGGGGCTTTGCTTGATAGTCCTGTCGTAACGGACTACTGCCCTCCTCCGATGAGGATTGTTCCCCGGCGTCCTTGCCCTCTTGGGGCGGTCTTGCAGAATGTTCGTTCATTGTCCCAAACAGTTCGATCAAAGCGGGTCCTGACCCGCATAGGGATCAGATAGGCCAAGAGTCGCCAAAATGCGAGTCTCAAGCCCCTCCATTTCTTCCGCCTCTTCGGTTTCCATATGGTCATAACCGAAAAGATGCAGACATCCATGCACCAGCAGATGGGTCAAATGATCCTCGAAACTCTTCTCGAGATCAAGAGCTTCGCGCATGACAGTTTCATGCGCAATGACAATATCGCCCAGCATCGGACCCGGCATGCCTCCCGGCTCCAGCGGAAAGGCCGGAAAAGACAGGACATTCGTCGCCTTGTCCTTATTACGCCATTCCGCATTTATCTCCTTGATGGCAGCGTCATCGGTGAAAACCAGCGACAGTTCCACCGGCATGGCGGGGAACGGCTGCTGCTCTTCGTCTTTCAGATAGGAAACAGTGGCCTCCAGCACTTTCGTGCTGAAGGCCAAAAGCTCTTCCTCCGAGGACCAGTCATCGGCCTCGACAGAGATTTGAATATCCAGAACCGTCATCGTCTCGGCTTCAGTAACCTTGTCTTGGAAGGCTCTCATCCGGCACGGCCGTGTGGGATTCGTAGGCCTTGACGATACGCGCCACCATCGGGTGACGCACGACGTCGACGTCCTTGAAGCGAACCACGGAAACGCCTTCAACGTCGCCCAGGATCTGCAAGGCCTCGACCAGACCGGATTTCACCCCACGCGGAAGGTCGACCTGGCTGGGGTCGCCCGTCACGATCATGCGGCCATTCTCGCCCAAGCGGGTCAGGAACATCTTCATCTGCATGGTCGTGGTGTTCTGCGCCTCGTCGAGAATGACGGCAGCGTTTGCGAGTGTGCGGCCACGCATAAAGGCGAGTGGCGCAATCTCGATAACGCCTGCCTGAATGGCACGCTCCACCTTGTCGCCCGGCATCATGTCGTAAAGCGCATCATAGAGCGGACGCAGATAGGGATCGACCTTTTCCTTCATGTCGCCGGGCAAGAAGCCCAGACGCTCTCCCGCTTCGACGGCGGGACGAGAAAGAACGATACGATCCACCGCACCGCGCTCCAGAAGCTGGGCAGCATGGGCGACTGCCAGATAGGTCTTGCCGGTACCCGCTGGCCCGACACCGAAAACGAGTTCCGACTGTTCCAGCGCCCGCATATAGACATCCTGTGTCGGTGTGCGGGCGGCAATGGTCTTCTTGCGGGTAGAAATCTGGGCCATCGACACCTTGGCTTTGCGCTCCATTGTCGGCAGGGTCAGTTGGTCATCTGCCGCGACCGCCATGCGGATTGCGCCTTCGACGTCGGAAAGTTCGGCTGTGCCACCCTTCAGCAGACGCTGATAGAGGAAATCCAGAGCGCGGCGGGCCTGGTTGGTCGCAACCATGTCGCCGGTGATCGCCACCGAATTGCCGCGTGGGCGGGCATCGATGTTGAGCTTCTGCTCCAGCAATTTCAGGTTTTGATCGAACTGACCGAATAGCTCTCCGGCTATTCTGTTATTCTCGAACGTGAGGACGAAGTGATTGGCGTCGGTCGCGGGTGAACGTGGCTGGCGCGATGATGGTGAGACCAATTCGTGTGCGTTCAAGCGGTCAGGCTCCTGTCCGAGGTCAGTTCCGGTTCCCAACTCTAACTCTATGCCACCTCGGCAAACAAGCTGTTTGGACCGGTCGCGGTGATTCGTACATGAATAATGTCACCGATTTTCATCTTCTTTGCATCAAGATTCACAGACTGCAGCCAAGGAGAACGACCAATCAGCTGTCCGGGCATGCGACCGGGCTTTTCCAGCAACACATCCATGGTCTTTCCAACCAGCGACTGGGCAAAGTCGTTCTGCTGTTTCAACAGCAGCGCCTGCAGTCTCTCCAGCCGTTCGGCCTTGACATCTTCCGGCACCTGATCGGTCAAATCGGCGCCGGGCGTCCCTGGACGCGTCGAATATTTGAACGAAAAGGCCTGTGCGTATTTCACCGCTTCCACGATTGCGAGCGTGTCTTCGAAGTCCTGATCCGTCTCGCCGGGGAAGCCGACAATAAAATCCCCGGACATGGCAATATCAGGGCGGGCGTCACGGATTCGTTCGATAAGCCTCAAATATTCCTCGCCCGTATGGCGGCGGTTCATGGCTTTCAAAATGCGGTCGGAGCCGGCTTGGACCGGCAGATGCAGATAGGGCATCAGCGCGCGCAGCTCGCGATGCGCCTCGATCAGGCGATCATCCATGTCGCGCGGATGGCTTGTCGTATAGCGGAGACGTGCGAGGCCAGGGATTTCGGCCAGGCGATAAAGAAGCTCCGCGAGCCCCCATTCTTCGCCCTTCGGACCCGTCGAGCGCCAGGCATTGACATTCTGACCAAGCAGCGTGATCTCGCGCACGCCGGCATCGACGAGCTTCATCGCCTCGTCGAGGATCTGGCTGACGGGCCGGGAAACTTCGGATCCGCGCGTGTAGGGCACGACGCAAAAGGTGCAAAACTTGTCACAGCCTTCCTGAACAGTAAGAAAGGCCGTCACGCCACGCGAGCGCAGCTTTGCCTTTTCGGCTACCGGCAGATGCTCGAACTTGTCTTCGACTGCGTAATCAGTCTCGATCACCCGCTCGCCATCGCGAACGCGGGCCAGCGCCTGCGGCAGGCGGTGATAGGTCTGCGGGCCGATGACGACATCGACGGCGGGCGCACGGCGCAGTATCTCTTCGCCTTCGGCCTGGGCCACACAACCGGCGACGCCAATGACGAATTCGCGGCCCTCTTCCTCGCGCAGCTTCTTCATGTCGCGCAGACGACCGAGCGCAGAATAGACCTTTTCCGCCGCCTTTTCCCGGATGTGACAGGTGTTGAGCAGAACGAGATCCGCCTCGCCCATATCCTCCGTCTGAACATAACCATCCTTTGCCAGAGCATCGCTCATGCGCAAGGAATCGTAGACATTCATCTGACAGCCGTAGGTCTTGATGAAGACCTTGCGGCTGTTGGCTCCATGAGCCATAGCGGTCTGGGTGGCGTCGAGGCCAAGCGTGTCCTGGGTCATGGCGCGTATCTAATGATTTTCGGCCACCAGTTAAATAGAAAAATGCGGAAATAGAGGCTATCGAGACTTTCGCCAGCCGCCACGCAGGCTGAAATTCAACATGGTGCGAAGTGCAGTGGTCGCTTCGATGCTCAGCGCCTTGCGATTATCACCCTTGCGGAAGGGGATCGCTTCCCCAAAGGTGACGTCAACCTCGATTGCACCGGCCTTCACCAGCCCCACCAATGACGGCAGCAAGCCGATGCTTCCAGGCCAAGCGGCAACCGGTCTATGGTAACGCCCCATCGCCATGCCCTGAATGCCGGTATAGGCGATCGCAACGGGCTGGACATGAACGAGCTGGCTCGGAACCTGGTCGGCGGCACTTGATGCTGCTCCGAAGAGCGAGGACTTGATTGGTAAAAGCCGATTGCCATCGGAGGTCGTGCCCTCGGGGAAGAGCACGATGATCTCGCCGCCTGCCAGCCTATCGGCAATCTCGTTGACCTGCGCGCCTGTCGTGCGTTTCTGTTCACGGGTGACGAAGACGGTTTTCTGCAAACGCGCCAGCTTGCCGAAGATTGGCCATTCGCGCACTTCGGTCTTGGCGATGAAGGCGACATCCGCAACACTGCCCAGCACCAATATGTCCTTCCAGGAGACGTGATTGGCAATCAGCAGCAGAGGCCGTTCGTTCTCCAGCCCGCCATGGACATGAACCCTGATACCGATCGATCGACAGGCCACCCGGTGCCACAGGCGCGGCACCCTGCGGCGGATCGGCAAATCGAGCCAGAGGCCGATGAGCTGCACGGGCAACAGCATAAGGGTCACGATGGAGAGAATGAAAACCGCATAGGCGATCCGAAGCCACGTCATCGCCGCACTTGCTCCGTGGCCATGGAAAATTGCCTCAACGCTCTTCTGGTTTCAGCGGAACGCCGTAGAGTTCAAGCCGATGATCAACGAGCCTGAAGCCGTGCTCGCGGGCAATCTTTTCCTGCAGCGCTTCGATCTCAGCGGAACGAAATTCGATGACGACACCAGTCTTCAGGTCGATGAGATGATCGTGGTGCTCTTCCGGTACGGTCTCATAACGAGAGCGGCCATCGCGAAAATCATGGCGCTCGATGATGCCCGCGTCTTCAAACAGCTTAACGGTGCGATAGACGGTGGAGATCGAAATCTTTGGATCGACCGCCGATGAGCGACGATAAAGCTCCTCCACGTCCGGATGGTCTTCCGATTCCTGAAGAACGCGGGCGATAACACGCCGCTGGTCGGTCATGCGCATGCCGCGCTCCGCACATATTTCTTCGAGGGTTTTCGAAAGGTCTACCACGATAATCAGGCCTTCAGATTCTGCGTTGGTCCACCATATTGGTGGCAGAGTGTCTCACTGTTACGGAACTATCGAAGATCGCGGCGCATGACAAGCGCTGTGGATTTCGTCCCATCCTTGGCCGTGTAATAGGCCTTGCGCTCTGCGACCGTCTTGAAGCCGAGCTTGCGGTAGAGATGAACAGCCGAACCGTTGGAACCGTCCACTTCCAGAAACATGGTTTCGGCACCGCGCATCAGTGCTTCGCGCATGGCAGCCTGCATCAGGCGCCAGCCAAGCCCGGCACCGGCAAATTTGTCGCTGACGGCAACGGTGAGAATTTCAGCTTCTCCGCCCGCCTCACGCGATAATACGAAGCCGCCGAGAGGCTGGCTGAAGAAGGCGTTGGTTTGACGCGCGACGGCGCCAAAGACAGTGTTCTGTGACAGAAGGCTCGAAAACTCGCCCTCACTCCACGCCTGAGTAAAGCGGGACGTGTGAAGCTCGGCGATATCGGCGCAGTCACCATGCGCCATCGGCACAATTTCGAAAAAGGGTTTCCAGCTCAGATAGTCGTCGAACATTGCAGGGAATCATCCACCTTGAATGCAAGAGGGCTACAGCATTGTCCGGCAAATCGGAATCGATTTCGACCGGGCGAAACGTCGCGCTTTCAGGCGGGCGACAGGCGCTCCAGCGCAAATCCCGACTGCGGGCGGGCGTCCGGGCCACGCAGGTAAAGCGGTGCGGGCTTTGGCTGATGCGCGGGTTTCGTCGCCGCGACGCGCGCGACGGTTTCGATCGGAAAATGATCCGGCCCCGAACCCGTCTCCGCACCAGCAAAGAGCGGCGCGGCGGAGCCTATGATCGCGCCGTCAAAGCCGACAAGCGATTGTCTGGCGTCATCGAGAGACACCAGCGCGGCCTCTGTCAGAGGCGCGCCATCGGCTGCGAAAATCTGGAGATAGCATTCGCCACGCTTGGCATCGAGACCGACCGCGACGGGCTGGCCGGGCTGCTGCCGCTGGTGATGAGCGGCAAGCGTCTCAAGCGTTGTAATGCCGACCGCTTCGACATCAAGCGAGAGGGCAAAGCCGCGTGCGGCGGCCACACCCACGCGAATGCCGGTGAAAGAACCGGGGCCGATCGTGACGGCGAGACGCTCGACGGCATTGAGCGTCAGACCAGCCTTGGAAAGCGCACCATCGATAATGCCCATCAACAATTCGGCATGGCCCTTGCCGATGTTTTCCGTCACTTCGCCGAGAACAGTATCGTTTTCACTGTCATAAACACAGGCAGAGCAATCCACGCCGGATGTATCGATGGAGAGAATGATCATTTGAAAAGCTGAACCTTATGCCTGTCCAAAGCGCAAGCCATGAGCGAGATGAGCGAGGCTCGTGGCAACGCCGCTTATGAGTAGAGGCGCAGTCACGCGCCTCGCCTCAGTATCGATCGATTGGCTCAGCCGTTTATTAAACAGCCTCGACCTCTTGCACTTCCGGCACGAAGTGACGGAGCAGGTTCTGCACGCCGTGCTTCAGGGTTGCCGTGGAAGATGGGCAGCCGGAGCATGCGCCCTTCATGTTGAGGAACACCGTGCCATCGCGAAAACCACGGAAGGTGATGTCGCCGCCATCCTGAGCCACTGCTGGACGGACGCGGGTTTCGAGAAGTTCCTTGATGGTCGCAACGATCGTCTCGTCACCCTCTTCGAAGAACTCTTCTTCCTCGTCGGAAATCTCGGCATGGACCGCCGTGCCCATCAGCGGGCGGCCGGACATGAAGTGCTCCATGATGGAACCGAGGATCGCTGGCTTCAGGTGCTGCCATTCGGCGCCGTCCTTGGTAACGGTGATGAAATCGAAGCCGTAATAGACGCCGGTGACACCCGGAATTTCAAACAGCGTTGCTGCGAGCGGCGAAGATTGCGCCTGCTGAGCGCTCAAGAATTCCGCCGTGCCGCTTTCCAGAACCACCCTGCCCGGCAGGAACTTAAGGGTCGTCGGGTTTGGCGTGGATTCCGTTTGAATGAACATTTCGATCTCCTTCGAGGCAGCGCCCCGGTCAGGGCACGCTTGCCCCGTAATTTAGAATGCTTCCAAAATATGCCGGACGAAGAGCGACTTCAAGCCCTGACATGACAATCCCGTTCAAGAAATCTTCCGCCCTGTTCTACACCCGTTTTCGCCAAAGCCGAACAGGATTCTTCGTGGCGAAAGCGCTTGATGGATAGCGATCAGCAGAGGGCGTCGATTTCCTCGTCCGTCAGCGTATCCGGCAAGACCGTGACGGGAATGGGGAAGGCAGCGCCGCGTCCGGCAATGGAGGAAACAAGCGGACCTGGACCGTCCTTGGTGGAGCCAGCAGCCAATACAAGGATGGCGATGTCGCGATCTTCTTCGATCAGACCGTGGATCTGCTCGGCGGCATTGCCTTCGCGGATCACCGCCTCGGGCTCGATGCCGACGGTCTCACGCACGCGTTGTGCGACCTTCGCCAGCGAGGCTTCAGCCTCTTCGCGGGCTTCGGCCCGCATGATCTGCTCGACACCCAGCCACTGCTGGAAATCCCCCTCGGGGATGACGAAGAGCAGAACGAGGGCGCCATTGGAGTTCTTGGCGCGGCGGCCGGCATAATGCACGGCTCTTTCGCATTCCGGTGTGCCATCGATGACCACCAGAAATTTTCGCCGGTGCCCTTCCAGGCGCGACAGCCGTTTTGAAACCATTCAGCACTCCCTGTTTCCGCCGTGGCATGAAGCGCCGCCCGCCGGTTTGGGCGGAGCTTATCGTATCACAATGGAAAGCGGAATCGATTTTCCTAAAAGGCGAATGTGCAGATGCGACGCCTCCGCACGCAGAAAAACGCCTCTCACAGCACGGCGTGAGGCGCAGACAAAATCACCGCAGGAAACCGATGATGTCGCGGACTTCGTCCATCGTCTTTTGTGCGATGGCACCAGCGCGCTCGCCGCCATCCTTCAGGATCGCGTCGATATGGCTGACATCATCCAGAAGGCGGCGCATCTCGTTGTTGATCGGTGCAAGCACGTTGACCGCCAGATCGACAAGCGCCGGCTTGAAGGCCGAAAACTGCTGCCCACCGAATTCGGCAAGCACATCCGCCTTGGTCTTGTCGGAGAGGGCTGCATAGATTCCGACGAGGTTTTCCGCCTCGGCGCGACCCTTCAGGCCTTCGACTTCGCTCGGCAACGCGTCCGGGTCGGTCTTGGCTTTCTTGATCTTCTTGGAGATCGCGTCGACATCATCCATCAGGTTGATGCGCGACAGATCCGAAGGATCGGATTTCGACATCTTCTTGGTGCCGTCCTTCAAGGACATGACACGCGGCGCCGGACCACCGATCAGCGGTTCGACCATCGGGAAATAGGCGTGAACCGGTTCGTCGCCGACGGTGATATCGAGGCCGAGACCAGCCTTGCGGATATGATCGCCGAAATCGATGTTGAACTTCTGGGCGATGTCGCGTGCCAGTTCCAGGTGCTGCTTCTGGTCGTCACCGACCGGAACGTGGGTTGCCCGATACACCAGAATGTCTGCTGCCATCAGGCTCGGATAGGCCAGCAGTCCAAGCGAAACCTGCTCGGCATTCTTGCCGGACTTGTCCTTGAACTGGGTCATGCGCTCCATCCAACCGATGCGCGCGACGCAGTTGAACACCCAGGCAAGCTCGGCATGCTGCGGCACGGCCGACTGGTTGAAGACGATATGCTTCACCGGATCGATGCCCGACGCAATGAAGGCGGCAGCAATCGAACGCGTCTGCGCCTTCAGGTCCGAATGGACCAACTGTGCGGTGATGGCGTGCATGTCGACGACGCAATAGATGCAGTCATTGTCTTCCTGCAATGCAACGAACTTGCGGATGGCGCCGAGATAGTTGCCAAGGTGGAGATTGCCGGTGGGCTGAACCCCGGAGAAAACCAGCGGCTTGAATGCGTTCATGATCGTCCTCGAAAAGGCTTGTGGAGGGCCTTGCCCCGCGCTGTGATGTGGCCCGCGCTTATGCACCCGGAACCCGTTGCAATCAAGGGGTTTCAGCGGCTGGCTGGAGCAGGTCCCATTTGTTGCCGTAGAGGTCTTCGAAAACGGCAACCGTGCCGTAAACCTCGCGACGCGGCTCCTCCAGAAAGCGAATCCCGTTGGCTTTCATGCGGTGAAAATCCGAGTCGAAATCATCCGTATACAGGAAGAAACCAACCCGACCGCCGGTCTGGTTGCCGATCGCGGCGGCCTGCGCTTCTCCATCAGCCTGCGCCAAAAGAAGCCCGCTTGCCCCCTCACCTTTCGGTTTGACGACAAGCCAGCGCTTGCCGTCCGGCATCGGCTGATCCGAAAGGCATTCGAAGCCAAGGCTGTCGCGGTAGAACGCCTTGGCGCGATCGTAATCGTCCACCACCAGAGAGACGAGCGCGATGTGGCGCATGGAGGTGAAGCCGGAACTCATGGCTCGATCTCGCTTTGGACATCCGTCTTGCGCTTGCGCTTCATGCCGCGCTTGACCATCCCAAGGTTTGCCCCACCGGAGGCGAAGGCAACGCCGAAATAGATGACCATGGCGCCGACGACCAGCGCAAGCAGTGTGCCTGCCCGGACCGCAAGGTTTGAGGCCGATGACAGTTCGTAGGAAAAATAGAACAGCGCATAGTGAATGGCGAACGCCATGAGACCTGCCGCGATCAGCAGCCGCGGGATGCGCAGCAGAAGCGGCAGATCAAGCTTCCAGTGCCCGCGCCACATCAGCATGCCAAAGAGCAAAGCCGCGTTTACCCAACCGGCGGTGATTTCCGCCGTTGCAATCCCCGGACCGCCGTAAGAGGGGAAAAGGGTGAGCGCGAGCGAGATGTTCACCACCACGGAAATCGCCGCAAAGATCATCGGCGTGCGGGTATCCTCGCGGGCGAAGAAGCCTGGAATGAAGGCCTTGATCAGAACGAAGGCCGGCAGGCCGAGGCCATAAATGCCGAGGATTTCCGCAACAGTCACCGTGGCAGACGGCGAGAAGTTGCCGCGCTCATAGAGGAAACGAACGATCGGCTCCGCCATGACCAGCAGCGCCGCAGCGGCCGGCAGCGTCAGGAAGAGCACGAACTCGACGGAGCGGTTCTGCAGATTGGCCGCCTCCACCGCATGGCCGCCGCGAAGCGCGCGCGCCAGTTCCGGCAGAAGAACCGTCGCCACCGCAATGCCGACGACGCCGAGCGGCAACTGATAGATGCGGTCGGCGTAGGCGAGCGAGGAGATCACGCCGTCTCCGCCGGACGCGATATTGGTGTTGATCAGCAAGTTGATCTGGGTGATGCCGCCGGTGATTGCGGCCGGCAGCGCCAGAACCAGCAGGCGCTTGACGTTGCCCGTCAGTTTCGGGCGGCGAAAGCCGATCTTGATACCGGCATGACGCACAGCAACCCAGACGATGGCAAGCTGGACGAAACCTGCGGCCATCACACCCCAGGAGAGTGCATAGCCGACCTGCAGAGGATCGTAGTGCTTCCACCAGGCGAGCGCCAAGACGCCAATGAGGATGACATTGAGAAAGACCGGCGCGATGGCCGCAGCGAAATAGCGATGCAGCGAATTCAGCATTCCGCCCATCATCGCCGCCAGCGACATGCAGGCGAGATAGGGAAACATGATGGTGGCCAGACGCACCGTGTTTTCAAATTTCGTCGGGTCATCGACAAAGCCCGGTGCAATCACCGTTCTGACGAGAAACGGCATGGACAGTTCCATGACGATCGTCAGCGCCATCAGCACCGTGAAGAGGACGCCGAAAACCTCCTCGGAGAAGCGGCGCGCGCCCTCCATGCCATTGGCTTCGATTTCCTTGGCGAAAAGCGGCACGAAGGCGGAGTTGAACGCACCCTCGGCAAACAGGCGGCGGAAGGTATTGGGAAAGCGGAAGGCCGCGTTGAAGGCATCCGCCACCGGTCCGGTACCCACGGCTGCCGCCATCAGCATTTCACGGATGAAGCCGAACAGGCGGCTTCCAAGCGTCGCGCCGCCGACGGTGGCGAATTTGCCGATCAAACTCATTTTTTGTTCAAGCCTTTGCGGTGCGCGCAGCAGGAAGGGCTGCTACATCCGGATGCGCGATGATGCCGGAGGGCATACGATCACGCAGTTCATCTTCCTGCTCCGCCATAACGGCCTTCAACCGCATTGCGATGTTGGATTGACGGTTTTCCGTCATCACCTTCTGCCCGAAGAGATCGGTGACGTAGAAGGTATCGATGACCTTTTCGCCAAAGGTGGTGATCCGCGCGGAGGTGATATCCAGCGACAGATCGGCCAGCACCGCTGTCATGTCCGCCAGAAGGCCGGGACGGTCAAGGCATTCGACCTCGATGACGGTGAATTTGTTGGAAAGCCCGTTGGAAATCGTCACCGACGGCGGGATATTGAAGGTCTTGCTCTTTTTGCGGCTCTTGGTCCGCGTCGCGATGATCTCGGGAAGCCGCTTCTTGCCAGCCAGAACCTCTTCGATCAGCTTGCCGATATTGGTGGCGCGGCGGGTCTCATCCTCATCGATCGGGAATTCGCGGTTGATCAGGATCGTATCGAGGGCGCGGCCGTCCGATGTTGTGAAGATCTGAGCGTCGGCGATGTTGGCGCCGGCAGCGGAGCAGGCGCCAGTGATGATCGACAGCAGACGCGGATGGTCGGGTGCCAGAACCGTGATTTCGGTGATGGCGTGGAAGGAATGGGTGCGGGCCATGGTTGCCAGCGCCTTCTCCTGCTTGTCCGCCTCACGCAGAAAGCGGGTGTGGCGGACTTGGTCTTCCAAAGCGACCGACAGAAGATAGGCATCATAATGCAGCTTGCTGTACTTGCGGCGCGCCTTCTGGCCCCAGTCATCCAGCGCATCGTAAAGGCGCTGACGGGCGACCTTGGCGCGCTCCTTGCGCGAGCTTTCCGAAAAGCCGCCGGAGAGAAGAAGCTCGGTTTCATAATAGAGCGTGCGCAGCAACTGCCCCTTCCAGCCGTTCCAGACGTCCGGGCCAACGGCGCGGATGTCGCAGACGGTGAGGATCAACAGCATCTTCAGCCGCTCCATCGACTGAACCTTGTCGGCAAAGTCGGTGATCGTCTTGCGGTCATGCAGATCGCGGGTCTGCGCCACCATCGACATCAGGAGATGCTGCTCGATCAGCCACATCACCGTCTCGGTCTGCTTGGTGGAGAGACGGAAGCGCTGGCAAAGCTTGCGGGCCACGCGTGCACCGGCAATGGAGTGATCCTCCTGCCTGCCCTTTGCCACGTCGTGAAGGAGAACGGCGACATAGAGAGCGTCGCGGTCTTCGATGGCCGGCATCAACTGGTTGACCAGCGGATGGGTATCGACTGCTTGCCCCTTGTCGATCTCGGCGAGGATTGCGACCGAGCGGATCAAGTGCTCATCGACCGTGTAGTGATGATACATGTTGAACTGCATCATCGCGACGATCTTGCCGAATTCGGGGATGAATTTGCCGAGAACACCGGCCTCGTTCATGCGCCGCAGCGTGAGTGCCGGATCGCGCCTCGAGGTCAGGATGGCGAGGAACAGCCGGTTGGCTTCCTCGTTCTCGCGAAGCTCATGATTGATGAGACCGAGCGAGCGGGTCACGACGCGAAGAGCATCCGGGTGCAGTTCGAGATTGTTGATATCGGCCACATGGAAAAGCCGGATCAGGCTGACCGGATCATTGCGGAAGACATCGGCATTGGCGAGCGCGATACGACCCCGGTCTTCGACGAATTCGCTGGAGCCTGGAATCTTGCGAAGCCGATGGGCAAAGCGGCTGAGAACACCGGAAAGCCCCGGCACGTCCTTTGCCTGGCGGTCCTCAAGAGCGGCGCAGAGAATGCGCGTCAGGTCGCCCACATCCTTGGCCACGAGGAAATAGTGCTTCATGAAGCGCTCGACCGCCGAAAGGCCGGGTCGCGGCTGGTAGTGAAGGGCGGCGGCAATCTCGCGCTGGATATCGAAGGAAAGCCGCTCCTCGGCCTTGCCGGTAATGAAGTGCATCTGGCAGCGCACCGCCCAGAGAAAATCATCGGCCTTTTCGAAGAGCTTCAGTTCGCTTCTGGAAAGAACGCCGAGCTTCACAAGCTCTGCCGTGTCGCGCACATGGTAATAATATTTGGCGATCCAGAAGAGCGTGTGGAGATCGCGCAGACCGCCCTTGCCTTCCTTCACATTCGGCTCGACTAGATAGCGGGTGTCGCCTGCCTTGCGATGGCGCTGATCGCGCTCGGCCAACTTGGCGGCGATGAATTCCGGGCCGCTATTGGTGACGACTTCGGTTTCGAAGCGACGTTCCAGTTCGTCGGCGAGCGACTTCTTCCCACAGATCGGGCGCATTTCGAGAATGGCGGTGCGGATTGTCATATCCGCCTTGGACAGCTTGATGCACTCATCCACGGTGCGGGTGGCGTGGCCGACCTTGAAGCCGACATCCCAAAGAATGTAGAGAATGAACTCGATCGCCTTGTGCATGTCCGGCGTGTTCTTGAGCGGCAGCAGGAACAGAAGATCGATGTCCGATCCGGGTGCAAGCGTGCCGCGCCCATAGCCGCCGACAGCGGTGATGGCGATGCCTGGCGCATCCTTCGGATAGACATATTGGCAGGCGAGATCGTAGAGCACCTCGATCAGACGGTCCTGCAGCCAGGAAATACGCCTTGCGCAGTCAATGCCGCCGCCTTCGGAATCGAGAAGATCGCGCGCCATTTGCCGTCCGTCGCTGCTTGCCTTCTTGAAGATGGGCAAAAGGTCGGAGCGCACATCCGACACGCGCTTTCCATCGCCTTGAAAGACGAGATCGCATTGATGCTTCAGTGCTGCGACATCCAGTATCGCGGAGAAATCCAGGTCCTTAGAGGCCATTGAGCCGATATCCATTCCATGCGTCTTGCGCTGATGGCACAGCGCTATAGCGATTTTGAGGCCGAATGGACAGGCACTCTACGCATCAAGCGTTGCCAAGTTGTTTCTTGAGCGCATAGAGCGCATCCAGTGCCTCGCGCGGCGTCATTTCATCAGGGTTCAGCACCTTCAACGCCTCATCCACCTTCGAGTTGCCCTTGGCGCTTGCCGCTTCGCGCCGGACCGCGACCTGAAACAGCGGCAGATCATCGATCAACTGGCTCGCCGGGTTTTTGCGATCAGCATCTTCCAGCTGGTTCAAAACCTCTCGCGCACGCTCCACCACCGCGGCGGGGAGGCCGGCAAGGCGGGCCACCTGAATGCCGTAGGAACGATCCGCAGCACCGGGACCGACCTCATGCAGGAAAATCACGTCGCCTTCCCATTCCCTGACCTTCATGGTGACGTTGGAGAGGCGGCCGAGCTTTTCAGACAGCACCGTCAGCTCATGGAAATGGGTGGCGAAAAGACCGCGGCAGCGGTTCACCTCATGTAGGTGTTCCACCGTCGCCCAGGCGATGGACAGACCGTCGAAGGTCGCCGTGCCGCGCCCGATCTCGTCGAGAATAACAAGCGAACGCTCGGTCGCCTGATTGAGGATCGCCGCCGTCTCGACCATTTCGACCATGAAGGTGGAGCGGCCACGGGCGAGATCGTCCGAAGCACCGACGCGCGAGAACAACCGGTCGACAATGCCAATATGGGCGGCTTCTGCCGGAACGAAGGAACCGATCTGGGCGAGGATGGCGATCAACGCATTCTGGCGCAGGAAGGTCGACTTACCGCCCATGTTCGGGCCGGTCAGCATCCAGATCGCGCCGTTGCGATTGCCGTTCACCGCCGAAAGATCGCAATTGTTGGCGATGAAAGGACCGCTCGACTGACGGCGCAAGGCCTGCTCCACGACCGGGTGACGCCCGCCGCGAATTGCAAAGGTCATGGAGCCATCGACCACCGGCCGGCAGTAGGCCTGTTCGGATGCCAGATGGGCGAGGCTCGTCGCCACGTCGATGGCAGCAAGTGCCAGAGAGCCCGCCTTGATGGCTTCAGCCTCGGCGACGACCGCCTGCACCATCCGGTCGAACGCCCGCAACTCCATGGTCAGCGCCTGGGCGGCGGCATTGGCGATGCGGCTTTCCAGATCGGCAAGCTCGGTGGTGGTAAAGCGCATGGCGCCGGCCATTGTCTGGCGGTGGATGAAGCGCGTCTTGGCCTCGTCGCTTCCCGTCATCACATCGGCATTGCCAGCCGTCACCTCGATGAAGTAGCCGAGCACATTGTTGTGCTTGATCTTCAGCGACTTGATGCCGGTCTCTTCCGCATATTGCAATTGCAAGCCGGCAATCACCCGACGCGACTGGTCGCGCAGCGCCCGCACCTCATCGAGTTCCGGGTTCGAGCCTTCACGGATAAAGCCGCCATCGCGCTTCAGGAGCGAAAGGTCGTCCGACAGCATCTCAGACAGCATGGCTTCGAGCGAGGCTGGCAAGGCTTTGAGATCAGCGAGCGCTGCCGCCAGTTCGTCGGGCAACAGACCCTGATCAAGCAAATGACCGACGATCGCGGCAGCGGAAAGTCCCTGGCGAATGGCGCCGAGATCGCGCGGGCCGCCGCGATCGAGCGCCAGGCGCGACAGCGCGCGCGGCATGTCTGCCACCTGCTTCAGAGCCTCGCGCAGACCATCGCTCAAGGACACATCGTCGATCAGATAGGCCACCGCATCAAGGCGGGCGTTGATCCGTTCAGGATCGGTCAGCGGCGACATCAGCCTTTCCGCCAAAAGCCGCGCACCGCCGCCAGTCACGGTGCGGTTGATCGCCTGCAAGAGCGATCCATCGCGTTCTCCGGCAAGCGTCTTGGTCAATTCCAGATTGGCGCGGGTCGCAGGATCGATGAACAGCGTCGAGGCAGAGCTTTCGCGTTCGGGTGCACCGAGAGGCGGGCGCTCGGCGATCTGAGTCTTCTCGACATAGGCGACGGCTGCAGCTGCGGCTGCCAGTTCCACACGGGAGAAAGCTCCGAAGCCATCCAGCGTCGAGACGTTGAAGTAGCGCGCGATGCGGCCTTCGGCGGTCGCGCTATCAAACAGGACGGCAGGTTGAGGGACGGCCACGCGACCCAGCACATCGAAGGTTGGCCGCATTTCTTCGTCGTGAAACAGGCTGTCGGCGACGATCAACTCGCGCGGATCGATGCGCCAGATGTCGGCCAGCAGCCGCGTCAATGTCGTTTCCGCCAGCCGGAAGACGCCGGTGGAGATATCGATCCAGGCCAGCGCAAACTGCGCCTCCGAACTGCCGCGAATGCGCGCAAGCGCCATGAGGTAGTTGGATTCTGTCGGCGAGAGCAGCTTTTCTTCGGTCAGCGTGCCGGGCGTGACAAGGCGCACGACGTCACGTTTGACCACCGATTTCGAGCCACGCTTCTTGGCTTCCGCCGGGTCTTCCACCTGTTCGCAGACGGCAACGCGGTAGCCGCGCATGATCAGCTTTTGTAGATAGTCATCCGCCGCATGGACCGGAACGCCACACATGGGAATGTCCTGACCCAGATGCTGGCCGCGCTTGGTGAGCGTGATGCCAAGTGCGCGCGAGGCTTCCGCCGCATCGTCGAAGAACAATTCGTAGAAATCGCCCATGCGATAGAAAAGCAGCGAACCGGGATTGTTCGCCTTGATCTCGATATACTGCTCCATCATCGGCGTTGCCGATGCGCGGCTCTCTTCGGAAATGAGCGAGGCGGTGGAATGAACGTCCGTCAATGGCGTGATCGTATCTGCTTGGGGCTTTGAGAAAACAAAACCGGAGACTACCGGCGCGGCTCTCCAAGAACAACACGCAGAACGACGAACCCACAGGAAGCTTGATGCCGGAACGGTATCAGCCGTTGAAGCGCTCCGCGTCACCGCCATAGTAATTGATGTAGCGGCCGGCAATCGATGAGACCGGCAGGATCACCAGCACGTCGGTGGTGTTGAAGGCATGGTCGACCACGGCACCGGCACCGAACATGGCGCCAAGACGCATATAGCCCTTGATCAGCGGCGGCATAGCGTTGAGCGCCCGACGCGGATTGATCGCTTCAAGCGGCATCATATCCATTTCGCGATAGAGTTCCGGCAGTGCCTCGGTCCGCCATTCAGCCTTGGAGCCGCAGCTGTGATGCAGGAAGGACAGCGCCAGCGCGTGAGCTTCCGGCTGAATGCCTGGGAAGGAGGCACAGCCGATCATCGCATCCATACGGTGACGGACGGCGTAGGCCCAGTTGCCTTGCCAGAGAAGTTCGAGGGTGCGCTTGGTGCGATACTCCGGCAGCACGCAGGAGCGTCCCAGCTCCATGAAGCGCTTATCCGGATGGCGCGCGATCAGGCTCTCGATTTCGAATTCGCTTGCCGAGTAAAAACCCTTATTCGCCAACGCCGTTTCCTGCCTGAGCAGGCGATAGGTGCCGACGATCTGATCTTCGGGATCGCCTTCTATGGCGTTGTCGAGAACCAGGAGATGGTCGCAGACGGCGTCGAATGCATCGATGTCGCGACCGCGACGCATCGCGTCTGCCGGAAGCCGCGCACCCATCTCTTCGACAAAGACGCGGAAGCGGACCTGCTGGGCTGCATCGATTTCGCGCTCATTTCTGGCGAGGCGTGTTTCGAGGGAGCCGATCCGACCAAAGACGTCGGCTTCCCGCTTTTCGGCAGCTGGCAAAACAGCGCCGCCCAAGCCCGTGCCAACAATGCTGCGTTCAAGAACTTCCGAGACCATGGAGAATCGCCCCGCCACCGTTTGATCTTGGCGTCATAAATCACTTCTTGACGACAAAACAGTGACAGTTAGCCGCGTAAGTGACGTTGCGTAAACTAAATTTCGCGATCCGGCCTTGCGTAGCAGTCGTTCAGGTTTTCTTTCGTGCCGCCTTGGCCTGCAGCAACTCATCCAGAATGACGCAGCCGGCGCCAATGGTGATGAAGGAATCGGCCAGGTTGAAGACGGCGAAGGACCAGGTTTCCGTGTGGAAGAGGATGTAGTCCACAACGTGCCCATACAGAAACCGGTCAAAGATGTTTCCCGCAGCACCGGCGATGATCAGCGCAAAGCCGAGATGGGCAAAGGTGCGATCGGCATCCGTCTTTCGCCACAGCCAGATGACGAAGGCGACGATGAGAAGCCGCATGGTGACGATGGCCCAGCCCTCCATGCCCGACAGCATGGAGAAGGCCACGCCAAGATTGTAGGTGCGGTAAAGCGCCAGGAACGGAATGACCGGCACCATCTCCTGCAGAGGCAGGTATTTTTCCACCAGCACCTTGATGATCTGATCGGCAAGCAACGCCAGAAGAATGAGGGCGATGGCGGGAGCGGGTCTGGAGAAGAGAGCGGGCTTGGCCATTACTTTACCATCGCGAGTTCGAGAAGATGTCGACGCGCTTCAAACAGCATGACTGCGCTTGCGATCGCCAGATTGAGAGAGTCGGCCCGACCCTGTTGCGGGATGCGGGCAAGCTGGTCCGCCTGCGAGGCGAGCTGCGGCGGAAGACCCGACTGCTCGTTGCCCATCAAAAGCACGACCGGCTTTTTCTTGTAGTCGATGGTGCGGTAATCCACCGAGCCCGCGAGATGGGTTGCGACGACGCTCACACCGGCAGTCTTTCTCCAGCTCAAGAACTCATCCACCGATGCGCGTGCAACCGGCATCGCAAATACCGAGCCCATGGTGGCCCGCACCGTTTCGAGCGAGAAAGGATCGGTGCAATCGCCGACGAGAATCACTCCGGAGGCACCGGCTGCATCTGCCGTGCGGATGATGGTGCCGAGATTGCCAGGGTCGCGTACCCGGTCGAGCGCGACATAAGTCTCACCCGCAGCAGGCCGGATATCTCTGAGCGGCTTCCATTTCTGATCGAAGATGCCGACGACCATCTGTGGATTGTCGCGGCGGGTGATGGACGAGATCACCTTCTCGCTGACTTCCAGCACGAGACCGCCGGACGCCACCGTCTTCACCGCAGCCTGCTCGACCAGCGGCTTGCCCTTGGCGGCCTTGGCATAGACCAGTGTGCGGATCGTCCAGCCGAGTTCCAGCGCATCGATGACGAGCTTCAGCCCCTCCGCCATGAAGGTGCCGCTCTCTTCGCGGCCCTTCTTCTGGGTGAGGTTCTTGATGTCCTTGATGATCGGATTGGCGAGGCTGGTAACTTCCTTGACCTGCCCTACCCTGCGTGGCCCGTTTTCATGACGATCATTCATTTCGGCACCCAGCGGCTGAAGAGAGAGGTTGAAAGCACGCGGCCCGGCGTCTTGCCATCCAGACCCGCTTCGCGGATGACGAGTTCGCCGGAGGTCACTTCGCCACCTGCACCGCGCATGGTTTCGCGCATCAACTCGTGCATGGAGTAGAAACTTGCGCGGATGGAATAGGCGGTCAGGACGAATCCGAGCGCCTTTGGTGACAGGATTTCGCGGCAGACATCCAGCATCAGCGGCAGATGATCGTAGAGATCCCAGACCTCGCCATGGGTACCGCGGCCGAATTTCGGCGGATCGGTGAGGATGATGTCGTAGCTGTTGCCCCGGCGTTCCTCGCGCAGGATGAACTTCATGGCGTCTTCGCAGATCCAGCGGATCGGCGCATTTTCAAGACCGGCAAGCGCCTGATTTTCTCGCGCCCAGCCGATCGCCTTTTTCGAGGCGTCCACATGGGTGACTTCCGCTCCCGCGGACGCCGCCACGAGCGACGCGACACCGGTGTAACCGAAGAGGTTCAACACTTTAAGCGGTCGATCAGCCTTTTCGATGGTTTGCTTCAACCATTCCCAATGAACGATCTGCTCGGGGAAAACACCCACATGGCGAAATGCGGTGAAGCGGCCGAGGAAGTTGACGCCGAGCAGAGACAGCGGCCATGTCTCGCCAAGAGACTGCTTGGGAAAACGCCAGCGTCCACTGCCTTCTTCGTCCGTATCCCCGGTAAAAATTGCATCGGCATTGTCCCAGACCCGTTCGGCGAGGCTCGGGCGCCACAGCGCCTGCGCCTCGGGACGAACGATGCGGTGCTCGCCATATTGCTCGAGCTTCAGGCCATTGCCGCTGTCGATCAGGTGAAAGTCACCAGCACCGAGCGACTCAAGAATGACCGGCACCTGCTCGGTCGGAAGGGCGCCGGAGCGCTCCTTCAACGGGCGCGGAGGTGCGGCTTCGACGGCGGGAGCAGAGGCCTGCACCTTTTCCTTGGGGGCGGTGGCAGCGGGGCGAACGTAATCTGGAGCGCGTGTGCGCGCAGCGTCCTTCTGGCGAGGCGGCTTGCTGCCGGGCTTGCCTGAGCGATTGTCCTGTCCTGCGCGCGGTTTAGCGCCCTGGCGGTTGTCTTTCTTCTTCAACGACGGTCTTTCCACGTCTCGACGCGAGAGGCACGGAGAATGGCCGTACCACTTGCGCTTTCCAGTCTACATCCCCGGGCGAATGGCGGCCCGGATGCGGTTGGAAAGCGCATATCACTAGAATGGGGGATTATCAAAGGGCGTGGCAAAATGATGCGCCATGGCGACGGATCAAAGAACCGAGAGCAGCCGCCTATTTTGCTGCAAGCTGTCTCGACGCGGGCGATACCGTTTGCGTGTTGGCCGCTGCCTTGGTGGCCTCATCGTGCCAGCGAATGGCTTCTCGTGCTTCGAGGCGAGCGCGCTTGCGGTGCTTGCCTTGCGAAATCCAGGTCGCGGCAGAGCCGAGCAGAATGCCGAACAGAACCGACAGAAAAATGAAAACGAAGAAGGGTGCCGTGAAGGAGAGAACGCTGTCACTAGGTTGGAACGGATTGAGCGCCAGAGTCACACTCTCACGGTTTGCAACGCACAGGATGATCAGAATGATGGCCAGTGGCAGCAGGATCAACAGGTTGACGATCTTCTTCGACATTCAAGGTACTCCGTCTTTGGGGGCCTTCATGCAATCTGGACGAACGTCACGCCGGGCTTAAGGATTGTCGAGCGTTGATTGCGCTCAATCCTCGTCTTCGACGTCGCCCATGCCCGGGTTGAGCCTTTCGCGAAGCTCCTTGCCGGTCTTGAAGAAGGGAACCCATTTTTCCTCGACAAAAACGGACTCACCCGTGCGCGGGTTCCGTCCAGAACGAGAGGGCCGGTTCTTTACCGAGAATGCGCCAAATCCACGAAGTTCGACACGATTGCCGGCGGCAAGCGCATCGGTGATTTCATCAAGAACCGCATTGACGATATTTTCGACATCGCGGTGATACAGGTGCGGGTTACGCGCAGCAACGATCTGCACCAGTTCAGACTTAATCACAGTTGCCCCCTGAAAGGATTAGGTTTTTATCGGCCATCAACCTGCCAAACCGAAACAAGACCGTCAAGAAACAACTTGTCGGTGCCGAGTTGGCGTGACGCTGCAATCGGGAAAAATTCATCCAAGCCCAGCATTTTTGCAAGACCTGCGACGCTGAAGATGGAAAAGGGCGAACGCTTCGATGGTGCCGTCCATTCGATGATGGGCAAATCCTTGTCCAGACCGCGGCTTTCGAAATAGGACTTGATCTCGGTTTCACCGCCGAGCGTATCGATAAGCTTGACGGCAACGGCCTGACGTCCGGTGAAGATCGACCCATCGGCAAGCTTCAACACTTCGTCACGCGGCAGCTTGCGCCGGTCGGCCACCAGATCGACAAACCAGTTGTAGCTGTCCATGACCATGTTGCGGATCATGACCTTCGATTCTTCCGGCGGCTCGTGGAAAGGCGACGGCTCCGCCTTCATCGGCGAGGATTTGATTTCCTGCAGCGACACGCCGAGCTTGTCGAGGAGCGGTCCGACCTGCGGATACTGGAAGATCACACCGATGGAGCCGGTGATCGAGGTATCGCCCGCAACGATCGTGTCGCCGGCGGTCGCAATCATATAGCCGGCGGAGGCTGCAAGCGTGCGGACGTCAGACACGACCGGCTTCTTCTTGTCCGCTACGGCACGGATCGCCTTGAAGATGCGCTCGCCGCCGTAAGTTGTGCCACCGGGCGAAGAGATGGAAACGATCAGGCCCTTGGCGCTGGTGCTGTCTGCAATTTTTTGAAGCCGCTCCAGGAGTTCGGTGTCGTCCTGGATCAGGCCGCTGATCTCGATCTTGGCGATATGCGGCCTTGCGCTCGATTCAGGCTCCGCGACAGCGAAGCGATAGACAACAAAGAGGGCCGCTATCAGCAAGAGAACTGCAGCAACCCGCCAGAATGTCAGCTTGCGGCGCAGTTGCCTGCGGTCTGCGATTGCCATCTGGTCCATCAAATCACCTTCGCTTCACGGCAGTTAAGCTTCAACTTCGCCTCGGGCATATGAACCTTGTAACGACCTCTTGCAAGCGCGTGAACTTGCAATGTGCGGTTTTTATAAAAAACACCCGGCTCTTGCGCTCTTTCTGATAAAAACCATATTGGCAGCGCAAGGCCATCGTGCCAAACACGTTAGATGAATATGTAAAGGTCTGTGTGCGACTTTAAGCTGTACTTGTAGACCTCCGGATTTGACGAATGCTCGAAAGACTTAATCAACCGGCACCGGGATTTTCGGTGGCTGACAATCTGCCCGATGCGTATGCTCTGGCGAAGCGTCACTCCGCGCGCGTAAAAAAGCTGAAGATCGGGCTTCCGATCGCAGCAGCGATCGTTTCGCTTGCTTTCATCGGCGTTTCGCTTGCCCGCACATGGCTTCCTGCCGAAGTGTCGCTGCAAAGCGCCTCGATCGAAGACGGCAAGATCGTCATGGAAAAGCCAGCTCTGGCGGGGCGCAACAACAAGGGTTTCGACTACTCGATGAATGCCGAGCGCGCGCTTCAGGACGTGACGACGCCGAACCTGATGACGCTTGAGAAAGTGCTGGCAGCCGTGCCGATGAATGACATCGTGGCACAGGTGGTGGCACAGGAAGGCATCTTCGACCGCACGACAAATAAGTTGAAAATGACGGCGCCCTTTGACATCAATCTGAGCAATGGCCTAAAAGCCAAATTTCAGTCTGCCAATGTCGACCTGAAAGCGGGAACGATGGAGAGCGACCAGCCGGTCGACATCACCACGAAGGAAGGCTCGATTGTTGCGGAAAGCCTACGCATAGCCGATAATGGCAGAACGATTGTATTTTCGGGGCAGGTACGAGCTCGTATTGCTGCATCCACCATTCAGAACGCAGGCAAGTGAGAGCCCGAACAGATGATGCAGATTTCCCGCAACGCCCCCTTCAAGAGAACCACCGGAATTTTGGCTGCCATTGTTCTGGCATGTCTTTCCACACCGGCCTTTGCTCAGAACACAACCAGCAAGATGGACGGCATGAAGCTGTCCAGCGACCAGCCGATTGCAATTGAAAGCGATCAGCTTGAGGTGCGCGATCAGGAGCACAAGGCCTACTTCACCGGCAACGTGAAGGTTGTTCAGGGAACGACCACGCTGCAGGCTGGCAAGATGACGGTTCTCTACAAGAACAAGGGCGACGGGCAAACGACATCGGTGACCGGCGGTGATGCCGATATCGACAAGATTTTCGTCGACAATTCCGTTTACCTGACATCCGGTACGCAGAAGGCGACGGCCGATCATGGCGAGTTCGACATGGCCTCGCAGACCTTTACGCTTTCCGGCAAGCAGGTTGTCCTGTCGCAGGACACCAACGTCTTCACCGGCTGCAAGCTGACGGTGCTGATGAATACCGGTGAAGCCAAGCTTGAGAGCTGCGGCGGTCCCGTCCGCATCATGCTCGATCCCAAGTCGCAGAAAAAGCAGTAAGCCGCTCATCGTGAAAATGCCCTTGATTTCAAAGCTTCTTGGCAGAGATTCCGCACGTCCGTCGCCAGCCGACGCGAATGCGGGCGATAAATCTCGCTATGAAGGCACCTTGATAGCCCATGGCCTGACCAAGACTTACAATACGCGTCGCGTCGTCAACGGCGTGTCGCTTGTCGTGCGTCGCGGAGAGGCTGTCGGACTTCTGGGGCCGAACGGTGCGGGCAAGACCACTTGCTTCTACATGATCACCGGCCTCGTTCCCGTGGATGATGGCAAGATCGCCATCAACGGCAATGACGTGACGGGCATGCCGATGTATCGCCGCGCGCGCCTTGGCGTCGGCTATCTTCCGCAGGAAGCGTCGATCTTTCGCGGCCTGACGGTCGAAGACAATATTCGCGCTGTTCTGGAAGTGCATGAGAAGGACGAGAAGAAGAGAAACCGAAAGCTCGACGAGTTGCTGGAAGAGTTTCACATCTCGCAGCTGCGCAAGTCTCCAGCGGTCGCTCTTTCGGGTGGCGAACGCCGTCGTCTTGAAATCGCCCGTGCTCTGGCGACCGATCCGACCTTCATGCTGCTCGATGAACCCTTTGCGGGCGTCGATCCGATTTCCGTCAGCGACATTCAGAATCTCGTGCGCCACTTGACGGCACGCGGGATCGGCGTTTTGATCACCGACCATAATGTGCGCGAAACGCTGGGTCTCATCGACCGCGCCTACATTATTCACGCGGGCGAAGTGCTGACGCACGGTCGGGCCGACGAGATCGTCAACAATGCCGATGTTCGTCGCCTCTATCTCGGAAACAACTTCAGCCTCTGAGGGCCGCATTTTCCGGCCTGAAAGCGCGGCAGTCTTAACGGGAAGGTGATGATATCACAGCGTTCCCGTCAAAGAATCTTGCTCTGCACCTCACTCTTGACCTTGACCAAACCCAAATAAAAAGCAATTTTTGGGCCAAGTTCTCCTTGTTTTGCTGAACAACAAAAATTTTCTGCAAAACAGGGGCGTGTTTGGGAGTCGAGTGTCCGCCATGGCCTTGTCAGCCAGCCTGTTGCTGCGTCAAAATCAGTCACTTGTGATGACTCCGCAGCTGATGCAGTCGATCCAGCTGCTTCAGATGACGCATATCGAGTTGGTCAGCTTCATCGCCCAGGAAGTCGAAAAGAACCCTCTGCTTGAAATTGCGGCAAATGATAGCGATCCTGGCGAAACATTCGGCAGCGACGAAGCTACGAGTTCGCAAGCCTCAGAGAGTATTGAATCGTCCCATACGAGCGAGACGGCGGAATGGTACGGCGATGACGCCCCTGTTCTCAACGAGGCGCTGGACACCAATTTCAGCAATGTGTTTCCGGATGATGAGAGCGGACGCAAGGCCGACGCGCCGGAGCTTCTCGGCCAATGGAAATCCATGCCCGGCGCCGAGGCTGGCGACGACTACGATCTCGATGACTTCGTTGCGCGCAAGCCGAGCTTGCGCGACCACATTGCACAGCAGGTGCCGTTCTCGGTCACCGGTCTCACCGACAGCATGACAGCCGACGCTCTGCTCGATCATCTCGACGAGACCGGATATATCTCCGCTGACGCGGTCAGCGATGTGTCAGAGCGGCTGGGACGGCCGGAAAAGGACGTCGAGGCGATCTTGCGCATCCTGCAGAGCTTCGATCCGCCGGGTGTCTTCGCTCGCTCACTCAGCGAATGCCTGTCGATCCAGCTGCAACAGAGAGATCGGCTGGACCCGGCGATGCATGCTTTCGTTGGCAACCTCGATCTTCTGGCCAAGCGCGATTTTGCCACGCTGAAAAAGCTTTGCGGCGTCGATGAGGACGACCTTCTCGACATGCTGAGCGAGATCCGTGGTCTTAATCCGCGTCCCGGTGCTGGCTTCGAGACGGGTTCGTGCGAGACCATCATACCGGACATCATCGTCCATCCCTCCACCGATGGAAGCTGGCTGATCGACCTCAACCCGGAGACGCTGCCGCGCGTCTTGGTCAATCACAGCTATTTCACGGAAGTGTCCAAGGTGAAACCGCGCGCAGGGGAAGACGGCGAATTCCTCTCCACCTGCATGCAGACGGCCAACTGGCTGACGCGCAGCCTCGATCAGCGGGCGAGGACGATCATGAAGGTGGCGAGCGAAATCGTCCGGCAGCAGGATGCGTTTCTGCTGCATGGCGTGGATCACTTGCGCCCCCTCAATCTGAAGCAGGTCGCCGATGCCATCAAGATGCATGAATCGACGGTCAGCCGCGTCACATCGCGCAAATACATGCTGACGCCACGTGGCGTCTTCGAACTCAAATATTTCTTCAGCGTCTCCATCGGCTCGTCGGAGGGCGGTGACAATCACTCGGCAGAAGCGGTTCGTCATCGCATCCGCACGATGATCGCGCAGGAAGCGCCCAGCTCGGTTCTGTCCGATGACGATATCGTCGATCAGCTGAAAAAAAGTGGTATCGATCTGGCGCGACGGACTGTCGCAAAATATCGTGAAGCGATGAACATCCCCTCCTCCGTGCAGCGCCGTCGGGAGAAAAAGGCGATGGCTCGCATGGCCTCGGCTTGAGCCCTTTTATTATAGTTTACAAACACTTAACATTGACAATTGACTTGCCTAGCCGACAAGGCTAGAAGCTCGCCGCAGACAAGGCGGGGGTCTGAAGAGGGAATTGCATTCAAGGGGCAGCGGCATTCGTCTGCAAAGGCACGAAAGAGGTCGCGAAACGCTTGGATGAGCGCTCAGCTTGACGTAAGCTGGTATACGCAAATCACTGAAAAAGGAAAAATTCCATGAGTGTGCGTGTATCTGGTAAACATATGGATGTGGGCGAGTCTTTCCGTCAAAAGATCGAGGACAATATAAGCCAAGCCGTTACCAAATACTTCGATGGGGGGTATTCCGGCCAGGTGACGGTCGCGAAGTCCGGCCAGCTTTTTGCTGCGGATTGCAAGATCCACCTCGACACTGGGGTCGTTCTGCACGCGGCAGGACAGGCCAACGATCCGCAAGCCAGCTTCGACGCGGCGGCAGAGCGCATTGAAAAGCGCCTGCGTCGTTACAAGCGCAGGCTCAAGGATCACCATAACGGTTCAGCGTCCAAGGGGATCGATGAGGAAGTCGCCTACCGGGTGATGGATGCAGTCCCGGATGAGGATGAGGAAATCGCGGAAGATTTCGCGCCAACAATCGTGGCCGAGACTTCCAAACAGATCAAAACCATGACGGTTGCAAGCGCAGTCATGGCTCTCGATATGACCGATGAGCCAGTTCTGCTGTTCCGCAGCCCGTCGAAAGAACTCAACATCGTCTACCGTCGCAACGATGGAAACATCGGCTGGGTCGACGCGGCGATGATCAAGAGCTGAAGTCTAAGGACCCGGAAGGCGCCCTCAAGCGTCTTCCGGTTCGTCTCGATGGCATGAAGGAAAAAGAAATGGCATTGGCAGATTTGCTGCACCAAGATGCGATTATTCCCGCGCTAAAGGTCAATTCCAAGAAGCAACTCCTTCAGGAACTGGCAGCAAAGGCATCCCGTATCACCGGGGTTTCCGAGCGGGACGTATTCGACGTCATCTTGCAGCGTGAGCGGCTCGGCTCCACCGGCGTCGGTCATGGCATTGCCATTCCCCATGGAAAGCTCAGCAGCATCTCCTCCATTACCGGCGTTTTCGCACGCCTGGAAACACCCGTCGACTTCGAAGCACTCGACGACCAGCCGGTCGATCTCGTGTTTCTTCTGCTCGCGCCGGAAGGTGCTGGCGCCGACCACCTGAAAGCCCTGTCGCGGATTGCCCGCGTTCTGCGCGACCCGGAACTGGTGGCGAAATTGCGCGCGACTGATTCCGATACGGCGATCTACACCTTTCTTAACCAGGAGCAGGTGAACGCGGCCTGAACGCCAAGCTTGGGTTCACGCGAACATAGCCTCGACGTTTAAAGCGCCGTGCGTCCTATTGGACGCACGGCGCTTTACCATTTTGAATCGACGCATCGTGCTTTCCGAAAATCGAGACCGATTTTCGGGCCGATGCTGTAAAACAAAGGCCCGGGTATCGATCAGATATCCGGGCCTTTTGCTATTGATCAGATGAAGACGAAGAAGGCGCTCAGGCGTCTTTCTCGTTGAGACCGCTTGTGCCGGGCTCAGCACCTGCCGGCGCTTCAACCTTCGGGCCACCCTTGGCCACGCCGACCATGGCTGGACGCAGAACGCGCTCGCCGATGGTGAAGCCAGCCTGCACCACTTGGACGACAGTGTTGTTCGGCACGGTGGTGTTGGGAATTTCGAACATGGCCTGGTGGAAGTTCGGATCGAACTTCTCACCCTCGGCATCGATCTTCTTCACGCCGTGACGCTCAAGTGCGGAGAGCATGGAGCGTTCCGTCATATCGACGCCTTCGATGAGACCCTTGATATTGGCTTCGGCACTTTGCTTCAGTTCTTCTGGAATGGTGTCGAGCGCCCGGCGAAGATTGTCGGAGACGGCCAGCATGTCACGCGCGAAGCCGGCCACGGAATAGGCCTTTGCATCCTTGACCTCGCGTTCGGTACGACGGCGAAGATTGTCCATCTCAGCGGCCAGACGCAGGAATTTGTCGCGAAGATCGGCGTTTTCCGCCTTCAGCACATCGATCGGATCGGGTTCTGCCTGCTCCGGCACCGCATTCTCCGCCGTGGTCGCTTCCACTGCTTCGTCGGCAGCGCCTGCGTCAGGTCCGGTCTTGTTGGTGTCAGTCATGACGTTCTCCAAATTACATGTGTATTGTGGCTTGCAATGAGATTGAGCCCGATATCGAGCTTTGCCATGCAAAAATCAAGGCTTACGGGAAAAAGGAGCGGTTTTTCAAGCGACCTGCGCGGTTAGACCGTTTCCTTTTCAGATGGAAACGTCAAATGGAAACGCTCTAACGTCGCTTGGTTGAAAGCCGCGCCATGATCTGGGCGGTGTAATCCACCATCGGCACGATGCGGGAATAGTTCAGCCGTGTCGGGCCGATAACCCCGACAGCGCCGACGACCCGGTTCTCGTCGTCCTTGTAGGGTGCAACGATCAGCGATGAGCCCGACAGGGAAAACAACTTATTTTCCGAGCCGATGAAAATCCTGACCCCGGAGCCGGTCTCTGCCAGATTGAGGATCTCGATCAGGTTTTCCTTGCGCTCCAGATCGTCGAAGAGAAGACGAACCCGGTCGATATCCTCTTCTCCGGCCAGACCTTCGAGAAGATTGGAGCGGCCGCGCACGATCAGACGACCAAGCTTGCCTTCCTCATTGTCGCCGGACCAGACGGCAAGCCCCCGCTCCACCAGATCCTGGGCCAGCGTGCTCAGCGCGCTTTGCAGCTCGTTCTTCTGTCGGGCTATCTGGCTTCGCAGTTCCGGCAGCGTCTGGCCGCCGAGATGCGCGTTGATGAAGTTGGCGGCCTCGGTCAATTGCGACGAAGTAATGCCGGCCGGCAGCTCGATGATGCGGTTTTCGACCTGGTTATGGTCGCCGACCAGAACGGCGAGCGCCTTGGTGGGCTCCAGCCGGATGAACTCCACATGTTTGAGGACGGCATCGTTCTTGGCGGTCAGCACCAGCCCTGCCCCGCGCGACATGCCGGAGAGCATGCTGCTTGCTTCATACAGCAGGCCTTCGAGAGACTGTTCGCGCCCGGAGATCGGGCCGATATGCCGGTCGATATTGGCGCGCTCGGCCTCAGGCAGTTCGCCCACCTGCATGAAGGCATCGACGAAGAAGCGAAGCCCGGTCTGGGTCGGCAGGCGTCCGGCACTGACATGCGGCGAATAGATAAGACCGAGCTCCTCCAGATCGCTCATGACGTTACGCACAGACGCTGGCGACAGCGACATGGGAAGCAGGCGAGAGAGACTACGCGAACCGAGCGGTTCGCCCGTTTCCAGATAGCCTTCCACAATGCGCCTGAAGATTTCGCGTGAGCGATCGTCCAGAAGCGCACCTGGCTCTTTGCCGATGGGAGGAGTTATGCCCATGCCGCTCGTTCTTCCCCAAGCTGTTTTTCACTGTCTTGAATATAGTCACTCGGTCTTCCAAGTGAAAACGGAAATTCGGCTCTAAGCCCTGCTCGTCCGCTTTTCCTTTGCAAAAGCGTCGCCCTGACCTTAGAAGGCGGGAAGTTAAGAGACGGAGAGAAACGATATGCGGCCCTCAGGCAGAAAAACCGACCAGATGCGTAAGGTATCCTTCGAGCGCAACTTCTCCAAGCACGCCGAAGGCTCCTGTCTCGTCAAGTTCGGCGATACGCATGTTCTGGTCACCGCCAGCCTCGAGGAAAAGACGCCGCCATGGCTGCGCAACAGTGGCAAGGGCTGGGTTACAGCTGAATATGGCATGCTTCCCCGCTCCACCAACGAGCGCATGAAGCGCGAAGCATCGTCCGGCAAGCAAGGCGGCAGAACGCAGGAAATCCAGCGCCTGATCGGCCGTTCGCTGCGCGCAGTCGTTGATCTGCAAGCCCTTGGCGAACGCCAGATCAGCATCGACTGCGACGTCATCCAGGCCGATGGTGGTACGCGTACCGCCTCCATCACCGGTGCCTGGATTGCCCTTCACGACTGTCTGAAGTGGATGGAAAGCCGCAACATGCTGAAGGTCGAAAAGGTTCTGAAGGACCACATCGCCGCCATTTCCTGCGGCATCTTCGCCAATCAGCCGGTGATCGATCTCGATTACCTTGAAGATTCCTCTGCGGAGACCGACGCCAACTTCGTCATCACCGGCTCTGGCGGCATCGTCGAAATTCAGGGCACCGCCGAGGGCAAGCCATTCTCGGAAGAGGAATTCCTGACCCTGCTTGGCCTTGCCAAGGCGGGTTGTGCGGAGCTCGTCGAGATGCAGAAGCAGGCAATTGCCTGAACGGGACAAGACCATGCGCAAGCTTGATACCAGAACCATCGTCGTTGCCAGCCACAACAAGGGCAAGATCGCCGAAATCGCCGACCTGATCGGCCCTCTCGGCTTTTCGGCAAAATCGGCCGCCGAGCTGAATTTCGAAGAGCCGGCTGAAACCGGCACGACCTTCGAAGAAAATGCGGCGATCAAGGCGCTCGCTTCGGCCAAGGCATCCGGCATGCCGGCGCTCTCCGACGATTCGGGTCTGGTGATCGACGCGCTGGACGGCGCGCCTGGCGTCTACACTGCGGACTGGGCGGAAACCGGCAACGGCACACGCGATTTCGCCATGGCGATGCAAAAGGTCGAAGACGCGCTTCAGGATCGTGGCGCGACGACACCGGAGCAGCGCACCGGCCGCTTCGTCAGCGTTCTTTGCCTGGCCTGGCCGGACGGCCATACCGAGTTTTTCCGCGGTGAAGTGGAAGGCACGATCGTCTGGCCGCCACGCGGCACGAGCGGTTTCGGCTACGATCCGATCTTCCAGCCGGAAGGCTACGCAACCAGCTTTGGGGAAATGACCTCCGACGAAAAGCATGGCTGGCGCCAGGGCGATGCGACGGCGCTGTCGCACCGCGCGCGCGCTTTCAAGAGCTTCGTCGAAACCTGCCTGGAGGCATGAGCATTACGATGACCGGGAGCGGCCTTTCTTCTGCGCCCGGCGCACATCCGTCCGGATATGCGGACCTTCTGCCGGATACGGGTGAACCCGGCTTTGGCATCTATGTTCACTGGCCCTTTTGCGCGGCCAAGTGTCCCTATTGCGATTTCAACAGCCATGTCCGCCACCAGCCGGTGGATCAGGAGCGCTTCGTTGCCGCCTTCCTGCGCGAAATGGAAACGATGCGGCAGTTGAGCGGCCCCAAGGTCGTCACCAGCATTTTCATGGGCGGCGGCACGCCGTCGCTGATGGACCCGCAGACGGTCGGCGCCATTCTCGATGGTATCGCCCGCTTCTGGCGCGTGCCGGACGGCATCGAGATTACGATGGAGGCCAATCCCTCCAGCGTGGAAGCGGAACGCTTTCGTGGCTACAGGGCCGCCGGCGTCAATCGCGTCTCCATGGGCGTACAGGCGCTGAATGACCGGGATCTGAAGTTCCTCGGACGCCTGCATGATGTGGCCGATGCGCTGAAGGCTATCCGGCTGGCGCGCGAAATCTTCCCGCGCATGTCCTTCGATCTCATCTATGCCCGCCCCAATCAGACAGTTGAGGAATGGGAAAAGGAGCTCGTAGAGGCCATCTCCTATGCGGTCGATCACCTGTCGCTCTACCAGTTGACGATCGAGGAAGGCACGGCCTTCTACGGTCTCCACAAGGCGGGCAAGCTGATTGTTCCGGATGGCGAACAGTCCGCTGTGCTCTACGAGGCGACGCAGGAGATTACCGCACGTCATGGTCTCCCGGCCTATGAGGTTTCCAATCACGCACGTCCCGGTGCTGAAAGCCGCCACAACCTCACCTATTGGCGCTATGGCGACTATGCCGGTATCGGCCCCGGCGCCCATGGACGTCTGAGCAAGGGCGGTGCCAAACTCGCAACCGCCACCGAGCGACACCCCGAAACATGGCTGCAAGCCGTGGAGCGCGATGGGCACGGCATGGTGGATCAGGAAATGCTGGGGCGTGACGAACAGGCCGACGAGTTGCTGTTGATGGGACTGCGGCTTCGCGAAGGCGTCGATCTCGCCCGCTGGAGCGAGTTCTCGGGCCGCGATCTGGACCCTGATCGCGAGGCGGTTTTACTGGAACACGGCTTTATCGAGCGGCTTGGAAATTCGCGCGTCCGCTGCACGCCATCCGGCATGCTGATCCTGGATTCGGTGGTTGCCGATCTCGCTTGAGACAAGCGCTACACGGCACGCTCCAGCCAGAGAATCGCGCGCCGCGATTTTCAAAATGTCCCGCGCATAGAGGCCTTTAAGTACGCGAAACGGACTGTCTTGGAGGGCAACCTGAGCCTTTGGCAGACTGCGTTATCGCAGAACCTAAAGCCCAGCATCGCGCGCTAAAGCCTCTACCTTGGCCACATGAGTGGTATCGCCGAAAATCATTAAGTCAGTGCGATCAAATCCCCCAACGGCTCTGAGATTGAGATCAGTAAAACAGATGTCCATCAGACTTTGCTCTCTTAAGCTACGGATAAATATTGCCTCCATATCTTCCCCCGCGCTGCGCACGCTGACGCGCTCAGGATTTGCCAAAACTCCAGACAACACTCTTAACGTCTCGTAAAAACTCAGGAAACTGCGCTCACCGGCTTCATATATGTGCAGAGCCTCATTGTCCCTCGCCTGTTCATACGTGAATATTCTGCAGACTTCGGCCTCGTCCTCGGTTAGCCAATGATCAAACACCGAGACGTAGAAGAACGGAAGACCAGATAAGGCGATATCCTCACCGCCCGGCTCGTAGGCATCGAAAAGCTTCTCTGGTTTGATCAACTCATCACCTAAAACATTGAACTAGCTGTCACAGGGCTCACACAACCAGCAAGTCTTCGACTGGTGCTGCAGGAAGCCCACATCGCGGATTACACAGCAATTTGTTTATGGTTCGATTACACCAGAAAAGACCAGGCCCGGACCTAAGTCTCCGCCCCCAACCTGAGAGTTTGGCTAATCCTCAAGTCATTGGATCGAGTGGCGAACTAGCTTCAAGTTAAACTGCTCCGCCTGTCGCTAA
Source organism: Agrobacterium sp. 22117 (assembly GCF_052045735.1). Taxonomy (NCBI): domain Bacteria; kingdom Pseudomonadati; phylum Pseudomonadota; class Alphaproteobacteria; order Hyphomicrobiales; family Rhizobiaceae; genus Agrobacterium; species Agrobacterium sp. 22117. The sequence continues at coordinate 197,188 of NZ_JBQEPP010000001.1, read as the reverse complement.
ACACAACCGGGGGGACCGCAGTCGCCGAACGACTTTAATGCATCGTCAATTGGGAGAACGATCGCGCTGTAGAATTGGCCGCTGAGATGCTTCCATCGTGTTTCTTAGCCGCCTCAACTGATCCTGAAAGCGATATAGATCAGCGTCACCGCAATCACCCAGAGTGCCAGGCGCCCCCAGCGCGTGTGACGGGCTTCTGACCTGCCGATGGCTTCGGCCGTGCGTTCGTCGAAGCGCAGGCCGTTTTCGCTCATATACATCAGTTCGGAATGCAGCTTTTCGGTTTTGGCCGCGATCTCGGGTGCCGCTTCCGCCAGCTTGATCGCTGCCTTCACGCCGTCCTTCAGATCGGTGACGATACGCTTTGGCCCGAGATTGTCGCGGATCCAGCCGCTGACGACGGGGTCTGCGGCCTTCCACATATTGAAGCGCGGGTTGAGGATACGTGAGACGCCTTCGACGACGACCATGGTCTTTTGCAGCATGACCAGTTCGGGGCGCGTTTCCATGTCGAAGAGTTCGGTGACTTCGAAAAGCAGCGTCAGGAGCTTGCCCATGGAAATGGTTTCGGCCGGTTGGCCATGGATCGGCTCGCCGATGGCGCGGATCGCCTGGGCGAAGCTTGCCATGTCATGGTGGGCCGGTACGTAGCCCGCTTCGAAATGCACTTCAGCCACGCGCATATAATCGCGCGTGATGAAGCCATAGAGGATTTCCGCCAGGAAGCGACGTTCCTTTTTGCCAAGCCGTCCTGCAATTCCCATGTCGACTGCGACGATGATACCCGTCGGATCAACGAAAAGGTTTCCGGGATGCATGTCTGCATGGAAGAAGCCGTCGCGCAGCGTGTGGCGCAGGAAGGACTGGATCAGCGTATCGGCGAGCGCATTGAGGTCGTGACCGGCCGCCTTCAGCGCATCCGTATCCGACATCTTGATGCCGTCGATCCATTCCATGGTGACGACGTCGCGACCGGTGCGTTCCCAGTCCACTTCCGGCACACGAAAGCCTGGGTCACTCTTGGTGTTTTCGGCAAGCTCGGAAAGAGCCGCCGCCTCGAGGCGAAGGTCCATCTCGATCTTGGTGGTCTGCTCCAGCGTCTTGGTGACTTCGACGGGCCGCAGACGCCGGGCGGAGCGAACGAAACGCTGTTGCAGATCGGCCACCAGATACATGGCTTCCAGATCGTCCTGGAATCGCTGGCGCACACCGGGGCGAATAACCTTGACCGCCACCTTCTTGCGCCCTGATGGCGTGTCGATGACGGCGGGGTGCACCTGCGCGATGGAGGCTGCGGCTATCGGATCGCCGAATTCTACGTAAAGCTCAGAGATCGGACGTCCGAGCGAGCCTTCGATGTTGGCCTTGGCGGCAGCAACGGGAAAGAAATCCATGCGGTCCTGCAGACCGGCCAGATCTTCGGCAAAGTCCGCGCCAACCACATCTGGCCGGGTCGCCAGGAACTGACCCATCTTGACATAGGACGGGCCAAGACGGCTGACCGCCTTCGAGAGTCGATCGCTGCGCTCACTTCTCAACGCCTTGTTGCGCGCCAGCGGCTTCAGCATGCCCTTGACGAATTTCGCAGAAGCGGGCAGCCCCTCGTCGGGCAGCGCCAGGACCACACCCTCGCGGACGAGAACCCAGCCAACCTTGGCGAGTCGAAAATATGCGCCAAGCGTGCTCATGCGAATGCCCTGCTATGTCCTGGAAATGCCATCGATCAGAGTTTCCAGCCAGAATGCAGCGCGGCAATTCCGCCGGTATAGTTGGTGTAGCTGACGCGCGAGAAACCCGCGGTCCGGATCATGGCGGCAAAATCATCCTGCCGTGGAAATTTACGGATCGACTCGACCAGATACTGGTAGGGCTCGGCGTCGCCGGTGATCATCTTACCGAATTGCGGAATGGCGTTGAAGGACCATGCGTCATAGACCTTGTCGAGCAGCGGCATTTCCACTTCGGAAAATTCCAGCACCAGAAGACGTCCGCCACGCTTCAGCACGCGATAGGCTTCCGACAGCGCCACATCGATGCGCGGCACGTTGCGGATGCCGAAGGCGACCGTGTAGGCATCGAAGCTATTGGCCTCGAAGGGCAGTTCTTCGGCATTGGCCTCGACGAAGGTCAGATTTTCTGTTAGGCCTTTTTTGGCCGCCCGCTCCTCGCCGACGCCGAGCATCGAGCCGTTGATATCGAGAACGGTGGCATGCGCCAGACGGTTGGAGGCTTCGACAATGCGGAAGGCAATATCGCCGGTACCGCCCGCCACATCGAGAACTTTGTAAGATGGGTCCTTGCGGGGCGAGAGTGAGGCGACCATGGCGTCTTTCCAAACCCGGTGCAGACCGGCCGACATCACGTCATTCATGATGTCATAGCGCTTGGCAACCTTATGGAAGACGTCATTGACCATGCCCTGCTTCTGGCCTTCATTGACCTGACGGAAGCCATAGGAGGTTTCCATACCGCCTTCGGCTGTCGTGCGGGCTTCGGTCATGATCAGTCTCCATTCCTCAATGACAACTAGAGTACCGTGCGTGCTTTAAGACGCACAAAGGACTCTAACTCTTTAAACCAACACATAGCGGAAACGGCTCTGCAACGCTATCTGTTGCACCATAGATATGGCCCGCGACATGTATGTGTGCCGTCTATAGACCACAAGGTCGCCGCGATAAACAGACGTGAAGAGAGTGCCATGCCCGAATTGCCTGAAGTGGAAACCGTTCGACGCGGCTTAGCGCCCGTTATGGAAGGCGCGCGGATCGAACGACTGCTCCTCACGCGCCCGGACTTACGTTTTCCCTTTCCGGAAGGCTTTGCCGAACTCGTGGAAGGTCGCGAAATCCTGTCGCTCGGGCGCCGGGCAAAGTATTTGCTGATCGAACTCGACAATGGCCTGACCATCGTCTCGCATCTCGGCATGTCCGGTTCTTTCCGCATCGAAAGCGGGAATGAAGCCGAGACATCCGGTGAGACGCCCGGCGAGTTTCACCACCCGCGCTCCAAGGATGGCAAGCACGACCATGTGATCTTTCATCTGACGCGCGGCGCGGACAAGACACGCGTCATCTATAATGACCCGCGCCGTTTCGGCTTCATGCATCTGGTGCGCCGTGCCGATATCGACCTCTATCCGGCCTTCGCCGGTCTTGGTCCCGAGCCGACCGGAAATGCTCTGAGCGCCGACTACCTTGCCAGCCGGTTTGAGGGAAAGACGCAGCCGCTCAAAGGTGCCCTGCTCGACCAGAAACTCATTGCGGGGCTTGGCAATATCTATGTGTGCGAAGCGCTGTGGCGCTCCCACCTCTCCCCGCTTCGCGCGGCATCGACCCTTGTCACCAAAAAGGGAAAGCCGAAGCCTGCTCTGGAAGAGTTGACGCGGCACATACGCGACGTCATCGCCGATGCGATTGCAGCCGGTGGCTCGTCGCTGCGCGATCATATCCAGACCGACGGCTCGCTTGGATATTTCCAACATTCCTTTTCGGTCTATGATCGGGAAGGCCATGCTTGCCGCTTCCCCGATTGCCGGGGTACGGTCGAGAGGATTACGCAGAGCGGACGCTCCACATTCTATTGCGCCGCCTGCCAGAAATAAGGGAGAGGAAGAAAGCCATGGATTACGAGACGATCATTGTCGAGAAGCGCGATGCCGTCGGCGTCGTTACGCTGAACCGCCCGAAAGCGCTCAACGCGCTGAACTCCACGCTGCTGAAAGAGCTACGCCATATTCTCTCGGCCTTCTCATCAGATGACTCCATTGGCGCCATCGTCATTACCGGATCGGAGAAGGCGTTTGCCGCCGGTGCCGATATCAAGGAGATGAGTACGCTCAATTTCGTCGATGCTTATCTTGGCGACTTTCTGGGAGGATGGGATGATGTGGCGGCGAGCCGCAAGCCGGTGATTGCCGCCGTCTCTGGCTTCGCGCTCGGCGGAGGATGCGAACTTGCCATGATGTGCGATTTCATCATCGCCTCCGATACGGCGAAGTTCGGCCAGCCGGAAATCACGCTGGGTATCATTCCCGGCATGGGCGGTTCGCAAAGGCTGACCCGCGCGGTCGGCAAGGCGAAGGCCATGGACCTCGTTCTGACAGGTCGCAAGATGGATGCCGCGGAAGCCGAGCGCGCCGGTCTCGTCTCGCGCGTTGTCACTCCTGAAAAGCTGCTGGACGAGGCTGTCGAGGCCGCAAGCGTGATTGCATCCCTGTCTCGCGCCTCCGTGCTGATGGCGAAGGAGAGCGTCAACCGCTCCTTCGAGGTTTCGCTGTCGGAGGGTTTGCGCTTCGAGCGGCGCCTGTTCCAGTCGCTTTTTGCCACGGACGATCAGAAAGAAGGTATGGAGGCATTCATCGAAAAGAGAAAGCCGCTGTTCCAGAACAAATAGGCGCCGGCACCCGCCAAGCCGGTGTCTGCCGGGAGTCGGAATCTCGGTGTTTTTACGCAAAACGCGTTGACGGGCAGCGGCTTTAGGGTTATATGCCCGCCCACGGTTAGGGAAAGTCATCCGGCTTGTCCCAGTTACTCCCGCAATTTTGGAACATGAGGTCTTCGAACGACCCTATCCTGTGGTTGCGGATTTTGGTTTGAATTCGAAGAGAGGCATACATGGCCAATACAACTTCGGCGAAAAAGGCGACTCGCAAGATCGCTCGCCGTACCGCAGTCAACAAGGCTCGCCGTTCGCGCGTCCGCGGTTTCATTCGCAAGGTCGAAGAGGCCCTGGCAACTGGCGATCTCGCTGTTGCGACTGAAGCGCTCAAGGCTGCACAGCCAGAAATCCAGCGCGCCGCTACGAAGGGCGTCATGCATTTCAACACTGCATCGCGCAAGGTTTCTCGTCTGGCGCAGCGCGTAAAGGCCCTTTCGGCCTAATCCGGCTAAGACAATATTGTGATTGAAAAGCCTGGCCCTTCGGCCGGGCTTTTTCCGATTCTAACGACCTATTAACGGTTTCGCAATGAGCATGACATTTATGCTTCAAATGCGTGACGCAAAAAGCTCTTTAATTTCAGCAACTTACAGAAGGTCTCTCAAGGGACGCCGTCTTTCCGCTGCGGAAGGCAGCCACAATCTTGAGTCAAGGATTTTTTTATTTTTCTGTCAAAACCGGCCTCAAAAATAGCTCGAAAATGAATCTCATTGATTCATAAGCGATTCTCCAAACAAGCCCGCCGGCCATGCAAAAGGCCTTCCGCGAGTCAATGGCAGATCGGCTCAGCCACAGAAAAAACGCCATTGATCTCCGTATGCGATCCTGCCTAAATGCATCTCGACAAGGGGCGCGGATATCTATCCACAAGCTATCTCGAAACAAAGTTCGAAGGCGTAAGCTCCTTGCGGACGGGTTCTGTTCGGACCCGTTTTTTCAAGTCACTGGATGTGTTTGGCTACAACCTCATGGGTTGTAGAAAGATAGACGTGTGTCTTGGTGACGGGTGTCCGAGTTGTGATGTGAGAGTATGCATTGAGAGTAGCATGCCTCTTCATGATGGAGAGGTTAGCGGGATAGCCGGCTCGCGGTTGAAGCCTTGCGCTTCAGGATGGTTTTAGAGGGGCCATCCTTACGGGGACAGTAGGTGGGGTATCTCTGGCGAAGCTTGACGCTCTGCCAGGCTATGATTGGCAATTTGAAAGGCGGCAGGAATGCAATTGAATTTGGCAATGGGTGCGGTGGCAAACGGGGACCGCGCACAGAACGCTTGTGATGCAGTTTGCAATGATGCGGCGGGGAATATATCGAATATGAAGAACGATGCGCTGTTCGAGCGCTTTAGCGCGCGACTGAAGGCGCAGGTCGGTCCTGAAGTCTATGCAAGCTGGTTCGCGCGGCTGAAGCTGCACTCGGTGTCCAAGAGCGTTGTTCGCTTCACCGTTCCGACGACATTTTTGAAGTCCTGGATCAACAACCGCTATATCGATCTGATAACCACTCTGGTGCAGGCGGAAGACGCCAATGTCCTGAAGGTCGAGATCCTGGTGCGTTCGGCCAGCCGTCCGGCTCGCGCTGTTGCGACCGATGACAGAACGCAGCCGGTCCAGGATGCCACGCCTTCCGCCCAGCGTGCCAAGCCCTTCATCCCACCGCAGATAACCAGCGCTGCAAGCCATCCGGGTTCGTCTGCACCCAGCATGGCACCGCGCTCTTCTGGCTCCGGTCCGCTCTTCGGCTCCCCGCTCGACACGCGCTTTACCTTCGACACCTTCGTGGAAGGATCGTCCAACCGCGTTGCGCTTGCTGCCGCTAAGACGATTGCCGAAGCTGGTGCGGGCGCAGTACGTTTCAATCCGCTCTTCATTCATGCCGGCGTTGGCCTTGGAAAGACCCATCTTCTCCAGGCGATTGCCAATGCCGCAGTCGATAGCCCGCGCAATCCGCGCGTCGTCTATCTGACAGCAGAATACTTCATGTGGCGCTTTGCCACCGCCATTCGCGACAATGATGCGCTGACGCTGAAAGACACGCTGCGCAACATCGATCTTCTCATCATTGACGACATGCAGTTCCTGCAGGGCAAGATGATCCAGCACGAGTTCTGCCATTTGCTGAACATGCTGCTCGATAGCGCCAAGCAGGTCGTGGTTGCCGCAGACCGCGCGCCGTGGGAGCTGGAGTCGCTTGATCCGCGCGTTCGTTCGCGCCTTCAGGGCGGTATGGCGATCGAGATCGAAGGTCCCGATTACGACATGCGCTACGAGATGCTGAAGCAGCGTATCGCAACTGCACGCCAGGAAGATCCAAGCTTCGACATTGGCGAAGACATCGTCTCCCACGTGGCCCGCAGCGTCACCGCCAGCGGCCGTGAACTGGAAGGTGCCTTCAACCAGTTGATCTTCCGCCGTTCGTTTGAGCCCAACCTGTCGGTCGAGCGTGTGGACGAGCTGCTCGCCCATCTGGTTGGCGCTGGTGAAGCCAAGCGCGTGCGCATCGAAGATATTCAGCGGATTGTTGCCCGCCACTATAATGTCTCGCGCCAGGAGCTGGTCTCCAATCGCCGCACCCGCGTCATCGTCAAGCCGCGCCAAGTGGCGATGTATCTCGCCAAGATGCTGACCCCCCGCTCCTTCCCGGAGATCGGTCGCCGTTTCGGCGGGCGCGACCACACGACGGTGCTTCATGCGGTTCGCAAGATCGAGGAATTGATCTCGGGCGACAGCAAGCTTGGCCATGAGGTCGAGCTTCTGAAGCGACTGATCAACGAAAACAATGCCTGATAAGAATGGCGCGGCAGGACATCCTGACCGCGCCGTTTCATTGCATGACCCGAGCCGGGGACGTTTGGCGCGGTAGAGGCACGCCTCCCGATCATCACAGTATCGCCGTTGAAAAAGCCCGCCTGTCGTTTCCGACGGCGGGCTTTTACAGTTTCTGAACTCAAGCTTGGTCCACGCAAAAGTGGGCAGCGGTTTTGCGATGACGGCATGCGGTAAACAAACAGCGAAAGCGTGGGAAGCGAACCTGAAAGATCGCGCCACGCCTTACGCTGTGACGCTGCTTACTTCGTGCCGTACATGCGGTCGCCCGCGTCGCCTAGACCGGGAACGATATAGCCCTTCTCGTTCAGCTTGCGATCGATCGCCGCAGTATAGATCGGCACATCGGGGTGGGCTTCGCGGAAGTTCTTGATGCCTTCCGGTGCTGCGAGCAGGCAGAGGAAGCGCATGTTTTTCGCGCCGCGCTCTTTGAGCTTTTCAACGGCAGCAATCGAGGAGTTACCGGTTGCGAGCATGGGATCAACGACGATGATGAGGCGCGCATCCAGGCTTTCCGGTGCCTTGAAGTAATATTCGACGGCTTCCAGCGTATCGTGATCGCGGTAGACACCGATATGCGAGACACGCGCTGAAGGAACGAGCTCCAGCATGCCCTCGAGAAGGCCATTGCCTGCGCGAAGGATCGAGGCGAATACCAGCTTCTTGCCTTCCAGCACCGGTGCCTCGATCGTTTCCATGGGCGTCTCGATGGTCTCCATCGTGAGGTCGAGATCGCGCGTCACTTCATAGCAGAGCAGTGTGGAAATCTCGCGCAGCAGCCGCCTGAAGCCGGCCGTGGAGGTTTCTTTCTTGCGCATGAAGGTGAGCTTGTGCTGCACAAGCGGGTGATCGATGACTGTTACGCCGTCCATGGAAACTGGCCTTTCCTTTTGCTTTTATCTTTGTTCTCTTCGACCAAATGCGGGCATTTCGCAAGACCGGAAGTGAGAGGTTTCCCGCGGCGGCAGCCTTTGGTCAGGCCGCCGCACCGGTCGAGGCATCGAAGCGTGCGAGAAGGCTGCTCCGCGTCTCCTCATCGACGAAGGCAGCCTCGAGCGCCGTTCGCGTCAATGCATTGATCTCTGCATCCGAAAAGCCGAAAGCGTGGCGGGCAATCTCATATTCCTGCGCCAGCGAGGTGGCGAAGAACGGTGGATCGTCCGAACTGATGCAGACGCGAACGCCAGCGTCGCGAAGTTGCTTCAAGGGATGGCTTGCAAAATCCGGATAGACGCTGAGCGCGATGTTGGAGCCCGGGCAAACCTCAAGCACGGTACCGAGTTCCACCAGACGCTCGACGACTGCCGCATCCTCGATGGCTCGAACCCCATGGCCGATCCGCTGCGGCTTGACGAGATCAAGTGCGTCGGCAACGCTGAAGGCACCGCAGACTTCGCCGGCATGGATGGTGAGGCCGAGTCCCGCATCTCGGGCGATGTCAAAGGCACGGGCATAATCGGCCACTCGCCCCATGCGTTCCTCACCCGCCATATTGAAGCCGGTGATCAGAGGATGACGCACACGCGCGGCGTATTCGGCTGCGGCGATGACACTTTCCGGGCCGAAATGACGCTCACCGGTAACGATGATACGCGCCTCTATTCCGGTCTTCTCCTTGGCCCGACGCATGCCTTCGGCGATGCCGGAGAGATAGGCATCCGCACCAAGGCCGATGCGATCGCCGTGATCGGGAGAGATGATCAACTCGCTGTAGATGGTGTTTTCGCCCGCAAGCTCGAGGAGATAGGCCTCCGCGAGAGCGGCATAATCTTCTTCCGTCTTGAAAACCTGCGCCACATCGTCATAGCAGCGGATGAACTCGGCAAAATCATTCCAGACATAGGCGCCGTCACGCAAGAAGGCGCTGGTGTCGACATTGTATTTGCGCGCCTGTTCCAGCACGAGTGCGGGAGGGGCCGCACCTTCCAGATGGCAATGGATTTCAGCTTTCAATAATTGATGGGTCACATAAAACTCCTGCCGTGCCGTCCGGACGGTATGCTGAGGTGAGCGGCGATGCTCTCGCCGATATCCGCATAGCTTGAGCGGATACCAATATTTCTTTCGCGAAAACCGGGACCGAAGGCCATGATCGGCACGCGTTCGCGCGTGTGATCCGTCCCGAGCCAGGTCGGATCGCAGCCATGATCGGCCGTCAGGATTGTGACATCGCCCGGCTGCATCTTGCGGTGAATTTCCGGCAGACGCTGATCGAACGCCTCCAGCGCTGCGGCATAGCCTGCAACATCGCGGCGGTGGCCGTAATTCATGTCGAAATCGACGAAGTTGGTGAAGACGAGATCGCCGTTCAGGGCCTCATCCATGGCTTCCAGCGTCGCCTCCATCAAGGCATCGTTACCATTGGCCTTGATCACCCGCGACACGCCCTGATGCGCATAGATATCGCCGATCTTGCCGATTGCCAGAACCTTGCGGTCCCGCTCGACAAGGCGGTCAAGAAGCGTCGGCTCCGGCGGCAAAACCGAAAAGTCGCGCCGATTGCCCGTTCGAGCAAATGTCGCCGCACTCTCCCCGATGAAGGGGCGTGCGATGACGCGGCCGATATTCAGCGGATCGAGGATTTTGCGGACGATCTCGCACAGCGCAATCAGCCGCTCCAGCCCGAAATGCATTTCGTGCGCGGCAATCTGAAAGACCGAGTCCGACGACGTGTAGCAGATCGGCTTGCCCGTGCGGATATGCTCTTCGCCAAGACGGGCGATGATGTCCGTACCGGACGCATGACAATTTCCAAGGATGCCCGGGAGGTTGCCCTTCTCGCAGATCGTATCGATAAGCTCAGGCGAGAAGGCATCGCCCTCGGTCGGGAAATAACCCCACTCGAAGCGCACCGGCGTTCCGGCAATTTCCCAATGACCGGACGGCGTATCCTTGCCCTTCGAGACTTCGTTGGCGCAGCCATGCAGACCGAAAATGTGTTCGGGGGGCGGCATGCCAGCCGGGCGGGTTCCGCTGGCGAGTGTGGCGATCTCCAAAAGGCCAAGCGCCGACATGTTGGGAAGTTTCAATGGTCCGGATCTCAGGCCTGCTCTGTCCGCCGCACCTGCGGCACAGAACTCGGCGATGTGGCCGAGCGTGTTGGAGCCTAGGTCTCCGTAATGTTCGGCATCAGGCGCACCGCCCACACCAAAGGAATCGAGAACGAGCAGAAATGCGCGTGCCATGCTTCACCATGAAAGACGCGACATGATTGTCGCTATGTAACGGCGATATATAGAGCACCGCAGAGCAAAAGGTGAAACGCTTTATTGGGGCTTACCGCCCGCCTCATCGTCCTCGTCTCGCTTCGGCGCATTGAGGTTGCGTGTGACATACCAGCCGGCGGCGACCGTCATCGCGGCCAACACGTACCAGGTGATGGCATAGGAGAGATGGTTGTTCGGAAAGACAAGCATGGTCTTGCCACCGATTGGCAGGCCGCCTGGATTGGGTGTCGCGTCGGCGTCCACATAAAAGGGCGCCACGGTGCCGAGCGATTTGGCGTCAGCAATCTGCGCAATGTTGCGGGAGTACCACCGATTGTGCTGCGGATCGTTCGTGCGCAGGAAGAGACCGCCGGTTTCGGGCGCCCTCATGAGACCCACGATTTCCACTCTGGCCGGCAACTCGCCTTCCAGACGCGTCGATGGGTCGCGCTTGTCGCTCGGCACGAAGCCGCGATTGACGATCACCAGCGAGCCATCATCGCGCTGCAGCGGCGTCAACACCCAGTAGCCCGGGCCGAGATCGGAAACGGTATAAACCTGCACCTCATCCTGATGACGGAAGATCCCCGCCAGGCGTACCCGACGATACTCGTAATCTGCAGGATTGGTCAGCGATGCCCATTGCGAAGGTGACGGCGCGTCCACCGGCGCGGCATGAGCCCGCTGCTCGACCTGCTGAATGAGGTCAAGCTTCCAGGACAGCCGCTTTACCTGCCATGTGCCAAGCGCCAGCAACAGGCCGGTGAGAATGACGGTCATCATGATGACGACGACGGCTGCGGGGCGTATGCCTTTTCTGGCGGTGGTCTGCATTGGGGTGTTCCTTGAGAGCATCATGCTCAAACACATAACCCCATGAATCCGCTCTCCGATTCATGGGGTTATGTGTCTTCTCGGAGGGAAGGTCCGCGCCGCTTTCGGCGCGAACCTGATCGATGAACCGGTATGTCAGGGCAGATTCTTCATCTGCTCCATGGTCATGGTCGGCATCATGTTCTTGTTCATGTTGTACATGACCCAGAGCGAACCGACGAGCGCGATCATGACGACGACCAGCGTGAAGAGCAGCGACATGAAGGTCCAGCCGCCCTGCGACTTGGTGTTCATGTGCAGGAAGTAGATCATATGGACGAAGACCTGGATGACCCCGAAGACCATGATCAGGATCACGGTGGCCGTGCGGTTCTCCAGAACATCGCCCATCACCAGCCAGAAAGGAATGGCGGTGAGGATGACCGACAGGATGAAGCCGATCATGTAGCTCTTGAAGGAGCCATGATCCTCGCCGCTCTCATGGTGATGGTCGTCCCCATGATGGGCATGGCCATGCGCGTGGTCGTGTGTATGCGTGTTCGAACTCATCACAGAACTCCAACCAGATAGACGAAGGAAAAGACGCCGATCCAGATGACGTCGAGGAAGTGCCAGAACATCGAGAGGCACGTCAGACGGCGCATGTTATCGGCGTGCAGACCGAACTTCTTCACCTGGACCATCAGCGTCACGAGCCAGATCACGCCGAATGTGACGTGAAGACCGTGGGTACCGACGAGTGCGAAGAAGGCGGAGAGGAAAGCGGAACGGTGCGGGCCGGCACCTTCTTCGATGAGGTGATGGAACTCGTAGAGTTCGAGACCGAGGAAGCAGAGGCCGAAGACGCCGGTGATAGCGAGCCAGAGCAGGGTCGAATTGACCTTCTTCTTCTGTGCCTCCAGCATGGCAAAGCCATAGGTGATGGACGACAGGAGAAGGAAACCGGTGTTGATCGCGACGAGCTTCAGATCGAAGAGATCCGCGCCCGACGGTCCGGCCGCATAGTTGCGGCCGACCACGGCGTAGGTTGCGAAGAGCGTTGCGAAGATCAGGCAGTCGCTCATCAGATAGAGCCAGAAACCGAGCGCTGTGCCGTTTTCCGTATGATGGTCTTCCTTCAGATAGAAGACCGGCTTTTCCGCGCTGTCGGCGGTCTGTGCGGGTGCTTGAGACATGAGTTACGCCTGCGTTGCCAGCAGCTTGGTGCGCGCTGCTTCGACTTCAGCTACATCCTTTGCCGGGATGTAGTAGTCGCGATTGTAGTTGAAGGTGTGAGCAATCGAGACCACGATGATCGCGAGCATGCTTGCTGCCGCAAGCCACCAGATGTGCCACACCAGGCCGAAACCGAGGGCGACGCTGATGGCGCTGAGGATAACGCCCGTGCCGGTGTTCTTCGGCATGTGGATCGGGATGAAGCCATCCACGGGACGCTCGGCGCCACGCTTCTTCATGTCCGCCCAGGCATCGACATCATGCACGACCGGCGTGAAGGCGAAGTTGTAGGCAGGCGGCGGGGAAGAGGTGGACCACTCCAGAGTGCGACCATCGAAGGGGTCGCCGGTGACGTCGCGCAGTTGCTCGCGCTTCAGGAAGCCGAAGACGATCGACAGCAGGAACGAGGCGATGCCGACGGCAATGATGGCAGCGCCGATGGCCGCGATCACGAACCAGATCTGCAGGGACGTATCCTCGAACTGGCTGAGACGACGCGTCACACCCATCAGGCCGAGAACGTAGAGCGGCATGAAGGCGACATAGAAGCCAACAAACCAGCACCAGAAGGACATCTTGCCCCAGAACGGATCGAGACGGAAACCGAAGGCCTTGGGGAACCAGTAGACGATACCGGCCAGAACGCCGAAGACCACGCCGCCGATGATCGTGTTGTGGAAGTGAGCGATCAGGAACAGCGAGTTGTGCAGCACGAAGTCTGCCGGAGGAACGGCAAGCAGAACGCCGGTCATGCCGCCGATGACGAAGGTGATCATGAAGCCGATCGCCCACAGCATCGGGACATCGAACTTGATGCGGCCCTTATACATGGTGAAGAGCCAGTTAAAGATCTTCGCGCCCGTCGGGATCGAGATGATCATCGTCGTGATGCCGAAGAAGGCGTTGACGCTTGCACCGGAACCCATGGTGAAGAAGTGGTGCAGCCACACGACATAGGCCAGGATGGTGATGACGGCCGTTGCATAAACCATCGAGGTGTAGCCGAAGAGGCGCTTCTGGGAGAAGGTCGAAACGATTTCCGAGAAGATGCCGAAAGCAGGCAGAACCAGGATGTACACTTCCGGGTGACCCCAGATCCAGATGAGGTTCACATACATCATCGGATTGCCACCAAGGTCATTGGTGAAGAAGTTCATGCCGAGGTAGCGGTCAAGCGTCAGAAGGGCGAGCGTGCCAGTCAGGATCGGGAAGGATGCGACGATCAGTATGTTCGAACACAGCGACGTCCAGACGAAGATCGGCAGGCGCATCATGGTCATGCCAGGTGCACGCATCTTGATGATGGTGACGATCAGGTTGATACCCGACAAGGTCGTTCCGACACCTGCGACCTGCAGACCCCAGATGTAGTAATCGACACCCACATTCGGACTTCCCTCGATCCCCGACAGCGGCGGATAGGCCAGCCAGCCAGTCTGGGCGTATTCGCCGATGAAGAGCGAGATCATGGTGATCACGGCGCCGGCGGTCGTCATCCAGAAGGAGAAGTTGTTGAGGAAGGGGAAGGACACGTCGCGTGCGCCGATCTGCAGCGGCACGACATAGTTCATCAGACCGGTGATCATCGGCATGGCCATGAAGAAGATCATGATGACGCCGTGCGCGGTGAAGATCTGGTCGTAGTGATGCGGTGGCAGGTAGCCTTCCGAACCGCCAGAGGCGATGGCTTGCTGGGTACGCATCAGGACGGCGTCGGCAAAGCCGCGCAGAAGCATGACGAGTGCCAGAACGATATACATGATACCGATCTTCTTGTGGTCGATTGACGTAAACCATTCTTTCCAGAGATAACCCCAGAGCCGGAAATAGGTGACGAGACCGAGTACGGCGATGCCCCCGATGGCCACCCCGATAAAGGTGACGATGAGAATCGGCTCGTGGTACGGGATGGAGTCCAGCGTCAGCTTCCCGAACAGGAAGGACGTTTGATCGGTGGTGGCGGCGACCATTTTAGCCTCTTGCTTCAAGTCTTAAGGGCGGCGCGGGTACGCGCGCCGCAGATCATCAGTTTCAATTTCAGCCGGCGTTGCCGGGCGCCTTCGCAGCTTCCGCCTTGACCTGCGGCAGAGCGGCAGGCTCGAAGGTCTGGCCTTCGATGGCAGCAGGCATGGACTGCGGGCCGGTGGCGACACCATAGGGTGCGAGCGGCGTGCAGACGACGGAATTCAGCGCCTTGGCGATATCGATGCCCTCCTTGCCGCCGCCGCCATTGGCGTCGACATGCATCATGTCGCGCATGCAGAGCTTGTTCGGCTCGACGCAGCGATTGAGGATGGCGTCATAAAGCTGAGGATCGACATTGGCGAAGTATTCCACCGGATTGCGTTCGCTAGGCTTGGCCAGTTCCAGGTATTCCATGCGACCGAACGGCTTGCCGCCTTCCTTCACCTTGGCGACCCACTGGTCGAAGCCTTGCTGACTCACGCCATGGAACTTAAAGCGCATCCAGGAGAAGCCGGGGCCAGAGAAGTTGGATGAAAAGCCGTCATAGACACCTTCGCGGTTGATGACGGCGTGAAGCTTGGTCTGCATGCCACCCATGGCATAGATCTGACCGGCAAGGGCTGGCACGAAGAAGGAGTTCATGGCCGTCGTGCCAGTGATCTTGAAGTTGATCGGAACGTCGACAGGAGCGGCAAATTCATTGACGCTGCCGATGCCGAGTTCCGGATAGAAGAACAGCCACTTCCAATCCATGGCGACCACTTCGACCGTCAATGGTTTGGTTTCCGGCGTCACTTCGCGCGCTTCGTCGATCCGGTCGAGCGGGCGATAGGGATCGAGACGATGGGTGGCAATCCAGGTGACGGTGCCGAGCATCAGGATGATGGCGACCGGGGCTGACCAAATGACCATTTCCAGACGGGTGGAGTGATGCCATTCGGGATCGTAATCGGTCGCCTTGGCGGCCGCGCGATACTTCCAGGCGAAGAAGATTGTCAGCGCGAGGACCGGAACGATGATCAACAGCATGAGAACCGTCGAGGTGATGATCAGATCGGCCTGCTGGCGGGCAACGTCACCCGAGGGGTTCATGACGACGAGGTTGCAGCCGCTGAGCAGCAGCAACGACGACAGGCCCGCAAGGGCCGTGGTAAGTTTCTTGATCGTGCGCACGTTCTTCAACTCGATTATTCGGTATGGACCGGGATTAGTTGCCAAATGTCATTTAATAAATGTGTAATTTTGTCGCGGTGCAGCGGCCTTTTGCGCCGCAGCAATGACAGCTGGGCGAAGCAATCGTTCTCCACCCAGCAGTTACTCCAAACAGAGCCCCATCGGCAAGCAATTTCAGGCAATTCCGTTTGACGGGTGCAGTGCGGTGTGTGACAATCCGTCGCATGTAACGCAACGGATGAGGAGCCGCCTGCGTTACGCCATGGTTCGCAATACGCTGGAGGGATTATTATGAGCTATACCGATACGGCCTCAACTTTTCCGGGCTCTGATGCCCCGTCACGCCAGGCTCCCGTTGCCGTCGATCCCGACCGCATTACGATGGCCGTCATTCTGGCGAGAATGACCGAATTTTTCGACTTTTTTGTTTATGCGATCGCGTCCGTTCTGGTGTTCCCTTACGTGTTCTTTTCGTTTGCGGACCCGCTTACTGCGACCCTCTATTCCTTCGCCGTATTCTCGCTCGCTTTCATTGCGCGACCGATCGGTTCGCTCATCTTCCTGCAGATCGACCGCAAGTTTGGTCGCGCGGTCAAGTTGACCGCCGCCCTCTTCACCCTGTGTGGGTCGACGATGGCGATCAGCTTCCTGCCTTCCTATAGCGATGTCGGCGTCCTAGCGCCGGTGCTGCTTGCCGTCTTCCGTATCGGCCAGGGTCTGGGTCTCGGGGGCGCGTGGGATGGTCTGGTTTCGCTTCTCGCCATGAACGCGCCTGAAAAGCAGCGTGGCTGGTACGCAATGATGCCGCAGATCGGCGCCGCCATGGGCTTTGGTCTTGCGAGCGCGTTCTTCATCATCTTCGTCACCCAGCTGTCGAACCCGGAGTTTCTGGCCTGGGGCTGGCGCTTCCCGTTCTTTGTGGCTCTGGCGCTGAACGTTCTGGCGCTCTTTGCCCGTCTGCGCATGATCGTAACGCCGGAATTCCAGGCGATGCTGGCACAGCATGAACTCGAGCCGAAGCCGGTCTTCGAGATGCTGCGGAGCCAGTCGCGCGTCGTCATCACCGGTGCCTTCGTTCCACTGGCAAGCTTCGCGCTGTTCCACCTCGTCACCGTCTTCCCGATCAGCTGGGTTGTTCTGCACACGCAGCAGCGTCTTTCAGACTTTCTCTTCGTTCAGTTCATCAGCGCCATTATCGGCGGTGGGATGATCGTCGTGTCCGGTGCCCTTGCCGACCGCATCGGACGTCGCAAACTCCTGGTGATCGCCGCATCCTTGATCGGTGTCTTCAGCTTCATCGCGCCGATCCTGATGGCGTCCGGCGATATCGGCCGCTATTTGTTCGTGTTGATCGGCTTCTCGCTGCTTGGCCTGTCCTTCGGTCAGGCTGGTGGCGCGCTGGCGTCACGCTTCAGCCGAGAGTATCGCTACACCGGCGCATCTTTGACCTCTGATATCTCCTGGCTGATCGGAGCAGGCTTCGCACCACTCGTGGCGCTCGGATTCTCTTCGGAGTTTGGCCTCTTCGCCGTCGGTATCTACCTGCTGTCTGGCGCAGTCTGCACCATCGTGGCGCTGTTCTTCAGCCGCAAGCTCGATATGCCCGCCTGACCCCGTCATGTGGCCAAAATAAAAGCTGCGAAACGTCCGTGTTTCGCAGCTTTTTCGTGTCTTAAGCTGGTCCAGAGATGTCTGCGCGTCACATGGTAAGCGGCGTCGCGCCTTCTTCTTCACAAGTCCGTTCGCCTTTGCGCAACAGGCCTCAGCAGTCTCCGCACACAATCGGTTCGCCCTCGCGCTTGGCGAAGTAGTAATCCTTGGCAATCGTAATGGTCGAGTTTTCCGAAACCAGCGTCGGCATGAACATCAGCAGATTGTGCGGCACCGACAGTTCTGAATGGATCACGAAGTTGCTGATGGAGAGCAGGTTTGCCGGCACGTCGACTGGGGTACCGACCGAATAGGGACGGCCACCGGCCTGATCCCATGACCACGCCACTGTCGCCTTTTGGTTTGCGTCGACCTGTATGCCGGTAATTCTGAGCTTCAATCCATCGGTACCGTAGGGAACGAAGATCGCCGCGGCGACATCCTTCATCGTCGCAAGATAGTCTTTGTTGATCTTCGTCTGAGTGGAGACGATATCGGAGATCATTCCCGCGGCACGCGTGGCGCGCTTATAGACGCTGAAGCCCATCGTCAGTTCGAACGATGTGAGATAGAGCGACACCAGTAGCGGAAAGATGATGGCAAACTCGATTGCGCCTGCACCTTCCCGGTGTTTGGCAAAGCGTAGAAAGATGCCCCCGGTCTTTGCCTGCGATGGCGTGGATTTGACCTTCATCTTTTTCCGCTCGCTAGTAGTTCTCGTTGCGATACGCATCGGTCGCAACGATGAGGAAGTGGGAAGGCATCGAACCATCGGCAGGGCGGACCTTCGTCAGATAGGGACGAATGAGATCGACAATTACCGGCCACCGATAATAGACGCGCAGCATATTGATTGACCCCGGCCCTCCCGGTTTAAAGCCGAAGGCCGAGGTGTTCAGATCGTAGTAATCGCCGGTCTTTATCAACGGCAGGGTTTTGGGGATATCTGCGAAGGTATTGAACTGGCGCAGGTCAATGTAGAGCTTGGGAGTCGCTTTGCTTTCTTTATCATCACACGTCACCATGATCGACACTTCGCTACAGAACTGTTTGCGGAAGTCTTCCGCTGTCACCGTGTTGGCGATCTGTCCGGTGCGTAGTTTGCGGGCCATGGTATCGGTGGCGTTGACGAAAAGCTGCTCCCCTGTCATCGCGATGAACGTTTCCAGGATTGCGAAGATCACCATGAAATAGGGTATGGCAAGGATGGCGAATTCGATCGCGGCGGAGCCGTCGCGCGAGCGGAGTAACTTGCCAGGTAATGCTTTCTGAAACATTGGCCTTCGCATGGGGCTTTTCTATCTCTGGCGGAAACTGATCTTGCGGGAATGGTCTCGCATTAGGATCATTATGAGGGCTTTCTTTATATTTCCTTTTCGGAAAGCCTCGCATTTACCGCATGTCCTGTTTTTCGACATGCGAAGCACAGTAGACGCGCTTTTGCGCGGGTGAGAAGGAAGACGACAGCCCCACAACCAAGCACAAAAAAGCCCGACACTGCCGGGCTTTTTTAACGTAACTATCTCACGCAGAGGGACTTAATCGGCGTCGGCTCTGCGCAGCTCATCCAGTGTCGGGACCGAGGTGATGTTGTAGCCGCAATCCACATAGTGGCATTCGCCGGTTACACCGCGGGAGAGGTTCGACAGAAGATAGAGCGCAGAGCCACCGATATCGTCGATATCGGCCGTTCGGCGCAGCGGTGCGTTCTTCGCGTTCCAGGCAAAGATCGCACGGGCGTCCGAAATACCGGCGCCTGCAAGCGTGCGGACCGGGCCTGCCGAGATGGCGTTGACGCGGATGCCCTTCGGACCGTAGTCGGCTGCCAGATAGCGGACAGACGCCTCGAGAGCCGCCTTCGCCACACCCATGACATTGTAGTTCGGGATCACGCGCTGGGAGCCATTATAGGTCAGCGTCAGCATCGAGCCGCCGTCCGTCATCAGGCTTGCAGCCCGCTTGGCAATCTCGGTGAAGGAGAAGCAGGAGATGACCATGGTGCGGCTGAAGTTTTCGCGCGTGGTGTCGGCATAAAGGCCCTTCAGCTCGTTCTTGTCGGAAAAGCCGATGGCGTGAACGACGAAGTCGATCGAACCCCAGCGCTGGCGCAGGGTCTCGAAAAGCGCGTCGACGGATGCAATATCTTCGACATCGCAGGGCACGATGAAATCGGAGCCGACTTCAGCCGCGAGCGGCTTGACGCGTCTTCCAAGGGCTTCACCCTGATAGGTAAAAGCCAGTTCCGCGCCCTGCGCGGCCAGCGCCTTGGAGATGCCCCAAGCGATCGAGTGATTGTTGGCGACGCCCATGATGAGGCCGCGTTTACCCTGCATGATGCCGTTCATGGGCAATTATCCGTTATAGCGCTGGAAGACGAGCGTGGCGTTGGTACCGCCGAAGCCGAATGAGTTGGAGAGCACGGTGTCGATCTTGGCATCATCGATGCGTTTGCGAACGATCGGAACGCCGTCGAATTCCGGATCGAGCGTTTCGATGTGGGCGCTCTCGCCGATGAAGCGTTCCTGCATCATCAACAGACCGTAGATCGATTCCTGGACGCCGGCAGCACCGAGCGAGTGACCCGTCAGCGACTTGGTCGACTGGATGTGCGGGATCTTGTCGCCGAAGACTTCGCGGATCGCGCCGATTTCCTTGCTGTCGCCGACAGGCGTGGAGGTGCCGTGGGTGTTGACGTAATCGACATCGCCCTTCACGGTCGCAAGCGCCTGACGCATGCAGCGGATGGCGCCTTCGCCCGACGGAGCGACCATGTCGTAACCATCCGAGGTCGCGCCATAGCCGACGATTTCGGCATAGATCTTCGCGCCGCGGGCCTTGGCATGTTCCAGCTCTTCCAGAACCAGAACGCCTGCGCCACCGGCAATCACGAAACCATCGCGATTGACGTCATAGGCGCGCGAGGCGACCGAAGGCGTGTCGTTATACTTCGAGGACATGGCGCCCATGGCGTCGAAAAGGTTCGACATGGACCAGTCAAGATCTTCATGGCCGCCGGCAAACATCACATCCTGCTTGCCCCACTGGATCATTTCAGCCGCATTGCCGATGCAGTGCGCAGACGTCGAGCAGGCCGACGAGATGGAGTAGTTGACGCCGTGGATCTTGAACCATGTGGCAAGGGTCGCCGATGCCGTGGACGACATGGCCTTCGGCACGGCAAACGGGCCGATGCGCTTCGGGCTGTTGTTCTTCAGCGTGATGTCGGATGCTTCGACGATGGTGCGGGTGGACGGTCCACCCGAGCCCATGATGATGCCGGTGCGCTCATTGCCGCTGATATCGCTCTCTTCCAGGCCGGAATCGGCGATTGCCTGCTTCATCGCCACATGGTTCCACGCTCCACCCTGGGAGAGGAAGCGCATGGCGCGACGGTCGACCAGATCGGTCGGATCAAGCGATGGCTTGCCCCAGACCTGGCATTTGAAGCCGTGTTCGGCAAAGTCTGGCGAGAACGAAATGCCGGACTTGGCGTCTCTCAAGGAAGCCGTGACTTCGCCCGCGTCGCTGCCGATCGATGAAACGATACCGAGGCCGGTGACTACTACTCTTCTCATGAAGGTGACCTTTTCTTAGAGCTTGCCGCAGATGGCGCGCGTGGCGCCCGTCTTGTTTAAAGACGTCAGGCGGTCTTTTCCTTAGACAGACCAACGCGAAGGTCCGTCGCTTGATAGATGGTTTCGCCATCGGCCTTCAGCCAGCCATCGGCGGTGCCGAGCACGAGCCGGCCACGCATCACGCGCTTGAAATCGATGCCATACTGCAAAAGCTTGGTTTCAGGACGAACCATGCCCTTGAATTTTACTTCGCCGGTGGAAAGCGCCATGCCACGGCCCGGTTCACCCAGCCAGCCGAGGAAGAAGCCCGTCAACTGCCACATGCCGTCAAGGCCAAGGCAGCCCGGCATGATCGGGTTGCCCTGGAAGTGGCAGGGGAAATACCAGTCGTCCGGCTTCACGTCATATTCGGCTCGGATGAAGCCCTTGTCGAACTCGCCGCCGGTCTCGGAAATTTCAGTGATACGATGAACCATCAGCATTGGAGGCAGAGGAAGCTGTGCATTGCCGGGACCGAACAGTTCGCCGCGGCCACATGCCAGGATTTCCTCATAATTATAGCTGGATTGCCTCGTTGCCATTGCTTCCGTTTCCCATCTCATCGTGTTTATAGACTTCTGTAAAGCAAGTTAGGCTCAAAATGAAGCGCCACAAGGGCCGCATACACATTGGAGCAGACCAACTTGCCAGAGGCCTGTTCTCAATATGGCGCCCGCATACAGGAAGCGTAAGGACGGAACCAGAGGAAAATTGCAAAAACGGCCCTTTCGCCGGCAATAGGCGAGGCGTCTCAACCGGAAACTATTGAAAGCCTTGTCCTTAAAAGATATATGCATCGTCAAGACGCACTTTATAACCGTTCTTAGGAACCCTGACCGATGGCATTTGACGCCACCCTGGACATTGGAACACGGCTACGCCGCTTCGGCCTGCGGCCGACACGCCAGCGCATTGCGCTTGGCGATCTTCTGTTCGCGAAGGGCGACCGCCACCTGACGGTAGAAGAACTGCATGACGAGGCGGTGACGGCCGGTGTGCCCGTTTCGCTTGCAACCGTCTACAATACTCTCCACCAATTCACCGAGGCTGGCCTGATCCGCGTGCTGGCCGTTGAGGGTGCGAAGACCTATTTCGACACCAATGTCTCCGATCACCATCACTTTTTCGTTGAAGGTGAGAACGAGGTTCTCGATATTCCAGTCAACAACCTGCAGATCGGCAATCTTCCCGAACCGCCGGCGGGCATGGAAATCGCCCATGTGGATGTCGTCATCCGTTTGCGGCGCAAAGAGCGCTGACACCGCATTGATTGATCAAAAGGCACCGGAAGGTGCCTTTATCGTTTTCGGGCTTCACATCACATCTTCCGGCGGACGGCCTGGGCGAGACCTGTAGGGCGGGAAAGTCCAGCCGAATATCAGTGCGCCGCTGCGAATGCCGAAAGCGGTAAGAACTCCTGCCGTCGACGAGACGATCAGTGGCGCGCCGAGGAAATGCACGCCGGTGAACACGCAGGCGCCGGCCAGCGCGCAACTGATATAGATTTCCGGACGCAGAAGCACGGATGGTTCGCCGGCCAGAATGTCGCGAAGCACGCCGCCAAAGGTGGCGGTCATCGTTCCGGTGACAATGGCGACCGTGGGCGAACCCGTTGCCGCAAGCCCCTTTGCGGCCCCCATAACGCAATAGGCGGACAGGCCGACAGCATCGAGCCAGATCAACAGGCGGTAGCGGGATTCGAAAAGGTGCGCGGTAAAATAGACGAGTGCCGCCACCCCAACGCAAACAAGAATATAGGTGGGGTTGACCACCCAGAAGACGGGCGCACGACCAAGCACCAGATCCCGCAGCGTGCCACCGCCGATACCGGTCACTGCGGCAAAGAACATGAAGCCGATGAAATCCAACTGCTTGCGCGAGGCGGCGAGCGCGCCTGTCGCTGCGAACACCGCGACACCCGCATAATCGAGGAAAGCCAGAAGTGACATGACGAGGCGCCCCTCATTTTCGCAGTGACGGTCAGTGTGACGCAAGCGCGGCGGGTTATAGACCTCGCCATCATCATGCTGCGTCATCCATAACGCAAATCCGGTAAAGGTGAAGTCGTTTTGCTTATGGACACCCCCGACGGCAGCGATCAGACCACGAAGGACACTGCCTTGAAACGTCTCTTCTCATCCATGCTCTGCCTTCTGGCGCTTTTGAGCCTGATGACGCCAGCACGCGCCCAACAGGAATTGGTGAGCGATCCGGAAGTTTATGAGAAGGCTTTTTTCCAGAAGCAGTGCAAGGTTGCCGAGTTCGGACCGGACTATATCTCGCGCATCGATATCAACAATGACGGTCTGATGGATGCGGTCACCAATCGTGGGGCACTGACCTGCGACGGTCACAAGAGCACCACCTGCAACGACGATGGCTGCCCTTACAATTTCTATGTGCAGGTGAAAGAGGGCGGCTATCTGCTGATCGCCACCGCGACCATCTATGGCTACGATTTCATCCAGCGCTTCGGCAACATGGTCTTCGTGCTGAAAATGCACCCGCGCTATTGCGAACGTACCGACAGCGCGCCTTGCGAAATGACGGTTCGCGTGCGCGGCACGGCCTTCGTCACGCTTTCCCGCAAATAGGACGTCACGCCCCCTTTGGCGCGCGTTTGATTGCAACGCGCTGGTTATAACGGGTTCTGAGCGAGCGCGGCATGAGCATGCTCGCAAGTGCCACCGCAAACACCGTGAGACTGACGACCAGCAGCGCGCCGCCTGGAAAAACGCTTGCAAGGATCGCTCCGGAGATTGCACCCGACACCATGCCAATCCATGGAACAAGCTGGATGGACCAGTCGACCTTTCGCTCGCCTAAAATGAAGCGGCCAACGCCGCGACCAAAGCGCGAGAGAGCCCCTGTCACGTAAGTCAGCCCGATCGGCAGACCCTCGATATGCTCGACCGCCGCATTGATCATGCCCATGGCAAAGACAATCAGGTAAAAGTCAAAAGGTCGAAGCGCGGATGTCTGCATCAGGGCGGCCAGCGCCAGCAGGATGGCGACCGAGCACAGCACGGTGAAGATGCGCCGTTGCGAACTGTGCGCGACGATGATGCCCGCGGCGTTGCCGGCGACGAAGGTGATGATGGCGAGAAAGAGCTTCAGCGCGTGATCGTACTGACCGGCCTCCAGCGAGATCGCCGCGCGGGTGGTGTTGCCCGTCATGAAGGACACGAAGTCCCCCGACATCATCAGCCCGATCGCATCCGTCATCCCTGCGACGTAGGAGATGGCCGCCACGAGCGCAAGCCCCATTCCGGTGCGCCTTGCCTTGATGATGTTACGGCGTCTTTGTCTGGTCATGGTGCCTCGGCGTGCAGAGACTTACAGCATAGGGCCGAAAATCGAACTCGATTTTCGGATAAACACGATACATAGCTTCAAAGAGTTGGGGGTTGGCTAACAACGGAACAGAAAACCTAAACAAAGGAGCTTTCCCGGCGAGGGGGCGTCACACGACGCGGGAATGTTGAACGGGCGGCTGCATCAGCTCGATGGTGATACCGTCCGGACCGGAGATGTACGCAACCATTGTTCCGCTTCGGGGGCCACCTGGTATCGGCTGCGGCGAACCCTTCACTGCCCACCCCGCCATCTCAACCCGCGCGATCGCCGTGCGGATATCCGCAACCGTGATGGCGATGTGCGCGGCGCCGATCGCACCTGCGCTGCGAGGTGTCTGTCCCAGCTTACGGCCTGTCGAATATTCGAGGAGTTCTATAGGGTAGCCGTTTGGAGCCGTCACCAGCGCCATTCGGCAGTGCGGATCGTCAACCCCCGTGGCCTCCCGTAGGAACTCCCCACCCATCTCTCCTCGGCGAGCAAGCTCGAAACCCATCGCCTCGGTCCAAAACTGGATCGCCTCCTCCAACGAAGCGACCGAGAATCCCATATGGTCCACAGCAATCACGCCAGCATCTTCGGCCATTTTCAATCCTCTCTTATCGACCAGCTGCGTCTGTGCCCCAACTGACGAAGGCTTTGGTTGTCATTACGATTACGGCTACCAGTCACATGTGGTCCAACAGATCCCGGTTTGATGCGACGCAGCAAGGCCAATCCTAGAAATCCCGAAACAACTGCCAAATTATATAAATACCCGTGCAGAAACCTATAGCTGATAAACTCCTGCCGTCTAAGTTTACATGAACTGGGGAGCGGTCATGTTGATAGGCTCCATGCGAGTTTTGACCGGCGAGCAAAATCTCAACCTCCAACAGGACGGGTTGGAGCGCGGCGGCTGCGGGACAATCTATGGTGACGTTTGCTCCGGCATTTATCGAGCCGCTTGTTAAGTCGCCTCTGATAAAAACCATTTTCTTATCCTCGCCTTCTTGCTAGGCCACGACGAGACAGAGCAACGCATCGTGATTTCCCGAAAATCAACGCTGATTTCTGGGCCGGTGCTGCAGGCATGAAAGGTTCTTTGCATGAAACAGGCAATCATCGTGATGGGCGTCAGCGGCTGCGGCAAATCCACGGTCGGCGCTGAGCTGGCGGAAAAGCTTGGCATGCCATTTCAGGAAGGCGACAGGCTGCACCCCAAGGCCAATGTCGAGAAGATGAGCGCTGGTACGCCGCTTACCGATGAGGATCGCTGGCCCTGGCTCGATCTCGTGGGTGCGGAGCTTCGCCAGGGCTATGAGGCCGGTGGCGTTGTGATTTCCTGCTCGGCCCTGAAGAAGTCCTATCGCGATCGGCTGCGGACCGCCTGTGGCGGACCTTTAGCCTTTGTCTTTCTGGAGGGCAGCGTTGAGCTTTTGACGCAGCGCATGGGTGCACGCAAAGGCCATTTCATGCCGCTGTCGCTGTTGAAGACGCAGCTCGACACGCTGGAAGTGCCGACCGGCGAGCCAGGCGTCGTAACTGTCGACATAGATGCCACGCCGGACGAAATCGTCGACAACGCGCTGAAAGGTTTGAAGGCCCTATAGACCGAGCTTATCGCGCAGGCCGTACCACCACGCCCCCAGGACGGTCAGCGGCACGCGGAACGTCTTGCCGCCAGGAAACTGGAAGTTCGGCAGCGACGACCAGACATCGAAGCGACCTGCGTGTCCGGACACAACTTCCGCCAGAATGCGCCCAAGCAATTGCGTCGTGGTGACACCATGGCCGCTGTCTCCGTGGGAGAAATAGATGTTCTCCGACAGCCGCCCCATATGCGGAATGCGCGTCAGCGTCAGCGCGAAATTGCCGCTCCAGGCAAAGTCGATCTTGACGTCCTTCAATTGCGGAAAGGTTTTCAGCATGTTGGGACGGATAACGCTGGTCAGATCGGCCGGATCGCTGCCGCCATAACCGATACCGCCGCCATAAAGCAGGCGGTTGTCCGAAGTGCGTCGATAATAGTCGAGAATGTAATTGGCATCTTCAACGCAGTAGTTCGCCGGAAGCAGGCTTTCGATCAGGCCCGCATCAAGCGGTTCGGTCGCCATGACCTGGCTCGACACCGGCATCATGCGATCGCCGATTTCCGGCAAGAGCTTGCCAAGATAGGCATTGCCGCAGACCAGCACGTATTTTGCCGTGACCTTGCCATGCGCGGTTCTGACCGTCGGGCTCGTTCCCTTCTCAACGCCGATGACCCTGGAATTTTCGAAGATTCGACCCCCCAGTTTCTCGACAGCCGCCGCCTCACCCAGCACGTAGTTCAACGGATGGACATGGCCGCCGAAACGGTCGATCATGCCGCCGGCATAACGATCGGACTTCACATAGTGGCCGACCTCTGCCTTGGAGACCATTTCCAGCCCGGAATGCCCGTGCTTCTCCCAATGGGTCTTGTTGGCTTCCATCTCCTGGATCTGCTTTTGCGTGAAGGCGGCAAAGAAACCGCCATCCACCAGATCGCAGTCGATCCCGTATTTCGCCACACGCTCGCGAATAATCTCACCGCCTTCGAGCGACATCTCACCGAGCTTGACCGCCTTCTCCTGCCCATAGCGCCCCGCAATGGTTTCGAGATCGCGGCTATAGCCGTTGACGATCTGCCCGCCATTGCGCCCGGAGGCGCCAAAGCCGATGCGCGTGCCTTCCAGAACAATGACGGAGAAACCTTTTTCAGCGAGTTCCAGTGCGGCGGACATGCCGGTGAAGCCTGCGCCGATCACGCAGATATCCGCGTGCATCTCGCCTTCGAGCGTGGGGCGCACGCTCTTGTCATTGGCGGAGGCCGCATACCAGGAGGTCGTATGACCGGGATTGGGAAGCGCGGTTACGTGAGCCATGTTTCACACCGTCCTGATATAGGCGTCATATTCCACATCGGTGACGCGAAGCGAGAATTCGGAAATTTCCTGCTGCTTGCAGGCGGCATAGAGCGTTCTGTAGCGCTGACCGAGCGTGGCATAGGCGAAGCTCGAACGGGCAAAGCGCTGGACCGCATAGTCCCAGTTCGTCGGCAAGGGCTCGTGATTGATGGCGTGGCTATCGCCTGCAATCGCCCCACCCGGCTGGCGCTTCTCCCGCATGCCGGAGAGCGCGGCATTCAGGATCATGGCAAGCACGAGGTAAGGGTTGGTATCGGCACCGGCCACGCGATGCTCGATGCGGGTGGCAGGCTTGCTGGCGGTGATCACCCGCACCGCGGCAGAGCGGTTGTCAAAGCCCCAGGAGGCATAGGTCGGCGCGTGTTCGCTGGGGCGCAGCCGCCGGTAGGAATTGGCATGCGGAGCAAACACCGCCATGCTTTCCCCCATATTCTCCAGAAGACCGCCGACGCTGTGCATGAGCGCTTCCGAGGGGCCATCCTCGCCCATGTAGATGTTTCGTCCATCCTTATCGAGGACGGAGAAATGCACGTGCATGCCGTTGCCTGCCTGGGTTCCATAGGGCTTAGCCATGAAGGTGGCGTCCAGCCCGTGCTTGCGCGCCACCCCTTTGACGATGCGCTTGAGGAAAACGGCGAAATCCGCCGCACGCAGCGCATCCGGCACGTGGTTGAGGTTGATTTCATATTGCCCGGGCCCATTTTCCCGAAGCGTCGTATCGGCCAGCACATTCTGCGCGCGGCAGGCGGTGGCGATGTCGTGGAAGACGTCCTCGAAATCCTGAAGCTCGGAAATGGAGAGAACCTGCGTCTGACCCGTATGCCAGCGCCCTTCCCGGCTATTGGGTGGGCGCACCGGATCAAGCGCGGAGCGGACCGGGTCGATCAGATAGAATTCAAGTTCGGTGGCAACGACAGGGGTCAAGCCACGCTTGGTAAAGCCCGACAGAACCTGCGCCAGAACATGCCGCGAATCCGCAAAGAAACCAGCGCCATCCGGCTCGGTCATGGCCAGTAGCACTTGCGCCGTGGGCCGCCCAAGCCAGGTGACGCGCGACAGGGTTCCTGGCACCGCAACACACAAGCCGTCAGGATCGCCGGTTCCTTCCGCCAGTCCGGCGGCGTTCACGTCGCGGCCCCAGATATCCAGGGCATAGACCGAGCGGGGAACGGCCATGCCCTTTTCCAGCACGTCGAGCGCCCGCTCTCGCGGGATCCACTTGCCCCGTGGAATGCCATTGGCGTCAATGACGAAGGCCTCGAGAATTTCGATGTCGGGGTTCTGTTGGAAAAAGGTCTTTGCGTATTCGATATCAGCCATCATTCACCAGGATGTCATTGCTCTTTCGATCGGCTAAGGAAAGCCGACGCTAACGAAAGTCATCCTGCTGCTGGTAGATCATATATCGCGCCGTCATCGTGACTTTGTGCCCCGCTGCATACCCTTTTCCTCCCTGGCTTGCATGTTAAGCGGGCTTTTGCAGGAAGGCCACCCCTAATCGGTGTGTCAGGGGTTGAAGCGCTCCGCGGCGTAGGGTCCGATCGGAATGACGGGTGTTTCGCCAAGCATTGTTTCAGCCAAAATCCGCCCTGTAATCGGCCCCAGCGTCAGGCCATGATGGGCGTGACCGAAGGCAAACCATAGGCTCTTATGGCGCGGCGCTTTGCCGATGACCGGCATCATATCCGGCGTGCAGGGACGCGCACCCATCCAGGGTTCGGCGTCCAGCCTGCCACCCAGCGGAAAGATGGTCCGGGCCACGCGCTCCGCCCGATAAAGCTGGACAGGCGATTTCGGTGCATCGCGATCGGCAAATTCCGCACCCGTTGTCAGGCGGATGCCCTTCTTCATCGGTGCCAGGAAATAACCGCGCTCGGCATCGATCAGCCAGTTGTTGAGCTTCGTTCCATCCTGGGGGGCGTAGTGCATGTGGTAACCGCGCTTCACTCCCATCAGGAAGCGATAGCCGAGCCGTGTCGTCACGGTATCGGACCACGGACCCAAGGCAACCACGACGCTCTCAGCTTCAATCAGGCCATTCTCCGTCTGGATTTTCCAGCCGGCCGGCGTCTGAGAGAGAGCCGCCGCGTCGCCCTTGACGAAGGTACCGCCCAGACTTTCGAACAGGCGCAGATAGGCCATGGTGAGACCATGCGGGTCGAGAACCGACCAGGGGTCGTCCCACTTAAGCCCACCGACGAAATCGTGCGACAGATGCGGCTCTGCTTGCGCCAACTCCTGCCGGGTCAGCTTGGTATGAGAAATGCCGTGATCGCGCGCGAGGCGCTCGGCAAAGGCAAAATCGTCGTCCCGCTTGGCCTCCGTTCGGTAAGCCTCCATCCAGCCATTCTTGACGATAAGATCGCTGGCCTTGGCCTCGTCGATCAGGATCGAATGCTCGGTAATCGAATGTTCGATCAGCGGCGCGTAGGAACGGGAAATCGCGGCATGCCGTGCCGGTTGCGAGTGATACCAGTAGCGCGCCAGAAACGGCGCGATCTTTGGCATTGCGGCCATGTGATAATGGGCGTCGATGCGGTTGTTGAGCGAGTAGCGCGCGAGCAGTCCCAGATCCTGCGGGAAGCCATAGGGCACGACGCCCTCACGCTGAATGAGACCGGCATTGCCGAAGGATGTTTCCTCGCCAGGTCCGCGGCGATCGAGAAGCACGACGGATTTTCCGCGTCTTGCCAGTTGAACCGCCACCGAGACCCCAATGATCCCGGCACCCAATACGATCACATCCGCTGCCATTCTCTTCTTCCTCTGCCGTCATCAGACGTTTGAGAAAGATGGCGCTCCCCATCATCGAACGCAACAGCAAAACCGCCTCGCCACCATTTGCTTGGAGGTCTTTACTCGCTCACGGCTGCGGTCTTGACCGCTTCGATGTTGAAGGCAGCGGCCATCAGCGCACGGGTGTAATCTTCTTTCGGCGCCTCGAAGATAGACTTGGCGGGGCCGCTTTCGACGATCTTTCCGTGGCGCATGACGATCACCTCGTTGGCGAGCGCCTTCACCACCTTGAGGTCGTGGCTGATGAAGAGATAGGCGAGATCATGTTTGGACTGGAGATCGCGCAAGAGATCGACCACCTGCGCCTGCACGCTCATGTCCAGCGCCGATGTCGGCTCATCCAGCATGACAAAGCGCGGTTTCAGCACCATGGCGCGGGCAATGGCGATACGCTGCCGCTGGCCGCCGGAAAATTCATGCGGGTAGCGCCAGCGCGTTGCAGGATCGAGCCCCACTTCTTCCAGCGCGGTCGCGACGCGCCGGTCGCGCTCCTCATAGGATAGCGAAGTTTCATGCACCTTCAGACCTTCGGCAATGATATCTCCGACAGACATGCGGGGGCTGAGAGAACCGTAGGGATCCTGGAACACCACCTGAAGGCGGTTTCTCAGCGGCTTCATCATGGCGTAGGAATAGGCGTCGATGGATTGACCGATAAAGCTGATCCGGCCCTTCGAGGAAATCAGCCGCGAGAGCGCAAGCCCGAGCGTCGTCTTGCCGGAGCCGGATTCGCCCACCACGCCGACCGTCTGGCCCTCACGAAGGGTGATATCGATGCCATCCACCGCCTTGACGTGGTCCACGACCTTGCGCATCAGGCCGGCCTTGATCGGGAACCAGACCTTGATGTCGGCACCCTGCATGACCACCCGCTTCTTATCGTCGGCAGGTGGTGGCTCACCTTTCGGTTCAGCGGCCAGAAGATGGCGGGTATAGGCGTGCTGGGGGTTGGTGAAGACCTGCTCGACAGTGCCCGTCTCGACGATCTTACCTTTGGTCATGACGCAGACACGATCGGCAAATTTGCGCACGATACCGAGATCGTGGGTGATGAACAGCATCGACATGTGATGCTGATTCTTCAGCCCGGCCAGCAGCTCGAGAATTTGCGCCTGCACCGTCACGTCAAGCGCCGTCGTCGGCTCGTCGGCGATCAGGAGTTTGGGCCGGTTTGCGAGCGCCATAGCGATCATCACACGCTGACGCTGCCCGCCGGAAAGCTCGTGCGGAAACGCCTTCAGCCGCTTTTCCGGATCGCGAATGCCCACCTGATTGAGCAGTCCCAGGATGCGGGTACGTGCAGGCGCACCGGTGAGAGCCTGGTGCAGCTCCAGAATTTCGCCGATCTGCCGCTCGATGCTGTGAAGCGGATTGAGCGAGGTCATCGGCTCCTGGAAGATCATGGTGATATCATTGCCGCGCACCGATCGCAGATCGCGCATCGGCAGCGTCAGCAAATCCTTGCCCTCGAACAGGATTTGGCCCGATGGATGGCTTGCGGCGGGATAGGGCAAAAGCTTCAGGATGGAGTTGGCCGTCACCGACTTGCCAGAACCGGATTCGCCAACCAGCGCCAGCACTTCGCCGGGCATGATGTCGAAGGAAACCCGGTCGACAGC
The DNA here is from genome assembly GCF_052045735.1 of Agrobacterium sp. 22117. Taxonomy (NCBI): domain Bacteria; kingdom Pseudomonadati; phylum Pseudomonadota; class Alphaproteobacteria; order Hyphomicrobiales; family Rhizobiaceae; genus Agrobacterium; species Agrobacterium sp. 22117. The sequence continues at coordinate 165,570 of NZ_JBQEPP010000001.1, read as the reverse complement.
GAGACTTTCCTTGCCGCCCTGATGGAAGGCAACGGAGAGGTCTCGGACGGAGAGGAGGGGTGCGGTCATTGTGCCTGCATTTGTTGGAGACATGGCCATCACCGGAACGTCTTGCGCGGATCGAAAGCATCGCGCACCGCTTCTCCGGTAAAGATCAGCAGCGAGAGCATGATCGACATGGTGAAGAAGGCTGTCAGCCCCAGCCACGGCGCCTGGAGATTGTTTTTGCCTTGGGCAATCAGTTCACCCAGTGATGGCGAGCCGGGTGGCATGCCGAAGCCGAGGAAGTCGAGCGATGTCAGCGTCGTGATCGAGCCGGAGAGGATGAAAGGCAGGAAGGTGAGCGTTGCGACCATGGCGTTCGGCAGCAGGTGCCGGAGCATGATGGTGGCGTTGCCGACACCAAGTGCGCGTGCGGCATTCACATATTCGAAATTGCGCGCCCTCAGGAATTCGGCACGGACAACCCCGACGAAGCCGACCCAAGAGAACAACAACATGATGCCGAGCAGCACGAAGAAGCCGGGCGGCAGGATGGCTGCGATGATCAGCAGGATATAGAGCACCGGCATGGACGACCAGATCTCGATGAAGCGCTGCATCAGGAGATCGGTCCAGCCGCCGAAATAACCCTGGACCGCACCGGCCGTCACACCGACGATGGCCGAGCAGATGGTGAGCGCCAGGCCGAAAAGGACCGAGATGCGGAAGCCGTAGATGATACGCGCCGTGACGTCGCGCGCCTGGTTATCGGTACCGAGCCAATTGAGATTGCCAAGCGTGCAGCCGGGATCAGCCGCCCCTTGCGGATAGCCGGAGCAACGCTCCTCCTTGGTCATCAACCAGAAGGGCGGCGTGGGTGCGGAATGGGGAATATTGGAATTTACCGTCTGATAGGAATAGCGAATCGGCGGCCAGATCATCCAACCATTGGCGTTGATCTCATCCTGAATATAGGAGGACTTATAATCGGTCTGAGCCAGGAAGCCGCCGAACTTTTCTTCCGGGTAATCCACCAGAACAGGAACCAGCAACTCGCCCTTGTAGGACGCCAGGATCGGCTTATCATTGGCGATGAACTCGGCGCAAAGGCTGAGGCCGAAAAGCGCGAGGAATATCCAGAAGGACCAGTAGCCGCGGCGGTTCGCCTTGAAGTTCTGCCAACGGCGAATGCTCGTCGGCGAGAAAAAAGGACGTTTCTGCGGTGGCATCGTGTCCGTAACAGGCGTGGAGACAGTCATCACACGTCCCTCCGCTCAAAGTCGATGCGCGGATCGATCCAGGTGTAGATCAGGTCGGAAACCAGACCGACGACGAGACCCATGAGCGAGAAGATGAAGAGAGTACCGAACACGATCGGATAATCACGATTAACGACGGACAGATAGCCAAGCCGGCCGAGGCCATCCAGCGAGAAGATGTTCTCAATCAACAGCGAACCGGTGAAAAAGGCGGAGATGAAGGCACCGGGAAAACCGGCAATGACGATCAGCATGGCGTTGCGGAAGACGTGGCCGTAGAGAACTTTCCGCTCGGAAAGACCCTTGGCGCGCGCGGTGACCACATATTGCTTCTTGATCTCATCGATGAAGGAGTTCTTGGTGAGCAGCGTCGTGGTGGCAAAGGCCGACAGGACGAGCGCTGTCAGCGGCAATGTCAGATGCCAGAAATAGTCGATGATCTTCTGCCACCATGTCAGGTCGGCAAAATTGTCCGAGGTGAGACCACGCAACGGGAACCAGTCGAAGAAGGAACCGCCAGCGAACAGCACGATCAGCAGAATGCCAAAGAGGAAGCTCGGCACGGCATAACCGATAATGACAATGCCGGACGTCCAGACGTCGAATTTCGAGCCGTCCTCTACCGCCTTCTTGATGCCGAGCGGAATGGATATGGCGTAGGAAATGATCAGAATCCAGAAGCCGAGCGAAATCGACACAGGCATTTTGTCGATGATGAGATCGATGACAGAAGAATTTCTGAAGAAGCTGTCGCCGAAGTCGAAGCGGATGTAGTTCCACATCATCTCCAGAAAGCGCGTCAGCGGCGGCTTGTCGAAACCGAACTGCTTTTCGAGCTTGGCGATCAACTCCGGATCGAGGCCCTGAGCGCCGCGATATTTCGATCCGCTTTCATCCACACCACCGCCGCCCATGAGGTCGCCGCCGCCGGACAGGCGGTCGGCAGCGCTGTCACCTGAACCGGACAGCTGGGCGATGACCTGTTCGACCGGGCCGCCGGGTGCAAACTGAATGACGAGAAAGGAAATGCCCATGATGCCGATAATCGTCGGGATCATGAGCGCCAGACGCCGGAGAATATAGGCTCCCATTAGAGGTCACGCTCCAGGCAAGCGCGCTCGGCTGTCATCCTTACTGTCAAACCGTTTCCTTTCCCGGCGAGCGGCAGCTTTTGCCCGCCTAATGATTCGTCTTTAGACATGTGAATCAAGGCTTGGCCTATAAAGCAAGACCAAGCTCATTTTGCCGCACTGGCCGACCACCAGGCCTCGGGGAAGCCGATGCCGTAATAGGGCAGTTCCGTTGGGCGAACGATGGTGTTCCAGTAGGCAACCGTCATCTCGCCACGGTAGAATTGCGGGATGACGTAATTTCCGGCCAGCAGAACCCGATCCAGCGCCTTAACGGCAGCAACCTGGTCCTCACGGGTGGGAGCGAAGATGATCTTGCGGACGATCTTGTCGATCGCAGGATTGCTGATCCCGGCAAAGTTCTTCGAGCCTTGGCGGTTTGCGGCTGCAGAACCCCAGTAATCGGCCTGTTCATTGCCAGGATTGGAGGTCTGAGCCCAGAGATTGACGATCATGTCATAATCGAAGGCGCGTGTGCGATTGGTATATTGCGATGAATCGACGTTTCGAACCGTCGCGTTGATGCCGATTTTCTTGAGGTTTTGTGTGTAGGCCAGAACGACGCGCTCCATGGCGGGCGAATCGACAAGAATTTCGAAATCGAATGGTTGGCCCGTTTTCGCGTTGACCATTCGGTTGCCCCGCAACTCGTAGCCTGCCTCCTTCATAAGCTTGACAGCTTCACGCAGATTGTCGCGCTGCTTGGCCGGATCCCCGCCAACGGGATTGCGATACTCGGTGGTAAAGACCTCCGGCGGCACCTCATCTTTCACTTCGGTCAGAATTTCCAACTCTTTGCCCTGAGGCAAACCGGATGAGGCAAGGTCGCTGCCCATGAAGAAGCTGTTGATCCGCTGATACTGGCCGAAAAACAGTGTCTTGTTCATATCCTCAAAGTCATAGGCCAGGTTCAGCGCTTTGCGGACTCTCGGATCCTTGAACTTGTCGCGGCGTGCGTTCGGCACGAAAGCCTGCATAATACCGACGGAGCGGTAGATGTTGGGAAGTTCCTCGCGCTTGATCCGTCCGTCCTTGACGGCTGGAAAGTCATAGCCGGTTGCCCAGCGACCGGCGGAGTTTTCCTGCCAGAAATCGGTGTTGCCTGCTTTAAAGGCCTGAAACTCCACATCGCGATCGGTGTAGAAGGTGTAGCTGATCGTCTTGAAGTTGTTCATTCCGACATTGACGTTGAGGTTTTTGCCCCAATAATCGTCGCGCAACTCATAAGTAATCGTGGAGCCCGGAGCCACCGAGGCAATCTTATAGGGGCCGGACCCCATAACTGGCTCCAACGTTCCGCGCGAAATGTCGCGTGGCTTTCCATCCGGACCGTTGGCCTCCCACCAGTGTTTGGGAACAACAAGCAACTGTCCGACGATCTGCGGGAGTTCGCGGTTGTTTTTCTCGTCGAAGGTAAAGGTCACCTCCCGATCGCCGGTCTTTTCGGCTTTGGTGACGTGCGTGTAGTAGGTTGCGAGCTGCGGATTGAGCTCTTTAGCTTTGTCAAAGCTGAAAACCACATCTTCCGGAGTCACAGGTTTTCCGTCCGCGAATTTGGCTTCGGCGCGCAATCTAAACGTCGCGCTGGACATATCAGCTGGATAGGTCAAGCCTTCCGCAAGGAGGCCGTAGGACGCCGAGAGCTCCTCTTCGGATGACCTCATCAGCGTATCGAAGACCGCGCCGAGACCTGTTGCAGCTTCTCCCTTGGCAAGAAGAGGATTGAGGGTGTCATACGTACCTGCTGTCGACAGTCGCAAAGTGCCGCCCTTCGGTGCGTTCGGATTGACATAATCAAAGCGCTCGAAGCCCTTCGGGTGCTTCAACTCCCCGACGGTCGCAATGCCCACACGCCATTGCCCCTCCTCCTGCGCTTTTGCCCCTGTCGAGGATGCCAAAAGCGACACTGCCATGCCTACGAGCAGGAGGGATTTTGCGCTTGCCAAAGCCATGGGCGGATGTTCCTTTTTGATGCTTGGTGCGGCGAAGCATAAGCCAAACAATGTCAAAAAATAGAGGTGCCGGCTCACAAGCGGTTTATCCGCAAACATGCTTTCACCAAATTCGCGATCCAGCGTAATATCGGACCATAGAATCAACCGGATCGCAGGCGGCGACGAATGAGATTAAAGACAATGGCAGCGCGCAGGCTTTCGCTTATCGCTTTTTCGGTCGTCTCGATGATTGGCGCAGATTTCGCGCCAGCCTTTGCGCAAGACCAGCCCGCAAAGCAGGTTTTCGGCCATATCGAGCTTCCCTCCGCCGGGCCCTCAAAGTCTTATGGCTCCTATGCAAAAGGATGCCAGTCCGGCGCGGTCGCCTTGCCAACCGAGGGCGAAGGTTTTCAGGCTATGCGCCTCTCACGCAACCGGCGCTGGGGTCAACCGCAGCTCGTTTCCTTCATCGAACGTTTCGCGCAGGATTCGCAGAAAATCGGCTGGCCAGGCCTCCTGATTGGCGACATCTCCCAACCCCGCGGCGGTCCCATGCTGACCGGTCACGCCTCGCATCAGATCGGGCTGGATGTCGATATCTGGTGGCGCAAGATGCCCGACCACATCATGAGCGCGCAGGAGCGTGAGGATACGCCCTTCATCTCGATGCTCGACAAGAGCAAGTTTCTGACCGTTGACGACCGCAAATGGTCTCCACTCAATGCACGGCTGGTGATGATGGCAGCGAGCTATCCGCAGGTGGAGCGCATCTTCGTCAACCCGGCCATCAAGCAGAAGCTTTGCCAAAGCTGGACCGGCGACCGCACTTTCATGGGCAAAATCCGTCCGATCTACGGCCATGACGAGCATTTCCACGTCCGCCTCTCCTGCCCCGCCGGTGCAACAGACTGCAAGCCGCAGGCGGCGGTGGGTCCGGGTGATGGCTGCGACAAGTCGCTTGCCTGGTGGTTTACCAAGGAACCATGGGCGGCACCGAAGAAGGATCCAAACGCCAAACCGCCGAAACCGCCAAGACCGATGATGGTGTCGGACTTGCCAAAGGCCTGCGCCGCCATTGCGGTCGCACCTTCCGCAGGAAGGTCGCAGACTGCGGTACAAAGTGCTTACACCACCCCTGCGGCTCCAGCGACCACCACGCCCATTGCCCCCTCGCCTGGCGGGCCGGTTCCGCCGGCAGATGTTCCGCGTCCCTCTGCGCGCCCTTCGATGAATTGATCCCAAGAGGCCCGCTTTTCAAACTTGGCAGAGTTGATATAGAAGGCTTCAAATCGATTTAAAAAACGCGTGGGACGGATGATGGACAGCAAACGCTGCGTTGCGCTGATTGCGCATGATCAGAAGAAGGACGACATGGCGGAGTTTGCCCGCGAGCATCAGGATGCGCTGTCGACTTTCCGTATTGTCGCCACGGGAACGACGGGTGGTCGTGTGCAGGATGCCTGTCCCAAGCTCGACGTGATTCGTCTGAAAAGCGGGCCTCTCGGCGGCGATCAGCAGATCGGCGCGATGATTGCGACCGGCGATGTCGACATGCTGATCTTCTTTGTCGATCCGCTGACCTCCATGCCGCATGATGTGGACGTGAAAGCCTTGACACGGCTTGCCACGGTCTACGACATACCGATGGCGCTCAACCGCGCGACGGCCGAGCGACTGATCGACTTTCACATCAACAGATAGGCGCTCAGCGAGCGCGGCGTATCCTATTTTCAAAATCAGGCGGCTTCAGGAGCAGTGATGCCCAATCAGAACGATCATCTTTCCTTTCCGATCCTCATTGGAGATATCGGCGGCACCAATGCCCGTTTCTGCATCCTGCCGGACGCCACATCTGAAGCCGTTCATCTGACCACCGTCAAAACCGCCGACTATCCCTCGATTGATGATGCCATCAAGATTGCGGTTTTGAGCAACACGGCGATCAAACCGGTCTCGGCGCTCCTTGCCGTGGCCGGACCGATCGAGTCCGACGAGATCCCGCTGACCAATTGCCACTGGATCGTCAAACCGAAGGAGATGCTGAGCAATCTCGACTTGGGCGATGTCGTGGTCGTCAATGACTTCGAAGCGCAGGCTCTGGCGATTGCCGCACTTGACGACGACAATCGCGAGCGCATTGGACCAAACCGCCCGGATATGATCGCGTCGCGCGTGGTGCTGGGCCCTGGCACAGGACTCGGCGTGGGTGGTCTGGTTCATGCGCGAAACATGTGGTTTCCAGTGCCTGGTGAAGGTGGGCACGTCGATCTTGGGCCACGGACGGAACGGGATCATCAGATTTTCCCTCACCTCGAAGCGATTGAGGGCCGCATTTCTGGCGAGCAGATTCTCTGCGGCAGAGGCCTCGTCAATCTCTACCGCGCCATCTGTGCGGCGGATGACATCGCGCCGAGCTTCTCCGATCCGGCGGATGTCACCGCACGTGGTCTTGGCGGATCGAATGCGCAGGCTGAGGAAACCCTCTCGCTGTTCAGCACCTATCTCGGGCGCGTCGCCGGAGACATGGCGCTCGTCTTCATGGCGCGTGGCGGGGTCTATCTTGCCGGCGGCATTTCGCAAAAGATCATTCCGGCGCTGAAGCGTCCAGAATTTCGTGCCGGCTTTGAGGACAAGGCGCCGCACAGCGCGCTGATGCGCTCCATTCCAACCTATGTCGTGACCCACCCGCAGGCAGCACTTGCCGGTCTGTCCAGCTTTGCCAGAACACCGGAGAATTTCGGCGTGACGCTCGAAGGGCGCCGCTGGCAGAGGTGAGCTTCCAAGTTGAGGCTGGTCAAAGCCTGCCCTAATGGATATAGACGCCGCTTGAAAAGGCGGCGCTGCCGCCGGAACATCAAAAGGTGGATGAGCGATTGAAAACCGCCAAGTCACGGGGTCCTGTGGACACCGATACAATTGCTGCAGTTCTGAAGCGTGTCTTTGCCGAGAATGCGCGCGACCATATCAAAGGCTATGTATTGGTCGTTTTCTGCCTGCTCATCGTCGCAGGATCAACGGCGTTCACCGCCTGGATTATGGACTCCATTATCAACGAAGCCTTCGTCAACCGACGCGCTGATCTCGCATTTATGATCTGCGGTGCAATATTTATGGCTTTCTTCCTTCGGGGACTTGCGAGCTACTTCCAATCTGTTGCGCTTTCGAAAATTGGCAATAACATCGTTGCCCGTTATCAGAAGCGTCTTTACTCGCATCTCATGACACTCTCGGTCGGGTATCTGAGCGAATCCCGTTCCGCGCATCTCGCAGCCCAGGTCAGCCAGAATATCGGCGGCATCCGCGACGTCATGAACTTGACCGTCACCTCCGTGGCCCGAGATCTCTTGACCTTCATTGCCTTGATCGGCGTGATGATTGTCAAGGACCCGTTCCTCTCGATCATCATCGTCTTCATCGTGCCGCCGCTGGTTCTCGGCCTTCGATACATCTCCAAAAGACTTCGGGAAACGACCAGAGAAGCCATCATCCTTGGAAGTCGTGTTCTCGGGTCCATGCAGGAAACGCTTCAAGGCATCGCGATCGTCAAGGCTTTCACCATGGAAAAGCCACTTGAGGAGCGGGTCTTCGCGACGATCGATGCTTCCGAACGGCGTTCCAATCGTATCGCGCGGTTGTCCGAGCGAACTGCACCTCTGACTGAAACCATCGCCGGAATTGCCGTCTCAAGCGTGCTCGCTTATGCCGCTTACCGCGCGATCTATGACAACGTTCCCCCGGGCGCCTTCTTTGCTTTCGTGACGGCCCTCCTGCTCGCTTACGATCCAGCGCGCCGTCTTGCCCGTCTTCAGGTCTCGCTGGAACGTGCCGTGGTGAATGCGCGCATGATCTATGAGATCCTCGATATGGAGCCGGTTCAGCGCGAAAAGCCGAATGCGGTGCCGCTCAAGATCGAAAACGCGACCGTGGAACTTCGCAATGTCGTTTTCTCCTACAAGGATTCCGGTCCTATCCTCAAAGGCGTGAGCTTTGTCGCCGAGGGCGGAAAAACGACCGCCCTTGTCGGCCCCTCTGGCGCCGGGAAATCCACGATCATCAACCTCGTGCCGCGGTTTTACGATCCGACGGGCGGCGAGATTTTGATCGATGGGCAAAACATTGCAGACGTGACGACGCATTCGGTGCGTCTCAATCTCGCCTATGTCTCGCAGCAGCCCTATCTCTTCGAGGGCACGATCCGCGACAACATCCGCTACGGCCGTCCAGAAGCGACAGACGCCGAAATCGAGGAAGCGGCGAAGCTTGCTTTCGCCCATGACTTCATTCTGGCGCAGCCGCTGGGTTACGACACACAGGTTGGTGAGAACGGCATGACCCTGTCTGGCGGCCAACGTCAGCGCCTGTCCATCGCACGCGCTCTGGTCCGCAATGCACCCATCCTGCTCCTTGATGAAGCGACGTCTGCACTCGATACCGAGTCAGAGTCCGTTGTGCAAAAGGCGCTCAATACCGCCATGTCCGGACGCACGGTTATCGTCATTGCCCACCGTCTCTCGACCGTCGTCAAGGCAGACAAGATTGTGGTGATGAATGAGGGCCAGGTTGTCGAAGAAGGAACGCATGATACGCTTGCGCGGCAGGAGGACGGTCTTTACGCTCGCCTCAACAATCTTCAGGCGACAGGCGTTCGCGGACTTTGAGAGCATAGGGTGACGGCATGAGCGGCAACGGCATGAAACTGGTGGTGGTTGGCGCTGCAGGCCGAATGGGACAGACCCTCATCCGTCTCATTCATGAAACGCCCGGCGTTCAACTCCATGCCGCGATCGAGCGCGAGGGCTCGCCCTTCGTTGGACGAGATGCGGGAGAGATTGCGGGTCTCGGCCCAATTGGTGTTCCGGTCACCAGCGATGCGCTCACCGCCTTCGTCAATGCCGAAGGTGTGGTCGATTTCACCTCACCGGCGGCGAGTGTGATCTTCTCCGGTCTTGCCGCACAGGCGCGTATCGTCCACATTATCGGCACCACCGGCTGCTCGGTCGAGGACGAGGAAAAGTTCAAGGCGGCTGCGCGTCATGCGCGCGTCGTAAAGTCCGGCAATATGAGCCTTGGCGTCAATCTGCTTTCCGTTCTAACGCGCCAAGCGGCAAAAGCGCTCGGGCCGCAGCAGTGGGACATTGAGGTGCTGGAAATGCATCACAAGCACAAGGTGGACGCACCATCCGGTACGGCGCTTCTGCTTGGCAAAGCGGCAGCACAGGGACGCAACATCGATCTTGCCGAAAACTCCGTCAGGGTGCGCGACGGGCATACCGGTGCACGCCAGGCGGGCACCATTGGCTTCGCAACGCTGCGCGGCGGTTCGGTGGTGGGCGATCACTCCGTGATCTTTGCTGGTGAGGGAGAACAACTGACCTTCTCGCACCATGCGGCGGATCGGAGCATTTTCGGGCGTGGCGCCATCGCCGCCGCACTTTGGGCTTTCGACAAGAAGCCCGGCTTCTATTCCATGCTGGACGTTCTCGGTCTGGCAGACAATTCATAATCAACCTGGAGAGTATTTATGAGCGGAACCCTCGTCCTCGTTCGTCACGGTCAAAGCGACTGGAACCTCAAGAACCTCTTCACCGGATGGCGCGACCCCGATCTGACGGAACTCGGCGTGCAGGAAGCCAACGCCGGCGGCAAGGCGCTTGCCGATTACGGTATCAAATTTGATGTGGCTTACACGTCTTCGCTGATCCGGGCGCAAAAAACCTGCCAGATCGTGCTCGACAATGTCGGCCAGTCTGGCCTGGAAACCATCCGCGATGAGGCGCTTAACGAGCGTGACTATGGCGATCTCTCCGGCCTCAACAAGGATGACGCCCGCGAGAAATGGGGCGAAGAGCAGGTGCATATCTGGCGCCGCTCCTACGACATCCCGCCGCCCGGCGGCGAAAGCCTGCGGGACACCGGTGCACGCGTCTGGCCTTACTATCTGACGGAAATCCTGCCGCGGGTTCTGCGTGGAGAGAAGGTTCTGGTTGCCGCCCATGGCAATTCGCTGCGTTCGCTGGTGATGGTGCTCGACAAGCTGAGCAAGGAAGAAATCCTGAAGCTCAATCTCGCGACCGGCGTGCCCATGGTCTACAAGCTGAATGCCGACTCCACCGTCGCGTCCAAGGACGTGCTGGGCGACATGTCTGCTGCGCATTGACACGTGTAAGGGCGGCCTTCCCACCTTTTGATCGAGGGCCGTCCGCTACACGCTGCTGAAGCATGGCAAGCCGTCAGGTTGCAATACCGTTTTCGCGAGCTTTTCTCGCGTGTCACTGCCAATCCCCGAATGTCGGCCGGGCATCCTTTCACTCTGTTCCCTTCCAGATTGCGTCATGAAACTCAGCATAGAACATGCGGAAGACTTCGTTTCTTCCATCTTCGAGAAGAACGGCGTTCTGGCGTCAAGCGCGCGCTCCGTTGCTCGTGCACTGGTTGCCGCGGAGGCTTGTGGCCAGGGCGGCCACGGATTTCGGCGGATACCGGTCTATGTGGCTCAGCTTCATTCCGGCAAAGTGAATGGCAAAGCCGTGCCCACAGCCACAAAGGAGCGCCCGGCGGTGGTCTCGATCGACGCAGGACACGGCTATGCCTATCCGGCTATCGATCTTGCGATCCAGGAGCTAGAGCCGCTTGCACGTGAACAGGGCATCGCGCTTGCCGCGATCGGTCGGTCACATCATGCTGGTGTCATGGCTTTAACGGTCGAGCGTTTGGCAGAACAGGGCCTCGTTGCCTTGATGGTTGCCAATGCCCCCGCATCCATGGCGCCTTGGGGCGGCATCAAGCCGCTTTATGGCACGAACCCGATCGCCTTTGCCGCGCCGATGAAAGACGCCGACCCTCTGGTGATCGATCTGGCGCTTTCCAAGGTCGCGCGGGGGAAGATCATGGCCGCCCGCCAAAAAGGCGTCACTATTCCAGGTGATTGGGCTCTCGACGCTCAGGGCCGCCCGACCACCGATCCACATGAAGCGATCAACGGCACCATGGTGCCGGCCGGTGAGGCTAAGGGCGCGGCATTGGCGCTCATGGTCGAGATCATGGCGGCGGGCCTCACCGGAGGCAATTTCGGCTTCCAGGCCTCTTCTCTTCTGGACGATACGGGAACGGCGCCCTCTCTCGGGCACACGATTATTGCGATCGATCCGACCATTGCCGGCAATGATGCTCTGGCGGACAGGGTTTCGCAGATGGCCGCCGAAATCGAGTCTCAGGGCAATGCAAGGCTTCCAGGCCGCCGCAGCCAGGGCATTCGCAAGCAATCTCTGGACAATGGAATTACGATCGAAGACGACATCTTGCGTCAGATCGAAGCGCTTTAAGAACTGGCAAAAGGTGCGCGGCCTGTCAGGTCGAAGTTTCCTTGAACAACACATTCTGGTCTAGAAGATAACGGGAGAACAGCGGCAGGCTGGCGCCACCAATAGCGCGTGCCTGACTTCCGACCGCACCCTCCCTGATATCGGGTACGCCCACACCTTGAAGATCGTGCAGCATCAAAGCGTCGCGCGTTGCTTCAACGATGCGCGAGCGCACCCAGCCTGGGAAGCCGCCATCGATGATGACGGTGGAGAAATCAATGATCGACGCAGCGGCAATGACAGCCTGGGCAAGTGCGGCACCGGTATTGCGGATCCATACTTCCAGAGATTCGCCGAAATCGATCCATTCATCGGGAGAAAACCACAGCGGCTTGGGGTCGATGCCTCTTTCACGCAGCATGTCTTCAAGCACGAAGATCGAGGCGATCTTCAGCAACTGCACCGTCTTGCCATCCCGACCCTGAACCGGCAGCGGACCGATCGCGCCTGCCGCGCCAGTCCTTCCTGAGAACAGGGCCGAATTCAGGACGACGCCGCCACCGATGAACGAGCCAATGAAGACGTAGAGAAAATCCGGATAGGCCTGGCCGTTGCCAAACACCAGCTCGGCGCCGCACGCGCTCGTCGCATCGTTCTGAAGAAAGACGGGATGGTCGACAGCATCGGCAATCTCCTGGCGAAGATCGACCTGTTTCCAACTGTCCATTTTGCCCTCGGGCGCACCAACCTCTTTCGCCCAACTCCAGAGTTCAAACGGCGCGGCGATCCCAATACCTGCGATCTTCTCGCGTTCTGACGGATTGAGCCTGCCCTCCAACTCGGCAATGCCTTCGGTGACGAAGGGCAAAATCCATTCCGGCATTGGGTATGGATACGTATTGCGCAATTGCATCCTGATTCGACCGACGAAATCCATCAGCACCAGATCGACGCTGCGGCGGCCGATCTTCACGCCGAAGGAGTAGACCGAATCTGGATTGAGCCGCATCGGCGTGGAGGGTTGCCCGACGCGCCCTCGAAGCACCTCGCCCCTGATCAGCAAGCCATCCTTTTCCAACGAACGCATGATGACGGAGACGGTCTGGGCTGATAACCCGCTACGCCTGGCGATCTCAGCCTTCGACAGGGCATTGTGACGACGCACAAGCGAAAGAACCAACCGCTCATTATAGGCGCGAACGCGAACCTGGTTGGCACCGCCGCTCAAATCGGTCACCGTCGCAGGTGGCGTCTGCGACATCTCCACGGAACGCGACATCTTGTTTTCCTCCCGGCCGTTAATGGCAAGCGCCCCACGGCTTCATTCATCATGTCGGCTGCGACAAGTGTCCCGGTCTCCTCCCGTCCACTTTCGCAATCAAGGCTGAGAGAATGACAGATCGAATTAATAATTCAATTGGATTTATTTATTGACAGGCTGTTAATTTGATGGTTCCATCGCTTCCAGTGGCGCCTGATCTAGGAGGAGAAGGGCCGCAGACCAGTCATCCAAATGGCTGCTTGTTTCCACTGGGAGGATCATATGAAGACAACTGTTTCCGCCTTTTTGGGCGCGCTCGCGCTTGGCGTTTCTTTCGCTTCGGTTGCATCGGCCGCCGATACTTCGGCATGCCTTATCACCAAGACCGACACCAACCCCTTCTTCGTCAAGATGAAAGAAGGCGCGACCGCCAAGGCAAAGGAACTGGGCGTGACGCTCAAGTCTTACGCCGGTAAGGTCGATGGTGACTCCGAAAGCCAGGTTGCAGCCATCGAGTCCTGCATTGCCGATGGCGCCAAGGGCATTCTGATCACCGCTTCCGACACCAAGGGCATCGTTCCGACGATCAAGAAGGCGCGGGATGCAGGCCTTCTCGTCATCGCTCTCGACACCCCGCTTGACCCAATCAACTCTGCCGATGCAACATTTGCAACCGACAACCTCCTGGCCGGCAAGCTGATCGGTGAGTGGGCCAAGGGCACGATGGGCGACGGCGCCAAGGATGCCAAGGTTGGCTTCCTCGACCTGACGCCTGACCAGCCGAGCGTCGACGTTCTGCGCGACCAGGGCTTCATGATCGGCTTCGGTATCGATCCGAAAGACCCGAACAAGATCGGCGACGAAACCGATCCGCGCATCGTCGGCCACGACGTGACGAACGGCAATGAAGAAGGCGGACGCAAGGCCATGGAAAACCTTCTGCAGAAGGACCCAGGCATCAACGTCATTCACACCATCAACGAACCGGCTGCTGTCGGCGCGTATCAGGCCCTCAAGGCCGTTGGCATGGAAAAGAACGTACTGATCGTTTCCGTGGACGGCGGTTGCCCAGGCGTGAAGTCGGTCGAGGAAGGCGTCATTGGCGCGACCTCGCAGCAGTACCCGCTGATGATGGCAGCACTCGGCGTCGAGGCCATCAAGAAGTTTGCCGACACGGGTGAAAAGCCGAAGCCGACGGAAGGCAAGTCCTTCTTCGATACTGGCGTTTCGCTGGTCACCGACAAGCCGGTCAAGGGTGTCCCTTCGATCAGCGTCAAGGAAGGCCTGGCGAAGTGCTGGGGCTGATGCCCTCAATCACCATCTGAAGATCATGGCCGGGATCAGTCCCGGCCAACTTCACTCAAAACCATTCGCTTTCGTAATACCCGGCTGACATTTCGGCGCCGCGCATAGATGTTTGGCGAGCGGGAGGAGGAAACATGAGCGGAATTCAAGAATTCGAACGCGTGCTGGACGGGAGCGACAAGAAAGTCGCCTCCTTCGATCAGCAGAGCGTTTCCGCGCTCAAACGCGCGCAGCATTTTCTACACTCGACACCGGCAGCCGTGCCACTCATCGTCCTGATCCTGTCGGTTGCGATCTTCGGCATGACGATCGGCGGACGGTTCTTTTCATCCTACACACTGACCCTGATCCTGCAGCAGATCGCCGTTGTCGGTATTCTGGGCTCGGCACAGACATTGATCATCCTAACGGCCGGTATCGATCTTTCGATCGGCGTGGTGATGGTCATTTCATCCGTCGTCATGGGCAATGTGGCGGTCACCTATGGACTGCCAACCCCTATCGCCATTCTCGCGGGCTTCGTTGTCGGCGGACTTTGCGGCTTCTTCAACGGTTTCCTGGTGGCGGTGGTCAAACTCCCCCCCTTCATCGTGACGCTTGGTTCGTGGAACATCGTCATGGCGACGAATTTCATCTACTCGGCCAATGAAACGATCCGCGATGCCGACGTGCAGCAGACCGCACCGCTTCTGCAGCTCTTCGCCACCAACTTCCGTATCGGTTCTGCCATTTTTACACTTGGCGTCATCGCGATGGTCGCGCTCGTCGCCGTGCTCTGGTACGTCCTGAACCAGACCGCCTGGGGACGCCACGTCTATGCCGTGGGCGACGATCCGGAAGCGGCAAAGCTCTCCGGTATCCAGACCCGCAAGGTTCTGCTGAGCGTCTACACCATTGCTGGCGTCATAGCAGCCTTCGCGGCCTGGGTCGCAATCGGCCGTAACGGTTCGATCTCACCCTCTGCCGCTGTAACCGACTACAACCTGCAGGCCATTACAGCGACCGTTATCGGCGGCATCTCGCTCTTCGGCGGACGTGGCTCTATTCTCGGAACGCTCTTCGGCGCCATGCTGGTCGGCGTGGTCTCCATGGGCCTCAACATGCTCGGTGCAGACCCGCAGTGGAAGGTTATGTTGACCGGCTGGCTGATCATCGCCGCCGTGGCAGTGGATCAATGGATCAGAAAGGCAGCCGTCTGATGGCCCAGGATATGAACAGACAACCCATTCTTTCAGGTCATAGTCTCGTCAAGCGTTATGGCCGTGTGACAGCACTCGACAATGCCGACTTCGATCTCTACCCGGGCGAAATCCTGGCGGTGATCGGCGATAATGGTGCGGGCAAATCCTCGCTCATCAAGGCACTGTCGGGCGCGATCCGCCCGGATGAAGGCGAGATCCGGCTGGAAGGCAAACCGGTCCAGTTCAAAACACCGCTGGAAGCCCGCGATGCCGGCATCGAGACCGTGTACCAGAACCTTGCGCTGTCCCCTGCACTGTCGATCACCGACAACATGTTTCTGGGACGGGAACTCCGCAAGCCTGGTATTCTCGGCTCGGTGTTTCGCAAGCTCGATCATGCGGCGATGGACAAGTTCGCCCGCGAGAAGCTTTCCGAACTTGGTTTGATGACCATTCAGAACATCAACCAGGCGGTCGAGACGCTGTCCGGTGGCCAGCGGCAGGGCGTTGCGGTTGCCAGAGCGGCAGCCTTCGGTTCAAAGGTCGTCATTCTCGACGAACCGACAGCGGCACTTGGCGTCAAGGAGAGCCGTCGCGTTCTGGAACTCATCCAGGACGTACGCTCGCGCGGCATGCCAATCGTGCTCATTTCGCACAACATGCCGCATGTTTTCGAAGTGGCGGATCGCATTCACATCCATCGTCTCGGCAAACGTCTCTGCGTCATCAATCCGAAAGACTATACGATGTCGGACGCGGTGGCCTTCATGACGGGCGCGAAAGAACCGCCACGCCAGGATATCGCCGCATGACACTGACGCTTGCGGCGTTGACGGACGATGTCCTTGCCCGTGCAGAGAACTCCAACTCTCGTCGCTGCATAATTGCGATAGCCGGTCCTCCAGGGGCCGGCAAATCCACACTCGCCGATGCCCTGAGAGACAGCCTGATTGCCCGTGGCGAGGCCGCCGAAGTCCTGCCGATGGACGGCTTTCATATGGACAACGGGATTTTGGAAAGCCGCGGCCTGATCGCCCGCAAAGGGGCACCGGAAACATTCGATGTCCGTGGCTTTATCGATATCGTCAAAGCCGTACGCCAGGGTAACGAAGAGGTACTCGTTCCTGTCTTCGACCGCTCCCGGGAAATCGCGATCGCATCCGCAAGAGCCGTTTCAGCAGATACACGCTTCATTCTTGCAGAGGGCAATTATCTGCTGCTGGATGAAGCACCCTGGGACCGGCTGAAAGACAGCTTCGACCTCACCATTTTCGTCGGCCCATCCTATCCGGTTCTCGAGCAGCGGCTTCGCGATCGCTGGATCGGCTATGGGCTGGACGAGCAAGCCATCCACGCCAAGCTTTACGAGAACGATCTGCCCAACGGCAAGCGCGTCGTCGAAAATTCACGACCGGCCGATATTCGTCTCGACACCTGGACCTGACGCCTCGTCACCTGTGTGCCCGGACAAGCGATCAACCTTTGTCAGCGCGGATCAATCAACCTCAATTCGGATTGACGACTTTGCTTGCCAGTCTGAACGGGCTGGACACCGTGGCGCCGACAGCGTCAAGAACGAATGCGCCCGCGCGCGTCAGATCGTTGCCACCGCCGCGACGCTTTTCATCGAGCTTCGGCAACAATACAGCAAGTGCGGCGTAGCGATCGTGGTTGAAGCCATCGGATGAATCGAGCTCCGAAATATCGACAAACTGAACGCCTTCGCGTTTCGCAGCCTTGCTGATTTCGGGATCTGTAACGTCCAGTGCGCCGACTCTGCTTCGTTCGCCCGCAAGTAGGGAAGCAGCCATCAGGGCGCGATCATCCTTTGACACCAGCACGGTAAGCGGCGGATTGAGACGACCGACCACCTCGATCTGCTTTCGAAATACGTCGGTGTCGATGTCCGGTGCCGCGAGAATGACCTGGAGCTTGGCGATGACGTCGTTGCGGCCCTTCAGCCTGAGCTCTCTCAAGGCCTCCATGACCAGCCAAGCCCCCATGCTGTGACCGAAAACGATGACGTTCTTGCGGGGTGATTTTTGTGCGAGATCGATCAGGAGGTCCGCCAGCGCATCGCGAGAAAAGGTTGCCGCTTCCTTGTCGGCCAGATATCCCGTGACATCGGCCATGGACGGCCAGGAAAAGACCACCGGCACTCCATTGATATCGGCGTCCGCCGCCATTTGCGCGGCACGGAACAAAGCCTCCTGATAGCTGTAATTGTAGCCGTGGACAAACAGGCCAACATCCTTTCCGGATGAAAGAATGCCGGCGAGATCGTGCTTGAATGCGTCTTTTGAGAGCATGTCTCGATCGGTCACGACGAAGTCTTTCTTGGCGTCCGGCTTACCCGACGGCCACTCGATCTTGCCTTTCTTGTGATCCGGCGGGATGGAGATATCGAAGCGTGCATAGTTGGGCTGATCGGCACGCCCTGCACCGAATGCCAGTGTCTTGCCCGCTTCCTTCTCGCGCGTACTGACGACGTAGGCGGCTATGCTCTTGCCCGCCGTCGCCCGCGTATTGACGGCCTGCAGCACGTCGGCTCCCGGCCGTCCGGCGCAGGAACCGAGGAGGACGAGGGTGAGCAAAAGGGAAGTGACTCTGAGCATGCAATACCCGCTAAATTAGACAAGCACCGATAGCGGCAAAATCTGCGGCTGGCAATCGAATGAACGCAGACGTAAACGTAAGATTATCAGGCAAGGAAGACGCTGTCCATGACGCGGCTGTCAGCCTCGGTTTCAGAGAAAGTTCGTTTCGATTTGGGGCGGGATGTTGTAGGTCGTAAGCCATGACGATTCTGGATATGGCATGACGGCCAAAGTTTTCCTCTCACGGCTGAAGCTTACCGATTTCCGCAATTATGCGGAAGTGTCGTTGCGGCTGGATGAGCGCCATGTCGTGCTGACCGGCGATAATGGTTCCGGCAAGACGAACCTGCTGGAAGCCATCTCCTTCCTGTCGCCTGGGCGGGGTCTGCGCCGTGCCGTTCTTTCGGATGTTACCCGCGTAGGTGCAGAGGAAACAGGGTTCTCGATCTTCGCCGACCTCTCGGGCATGGATGGTGAGGTTGCGATCGGAACAGGCATAGATGGTGACGGCGATACGCCATCACGGCGCCTGCGGCTTAACGGTACGTCCGTCAAGTCCGTCGACGAATTGACCGATCACTTGCGGGTTCTTTGGCTGACACCGTCCATGGACGGGCTTTTCACGGGGTCGTCGTCTGATCGCCGCCGTTTCCTCGATCGCCTTGTTCTTTCCCTCGACCCATCGCATGGACGGCGTGCCAACGATTTCGAAAAAGCGATGCGCCAGCGCAACCGCCTGCTTTCCGATGGTCGCCTCGATCCCGTCTGGCTCGACGGTATCGAGAAGCAGATGGCAGAGCTTGGTATTGCCATGGCTGTTGCGCGCCATGAGATGCTGGGTTTGCTGCGCGCACTGATCGAAAGCCGTTCCGGCGATACCAGCTTCCCAAAGGCCACGCTTACGCTGTCCGGCTTCCTTGACGATCAGTATCATCGACCGGCAGTCGATCTTGAGGATGAGTATTTCGCCACGCTCCGGGAAAGCCGTTATCGCGATGCGGGTGCCGGACGCACACTCGAAGGACCCCATCGCGCCGATCTTTTCGTCCGGCATGCGGAAAAGGATATGGACGCGGCACGCTGCTCCACCGGTGAGCAGAAGGCGCTCCTCGTCGGCCTCGTCCTTGCCCATGCGCAACTGACCGCCAATATGACGGGTTACGCGCCGATCCTGCTTCTGGACGAGATCGCCGCCCATCTGGATGAAGGCAGACGTGCCGCACTTTTCGACCTCATCCATGCGCTTGGCGGCCAGAGTTTCATGACCGGGACGGATGCATCGATGTTTGCAGCATTGCAGGATCGCGCGCAGTTTTTCACCGTGTCGCATGGCAGCGTGTCATGATAGGGCTTCTGCCCATTGAGGTAGCGGAGACAGGATCATGGATGCTCTTAGCCCCGAGGAAATAGAACGCTACAAACGGCACATTCTCTTGCCCGAAATCGGCGGCATGGGCCAACAGCGGCTGAAGGCGGCCAAGGTGCTGGTGATCGGTGCCGGGGGTCTTGGTGCTCCCGTCCTCTATTATCTCGCTGCTGCCGGGGTCGGGACGCTCGGCATTATCGATGACGACATCGTCTCGCTATCGAACCTGCAAAGGCAGGTCATTCACGACACCGGCACGATCGGCGAGCAGAAGACGCAAAGCGCGCGTCGCAGCATCTCCCGGCTCAACCCGCATGTGCGCACGCTGCACTTCGAGGAGCGCTTCTCCACTGTCTGGGCGCATGATCATTTGAGTGCCTTCGATCTGGTGATCGATGGATCGGACAATTTCGATACGCGCTATGCGGCGGCAGATGCTGCGGAGGCGGCAAGGGTGCCGCTGGTCACAGGTGCTGTGGCCCGTTTCGATGGCTCGGTGACGGTTCTGAAGCCCTATGAGGAAGGTCCGGACGGCATGTTGCTGCCACGCTACCGTGATCTGTTTCCAGCCCCGCCCCCGGAAGGCCTGATCCCGTCCTGCGCCGAGACCGGCATTATCGGCGCGCTGACAGGTGTTATCGGCACGACGATGGCGATGGAGGCGATCAAGGTCATCACCGGCACCGGAGAACCGTTGGTCGGGCGGCTGATGCTTTACGACGCGCTTGCCGCCCGCTTCGAGACCATTCGCTATAAGAGGCGCCAGACAGCATGATCACGATTGTTCAGATCGACGAAACCTTCGACCGCATCGAGGAGCTGTTGGCGCTGATCATGTCGTCCTTCGCCTATATGGATGGCGTCATCGACCCGCCTTCTTCGGCCCACCGTCTGACGCCAGACAATCTGCGTCAAAAGATCCGGGACGAGATTGCCTTTGTCGCGTTCGATGGCGGCGATATGCTCGGGTGTATTTTCTGTAAGCCCGAAGCCGCTTCGCTTTATGTCGGCAAGCTTGCCGTATCACCTGTGGCGCAAGGCCGCGGTATCGGAAAAGCGTTGCTGAAGATAGCCGAAGAGACGGCGCACAGGCTGTCGCTCCCAAGCCTGCGACTGGAGACCAGGATTGAACTCGTCAACAATCACCGGCAGTTTTCGTCCTGGGGCTTCGTCAAGACGGCTGAGAATTCGCACGCCGGATATAAGCGGGTCACCTCTATCGAAATGTCGAAGCGTCTGCCCGGTTAAGCCCTGCCCGGCAACACCCGGTTCGGCGGTCTGTGGCCGTCGTAAAAGGCGCGAATGTTGATGATCACCTTGTCACCCATGTCGATGCGGCCTTCGATCGTGGCTGAACTCATATGCGGCAGAAGCACCACCCTGCCCTCTTTGGCGAGTTTGATGAGCTTTGGATTTACGGCT
This sequence comes from Agrobacterium sp. 22117, assembly GCF_052045735.1. Classification (NCBI taxonomy): domain Bacteria; kingdom Pseudomonadati; phylum Pseudomonadota; class Alphaproteobacteria; order Hyphomicrobiales; family Rhizobiaceae; genus Agrobacterium; species Agrobacterium sp. 22117. The sequence goes on along the minus strand of NZ_JBQEPP010000001.1, from coordinate 144,832 downwards.
GGCTCGTTCTCGAACACATCGAGACCCGCACCGGCGATCTTGCCCTGGCGCAGACACTCGATCATCGCTGCCTCATCGATAATGTCGCCGCGCGCCGTATTGACGATGTAGCTCGTCGGCTGCATCAGCGCAAGACGCCGGGCCGAGATCAGGTGATAGGTGGCCGGCGTCGATGGGCAGTTGACAGAGACGATATCGACGCGTGCCAGCATCTGGTCGAGGCTGTCCCAATAGGTCGCCTCGAGTTCCGCCTCCGTGGCCGGACTGACGCGCTTGCGATTATGGTAATGGATCGACAGCCCAAAGGCCTTGGCGCGGCGGGCAACGGCAGTCCCGATGCGGCCCATGCCGACGATGCCGATGCGCTTGCCCGAGAGACGCCGGCCAAGCATCCAGGTGGGAGACCAGCCACGCCAGTCTTCGGAGCCATTGGCAAGAACGCGCGTGCCCTCGACAAGGCGGCGGGGAACGGCGAGCACGAGCGCCATCGTCATGTCGGCGCTGTCTTCAGTCAAAACATTCGGCGTGTTGGTCACGGTTATCCCCTTGCGCGCCGCCGCATCCACATCGATATGGTCGATGCCGTTGGAAAAACCTGCGATCAATTTCAGTTGAGGACCGGCCTGCTCGATCATCGACGCGGTGATGCGATCGGTCACCGTCGGCACCAGAACGTCGACGCGCTGCATGGCGGCCAGAAGCTCTGCCTCCGTGCGGGGTGCGTCTTCGATATTCAATTCAGCCTCGAACAGTTCGCGCATGCGGGTCTCGACCAGATCCGGCAGTTTTCGGGTCAAATAGACGGTCGGTCTCTTCTTGTTCGTCATTGTCTGCAGGCACCTTGTTCAGAGGTCGTTAACCAGAAAGAGCGATAATTTGTTCATCAAGGGCGTTTCTACCAGACCCACCGGCGAAGACAAACAAATCTCGCATGTTGCGTCTTCGGCGGCAGGACTGGGGCGCCCCTTACGTCATTCTCTTGTTTCACGGAAACGGTCAAACGACATGCGTAGCTTTGTCTCCATCCTCTGCATTGCATTGTCATTCGGTTTTCTCCATGCCGCTGCTACACCGGCTTTCGCACAGGGCGCCGCAAAGGGTGCCAGCGGACTGCCGCTGCCGCGCTTCGTCAGCCTGAAATCCAAGCGCGTCAATATGCGCATTGGACCGAGCACCGATTACGCCGTCTCCTGGATGTATATGAAATCCGGCATGCCGGTGGAGATCATCCAGGAATATGAAAACTGGCGCCGGATTCGCGATGCCGACGGCACCGAGGGCTGGGTAAACCAGGCGCTGCTCTCGGGTGAAAGAACTGCGGTGGCAGCGCCGTGGATGCGCGGCAAGGGCAAGGAAGTGTTCGTCAATATGCGCCGCGAGCCACAGTCGAGTGCTTCGGTCGTGGCCAAACTTGAGCCTGGCGTGCAGATCCGGATCGGCGAGTGCAATGGCGACTGGTGCAAGGCGGAAGCCGGTCAGGTGGGCGGCTGGGTGTCGCAGGGCGAAATCTGGGGTGCCTATCCCGGCGAAGCCTTCAAGTAATCAAGGCCAATGAGAGACCGTGCGCCCTTGATGGACGCACGGGGATGATTGGAAGCAATCCTAGAGAAGACCGTGCTTCTCAGCCAGCGCCTTTAGCGACGACATTGGGCGCGGTCCGATCTGCTGAATCACGGCAGCGGCCGCAAGGCAGCCGAGCTTGCCGCTATCTTCCAGCGAACGGCCCTGTGTATAACCGAAGAGGAAGCCGGAGGCGAAGAGATCGCCGGCACCCGTCGTGTCGACGACATCGAAAACCGGATAGGCATCAACCTTTACCCGCTCCGTGCCGCGTACGATCATCGCACCCTCTTCGCTCATCGTCACGGCGGCAATCTTGCAGTCCTGAGCGATCCTGGTCAGCGCCAGATCGAAGTCGTCGGTTTCGTAGAGCGACAGCGCTTCCTGCTTGTTGGCGAAGACGATGTCGACAGCGCCCGAGCGCATCAGATCGAGAAATTCATCGCGGTAACGGCCGACACAGAAACTGTCGGAGAGCGTCATGGAGACTTCGCGACCATTCTCGTGGGCGATGCGGGCGCAATCGCGGATCGCATCCTTGGCGCGTGGCGGATCCCAGAGATAGCCCTCGAAATAGGTGACCTTCGACTGGGCAACGACTTCCGGCTCGACGTCTTCCGGCCCAAGCTCGACGCAGGCACCGAGATAGGTATTCATGGAACGCTCACCATCTTCGGTGACGAAGATCATCGAGCGGGCGGTGGGCGGAAAGGTTCCGCGCGGCTTGGTCTCGAAATGGACGCCCTGAGCGCGGATATCGTGCTGGAAGATCTCGCCGAGCTGATCTTCGGCGACCTTGCCGAAATAGGCTGCCGGTGCGCCAAAATTGGCAATGCCCGCTGCCGTATTGCCTGCACTTCCGCCCGACGCTTCCAGTGCCGGCCCCATGAGCGAGTAGAGCAGTTCCGCGCGCTCCGCATCGATCAGGTTCATCGCGCCCTTGGTAATGGCGTTATCGATGAGGAAACTGTCATCGCAGCGCGAAATAATATCCACGATGGCGTTGCCAACGGTCAGTACGTCGAATTTTGTCATGAGCCTCTTGTCCGAGCCGCACCGACCCGGTGCGTTATCCGGAACTCGGTCTTAAAGATTTCTGCCGACAAGAAAAGAGAAAAGGCGACTTCGCCTGCCTGCACCTTCGGCAGACTGATCTTTGGCGTCATTTGCCTGTCATGAAGCGCTGCTAGATCATCAGTCGTTCCCGGCACGGATGTACTGACGGGGACCACAGGCTGAAGCGGGGACGATCCCCGCTTTTTCTGTTTCTGGGAGACGGCTCCTGTTCCGGCTCCCTATAGAAAATGGTTTGAGACCATTGGCCTTTCCTATACAGGGTAGTTCTTCTGCAGAACGCCGTGAAAGCCCGTCTCCATGTATGCTGTCGCCGTCAATGTCGCCCCGATCTTTCTGCTCATTCTGATCGGTTGGCTGACGGTGAAGGCGAGGTTGTTCAAGGCCGACGCGAGCGACGTGTTGAGCGACTTCGTCTTCAAGATTGCCGTACCGACGCTGATCTTTCGTACGCTGGCGGAAGCAGATTTTCATGGCGCTTCGCCCTTCAAGCTCTGGATCACATACTTTACCGGCGTCGCGATCACCTGGGCAGCGGGTCAGGTGGTGACGACCTATTTCTTCAAGCAGGATCTTCGCGTCAGCGTCATTGCCGGCATCTCGTCGGCCTTCGCCAATAATATCTTCATCGGCCTGCCCCTCGTCAGCCGCTCTGTCGGCAATGACGGGATCGTGGCGATTTCCATTCTGCTGGCCATCCATCTTCCCATCATGATGATTGCCGGAACCATCCTGATGGAAAATGCAACGCACAAGGTGGTGGGCGGAGAAAGAAGAAGCACCCTGACCGTATTGAGACAGGTGGGCCGCAACCTCGCGACCAATCCGTTGGTGATCGCGCTCATTCTCGGGCTCTGCTTCAACGTGATCGGCGAGCCGATGCCTGTCGTCTTCACAACGGTGATCGATCAGGTCGCCGCCATGGCGGGACCCGCGGCTTTGATTTCATTGGGGATGGCGCTGACCAAATATCCGGTGCGCGGGAACCTGCACATCGCTGCGACCGTGACGGCATTCAAACTCTTGCTTCTACCGGCCTGCGTCTGGGCGACGGCGCACCTGCTGGGCCTTAACCCCGCCTGGACATCGGCATTGGTGCTGACATCCTGCGTCCCGACCGGCATCAATTCCTGGCTGCTCGCCAACCGCTTCGGGATCGGACACAGCATCGCTGCCTCGACCATCAGCATATCGACGCTGTTCGGCGTCCTGACGGTATCGCTCTGGGCCTGGCTGCTGAGCTGAGGCTGCAGATGAACCGCAGCCTCTTTCTTACGCTTGATTACTTCTGGGCGCTGAGGATCTTGAAGCGCGCGTTGCGGCAGACTTCCTCGCTCTTGCGGAACTCGCTGGCGAGCACCGGCTCGTAAGGCAAGCCGCGATTGGCAACCATCAGCAGCTTGCCGCCGCTGCGCAATGCTGTCGCTGCTGCCTTGATCAGTGCCTGACCGAGAGCCGGTTCGGCGGCCTGGCCACCCGCATGGAATGGCGGGTTCATGATGATCAGATCGTATTTTTCCTTTGGCGGCTCGGCGGCCAGATCCTGCCAGAAGAAGCGTGCGGTCAATCGCGGGCAGTTTTCCAGTAGATTGGTCTTGGCAAATTCGAGCGCGTTGTAGTCGGCCTCGAAAAGATCGACGCGCGCCGTGCGCGGCGACTTCTCCGCCAGCATGACGGAGAGATAGCCCCATCCGGCACCGAAGTCTGCCGCATTGCCATCGAAATCCGTTGGCATGCGCGAGACGAGCAGTTCGGAGCCGTCATCCACGCGGTCATGAGAAAACATGCCAGGCATGGCGGTGAAGCGGTTGTCGATGGTGACCGGCTTCTGCTCCAGCTTCGCGACGGCGGCAGAGACATCATCAGGTCGTGCAAACCAGATTGCGACGCCGTGGTATTTCGGCGTGGATTCCGCCTCGATACCGAGCTTTGCAAGCGTCTTGCGCAGGGTGACGATGCCGTCTTCCTTGGCGCCAGCAGCCAAAATCAGGCCGCCCGCCTTCACGCGCTTCAAGGCTTCCGCCATGCGGTTCTCGTTTTCGCCGCGGTGCTTGCCGCACAGGATCATGGCGGCGTCGTAATCCTCGCCGGAGATCTCCGGTGTGACCTCGGAGCCATGCGCCTGCAGCGCGCGATAGAGCGGCCGCAGGTTTTGAACCGCGACGATCTCAGCCTCGAAACCCTCCAGGCGAGGTGCTCCTGCCTCCGCGCCCAGAAACAGCACGCGTTCACCGGCTTTCGGCGCTGGCAGCATATCGGCAGCGAAGGGATGGAAAAGGGTTTTGACTGCGTCACGGCTCATCGGGAGCATCCTCAAGAACATGTGCCGGAAAAGCGCCAGGCGTCTTTGCGTCGGGACAATGTGTTCAACAACAATGGAGCAGCTTCACGTTCTAACCGGAACGGAGCCGCTCTGAAAATAGAAAAAAGGCGCGGGAGAGATCCCGCGCCCCGATAGGAATAAGCGACAGCGCCTTACTCGGCAGCAGCGTCGCCTTCAGCCTTCTTCTCGGCAGCGATTTCCTTGCCGGTTGCCTGATCGACGATCTTCATCGACAGGCGAACCTTGCCGCGCTCGTCGAAGCCCATCAGCTTGACCCAGACCTTGTCGCCTTCCTTGACGACGTCGGAGGTCTTGGCAACACGCTCGGAAGCGAGCTGCGAGATGTGAACGAGGCCGTCACGTGCGCCGAAGAAGTTGACGAATGCGCCAAAGTCAGCGGTCTTGACGACCGTGCCTTCGTAGATCTGGCCAACTTCAGGCTCTGCCACGATGGAGTGGATCCACTTGCGGGCCGCTTCGATTTCCTTGCCGGAAGAGGAAGCGATCTTGACGGTGCCGTCATCTTCGATGTTGATCTTCGCGCCGGTCTTTTCGACGATTTCGCGAATGACCTTGCCGCCGGAACCGATGACTTCACGGATCTTGTCGACCGGAATGTTCATGACTTCGATGCGCGGAGCGAATTCGCCGAGCTGACCACGGCTTTCGGTGATGGCATTGGCCATCTCGTTGAGGATGTGCTTGCGGCCACCCTGCGCCTGGTCAAGAGCGACCTTCATGATCTCTTCGGTGATACCGGCGATCTTGATGTCCATCTGCAGCGAGGTGATGCCATCTGCCGTACCGGCAACCTTGAAGTCCATGTCGCCGAGGTGATCTTCATCACCTAGAATATCCGACAGAACGGCAAAGCGCTCGCCTTCCAGGATCAGGCCCATGGCGATACCGGCAACCGGCTTTGCCAGCGGAACGCCGGCATCCATCAGAGCAAGCGACGTGCCGCAGACGGTTGCCATGGAAGACGAACCGTTGGACTCAGTGATTTCCGATACGACGCGCAGCGTGTAGGGGAACTGCTCAGCAGAAGGCAGCATCGGACGGATTGCGCGCCAAGCGAGCTTGCCGTGACCGATTTCGCGACGGCCCGGGGAACCCATGCGGCCCGTTTCACCGACCGAGTAGGGCGGGAAGTTGTAGTGCAGCAGGAAGCGTTCCTTGTACATGCCGGTCAGGCTGTCGACATACTGCTCGTCTTCGCCGGTGCCGAGCGTGGCAACGACGATCGCCTGCGTTTCACCGCGGGTGAAGAGTGCCGAACCGTGGGTACGCGGCAGAAGGCCAACTTCCGAAACGATCGGGCGAACCGTGGAGAGATCGCGACCGTCGATACGGCTCTTGGTGTCGAGAATGTTCCAACGAACGATCTTGGCCTGCAGGTGCTTGAAGATCGCGCCGATTTCTTCCGCCGTGTACTTGGCTTCACCATCTTCCGGCAGGAAGTGTGCCTTCACCTTCGCCTTGACGGCGTCGACGGCGGCATAACGAGCAGCCTTTTCGGTGATCTTGTAGGCATCGCGCAGTTCAGCTTCGGCAAGCCCAAGCATCTCGGTTTCGAGAGCGGAGAAATCTTCCGGCTCGAATTCGCGTGGTTCCTTGGCAGCCACTTCAGCGAGCTTGATGATCGCATCGATGACCGGCTGGAAGCCACGGTGGCCGAACATGACGGCGCCGAGCATGACGTCTTCGTTCAGTTCCTTGGCTTCAGACTCGACCATCAGGACGGCGTCCTGGGTACCGGCGACGACGAGGTCGAGAACCGACTCGTCCATCTCGTCGAGATGCGGGTTCAGAACATATTCGCCATTGATGTAACCGACGCGTGCGCCGCCGACCGGGCCCATGAAGGGAACGCCGGAGAGCGTCAAAGCGGCAGAGGTTGCGATCATGGACAGAATGTCCGGGTTGTTTTCCAGATCGTGCTGGATCACGGTAACGACGACCTGGGTGTCGTTCTTGTAGCCTTCAGGAAAGAGCGGGCGTATCGGACGGTCGATCAGGCGGGAAACGAGGGTTTCGTTTTCGCTCGGACGGCCTTCGCGCTTGAAGTAGCCACCGGGGATCTTGCCGGCTGCGTAGGTCTTTTCCTGGTAGTTGACCGTCAGCGGGAAGAAGTCCTGACCCGGCTTCGGGGACTTTGCAGAAACGACGGTCGCGAGAACCATGGTTTCGCCGTAGGTTGCGATGACGGCGCCGTCAGCCTGGCGAGCAACTTTGCCCGTTTCCAGCTTCAGCGGGCGGCCTGCCCATTCGATTTCCACGGAATGTTGATTGAACATATCTTGTCCTTCTTGTCGCCGCGGCTCCACCATTGAAGCAGCGGCTGCGACACATCACGGGCAAGACAGCGGGAGGCTTTTTCCTGGTGCCACGGACGGTGACACAAGCATCCTGCAATCCTGCCCCATGACAGGTCTTCGGTTGGTTCAGACGGTTCCGGCCCATCCGGTCCGTCTTGTTATCCGGGGTTGCCGGATGAAAAACCGGCGGGCACCTTCAAAGGAAACCCGCCGGTCAAGATGTTAGCGGCGAATGCCCAAGGTGCCGATCAGCTTCGAGTAACGGCCTTCGTCCTTCTTCTTCAGATAGTCGAGAAGCGAACGGCGGCTGGAAACCAGCGTCAGAAGACCACGACGAGAGTGGTTGTCCTTCTTGTGGCCCTTGAAGTGTTCGGTCAGGTTGTTGATGCGCTCGGTCAGGATTGCAACCTGAACTTCAGGCGAACCGGTGTCGCCTTCCTTCGTTGCATATTCCTTGATGAGGGCGGCTTTGCGCTCTGCAGTAATCGACATCGTAAAATCCTTTCTATTTTAAGGAAAAATCGGTCGCCAAGGGCCGGGATGTCGTCCAGCGCTGGCCATTCAGTAGCAAAGGCAATGCCTAGCTGGCGCTGCCTATAAACCAATTGGCAGCTAAAGGAAAGGGGCGATGGGGATCCGCGCTAAAGCGCCGTGCGTCCTATTGGACGCGCAAAGGACGCTTTACCTTCTAGAATCTGCGCATCGTGCTTTCCGAAAATCGATTCCGGTTTTCGGGCCGAGGCTGTAAATCATGTCCACGCGTCGGAAAGGACAGTCGGTCCATTTTAATGCCCCTCTCGCGAACGCACGCTTTCCGAAAGCCATTCAAGAAAATCATGGACGGCTGGCGCCAGGGTTTCGAAACCGCGCACCACGATAAAGAAGGCGCCAAAGGGAAGCGTCTGCTGGAAGGGGCGAATGAGAAGCCCGGAGGCCAGATACTCCCTAGCAAACCGCTCTTCCAGAAGTGCGACGCCCTGCCCGCGCAAGGCGGCCTGAAGCGTCATGCCTTCGTCGGTATAGATTGGTCCACGCGGATACACGTCCGAGGAAACGCCTGCCCGCTCGAACCAGCTTCGCCACATGTCCCGGCTGTCCTCATACAGAAGCGGAAAGTCCAGAAGATCGACAGGCCGTTGCGGCAACCCCCTTCCTTCCAGCAGTCGCGGCGAGAGGCATGGAGTCATCTGCACATCCATCAAATGCCGGCTCTCCGATCGGGGCCAGCTCGTTCTCGTCAGGCTGTGGCGGATGGCAACGACGTCTTCGTTGTGGCGAAACTCTGCAAGGCCGGACTCCGACTCCACCCGTACGTCGATATCGGGATGACTGCGTTGGAAGTCCGACAGATGCGGGGTGAGGAAGCAGGCAGCAAAAGACGGCTCGGCATTGATGTTCACCGTATCGGGGCCTTTGCCGCGCTCGACATCTGCAAGGCCATCGGACATCGCGTCGAAGGAAGCCGTTACGACGTGGAGCAACTTTGCGCCTTCCTGCGTGAGCCTGACGGATCGATGACCCCGATCGAAGAGCGGTCGATCAAGCAGCACTTCCAACTCCCGCACCTGACGGCTGATGGCGGCCTGCGAGATGCACAACTCTTCTGCAGCACGCGTGAAGCTCATGAGCCGCCCCGCTGCTTCAAAACTTCTGAGCGCTGTTAAAGGAAGGCGACTGCGCTTCATGCATAACCTCAAGTCATAGGACGCCGACGATAATCTCGTTTGAAGCTAGGACGCAACCCGCGTTTTATGCAGCTCAGATGTGCCGGGCTCGATTGCGACCGGCGCGCTTTACCGCACCGGCCCGAAAATCGGGATCGATTTTCGGAAAGCACGATGCGTCGAGTCAAAAAGTAAAGCGGATTGAAACGAGAGGCACGGGCTTGGTCACACAATGACAGGTCCGTGGAGGATGTGTCGTGCTTCGAAAGGTGATTGACATTCTACGGGATTTCCTGCGGCTCACCCTGTTTCAGCCGCATGAAAATGCCGACGACCAGCGCGGCCGTCGGCATGATGATTGAGCGTTCCTCAAGAGAGAAGGTGACGCCGATGTGCTGTCAGCCGAAGACGCGCTTGGGGCGGAATTCGCCCTGGCCGATCTCGCCGATCGCCACCAGCCTGCCGCGCGCGGTGGCGTAGGCCTCCGATTCCTGCGTCGGGGCATCGCGTCCGCGCAGGAGGATGGGATTGCCCATCTTCAGGCGGTGTGCCTGATCATCATTGATGATGAGATGCGGCAGTGACGAAAGCGCTTCGGACGTATCGATGAGATAGGCGTCAAGCGCGGCAAGGCGCTCGTCGCGGTCTTCGATCGTCTCCAGTTCGGTGAGCTTTTCCAGTGGCACCATCGCATCTTCCGCGAAGGGTGCGACCATGGCGCGTCGGAGTTCGGAAATGAAGCCGTAACAGCCAAGATCACGACCCATGTCGCGCGCCAGCGCGCGGACATAGGTGCCCTTGCCGCATTCCACTTCGAAATGTGCGGTGTTTTCATCCGGGCAGGCCAGCAGCGTCAGGCGATGAACCTCGACCTCACGTGCCGGAATTTCGACGACTTCGCCCTCGCGCGCCAGATCATAGGCGCGCTCGCCAGCGATCTTGATGGCGGAGAACTGTGGTGGCGTCTGCAGGATCGTGCCGGTATATTTCGGCAGCAGATCGCGAATATCCTGCTCGCTCGGACGGTTTTCGGAGGCGTTGAGGACCTCGCCTTCCATATCGTCGGTGGTGCGTTCTTCACCCCAGCTGACGGTGAATTCATAGATCTTGCGGCCATCCATGACGTAAGGGACGGTCTTGGTGGCGTCGCCGAGCGCAATCGGCAGCATGCCCGAGGCGAGCGGGTCGAGCGTACCGGCGTGGCCAGCCTTCTGCGCGTTAAAAAGCCATTTGATCTTGGAGACGGCCTCGGTGGAGCCGAAATCAAACGGCTTGTCGAGGATGAGCCAGCCGGAAACCGGGCGGCCCTTGGGTTTGCGTGGTTTGGACATTCTTCAGTTCTGTTCGTCGTCTTTTTCGTTGGAAGATCCAAGATCGCGCTGCACTTCGGGAGAGCGCAGCAGGGCGTCGATCTTCTGATAATTGTCGAAGCTGGTGTCATCGCGGAAGCGGACTTCCGGAACGTATTTCATCTGGCGCAGATGCGGTCCGAGCCTGCCGCGGATGAACTTCGCATGCCGGTTCAAGGCATCGATGCTCTCGGTATGATCGGCAACACCAAGTGGTGTTACATAGGCGGTCGCGATCTTGAGATCGGGAGACATGCGCACTTCCGAAATGGAAATGACCGTCTTTTCGAGAAGATCGTCACGCACTTCGCCGCGCTGCAGGATTTGCGTCAATGCCGCACGAACCTGCTCGCCGACGCGCAGCATGCGTTGTGAAGGGGCTGATGAAGTTGCTTTTGCCATTGTTATTCTTGCCTCAGCAAATTGGAAGAAGACCGTCGGGCCGCTTTGCAGCTTCCCAATTTCTCACTCCAGCACTCTCGGCGGAAGGCCATATTGGACCCTCTTGTCGGAGTATCCTAAAATTCAGCGAGCGCCGGTTAGCCAGCGCTCGCTCTTAAAATCATACAATCAGGCAGAGCGCTTAGAGCGTTCTGGTAATATGCTCCACGCGGAAGCACTCGATCGTGTCGCCAGCGCGAATGTCTTCGTAGTTCTCGAAGGCCATACCGCACTCCTGACCGACCGGCACTTCGCTGACTTCGTCCTTGAAGCGCTTGAGCGTCTTGAGCTTGCCTTCGTGGATGACGACGTTGTCACGAACCAGACGAACGCCTGCACCACGTTCCACCTTGCCTTCGACGACACGGCAACCGGCAACCTTGCCGACCTTGGTGATGTTGAAGACTTCGAGGATTTCGGCATTGCCGAGGAAGGTCTCGCGACGCTCCGGCGACAGAAGACCGGACATGGCTGCCTTCACGTCATCCACCAGATCGTAGATGATGTTGTAGTAGCGGATCTCGATGCCTGCACGCTCAGACGCCGTACGGGCCTGGGCATTGGCACGGACGTTGAAGCCGATGATCGCGGCGTTGGACGCTTCTGCCAGAGAGACATCCGATTCCGTGATCGCGCCAGCGCCCGAATGAACGATGCGTGCGCGGACTTCGTCGGTACCCAGTTTGTCGAGCGATGCGATGATCGCTTCGACGGAGCCCTGCACGTCGGCCTTGATGACCAGCGGGAACTCCTTCATGCCGGAGGTCTGTAGCTGGCTCATCATCTGCTCGAGAGAACCGCGCTGGCCTGTCTGGCGAGCAACGGCCTTGTCACGGGCAAGACGCTGACGATATTCGGAAATCTCGCGAGCGCGGCTTTCGCTTTCGACGACGGCAAAACGGTCACCGGCAGACGGCGTGCCGGACAGGCCGAGAATTTCGACCGGCATGGCAGGACCCGCTTCCTTGACGTGTTCGCCCTTATCGTTGACGAGCGCACGGACACGGCCCCACTGATCACCGGCAACGATGATCTGGCCAGGCCTCAGCGTACCCTTCTGGACGAGAACGGTTGCAACTGCACCGCGACCACGGTCGAGCTCGGCTTCGATAACCGTGCCTTCGGCCGTACGGGTCGGGTCTGCCTTCAGGTCGAGAATTTCGGACTGAAGAAGGATGGCTTCGAGCAGCTTGTCGAGACCGAGCTTCTTCTTGGCCGACACTTCCACGTCGAGCACTTCACCGCCCATGGATTCCACGAAGACTTCGTGCTGGAGCAGCTGCTGGCGAACCTTTTCAGGATTGGCCTCATGCTTGTCGATCTTGTTGATCGCCACGATGATCGGCACGCCGGCCGCCTTGGCGTGGTTGATCGATTCAATCGTCTGCGGCATCACGCTGTCATCAGCCGCAACCACCAGGATGGCGATGTCGGTTGCCTGCGCACCGCGGGCACGCATGGCCGTGAAGGCGGCGTGGCCGGGGGTGTCGATGAAGGTGATCTTCTGGCCGTTCTGTTCAACCTGATAGGCACCGATATGCTGGGTGATGCCACCGGCTTCGCCAGCGACCACGTTTGCCTGACGGATGGCGTCGAGCAGCGAGGTCTTGCCGTGGTCGACGTGACCCATGATGGTCACGACCGGAGGACGCGAAACCATGTCGCCAGCAACGTCAGCGACGTTGAAGATGCCTTCTTCAATATCCGATTCCGACACGCGCTTGACGGTGTGGCCGAATTCGCCGGCAATCAGTTCGGCCAGATCGGCGTCGATGACGTCGCCCGGCTTCATCATCTGGCCTTCCTTCATCAGGTACTTGATGACGTCCACCGCACGTTCGGACATGCGCTGCGACAGTTCCTGGATGGTGATGGTTTCCGGCAGGATGACTTCGCGGGTAATCTTCTCGCGCGTTTCCTGCATCTGGCTGCGACGGAACTTCTCCTGACGACGGCGCATGGAGGCCAGCGAACGGCCGCGCTGTGCACCCTCTTCGTCGAGGTTCGACGTAACCGTGAGCTTGCCGCGGCGACGCTCTTCTTCCGTCTTCAAACGGGCAGCAGGCTTTGCCGGCGCTGGCGCTGGTGCCTTGCCGCGCATCGGCATGCCGGTACGGCGTGCACCACGATCGTCCTCATCATCCTTCTCGGTGCGGCGAACGCCCGGAACACCACGACCGGGCATTTCCGGTGCTGGCGCGGGTGCTGCTGCTACGGGCGACGGACGCGTGGACTGCGGACGAACGTCACGGCGCACTGGCTGTGCGGTCGTCGTTGTCGGCGCTGCCGGCTGTTCGGCTCTTGCAGGGGCTTCGTTTTCAGCAGCCTTTGCAGCAGCCGCTTCTTCGGCGGCGCGACGGACGGCTTCTTCCTTCTCGGCGACGAGGCGGCGTTCTTCCTCCACCTTGCGGCGGGCTTCGTCTTCGGCGCGCTGCTTGGCTTCGACAACGTCACGCGCCTGGGCTTCCATCAAAGCGCGGCGGCGCGCTTCCATTTCACCGGCCGAGAGATCGTGCAGCACGTTGCCGCGCGGACGATCCTGCTGGCGTGGCTGAGCGGATGGCTGCGGACGCTGCTGGTTATGGTTCTGCTGTACACGAGGTGCGGGCTGCGCCTGCTGTGGGCGCGGCTGGGCTGGCGCGGCAGCCGGTGCTGCTGCGCGTGGCTGCTGGGCAACCGGTGCCGCGGCGGCTGCTGCACCAGCTTGCTTCTCGTCTTCAGGACGCATGGGGCGACGCTTGCGTGTCTCCACGACAACTGCGTTGGTGCGACCACGACCCATGTCCTGACGCACGGTACCCTGGTTCAACCCGCCCGGCTTGAGGGTAAGAGTCTTTTTAGGCTGTGCGTTGAGTGTCTTGTCGTCGTTGTTATCGGTCATTCCGTTCCCGTTCCTACAGACGAGAGCCGGATGACACCATCAGGCCCTGTCTTTCAATAGCTGCATCCGAACGCGGCGGCCGGTGTTGTCCGATAACCGCGTCATTGTCGTTCCGTCCGGGCAGCGCCAATGTCCGCTGGAGCTTTTTCGCCATGGCGATATCGCTCGAGCATCTTTGCGCGCTTCACTACACCTTCACCCGCCTGTCCTGCAAGCGCGCAGGCATGGATAAAAGCATTCTGGCCCATTAGTTCGTCCATTTCGGCCCCGGTGAAGAGCTTGAAGGACGGTATTTCGTCGGCACCCGTACCGAGTGCCCAGGCCTTGCGAGCCTGATCCAGTTTGCGGACGCCATCGGCGGCAGCGTCGGTGGCGTGGAAGACAGCCAGCGCCTGCCCCGAACGGACGGCCGCATCGACCTTCATCGCGCCGCTGATGAACTGGCCCGCCTTGCGCGCCATGGTCATCATGCCCGTTACCTGCTGCGTCATCAGCCGGTCCAGCATCTCCAGGAGATCCGGCCCAGCCTTGACGTCCGTTTTCAAGGCGCGCGCAAAGAGCTTCTTTGCGATCGCCTTTTCCACCAGAGCGCGTTCGGCTGTTACCCAGCAACCGCGCCCCGGCAATTGGCGTTTCAGGTCCGGCACGACACTGCCGTCCGGGCCTGCGACGAAGCGGATCAGCTCATCTGGCGATCCGCTCTGTCGTGTTACAATGCACATCCGTCCATTGACGTTGCCTTCTGCCAGATCCTCATCGGAGCCGGCATCGGGTTCATGCGCCTGCGATATCATTCCTCAACGGCGGTATCCGCCTCCTCGGCAGCCTGCTGTTCAGCAGCCAGTTCTTCCTCGGTGATCCAGCCAGCCAGAAGGCGGGCCTGCAGAACCATGTTCTCCGCTTCCACGCGCGATACGTCGAGCTTGGAGAAGATGCCGTCGAATTTCTTGGTTTCGCCATCCTTGCGCTCGGTCCAGCCGACGAGGTCGTCGGCCGCACAGCCGGCAAAATCCTCGATCGTCTTGATGCCATCTTCGCCAAGAGCCACCATCATCTGCGATGTCAGGCCGTCGATCTGGCGTAGTTCGTCGGCAACGCCGAGTTCCTTGCGCTTGGCATCCATCTCCGCTTCGACGCGGTCGAGATACTCCTTGGCGCGCGTCTGGATTTCGACGGCGGTGTCTTCGTCGAAGCCGTCGATCGAGGAGATTTCATCCAGTTCGACATAGGCCAGTTCTTCGACCTGGGCGAAGCCTTCCGATGCCAGAACCTGGCCAACCATTTCGTCGACGTCGAGCGCTTCCATGAAGAGGTTGGTGCGCTCGTTGAATTCCTTCTGACGACGCTCGGACTCTTCCTGCTCCGTCATGATGTCGATGTCCCAGCCGGTCAGCTGCGAGGCGAGGCGAACGTTCTGACCGCGGCGGCCAATCGCAAGCGACAACTGCTCGTCGGGAACGACCACTTCGATACGCTCGGACTCTTCATCCAGAACGACCTTGGCCACTTCCGCAGGCTGCAAAGCGTTGACGATGAAGCTTGCAGGCTCCTGGCTCCACGGAATGATGTCGATCTTTTCGCCCTGAAGCTCGCCGACGACAGCCTGAACGCGCGAACCGCGCATACCGACGCAGGCACCGACCGGATCGATCGAGCTGTCGTTGGAAATCACGGCGATCTTGGCGCGCGAACCCGGGTCACGGGCAACCGACTTGATCTGGATGATGCCGTCGTAGATTTCCGGCACTTCCATGGTGAAGAGCTTGACCATGAACTGCGGATGGGTACGCGACAGGAAAATCTGCGGGCCACGCTGTTCGCGACGAACGTCATAGACATAAGCGCGGACGCGATCGCCGTAGCGCAGGTTTTCGCGCGGGATCATTTCGTCACGACGGATGATGCCTTCGCCGCGGCCGAGATCGACGATGACGTTGCCATATTCGACGCGCTTGACCGTGCCGTTGATGATTTCGCCGATGCGATCCTTGAACTCGTCGAACTGACGATCACGCTCGGCTTCACGCACCTTCTGGACGATGACCTGCTTGGCGGACTGGGCAGCGATACGGCCGAAATCCATGGGCGGCAGCGGATCGGCAATGAAGTCGCCGAGCTTGGCATCCGGGTTGCGGTCGCGCGCCAGTTCCAGCGGGATCTGGGTTGAATAATCTTCGGCCTTCTCGACCACTTCCAGAAGACGCTGCAGGCGGATTTCGCCGGTCTTGGAGTTGATGTCGGCGCGGATGTTGGTTTCGGAACCGTAACGCGAACGGGCGGCCTTCTGGATGGCATCGGCCATTGCGGCAAGCACGATCTCGCGGTCGATGACCTTTTCGCGCGCCACAGCATCGGCGATCTGCAGAAGCTCAAGCCGGTTAGCACTCACTGCCATTTTTTTGTCTCCGTAAGTCGCATGTTTGCGTGGGGTAAGGCCCCGAAAGGCCCCTCAAAAAATCAATCTTCGTCTGCTTCTTCGTTCTGATTGGCAGCAGCGGCCTTGGCCTGCTTGTCCGCCTTTAGCGCGTCACGAATAAGGTCGTCGGTCAAAACCAGCTTGGCATCCGACAGCGTGTTGAACGGGATCGTCACCACCGGCTCTTCGCCATAACCGATCTGGTCGCGTTCAAGCTTGAAGCTGTCCGCATCGACTTCCGCGATCTTGCCGCGAAAGCGCTTGCGGTTGTCCACCAGGATCGAGGTCTCGACCTTGACGAGATGTCCCTGCCAGCGGACGAAATCGGACTTGCGAACCATCGGACGATCGATGCCGGGCGAGGACACTTCCAGATGATACGCCTTTTCGACGGGATCTTCCACATCGAGAACCGGCGAAATGGCCATCGAGACGGCTTCGCAGTCCTGCACGGTCATGGTGCCGTCTTCACGTTCGGCCATGATCTGCAATGTCGAGCCATTCTGGCTGGAAAGCCGGACCCTGACAAGCACGAAACCCATTCCGGTCAGAATCGGCTCGATGATTTCGGCGATCCGCTGGTCGATGCCTGTTTCGGTTATCAGTCTGGGTTCGGCTGCTGCCATTATGCTCTTCCGGTCTTCCTCAAGCGGAACATCTGCTCCGGTTTGACAATCCGCCTAACGAAAAAGAGCGGGGCCTTGGGGACCCCACTCTTCATCAGACGATCAAGAATTTGAAACCGGATATAAACCCTTCGGGCCGGAATTGCAAGGTTTGCGGCGCAAATCCGAATATTCGATTTTTTCCGCCACAATTTTACCTTTGCGGCGTTTGAATGGGTGGTGTCACCACCACCGACCTTTATAGTACTTTCTGCCTGAACAGCAGTTGAAATCAATTGGATCGCTCGTGCCCGACCGTCAATCGCCACTCGCGCCACTCCGGCACCCGACCTACAAGCGCATCTGGTTCGCCAGCATCGCGTCCAACTTCGGCGGACTGATCCAGGCGGTGGGTGCCGCATGGATGATGACCGCGCTTTCGACCTCGGAAAACATGATCGCGCTGGTGCAGGCCTCCACCTCGCTGCCGATCATGCTGTTCTCGCTCATCTCCGGTGCGCTTGCCGACAGCTTCGACCGGCGCCGGATCATGCTTTCGGCGCAGTTCCTGATGTTGATCGCCTCGATAATGTTGACGGTCTTTGCCTGGGCCGACCTGCTGACGCCCTGGCTGCTCCTGTTCTTCACCTTCATGATCGGCTGCGGAACGGCGCTGAACAACCCGTCCTGGCAGGCGTCGGTTGGCGAGATGGTCCCCCGGGAAGACCTGCCCGCGGCGGTGACGCTCAACAGTGTCGGCTTCAACATCACGCGCAGCGTCGGCCCCGCCATTGGCGGCGTGATCGTTGCGGCGGCGGGTGCTGCCGCAGCCTTCCTCGTCAATGCGCTCAGCTACTTCACGCTGATCTATGCGCTGTTCAAATGGCAGCCACCTAAGAACAATTCCACGCTGCCGCGCGAGCAGCTCCTGGCCGCCATTTCCGCCGGCATGCGTTATGTGGCGATGTCGCCTAATATCGGCAAGGTGCTGGTGCGCGGCTTTCTCTTCGGCCTTTCGGCGAGTGCCATCCTCGCACTGATGCCGCTGGTGGCGCGCGATCTCGTCGAAGGCGGTCCGTTGACCTATGGTATCATGCTCGGTGCCTTCGGCGTCGGCGCGATTGGTGGCGCGCTGATCAGCGCGAGGCTGCGCGAAATGCTGAGCAGCGAATGGATCGTCCGCGTCGCCTTTCTCGGCTTTGCGCTGAGTGCCGGTGTGACGGCGATCAGCACCAACGCCATCATCACCAGCATCTTCCTGACGATCTCGGGGGCAAGCTGGGTTCTGGCGCTGTCCCTCTTCAACACGATCGTGCAGCTTTCGACCCCACGTTGGGTGGTGGGTCGCGCACTCTCGCTCTACCAGACACTGACCTTCGGCGGCATCGCCGTCGGCAGTTGGCTGTGGGGTTCGCTTGCGGAAGATCATGGGCTCACCTTCTCGCTTCTCTGTTCCTGCGTGCTGATGCTGCTCGGCGTCGTCGTCGGCTTCAAGCTCACCATGCCGGCCTTCGCCTCGCTGAACCTCGATCCGCTGAACCGCTTCGTCGAGCCGCCGCTGCGACTGGATGTGAAGCCGCGCAGCGGCCCGATCGCGATCATGGTGGATTACGAGATCGACGATGCCGATCTACCAGAGTTCATGGCGATCATGGCCGAGCGCCGCCGCATCCGCATTCGGGATGGCGCACGTAACTGGAGCCTGATGCGAGACCTCGAAAACCCGGACGTCTGGACGGAAATCTATCACGTGCCGACATGGGTGGAATATGTCCGCCACAACCACCGGCGAACCCAGGCCGATGCGGAAAGCTGGGATCGCATCCTGACGCTGCACAAGGGCAAGACCCGCCCGCGCGTCCACCGGATGATCGAACGGCAGGCCATCCCGCCGCAGGACGATATTTTCCACAAGGCCCATATCGATCCGCATTGAGTGGATCGGCCGCACTACTCAAGCACTATGCCGGGCTTACCTTAGCTTTGATTTCAACGACGCATCAGGGAAGCAGGTTGGCTTCAGACCATTCTTGGCCTGCCAATCGCCCAATGAACGGCGGGTCTTGAAGCCTGCAAGCCCATCCGCCTTGCCGACATCATAGCCTTTGGCGACCAGCGCCTTCTGCATGGCGAGCACGTCGGAGCGCAGCATGGAGCCGACATTGCCCCACTCCGCCTGGAACGGGCCTGCGGCATAAGCGATACGGTCGGCGAGATTGCCGATGAAAAGCGCGTAGAGGTCGGAGTTGTTATATTCCTTGATGACGTAGAAATTCGGCGTCACGACGAATTCCGGGCCGTGGCGACCAGCGGGAACCAGCATCATGCCGTCAGCGCTCAAGTCGTTGGATGGAAAACCTTTTCCAGAGACGTGAGTGATTCCCATCTTCGCCCATTGCGACACAGGCTTTGCCAGATCCGGGCCTTCCTGCGCGCAGGAAACATTGTCTGGTATGGAAACCTCAAAGCCCCAATCGCGATCTCTTTGCCAGCCGCGTTTGGATAGATAGTTGGCGATGGATGCCAACGCGTCCGGTACCGAATTCCAGATATCGCGATGGCCGTCACCATCGAAATCGACGGCGTATTTCAAATAGCTCGACGGCATGAATTGCGGTTGGCCGAGGGCTCCGGCCCATGAGCCCATCATCCGCGAGGGCGGCACGTCACCGCTTTCGGCGATCTTCAGCGCGTCGATCAGCTCGGCGCGAAACATCTCTTTGCGAGTCGAGGCATAGGCCTTGGTGGCCAGTACATCGATGACGGAATTTGGCAGCTTCGCGCGACCGAAACCGGACTCGCGGCCCCAGATCGCAACGACGATGTTGCCCGGGACGCCATAGGTGGCTTCGATGCGCTTAAGCGTCGCCGCGTGGGTGGCAGCAAGCGAGCGACCCGTTGCTGCCAGACCCTGCAGACGTTTTTCAGAAAAATATGCGCCGGGAGAAGAGAACTCGGCCTGGCTCTGGGCCTGCTCCTTCGGCGGCTTCTGCCCAGGCACCAGGACATCCGGCAGCTTCCAATTGATCGACAAGCCGGTGAGCGCTGCCTCGAGCGTTTTTTGCGACACGCCGGCTTTGCGCGCCTCCGGCCAGATTTCCCGCTTCAGCCAGGCATTGAACTCCGCGTCATATTTCGCGGCAGCAGCCCCCGTCGGAACAGCCTGCGCCGAGGCGGTGCCAGATGAGAGAAGAGAAATAGCGGCGGCAAGTGCAAGGCCGATGGTGTGAGCGCGCATTCGGTCTCCTTAGTCTTTAAGTGAGTTCAAATTGCCGTGCGGGCGCGAAGCGCCGCGGTCAACGTACCTTCGTCGAGATAGTCCAGCTCGCCGCCAACCGGCACGCCGTGGGCAAGGCGGGTGATCTTGACGCCAAGGTCGGTCAGACGGTCGGTGATGTAATGTGCGGTCGCCTGGCCCTCGACAGTGGCGTTGACGGCGATGATCAGCTCGCGAATGCCGCCGACACTGACCCTGTCGATCAGGCCCTTGATGTTGAGATCTTCCGGGCCGACACCATCCAGCGGCGAGAGCGTACCGCCCAGCACGTGGTATGCCGTGTTCATCGCCCCTGCCCGCTCCAGCGCCCAGAGATCGGACACGTCTTCCACCACGATGATCACCGCCTGGTCGCGCTGCACATCGGAGCAGACCGTGCAGGGATCGATCGTATCGACATTACCGCAGCAGGAGCAGATCTTGACCTTGTGATAGGCTTCGTCCATGGCATGTCCAAGGGGACCCAGCAACTGCTCCTTCTTCTTGATGAGGTGCAGCGCCGCGCGGCGCGCAGAGCGGGGGCCAAGTCCCGGCACCTTTGCCAGAAGCTGGATCAGTTTTTCGATTTCAGGACCGGTGACTCGTTTTGCCATGGAGCGTTTCTACTGCATTAATCGTTGAACGGGAATCGCGAAGCGCGAAAGGCATCTCATGAAAATTCAGGCGATTTGTCGCGCGGATGCGCAAACGCTCCCCGGCAAGACATCCAAGACCGGCATCTTCAAGCACGCGCTAAGTGGGCCTGTAATGGTCGATGCGCAAGGGATCGTCGGTGATGCCGTCTGTAACCGCAAGCATCACGGCGGGCCGGACCAGGCGATCTATGCCATGGGTTCGGGCGATCTCGACTTCTGGGTAAATGATCTTGGCCACGCCGTCGAGCCCGGATTCTTCGGCGAGAACCTGGTGATCGAAGGCATCGACAGCGCCACGCTCTGCGTCGGCGATCGGCTAGGGCTCCAACAGGTCACGCTGGAAGTCACCGCCGCGCGCATACCCTGCGCCACGCTCACAGCGCGCGTTGGCGACCCGCAATTTGCCCGGCGCTTTCGCAATGCCGGTCATCCCGGATTTTACTGCCGGGTGCTCCAATCAGGCATGATAGAAGCCGGAGAGAGCGTGACCTTCACACCCTATAACGGAACGAAACTTCCGATCCCGGTCATCCTGCAGCGTTTTCGGCCCAACCGCCTGACGCAGGAAGAGCGTGCCGCTTTTCTCGACACGCCCCTTGCCAGCCGCTTTCGCGCGATGATCGCCTAAGTCTTATTGGCTTGCGTCGCCCAAGGCCGACGCAGGTTTTTTAGAACGGGAACTTCATGCCGGGCGGGATGGGCAGGCCAGCGGTCAGGCCAGCCATCTTTTCCTGTGCCTGGGCTTCGCCCTTTTCCTTGGCATCCTTGTGGGCTGCGACGATCAGGTCTTCGAGGATTTCGACTTCGTCTTCCTTGAAGAGCGACGGATCGATCTTCAAGGCGCGCATTTCGCCCTTGCCATTGAGGGTCACGGTGACGAGACCACCACCGGACGCGCCATGGACTTCGAGTGCGGCAATTTCTTCCTGCACCTTCTCCATCTTGGCCTGCATTTCCTTGACCTTGCCCATCATGCCCATAATGTCACGCATGGCTGAAACTCCTGTTTTTCGTTGTTGGGGCGGATGATGCGAACGCGGTCGGCATCGTCGCCTTCGCCGCTTTGTTCAAAACTCGATATCGTCGCCGGGAAGAATGTCGCCTTCGCTGGATTCAGCCACGGAAGGCGGCGCGGTATCTTCGATCTCTTCCTGCACGGGGGCGCGAATGCGAACGTCGGTGATCTTCGCGCCGGGAAACTGAGCGAGGATTGCCGCAACATCCGGATCCTGCCGCGCGTCGACCAAGCGAGCATTACGCGCATTGCCTTCCGCTTCCACGAGCGTCGGCTCGCCCTCGTCCTTGCTGAGGCTGACGATCCAGTGGATGCCCGTCCATTCCTTCAGCTTGACGCCGAGTTCGCCCGGAAGCGAGCCCGGAGCACCTTCACCAAGGCGCATGTCGAGACGGCCGGGCTCGATCTTAACCAGACGCACGAAGTTGCGAACCTTGGCGCGCATGACGGGATCGCGATTTTTCTGCGCCAGATCGGCGATGTCCTGCACCGATGTGACCGGCACCCTGGGCTCAGGGCGCTCTTCGGTACGAGGCGCTGCAACCTGCATGTCCTGCGGGCGGCTGTCAGGCACGGCGCGCAGCATGGCGGTCGGCTGGGGTGCGGATTGCATCTGAGGCGATGTCTGCGCCGAAGCGACAGCTTGCGTCGTGCCATAGGCGCGCGCGCCGCCACCATTACCATTGCCGCCACCACCGGCGGGACCGCCATTCGGCATGGCGCCAGCACCGTTTGAAAGCTCTTCCAGACGGCGGGCCGCATCTTCCGGCGCCGGCAAATTGGCGGCATGCGATAGGCGGATCAATACCATTTCGGCAGCACCGGCAGGGCGCGAGGCATTCTCCGCTTCCGGAATACCCTTCAGCAACATCTGCCAGATACGAGAAAGGGTAGAGACGGCGACACTTTCGGCAAATTCGGCACCGCGAACCCGCTCGACCTCCGAAAGCGACGGATCTTCTACCGCATCCGGCACATATTTCATGCGCGTCACGAGATGGGTGAAATCGGCGAGATCGTTCAGGACGACCACGGGGCTTGCGCCCGCTTCATACTGCGCGTTGAATTCGGAGAGCGCGGATGCCACATCGCCCTTGATGATGTGCTGGAAGAGATCAACGATGCGGGCGCGATCGGCAAGACCCAGCATGCCACGCACCGCATCGGCCTCGACGCGGCCGCTGCCATGGGCGATCGCCTGATCGAGCAGCGAGAGACCGTCACGCGCCGAGCCTTCGGCTGCGCGCGCAATCATCGACAGCGCCTGCGGCTCGGCCTCGAAACCTTCCTTGGATGCGATCGCCGTGAACAGTCCCACAAGGTCGGCGGCGCTGATGCGGCGAAGATCGAAACGCTGGCAGCGCGACAGAACAGTGATCGGAACCTTGCGGATTTCGGTGGTGGCGAAGATGAACTTCACGTGCTCCGGCGGCTCTTCGAGCGTCTTCAACAGGCCGTTGAACGCCTGCGTCGAGAGCATGTGCACTTCGTCGATGATGTAGACTTTGTAGCGCGCCGAGACCGGGCGATAACGCACCTGCTCGATGATCTCGCGAATATCGTCGATACCCGTATGCGAGGCGGCGTCCATCTCGATCACGTCGACATGGCGACCTTCCATGATCGCCTGGCAATGCTCGCCGGGGATGCGCAGATCGATGGTGGGCTTGTCGATTTCGGGCGTCTTGTAGTTCAAAGCCCGCGCCAGAATACGGGCGGTGGTGGTCTTGCCGACACCGCGCACACCGGTCAGCATATAGGCCTGGGCGATACGGCCGGTTTCGAACGCATTGGTCAGCGTGCGAACCATCGGCTCCTGCCCGACCATCAGATCGGAGAAATCCTTGGGGCGGTATTTGCGCGCCAAAACCCGGTAACCTGTACCCTGCTCTTTTGTCTGGGGCATATTGGTTCCGGTGTCGCTCATCGCCTCGCCAGTTTTCGAAGTGGGGCCCGCTTCAGGCTCAACTGGCCCGGCGAAGCAGAGCGTGTCTTAAAAAGAAGGGTGGGAGGCTGGCACGGCGACCCGTGCCTGGCTCGTTAGGGCTGCTTCCTTCCGGACCTGACCCGGTTGGCGAGTGGCTCGTCCACCACCAACCTCCCGGCGCCACATATCGGCAATAATAGAAGCAAATGCAAGTCAGGCCTTAAAAAAACTGCTATCTCTGTGAAAACAGTTCGTTATTAAGCGCGAACTGCGGCGCAAGACCGCGGACCATTTTAGGGAGGATGCCTTGGGCCCATTCCACCTGGACGAAAGACTGGCGCGCGACAGCGTCCTGATTACCACGCTTGGCCTTTGCCAGTTGCGGCTGCAGAACGATTGCCGCTGGCCCTGGGTGGTGCTGGTCCCTCAACGCAACGATGTCAGCGAATTGTTCGACCTCACCCCACTCGATCAGGCCGTGCTGACGTTTGAGACCAACCTTGTCGCTTCGGCGCTGAAGGATCTGACGGGAGCCGTGAAAATCAATGTCGGTGCGCTTGGCAACATCGTCCGCCAACTCCATGTGCATATCATTGCCCGTAACGAAGGCGATCCGTGCTGGCCTGGGCCGATCTGGGGACAGGGAACCCCAGTGCCTTACGCCGAACACGACAAACAGGATTTCATAAAGAAACTGGCTGGCGCACTCTGATGACTTCAAATCGCATTTTCGATACGACCTCGCCACATCCCGAACCCTCCGCTCTGACGGCCTTTGCGCAAAACGATCTTGACCGCCTAGCCGAAAATCGCAACGAGACCTGTGTAGCCGACGCCTTGAAGGTGGAAGGCACCCATCTTCTGGCCTTTGCCGGCAACAAGCTGATCCTCAAGCATGACGATCAGGTCCTCGATCCTCTGTTTGCCGCCTATGAACTGGCGGAGCTCGATCCCGATTTCGATCAGGCGATTCTACTGGGCTACAGAGAAAATGGCGAACCGCGTGTCGCCGTTCCGGTCAAGATTGCCGAAGAGGCGCTTGCCAGCCACTATAAGGCAGCGGATGCGCGCACGCTCTATCGCGACCAGTTGATCGGAGAGGAACTGTTGGGCGAAGTGGCGCAAGCTGTCAGCCTTGTGAACTGGAACGCCGACAACAAATTCTGCGGTCGCTGCGGCGACCAGATGGAGCTTCGGATTGGTGGCTATAAGCGCATCTGTTCCGGCTGCGGCCACACGATCTTTCCGCGCACCGATCCCGTCGTCATCATGCTGACGATCGATCTGGAGCGGGACCTTTGCCTGCTCGGTCGCGGCGCGCATTTTCCGCCGGGCATGTATTCCTGCCTCGCGGGCTTCGTGGAGCCCGGCGAGACGATCGAAAACGCCGTGCGTCGCGAGACGCGGGAAGAATCCGCCATTGAGGTCGGGCGCGTTCGCTACCATGCCTCACAGCCATGGCCGATGCCCCACACGCTGATGATCGGCTGCTTTGCTGAAGCGCTGTCCTTCGACATCAGACGTGACGATGCGGAGCTGGAGGATTGCCGCTGGTTTACCCGTGAGGAGGTCGCGGAACTTCTGCAGATGACGGGGGCCAATGGTCAGTTACCGCCACCGAAAGGTGCCATAGCCCATCGGCTGATGCGCGACTGGATCGAGTGGGACGGCGCGGCTTAAGCGCTCTCCGCCCGACCATAAGAGGATCGTAGTCTGTTCAGGAATTGCCGCTGGTTTGACATTCGCAGGCGGCCAACGGCATTCCTGGATCGACTGTTAGACGGTGTTGAAATTGCCGCGCATGGCGTGGCCCTTATAGACACCGAGAATGCGGACCTTCTCGGAGAAGAACTTCAGCTCTTCCAGTGCATGCCGGACCGGCTCGTCCTCAGGATGGCCTTCGATATCGGCGTAAAACTGCGTCGCGACGAACTTGCCGCCGATCTGGTAGCTTTCGAGCTTCGTCATATTGATGCCGTTGGTGGCAAAGCCACCCATGGCCTTATAGAGCGCTGCCGGAATATTGCGGACATTGAAGACGAAGGTGGTGACGATCACGTCCTGTGGCGTGGTGCGCTTCACCCATTGCTCATCGCGCGACAACACGACGAATCGGGTGACGTTGTTTTCGGAGTCCTCGACATTCTCAGCAAGAATATCCAGTCCGTAAAGCGACGAGGCCAAGCGGGGCGCGAGAGCTGCCATGCTACGATCGCCCTTTTCCGACACCAGCTTTGCAGCGCCGGCGGTATCGCCTGCAACAACCGCCTTCCAGCCGTTGGAGCGAATGATCTTGCGGCACTGGCCGAGGGCGTGGATATGGCTGTGGACCGTCTTGATCTCATCCTTCTGCACACCGGGCAGCACCATCAGCTGGAAGCGGATCGGCATGAAATATTCGCCGATGATGTGCAGGCGCGATTCCGGAAGCAGGTGATGAATATCTGCCACGCGTCCGGCCAGTGTGTTTTCGATCGGGATCATCGCCAGATCGGCGTCGCCATTTTCCAGCGCATTGAACGCATCTTCGAAGGTCGGGCACGGCAGCGGGTCCATATCCGGAAAGACATCGCGAGAGGCCATGTCGGAATTTGCGCCATATTCGCCCTGGAAGGCAATGCGATTGCTGCTGGTCATGGTACGATCTTCAATTCTGTCTGTTGGCAAGGATCTTGCGGGCGGTCTCAAGCTGCGGCTGGGTGTCGACGCCGAGTGGAATGGAGCGCACGATCTCCGCATCGATCCGCATGCCGGCTTCCAGTGCGCGCAACTGTTCGAGGCTCTCGCGCAGCTCAAGCACGGACGGCTTCAGTGACACGAATTTCTCCAGCGCGGCACGCCGATAGGTGTAGAGCCCAATATGATGGTAGAGCGGTCCGTTGCCATAGGGCGCCGTCGCGCGCGTAAAATAGAGCGCACGAAGACGGGTTTGCGAAAGCGGGCTGCCGACGATCTTGACGATGCTCGGATTGGTCTTTTCATCCTCGTCGGTGATCGGCACGGTCAGGGTGGCGATATCGACCTCAGGATTGTCCATCGGCAGCAGCGAGGCGCGAATCGTTTCCGGCTCAATGGTCGGAAGATCGCCTTGAACATTGATGACGAATTCGGCGCGGCCCTCCGGATCGGCCTTTTGCAAGGCTTCGTAGATGCGGTCGGAGCCGGATTGGTGATCGTTCCGGGTCATGATGACATCGAAACCGGCCGACCTGACCGCGTCGAAAACGCGCTCGTCATCCACCGCGACAACGATGCGTTCGGCGCCTGCTTCGCGGGCGCGCAAGGCAACCTGAACGATCATCGGCTTGCCGTTAATGTCGGCCAAAGGCTTGCCCGGAAGGCGGGTCGAGGCCATTCGTGCGGGAATAAGCACGATAGCTTTTTCGAAATTTCGATTATTCATCCGACACCCTTCAAATTCCGCCGGAAAAGTGGCAATACGTCACGGGGGCGGAGAGCATATTCAAGTTGCGCAGGCTGTGCAAAAGCCATAGCTTTCACGCAATTTCAAGATGCCCGTTTCATGCAAACGGTTGTGAGGGAGCGCAAATCAATGAATTCACGGGTTAATATGGCGGTCGGTGCGTTTCTTGGCACGATCTTCGTCCTTATGACGGTATCAATAGCCTCGGACGCAATTTTCCATTCCGCTGCCCCGGAAAAGGAAGGCTATACGATCGTTGCAGAGACATCCGGTGCAGGCGAGGCCGCCGGAGGCGCAGCCGAGGCGCCTGCAACACCGATTGCCAAGCTTCTTGCAACTGCCGATGCCGCCAAGGGCGAAACCGTGTTCAAGAAATGCACGAGCTGTCACACCGGGGACAAGGGCGGCCCCAATAAAGTCGGCCCTAACCTCTTCGACGTGGTCAACCGCCCGATCGCCAGCCACGCAGGCTTCAGCTATTCCGCTGGCATGAAGGATTTCTCCAAGGGTAGCTCCGAGAAGTGGGACTACGATCACTTGAGCTACTTCATCGAAGCACCGAAGAAGCATGTCCCTGGCACGGCCATGGGCTTTGCAGGCATCAAGAAGGAAACAGAGCGCGCCGATCTCATCGCCTATTTGCGCACGCTGTCCGACAATCCGGCCCCGCTGCCGGATCCAAATGCACCTGCGGCACCGATGCCGACGAACTAACCAGCATGAATTTCAAAAGCCCGGGCGACCGGGCTTTTTTGTGCCTTCGGGAGCGGCGCAATCATGCGGCCGCCTTGTTGGGCTTGCTGGCCGTCTCGCTATTGGCCTCATGTTCCACCGTGTGACGGCGGGAGAACAGCCTGCCAAGAGCTTGGCCCGCACGCTCCATCTCGACGAAAATCACCGGCGTGATGAAGAGAGTAAGGACCTGTGACACCAGCAGGCCGCCGACCACCGCGACACCCAAGGGCTGGCGAAGTTCGGAACTGGCACCGGAGCCAAGCGCGATCGGCAATGCACCAAGAAGCGCGCAGAAGGTCGTCATCATGATCGGGCGGAAACGGCGGACGCAGGCCTCGTGGATGGCGACCGCCGCCGCCTCTCCCTTGCTGCGCATATTGTCCACCGCCACGTCGATCATCATGATCGCATTCTTCTTGACGATGCCGATCAGCATCAGAAGGCCGATCAGGGCGATGATGGAAAAGTCCATACCCATGATTTTAAGCGCCAGAAGTGCGCCGAAGGCGGCCGCCGGCAGGCCCGACAGAATGGTGAGCGGATGGATGAAGCTTTCATAGAGAACGCCCAGCACCACGTAGATGGTCAGCACCGCGGCCAATATCAGCAGACCGGTATTGCCCTGTGACTGCTGGAAGATCGCTGCCGTGCCGCCATAGGTGGTGAAGACGTCGTTAGGAAGGCCGATCTGCGCCTTGACCTGGTCGATGCGCTGCATGGCCTGGCTCAGCGAGACACCATCCGGCAGATTGAAGGAGATGGTGGTCGAGACCAGCTGTCCCGTCTGGTTGATGGCGACCGGCGCCGGCTTGCTCTCCACCGTGGCAAAGTTGGACAGCGGTACCAGCGTGTTGGTCTTGGTGGAAAGAATATTGATGTCGCGCAGGGAGTCTGCGGTCCAGGGCTTGGAGCGATCGAACTCGACGATCACATTATAGCTGTTGCCCGTCGATTGGATCTGGGCGGCGTCATAGCCACCAAAAGACATTTCCAACGTCTTGCGCAGCTGATCGTTGGTAATGCCGTAGGCTGCCGCCTTCTCGGAATTAATCACGATGGTTGCGGCAATTGCGCCATTCTGCGCGTCAGATGTGACGGACGTGAATGTCGGGTCCTTGCGCATCTCGTCCATCAGCTTGCCCGACCAAAGGCTTGTGGCATCGGCGCTCAGGCCCTGTACGACGAGCTGATATTGCGAGGCCGAACTGCGGCCGCCAAAGCGGAGGCTCTGCTGCGGCGTGATGTAGGTTCTGATACCGGGAATCTTCGCGGTTGCCTTGGTCAACTCAGCCAGTGTCTGCTGGAGCGGTTCTCGATCCGCTTTCGGCTTTAACTGCACGAACATGGAGCCGTTGTTCAGCGGGCTGCGCGAACCGCCGCCAACGATGGAGGTGACATGCAGGACGGCGGGATTGGTGCGGATCGCTGCCGCCACCTGGTTCTGCAGGTCACTCATGTCGGTATAGGAAATGTCCTCACGCGCACGGGTCGAGACCGACAGCTGGCCAATGTCTTCCTGCGGAAAGAAGCTGGATGGCAGGGTCCAGAACAACAGGCCGGATGCTGCGACCGAGCCCAGGAAGCACAAAAGAACAAAGCCGCGATGGCGCAGGCACCATCCGACGGCGCGGTCGTAAACGCCAAGGGTGCGGTCGAAACCGGCATCGAACCAGCGAATGATCGCCGGCGGTCTGGAGGAATGAGACGACAGGCGCGAAGCGAGCATCGGCGTCACCGTCAGGGACACGAGCGCCGATGCCAGGATGGCGAGCGTCACCACCATGCCGAATTCGTTGAACAGACGGCCAACCACGCCACCCATCAGAAGAATAGGGATGAACACGGCAACGAGCGATATCGACATGGACAGAATGGTGGAACTGACTTCCGCTGCACCTTTGAGTGCGGCCTCACGCATGGGCAGCCCCTCTTCATGCAGGCGCAGAATATTCTCCAGCATGACGATGGCATCATCCACGACGAGACCGACCGAGAGCGTCAGCCCCAAAAGCGAGATGTTGTCGATGCTGTATCCCAGGACATACATGGCGCCGAAGGCCGCAATCAGCGACAGGGGAACGGCAAGGCCCGGAATGATGGTCGCGGTCAGGTGTCCGGTGAACAGATAGATGACCAGAACAACGAGCGCGATTGTCAGGAACAGTGTGAACTGAACATCCGAAACGGCGTCCTTGATGGCAACGGACGTGTCGTTCATGACATGGATGTTGATCGAGGGCGGCAATTGTTCGCGAAGCGCCGGCAACTTGTCCTGGATGGCTTTCACCACATCGACCGTATTGGCATCCGACTGGCGCTGGACGGCGAGAATGATGGCGGGTTCGCCGTCGAACCAGCTGCCGGCATCCGGATTGTCCACGCCATCCTGGACATTGGCGACATCGCCCAGATGGATCGGCGCACCGTTTGCGGTGGCGACGACCAGCGACTTGAACTCCTCTGCATTGGTTCTTTGCGTATCGGCATCGATCGTCAGGCGCTGGCTCTTGTTTTCCAGCGCGCCGACCGGGACCTGATTGTTCGCCTGTGCAATGGCTGTCGTGACCGTATCGACGCCAAGATTGCGGGCCTGAAGTTTGGAGGGTTCGAGACCCACGCGGACAGCATAGGTTTTTGCGCCGTAAACACTCACCTGCGCCACGCCTGAAATTGTCGAAAGCAGCGGCGAGATGATGTTCTCCGCAATATCGTCCACCTTGCTTGCCGGCATTTCCTTGCTGTTGACGGCCAGCAACAGGACCGGCGCGTCCGCCGGGTTGGTTTTGCGGTAGCTCGGCGCGGTGGTCATGTTGCTCGGCAACTGTCGCTGCGCGCGCGAAATGGCCGCCTGCACATCCGCTGCAGCTGCGTCGATATCGCGGTTCAGGTCGAACTGGATGACGATGGAGGTGTTGCCGAGCGTGTTGGTGGCGCTGATTTCACTGATGCCGGGAATGGTCTCGAACTGCTTGACGAGCGGTGTCGTGACCGAGGTCGCCATGGTCTCCGGCGAGGCACCGGAGAGTGACGCAGAGACGTTGATGGTGGGAAAGTCCACTTTTGGCAACGCCGCCACAGGCAGCAGCCTGTAGCCGGCGAAGCCAGCGAGCGTCAGCCCGATCGCAAGAAGGATTGTCGCGACGGGGCGATTGATGCAAAAACGTGCGATCACTGGGCAATCTCCGTGGCGGGCGCGTTCTGTGCAACTTTGTTTGGCTGACCGGCCGCAGCTTCCGGCGTATCGACGACCGTCTGACCATCCGTCAGTTCAGACTGCCCTTCGACGATGATGCGTTGTCCGGCAGAGAGGCCGCTGGCGATCGCCGTCATATTGCCGTTCGAGCGGATGACATCGACAGGCGTC
This sequence comes from Agrobacterium sp. 22117, assembly GCF_052045735.1. Lineage (NCBI taxonomy): Bacteria > Pseudomonadati > Pseudomonadota > Alphaproteobacteria > Hyphomicrobiales > Rhizobiaceae > Agrobacterium > Agrobacterium sp. 22117. The sequence goes on along the minus strand of NZ_JBQEPP010000001.1, from coordinate 113,824 downwards.
ATGTGAACATGGTGGCTGTCATCCACGGTATAGACGAATTGCCCGTTCGGTCCTGCCCTCAGCGCCACTGTCGGCACAACGATCTGCTTCTGATCCGACTGGAAGTGAACGACGACATCGGCGGACTGACCGGGCCAGACGAGGCCCTTGTCGTTCTTGAACGCGGCCTTGACCAGCACCGTACCCGATGCCTGATCGACGGTGTTGTCGAAATAGGCAAGCTTTCCCTGGATCGCCGTTCCGCCGGTTGCCACCGGGTCGATATCGACCGTCGCGCCGTTTTTCATCCCTTCACGCAGTTGCTCCAGATAGCGCTGGGGCAGCCTGAACTGCATGTAAATCGGATCGTAACGGGTGATGCTGACAATCGTCACACCGGCGCTGAGATAGGCGCCAGGGCTAATGGTGATGATGCCGAGGCGACCATTATAGGGCGCGCGGATTTCGGTGTCCTGAAGGGTTGCCTCGTCGGACTGCAATGTTGCCTTGTCGGCATCGATCTTGGCAGCGGCCATGTCGCGGGCTGCGCGGGCCTGATCCAGCACCTGTTGGGACTCAGCACTCTGTTTGGCAAGCGCGGTCGCGCGATCGAATGCCGCCTGCGCCTGCGCCAGACTGGCCTGATCGGACGCGATGTTGGCCTTGTCCTTGGCAACGGCAGCGCTCGCAAAGCGATCATCCATCTTGATGATGAGATCGCCCGCCTTGACCTCCTGGCCACTCGTGGCGGCCACAGACGCGACCGTACCCGCTTCACGCGGGGCGATGTTGGTGGAATCCGCAGCAACAGCCCACCCGGTCGCTTCCACATCCATCGGCAAGGCCGCTTCTTCGACCGTGACTGTGGAAACCGCAGGCGGACCGCCATTGCGCCGCCCGCCGCCCTGGCCCTTCGCCCGGTCGTGACCGCCGCCATCCTGGGCGGCGGCCTTATCTCCCCCGGCCTTTCCATCAGCAGAAGCCGTGTGCGTCACGGCCCCTTGCGAAGCGACGAAAGGCAACGATTTGATATAGGGGATCTCGTCACGAAACGGCCAAGCCGCAACAGCGACGACAACCAGTATGCTGAAGAGTATCCAGATTTTTTTCATGCGGGGGGTCCGACTTGATGGAGAAAGCCGCGATACGCCCACCGTATCGTTGAGACCTTCCAGTCTCAGGAAACATCCTTATCACGCCAAAATCACCTTAAGTTTTGGTAACATGGACAAGTTTCAATTTTGGGAGGGATTAAGAGTGCGCAAAGCAATTACAAGAAGAGTCACTTGCAATGCGCTCGATCTTTGTGAATTCAAAAATATCGTGAGAATTTGTAAGCGCAAAATGGCGGACAGGGTGGGATTCGAACCCACGGTACGCTTTCACGCACACACGCGTTCCAGGCGTGCGCCTTAAACCACTCGGCCACCTGTCCTTCTTTACAATCTGCATGTTTGGGAAATGCAAATCACTGGAACGGCGCGATATATACCGATGAATTCGCGGCGATCAACCCGATTCTGACAGTTTTTTTAAATGTCTGTGAAAAGGCTGTTCATGAGGAGATTGCAAAGCGCTGCTTCGGACTTTATCCAGAACCAGGAGAAGGTCGCCTTGGGCGACTGTCCTGTTAAGTAAGCCGCCGGGGAGTCCTGCCATGAAAGCCTTGTTCCGGTTTCTTAGCTTTCTGCTTCTTCTGTGCGCAATTGGCGTTGGCGTCTTCGATTCCATCCGCTCGGTTTCCACATCCTCCGTCGATCTCTTGAGCTTTCGCGAAGGCTGGGCGGAAGTTTTTCCTTCCTCGCTTGCCATGGCAGAAAGCGTGACGGCACACTATATTCACCCGGAAGCGTGGCGCTGGATCGAAAACGGCCTGAATGCCGTTCCTGCCTTCGCGGTTCTTCTTGGTCTTTCGCTGCTTTTCTGGATGGCAGGCTACCGAAAGCCAAGACCGCTCGGTCGTTTTGCGGCCTGACGATACCAGCATCCCACACTGCATGAGAGCGGAACGCGGCGCCGATCGCCGCAGGGAGACTGCAATGTTTGGATTCGATACCCTTTCAAAAAAGACAGTGATGCCGACCGCAGAGACCGCGATCCCCGGCCGGGATGAGGCGGTGGTCGTGCCGGAACACCATTTCGTCAATGGAAGAAGCCTGAAAGGTCCCTACCCCGACGGGTTTGAAACGATCTATCTCGGAATGGGCTGCTTCTGGGGTGCAGAACGGCTGTTCTGGAAGACGCCCGGCGTCTATGTCACCGCAGTGGGCTACTCCGGTGGAATGACCCGTAACCCGCACTACCAGGAAACCACGACAGGGCTGACCGGCCATGCCGAGGTGGTCAAGGTGGTCTATGACCCGTCACAGGTGACGCTGGCTCAACTCCTGAAGATCTTCTTTGAAGAACATGATCCGACCCAGGGCATGCGTCAGGGGAACGATGTCGGCACGACCTATCGCTCGGTAATCTATACGACCAATGATGCGCAACTCGCCGAAGCCAAGGCCGCCCGCGATTCCTTCCAACAAGCGCTGGAAACGGCCGGTCATCGTCCGAAGATCACCACCGAGATCGAGCCGCTCGATATCTTCTATTATGCCGAGGACTACCATCAGCAATATCTCGCCAAGAACCCGGGCGGCTATTGCGGATTGAGGGGAACCGGCGTGACCTGCAACATCGCCTAGTTGTATGGCAACTGCCCGGTGGAAGAGATTAAAAAACCACCAGAAAAGAGGTTTTCCACCGGGCAAAAAAAACGGGTGAATTTTTCTCGCAGCCGTGCAAGGATGCTCCTCACGCTCAGCCCACAAGGCTGGCTTTTCCGCAGAACATGCCCAGCATAAGGGCTTGCGGGAGGACCCTTTTTAATAAAATTAAACTGCAACAACAGGGCTGCAAAATGAAAAAATCCCTTCTGACGCTTTTCGCGCTTGCTGCGATGTCGGCTTCCGCCTTGGCCGCGGATATCAAGCCTGCACTGGTCTACGGAACGGGCGGCAAGTTCGACAAGTCGTTCAACGAAGCTGCTGCAACGGGCGCTGAGAAGTTCAAGTCTGAAACCGGCATCGAGTTCCGCGATTTCGAGCCGACCAGCGACACGCAGGGTGAACAGGCGATCCGCAACTTCGCAAGCCGCGGCTTCAATCCGGTGGTTGCAGTGTCCTTTGCCTGGACCTCCGCCATGGAGAAAGTGGCTAAAGAATTTCCCGACACCAAGTTCGTGATCGTCGACTCCGTCGTCGACCTGCCGAATGTGCGCTCGGTCGTCTACAAGGAAGAAGAAGGCTCCTACCTCGTGGGTCTGCTCGCCGGCATGGCGTCCAAGACCGGCAAGGTCGGCTTCATCGGCGGCATGGACATTCCGCTGATCCGCAAATTCGCCTGCGGCTACGCCCAGGGCGCCAAGGCTGCCAACGACAAGATCGAAGTCTTCCAGAACATGACCGGCACGACGGGTGCAGCCTGGAACGACCCGGTGCGTGGCGGTGAACTGACCAAGAACCAGATCGACCAGGGCGCGGACGTGATCTACGCGGCAGCCGGTGCGACGGGTCTCGGCGTTCTCCAGACTGCAGCCGACAACAAGAAGTACTCGATCGGCGTCGATTCCAACCAGAACCACCTGCATCCGGGCTCGGTTCTGACATCGATGGTCAAGCGCGTCGATCTCGCCGTCTACAACGCGTTCAAGGACGTCAAAGACGACAAGTTCACCGCTGGCGTCAACGCGCTCGGCGTCAAGGAAGATGGCGTGGCTTATGCTGTCGATGACAACAACAAGGCTCTGATCACGCCTGAAATGGCGGCAGCTGCCGACAAGGCGAAAGCAGACATCATCTCCGGCGCCGTCAAGGTTCACGACTACATGTCGGACAATTCCTGCCCGAAATGATATGAAATTTGACAGGGGCGCATGATGTTTTTCATCTTGCGCCCTTTTCATATCCAGCCTTCGGAGAGGTTTTGGTTTGAGTATGAACCCTGCAATCGAGCTCGTGGGCATCGACAAGTCGTTCGGTGCCGTTCACGCCAATAAAAATATCAATCTGACCGTTGCCAAGGGGACGATCCACGGCATCATCGGGGAAAACGGTGCCGGCAAGTCGACCCTGATGTCGATCCTTTACGGCTTCTATCAGGCCGATTCCGGTGAAATCCGGGTCAACGGCAACCCCGTTACCATCAAGGACAGCCAGGCTGCCATCGACGCCGGTATCGGCATGGTGCACCAGCACTTCATGCTGGTCGAAAATTTTTCCGTGCTGGAAAATGTCATGCTCGGTGCGGAGGGCGGCGCTCTTCTGTCCAAAGGCACGGCGGCCACCCGCAAGGAACTGAAGCGCCTTGAGAATGAATATGGCCTCGAGGTCAATCCGGATGCGATCATCGAGGATCTGCCGGTCGGACTGCAGCAGCGCGTGGAAATCTTGAAAGCCATGTATCGCGGCGCGGAAATCCTGATCCTCGACGAGCCGACCGGCGTTTTGACGCCTGCTGAAGCCGATCACCTGTTCAAGATACTGAGCGTGTTGCGCGACCAGGGCAAGACGGTCATCCTCATCACCCACAAGCTGCGCGAAATCATGGCGATTACCGACGAGGTCTCCGTCATGCGCCGCGGCGAGATGGTGGCGACGCGCAAGACGTCGGAGACGACGGTGGAAGAACTGGCCGAGTTGATGGTCGGTCGCCGCGTTCTGCTGCGCGTCGAAAAGGGTGAAGCCAAGCCTGGCGAGGTTCTTTTTTCGGTCCGTAATCTGACGGTGAAGGACAGCCGTGGCGTGACCATGGTGGACAATGTTTCCTTCGATGTGCGCGCTGGCGAAATCGTCGGCATTGCGGGCGTTGCCGGAAACGGTCAGTCCGAACTCCTGGAAGCCATTGCCGGAATTCGCAAGCCGCATTCGGGTGAAATCCTGATCGGTGGCAAGCAGGTGGACAAGGTCGATCCGGCCATCTTGCGCCAACTCGGTCTGGCCCATATCCCGGAAGACCGCCACCATATGGGTCTGATCTTGAAGTTCGAGGAATATGAGAATTCGATCCTCGGCTATCATCGTGACGAACGCTATGGAAAAGGTCCGTTTCTCGATCCCGAAGCCATTCGCAAGGATGCGGTCGAAAAGATCGAGAAATACGATATCCGCCCGCCAAATGCCCGGCTGAAGACCGCCAATTTTTCCGGGGGCAACCAGCAGAAGATCGTCGTTGCGCGCGAAATCGAGCGCGACCCGAGCATGCTGATCATTGGCCAGCCAACGCGTGGCGTCGATATCGGTGCGATCGAGTTCATTCACCGCCGCATCATCGACATGCGCGATGCGGGCAAGGCCATACTTCTGGTCTCCGTTGAACTGGATGAAATCCGCTCGCTCTCGGACCGCATTCTGGTAATGTTTGCCGGCCGGGTCGTTGGAGAAAAGACGGCGGAAGCCGAAGAACAGACGCTGGGCCTGATGATGGCCGGCATTGCCGCATAAGGCCACACACATGAGTACAGCTTCCGTTCCCCTGCCCGGTTGGATCACATACGGCGTTCTGCCGTTTCTGAACATCCTGACGGCCTTCTTCATCTCAGGCCTCGTCGTCTGGTCGATCGGCGAAGATCCCTTCGCAGCCCTTCGGCTCTTGATCGAGGGCGCGCTCGGTCGTGGCGACGCCATTGGCTTTACCCTGTTCTACACGACGAGCTTCATCTTCACCGGGCTTTCCGTCGCCGTCGCCTTCCATGCCGGGCTTTTCAATATCGGCTCTGAAGGACAGGCCTATATCGGTGGTCTGGGTGCGGCACTCGTGGCGCTCACGCTCGACCGTTACGTTCCCTGGTATGTGACGATGCCTTTCGCCGTCATCGGTGCCGCTGTCTTCGGCGCTGCCTGGGCGTTCATTCCCGGCTGGCTGCAGGCCAAGCGCGGCAGCCACATCGTCATCACCACGATCATGTTCAACTTCATTGCCGCGGCATTGATGGTCTATCTGCTCGTCAACGTGCTGATCGTTCCGGGCAAGATGGCGCCGGAAACCCGCACATTCCTGCCCGGCGGACAGTTGCCGAAGCTCGACTGGCTGATGGCATTGTTCGGCCTCAAGCTTGGCCCCGCACCCTTCAATGTGTCCTTCATCATCGCGCTCGTCATGGCGTTTCTGGTGTGGGTGCTGATCTGGCGTACCAAGCTTGGCTATGAGATGCGCGCCCTCGGTTTCAGCCCGCAAGCGGCTATCTATGCCGGCATGCCCTACTCACGCACGGTCATCATCACCATGCTGATCTCCGGCGGTCTTGCCGGCATGATGGCGTTGAACCCGGTCATGGGGGCGTCAGCCCGTCTTCAGGTGGAGTTCGTCGCAGGTGCCGGCTTCGTCGGGATTGCCGTCTCGCTGATGGGCAGAAGCCATCCACTTGGCATCGTCTTTGCGGCGCTGCTCTTCGGCATTCTCTATCAGGGCGGCGCGGATCTTTCGTTTGAAATGCCCAACATCACCCGTGAGATGATCGTCGTCATCCAGGGTCTGGTGATCCTGTTCGCCGGTGCCCTTGAATTTATGTATCGCCCCGCGCTTGTGCGCATCTACCAGAATTTCGTGAAGAGGTAAGGCCATGGAAAGCTTCGACATGCTGGTCAGCATTCTCGGTTCGACCGTCCGCCTGACCATTCCGCTTCTGTTTACCGCCCTTGCGGGGTTATTCTCCGAACGCGCCGGCGTGTTCGATATCGGTCTGGAAGGCAAGATGCTGGCTGCCGCCTTCGCATCCGCCTGCGTTGCCTATCTGACCAAAGACCCGTGGGCTGGCCTTGCCGCCGGCATCGGTATCTCGATCTTCTTCTCGCTGGTGCATGGCTTCGCCGTCATCACCAACCGCGGCAACCAGATCGTCTCCGGCGTGGCTCTGAACTTCGTCGCCGCTGGCCTCACCGTCGTTCTGGGTCAAGCCTGGTTCGGCCAGGGCGGACGCACGCCGCAGATCACCGGCGAAGGCCGCTTCACGCCGATCATTCTGCCGGGTGTAGACATGATGCGTGAGGTGCCCTTCATCGGCCCTCTCTACGCCAATGTCATTTCCGGCAACAACATCTTGACGTATCTTGCCTTCCTGGCCGTGCCGATTTCCTGGTGGGTGCTTTACCGCACGCGCTTTGGCCTTCGTCTGCGCGCTGTCGGTGAGAACCCAGGTGCCGTAGATACGGCTGGCATTTCGGTGGCATGGATGCGCTTCCGCGCCGTCATCGTTGCCGGTTTCCTGTGCGGCTTTGCCGGTACCTATCTTGCCGTTGCGCAGTCGGCAGCCTTCATTGCCAACATGTCTGCCGGCAAGGGCTATATTGCACTTGCCGCTCTGATCTTCGCCAAGTGGAAGCCGGTCCCGGTCATGTTTGCCTGCCTTCTCTTCGGCTTCCTCGATGCGATGGCGAACTTCATGCAGGGCAAGGCGATCCCCGGCATCGGCGAAGTGCCGGTGCAGATCTTCCAGGCGCTGCCCTATATCCTCACCTGCATTCTGCTCGCCGGTTTCATCGGCGTTGCCAAGCCGCCAAAGGCCGGTGGTGTTGCCTACTCCAAGGAGCGTTGATCGATGCTGAACGAACCGACGACCCACGCGCTCTTCGAAGCCGCCCGTGAGGCCATGGGCTTTGCCCATGCGCCCTACTCGAAGTTCCCTGTTGGCGCTGCGATCCGTGCCGAAGACGGCAAAGTCTACAAGGGCGCCAATATCGAAAACCTGTCCTTCCCGCAGGGCTGGTGCGCGGAGCCTTCCGCCATCAGCGCCATGGTGATGGGCGGCGCCAAGCAGATCAAGGAGATCGCCGTCATCGCAGAAAAGCTGGCGCTCTGCCCGCCTTGCGGCGGCTGCCGCCAGAAGATTGCCGAGTTCGCCACGCCCGAGACCAAGGTCTATCTCTGTGACGAGAGCGGCGTGCAGAAGGTGATGACCATGGACGAACTTTTGCCCTTCAGCTTCAAGACCGAGTTGTAAGATGGATCACGCGATCATCGACGTTTTGGTGGAACGGCTGAATGGGCTTGTTCCCCGCACAGCCATCGTGCTCGGCTCCGGCCTCGGCGTGCTGGTGGATGAGGTGGTGGACCCGATCCGCATCCCTTATGCGGACATTCCGGGCTTTCCGGAAAGCGCCGTCTCCGGCCATGCTGGCGAAGTGGTAGCCGGGTATCTGGGCGGTCAGCCGGTCATCATGCTGTCCGGCCGTGTGCATTACTACGAAAGGGGCGATGCCTCGGCCATGCGTCCCGCGATCGAGGCGCTGGCGGGTATCGGCGTACAGTCGCTGATCCTCACCAATTCCGCAGGCTCGGTTCGCCAGGACATGCCGCCCGGATCGGTGATGCAGATTACCGACCACATCAACTATTCCGGCATGAACCCGCTGATCGGCGAGGAGAGCGATAAGCGCTTCGTCGGCATGACCAGCGCTTACGATGCGGATATGACGCTTGCCATGCGCAATGCGGCCATCCGTGCAACCGTGCCGCTGTTTTCCGGCGTCTATATGTGGTTTTCCGGACCAAGCTTTGAAACGCCGGCGGAAATTCGCATGGCGCGCACGCTCGGTGCCGATGCTGTGGGCATGTCCACCGTACCGGAAGTGATCCTTGCGCGCTTTTTCGGGATGCGCGTTGCCGCAGCTTCCGTTATTACCAATTACGGTGCCGGCATGACCGGTGCTGAACTGAGCCATGACGAGACAAAAGACATGGCTCCGATCGGCGGTAAACGCCTTGCCGCTGTTTTAACGGAAATGATTTCGGGAGGAAACTAAGCATGGAACTTCAGCGCCCGCGCGAAGCAGCCAGCCTCGCTTTGTCCTTGCTGGACCTGACAAATCTGAAAGACGATTGCACGCCCGAGCAAATCGTCAGCCTCTGCCAGAGAGCGCACACGCAGTTCGGCAATACGGCTGCCATCTGCATCTGGCCGCGTTTCGTCGCGCAGGCGCGCGCGGCCTTCGGCAACAATCATTCGATCCGCATTGCCACCGTCGTCAATTTTCCATCGGGCGACCTGGATGTCGCGACCGTTGTTGGCGAAACCGAGCACGCCATCCGCGATGGCGCCGACGAAATCGATCTCGTCATCCCCTACCGTAAATTCATCGCAGGCGATGAAGTATCGGTCGCCGAGATGGTCGCAGCCGTTCGCAAGGCCTGCCCAGAACCGATCCTGCTGAAAGTCATCCTCGAAACGGGCGAGTTGAAGGACAAGACGCTCATCCGCCGTGGCAGCGAAATTGCCATTGCCGAAGGGGCTGACTTTATCAAGACCTCCACCGGCAAGGTCGCGGTCAATGCGACGCTGGAAGCGGCCGACATCATACTGCAGGCCATCCGCGACAGCAGGAAGAAGGTCGGCTTCAAGCCCGCGGGCGGGATTGGCACGGTTGCCGATGCGACGCTTTACCTGCGTCTGGCAGAAACCATCATGCAGCCCAATTGGGCCATGCCCTCCACCTTCCGCTTCGGAGCCTCCAGCCTGCTGGATGACGTCTTGACCGTTCTGGCGGGTGGCGAGCCGGCCAAAGCCGCCAGCGGATATTGATCTCCCATGCTTCCGCAGGAAATCATCCGCCGCAAGCGTGATGGCGAGACGCTTGCCGCAACCGATATTTCGGCCTTCATCGCTGCACTCTCCGACGGTTCGATTTCCGAAGGTCAGGCGGCGGCTTTCGCCATGGCGGTGTACTTTCGCGGCATGACGCGCGAGGAGACGGTGGCGCTCACCCTCGCCATGCGTGACAGCGGCGATGTGCTCTCCTGGGCCGATATTGGCAAGCCGATCTCCGACAAGCATTCGACCGGGGGTGTCGGCGACAATGTCTCGCTGATGCTTGCACCGATCGTTGCGGCCTGTGGGCTGGCGGTCCCGATGATATCCGGCCGTGGTCTTGGCCATACCGGCGGGACACTGGACAAGCTCGAAGCCATCCCCGGTTATGATGTGATGCCGAATGAGGCGCTGTTCCGGCGCACCGTCAAGGATGTCGGCTGCGCCATCATCGGCCAGACGGGCGATCTCGCACCTGCGGACAAGCGGCTTTATGCCATCCGCGACGTGACGGCGACGGTGGATTCCATACCGCTGATTACCGCCTCCATCTTGTCGAAGAAGCTCGCAGCGGGTCTCGAGACGCTGGTGCTTGACGTCAAATTCGGCAGCGGCGCCTTCATGCTGACTGCCGAGGAAGCTGAGCTACTGGCTGCGGCCCTGGTGCAGGTCGCCAATGGTGCGGGCGTAAAAACGTCGGCGTTGATCACCGACATGAACGAGCCTCTCGCGGATGCAGCTGGTAATACGCTCGAAATCGTTCACTGCCTGGATTTCCTGCAGGGTCGAAAAGGCGGCACGCGCATCGAGATGCTGGTGCTTGCTTTTGCCTCAGAGATGTTGGTGCAGGGCGGCGTGGCGTCGACGCTGACCGATGCCGAGGCAATGGCGCGCGAGTCGCTCTCTTCCGGTCGCGCCATGGAGCGCTTTGGCCAGATGGTCAGCGCACTCGGTGGACCAGCCGACTTCATCGACCGGCCTCAACATTATCTGAAAGCCGCACCGCACGTCGTATCTGTCAAAGCCCAGACAGGTGGATGGCTTGCATCCTGCCGGGCGCGGGATGTCGGAATGGCGGTCGTTGAGCTTGGCGGGGGACGTCGTCACCCCAGCAACCGGATCGACCACCGCGTCGGTCTGTCGGACATCCTGCCGCTCGGCACGAAGGTGGAGGAAGGCCAGCCGATTGCCATGGTGCATGCGGCAAGCCGTGAAGACGCAGACCATATCGCTGCATCCGTGCGGAGCTATTACGCAATTTCGGACGCACCCATTGCGTCCGCACCGGTCATCGTCAAGCGTCTGGCCTGAGAGCGGGCGGCATTCATTGCCGCCGCTCAATTATCGTTTCTTACAGGCCGAGTCCTTCGAACAGCGCGGTGGAAAGATACCGTTCCGCGAAGGACGGAATGATCACCACGATGGTCTTGCCAGCGTTCTCCTCCCGCGCGCCCACCTTGATGGCAGCGGCAAGCGCCGCGCCTGAGGAAATGCCGACCGGAACGCCTTCCAGCCGTGCCGCCAGGCGTGCGGTCTCGAAAGCATCGTCATTGCTGACGGTGACGATCTCGTCGTAGATCTTGGTATCGAGAATGCTCGGCGCAAAGCCTGCACCGATGCCCTGGATCTTGTGCGGGCCGGGTGTACCGCCGGACAGAACCGGACTGTCTGTGGGCTCGACGGCCACGACCTTGATATCTGGCTTGCGGCCCTTCAGCACCTGACCGACGCCCGTGATCGTCCCACCCGTGCCGATGCCGGACACAAAGATATCGACCGAGCCATTGGTGTCGTTCCAAATCTCCTCTGCCGTCGTCTTGCGGTGAATTTCCGGATTGGCGGGGTTTTCGAACTGCTGGGGGATGATGGCGTCGGGCAGCGTTTCTGCCAATTCATGCGCCTTGGCAATCGCGCCCTTCATGCCCTTTGGGCCTTCCGTTAGAACCAGCTCGGCACCGAGCAGCGCCAGCATCTTGCGGCGCTCGACCGACATGGTCTCCGGCATGGTGAGGATCAGCTTGTAGCCCTTGGCGGCAGCGGCAAAGGCGAGCGCAATGCCGGTATTGCCAGAGGTCGGTTCGACAAGCGTCGTCTTGCCGGGGGCGATCTTTCCTTGCGCTTCCAGCGACTCGATCATCGCCACGCCGATGCGATCCTTGACGGAGGCGATGGGGTTGAAGAATTCGAGCTTTGCCAGAAGCGTCGCGTGCACACCCTTTTCCTTCGCCAGCTTGTCCAGACGCACCAGCGGCGTGTCGCCGATCGTTTCGGTGATCGAGGAATAGATGCGTCCGCGTCCGGGTTTCTTCGCTTCCGACATGCCTGCTCTCCTGCCTTATGTCCTCATGCAATCGCGCGCAGGATAGGGCGATACTGGCAGGGAAGCCAGAGAACAAACGTGCTTATAGGGCGAGGTGCCTGGGATAGATCACCAATCTCAGGGCCTGACGTAGAAGACCGTTCTCAACTGGCGCGTGTCGCAATCATCGCCGCGGTTCCCGCCAGGATGCCTGCTGCGATGCGGTTGAGGATCGTCAAGGCGCTTGGGCGCTTCAGCAATGCGCGGGCTTTGGAAGCCAGCAGGATATAGGGCAGCAATACCGCCATCAGAACGGTAAAGGTCAAGCCGATCAGAAGCGCATATTCGGGAAGGCCGATCCCGCGGATGTCGATCAGGGTCGGGACGAGCGCGACATAGAACAACATGGTCTTGGGATTGCCGAGCGTGATGAACAGACCGGACAGGAAGGACATGCCGATGCTGGTACTTTTCTTCGCCTGCAAGTCCTGCGGCAGAAGCCCGGCGGTCCAGAGTTTCCAGGCGATGTAAAGCAGGTAGGCGGCACCGGCGAATTTCAGCACCATGAAGGCTTCCTGAAAGGTCTGCGCGACGAAGGCAAGACCGAGGATGACCGCCGTCAGATAGACCATATCTCCCAGCACCAGACCAAGCCCCATGAAGAAGGTTTCGCGGAAACCCGAGCCCAGAGCGCGCGCGACGATCGCCGTCATTCCTGGGCCTGGAATGGCTGCAGCGATGAACAGGGCCATGGCGTAGGCAAGGATAGTGGTGATGGTCATGGACATGTCCCCTCGCGTCAATCCGTTGAGACATACTCCAGAATTTGCCGCCTCACAACGTCGTGATGACTAGACACCGGTCGAGCCGAAGCCGCCGGCACCGCGCGTCGTCTCCGTGAACTCGCTGACCTCAGTGACCGTCACCTGCGTTACCGGCGCAATCACCATCTGGGCGATGCGCATGCCACGCTCGATGGTGAAATCCGCCTGCCCGAGATTGGCGAGAATGACCTTCACCTCGCCGCGATAGTCGCTATCCACGGTGCCCGGCGAATTGAGGCAGGTGATGCCGTTCTTGATGGCAAGGCCGGAGCGCGGCCGGATCTGCGCCTCATAGCCGAAGGGGACTTCGAAGATGAAACCGGTCGGCACCAGTGCTCGCTCACCGGGGCGGAGCGTCATCGTCTCGCCAGCCTCGACGGCAGCGCGAAGGTCCATGCCGGCGGCGCCTGTCGTCTCGTAGGACGGCAGCTCGATGCCTTCACCATTGGGAAGACGGATGAGTTTCAGGGCGGGAGACGGGGTGTTTTGCGTGTTCATGCGGCATTAGTTTGCGCTCGCGGGGTCAAGGTCAATTGCAAAAGCGGGCTCGAAACGCTAGATAGCCCGCAATTCCACAGGATTTGTTAGATGGCCGAAACACTTGCCGAGGCGGTCTCCCGCCGCCGCACCTTTGCTATTATCGCGCACCCGGATGCGGGTAAGACGACGCTGACCGAGAAGCTCTTGCTGTTCGGCGGAGCGATCCAGCTTGCCGGTGAGGTGAAGGCCAAGAAGGATCGCATCCAGACCCGTTCGGACTGGATGAAGATCGAGCGCGAGCGCGGCATCTCCGTCGTGACCTCGGTCATGACCTTTGAATATAACGACCGCGTCTTCAACATTCTCGATACGCCCGGTCACGAGGACTTTGCCGACGACACCTACCGCACGCTGACGGCCGTGGACGCTGCCATCATGGTCATCGATGCTGCCAAGGGTATCGAGCCGCGCACGCTGAAGCTTTTCGAAGTCTGCCGCATGCGCGACATTCCGATCATCACCTTCATCAACAAGATGGACCGTGAAAGCCGCGACGCCTTCGAGATTCTCGATGAGGTGGAAGAAAAGCTGGCGCTCGACACTTCACCGATCACCTGGCCGGTCGGGCGTTCGAAGACCTTCTGCGGCGCTTACAATCTCGCCGAAAACACCTTCCGCGGCAACGACACGCAAATCGATGGTCTGCCGGTCAACGGTCCGCAGGCGGTTGCCGACAGGCTGCCTGAAAACGAGCGGGATGCCTTTATCGAAGAAACGGAACTGGCCATGGAAGCCTGCCGTCCCTTCGACCGTCAGGCGTTTCTCGAAGGCCACATGACACCGGTCTTCTTCGGCTCGGCTCTTCGCAACTTCGGTGTGCGTGATCTGATCAACGCGCTTGGCGATTTTGCTCCGCCGCCGCGCGATCAGGTGGCCGATACCCGCCTCGTCCATGCAGCTGAAGAAAAGATGACGGCCTTCGTCTTCAAGATCCAGGCCAATATGGACCCCAACCACCGCGACCGCATCGCCTTTGCCCGCATCTGTTCCGGCAAGCTGGAGCGCGGCATGAAGGCGCGCCTTGCGCGCACCGGCAAGCAGATGGGCCTCACCGCGCCGCAATTCTTCTTCGCCTCGCAGCGCCAGCTGGCGGACACGGCCTATGCCGGTGATGTGGTCGGCATTCCCAACCACGGCACGCTTCGTATCGGTGACACGCTGACGGAAGGCGAAAACCTCGTCTTCCAGGGCGTGCCGAACTTCTCGCCGGAAATCCTGCGCCGTGTCCGGCTTGAGGATGCGATGAAGGCGAAGAAGCTGAAGGAGGCGCTGCAGCAGATGGCCGAAGAAGGCGTCGTGCAGCTGTTTTCGCCAGAAGACGGGTCTCCGGCCATCGTCGGCGTCGTCGGCGCACTGCAGCTCGATGTGTTGAAAGAACGGCTGATGGGCGAATATGGCCTGCCGGTGTCCTTCGAGATGTCGCGCTTCTCTGTCTGCCGCTGGATTTCGTCCGATCAGCCCGCCGAGTTCGAGAAGTTCTTGAACGTCAAGCGCGGCGATATCGCCCGCGACCTCGACGGCGATCCGGTGTTTCTGGCGCAGGATGCCTTTTCGCTGCGATATGAAGCCGAGCGTTTCCCGGCGATCAAGATGGTCGCCATCAAGGAATATCACGTCGCCAAGGCGGCGTGATTGCACTTTGCCTACTGACCGCTTAGTTTCCCGATTAAACGGGAAACTGGTCTTTGCGCATGGCTCTGTCGAACAAGCATATTCTGCTCATCATCTCCGGCGGTATTGCCGCCTATAAGAGCCTCGATCTGATCCGCCGCCTGAAAGAGCGCGGCGCGACGGTGACGCCGGTGATGACAAGGGGCGCGCAGGAATTCGTCACGCCGCTTGCCGTCGGGGCGCTGTCCGCCACCCATGTGTTTACCGAACTTTTTTCCCGCCAGGATGAGCAGGATGTCGGCCATATTCGGCTGGCGCGCGGCTGCGACCTCGTTGTGGTGGCACCCGCGACTGCCGATCTTCTGGCGAAGATGGCAAACGGGCTGGCGGACGATCTGGCGTCCACCGTTTTGCTGGCGACCGATCGTCCCATGCTAGTGGCGCCTGCAATGAACCCGAAAATGTGGGAGGCCAAGGCCACCAAGCGGAACATCGCAACGCTGAAAGGCGATGGCATTGCTTTTATCGGTCCGATGGCGGGCCAGATGGCGGAAAAGGGTGAAGCCGGTGTTGGCCGCATGGCCGAGCCGTTGCAGATCACTGAAGCCGTCGAACGATTGCTGGACGATGCTCCGAAGCCGCTCAGGGGCAAAACGGCCATCGTCACCTCCGGTCCGACGCACGAGCCAATCGATCCCGTACGATATATCGCCAACCGTTCATCCGGCCGGCAGGGCCACGCCATTGCCTCCGCTCTTGCCAAGCTTGGCGCGGAGGTGACGCTCGTCTCCGGTCCGGTGACTATCCCCGATCCGGCGGGTGTGAACACCATGCATGTGGAACGCGCCGAGGAGATGCGTGACGCCGTGCTTGGCAAGCTGCCCTCGGATATCGCCGTTTTTGTCGCGGCGGTTGCGGACTGGCGGGTGGCGAGTTTGTCGGACCAAAAAATCAAGAAGCAGCCGGGTGACGCGCCGCCAGCGCTGCAACTGACCGAAAACCCCGATATTCTGAAAACCGTCGGCCACCACGAAAAGCGGCCCAAGCTGGTGATCGGCTTTGCGGCGGAAACGCAGAATGTCGAGGAGAATGGCCGCGCCAAGCTTCAGAGAAAAGGTGCCGACTTGATCGTTGCCAATGATGTTTCGCCTGAAACCGGCATCATGGGCGGAGTGCGCAATCAGGTGAAGATCATCTCCGACAGCGGCGTCGATGCCTGGCCCGATCTCTCAAAGGCGGAGGTTGCCGAAAGGCTGGCGACGCTGATCGCGGAACGGCTACAATGAGCCTCTTCGAGCGAAAGACGTTCGATGCAATGCTTGGCGTCTGGCCGGGCGTGAACTTTGTCGATCAATGGGATTCGCATGTTGCCAAGGTCGGCGACAAGGTGTTTGCGGTGCTCGGCGAGCGGGATGACTGGCGGCTTGTCGTCAAATGCTCGGAAGAGAGTTTCGAAATCCTCACATCGATGGAGGGCATCGCCCAGGCACCCTATTTCGCCAAGCGCAAATGGGTATCGATCAGCGATCATGCTCCGCTGGAAGACGAAGAGTTGGAGCACTACGTCCGCCGCTCCTACGAACTCGTGGCGGCGGGGCTGACGAAGAAGCTGCGCACAGAACTTGGCATCGTGCTGGAGACGTGAGGGCAAAGGACGCGCGCGACCACGCCCCTTCTCAGACGTTATCCTCGCCCTAGAGGCGAGGATCCACGGCAACAACTGAGGCTCTCAGCTCTTAACCGCCAACCTGCGCGATCCAATCATTAAGATTGTAGTAATTGGTCACCCGTGCGACCTTGCCATCCTTCAACTCGAAGAAGGCACCGGCTGGCAGGACATAGGTCTGGCCATTGGCTTCCGGCAAGCCTTCATCGGTCTTGAGATACTCGCCGTTGACGATGAACTCCGCGGAAGCGCGCTTGCCGTCTTCGCTCGCCATGATCACCATGTCGGTGAGGTTTTCCTTATAGCAGCGGTTCATGTGCTGCATGAATTTGGCGAAGATGTCCTTTCCGACCTGCCGCTCGCCCTGATTGATGTCATGCACCACATCGTCGGTCAGAAGCGCCAGAAAGGCATCCATATCCTGACGGTTGAAGGCATCGTAATAGGCGCGTATGGTTTCGAGTGCGGACATGATCCAATCTCCGTGTTCAAGGCTTGCACAGCTTTTCCCTGACGGTATAACCAAGGAAAATCCATGTGAACATGCCCATGACCGTCGAAATCCGTTCCCTTTCCGGCATTGATGCTGCACCGTTCTTCGACGATCTGTCGCTGCTGCGTATCACCGTCTTTCGCGCCTTTCCGTACCTGTATGACGGATCGTTCGATTATGAGCACACCTATCTCTCGACCTATGCGAAAGCCGAGGGTGCCGTATTCGTGCTCGCGATCGATGGCGACAAAATCGTGGGCATGTCGACGGGCATGCCGATGATGGCGGAAACGGATGAGGTGAAGACGCCCTTCATCAACGCCGGGTACGAGCTTGAGCAAATCTTCTATTTCGGCGAGAGCGTGCTTTTGCCTGAATACCGCGGCCATGGCCTGGGTGTGCGCTTCTTCGAGGAACGGGAAGCGCATGCGAAGCGCCTTGGCGGTTTCGAATGGTGTACCTTCTGCGCTGTCGAGCGCCCGTCCGATCATCCCCGCCGTCCCGCCGACTACGTGCCGCTGAACGACTTTTGGGAAAAGCGTGGCTACACACACCACCCGGAGCTTCGCACCAGTTTCACATGGCAGGATCTGGATGAAGATGAGCAGAGCGCAAAGCCTCTATCCTTCTGGACGAAGAGGATCGCTGAATGACCCGGCTTGCCGCCTGCCAGTACGCCATGGAGCTGATCGAAACCTGGGAGGACTATGCCCGGCATCTAAGCTCCATCGTTGCGGAGGCCAAGCAAAAGGGCGCGGAACTCCTTCTGCTGCCGGAATATTCCGCCATGGTGCTGACCGGGCAATTGGCCCCGGATATCCGCTCCGATCTGCACGGCTCGATCGAGGCGATGCAAAGCCTGATCCCGCCCTGGGTGGAACTCTGCGAAGAGCTGGCGCGGCAGCATCAGGTTCTTTTTCAGCCGGGCAGCGCGCCGGTGAAGGATGCCGATGGCAAGTTCCGCAACCGCGCCTGGCTTTTCGGGCCTGACGGACTGATCGGTTATCAGGACAAGCAAATCATGACGCGCTTCGAGCGCGAGCAATGGTTCATCGATGCAGGCGTGGAAGGTCTCAAAGCCTTTGAGACCAGCATCGGCAAGCTCGGTATCCTGATCTGCTACGATAATGAGTTCCCAATGCTGGGCCGCAGGCTGGCCGAAATGGGCGTGGAGCTGGTTCTGGCGCCAAGCTGCACGGACACGCTGGCAGGCTCCTATCGTGTAAGGATCGGCGCGCAGGCGCGAGCGCTGGAAAACCAGTTTGCGGTCTTATCCTCCCCCACCGCCGGGGAAGCGCCGTGGTCGCCAGCGGTTGATGAAAATCGCGGACGCGCGGCACTTTACGTGCCTTCCGACTATGGCATGCCCGCCAACGGCATCGTGGCGGAGAGCGACAGCGATGCGGTGAGCGAGAGCACGCTTCTGATCGTCGATATCGATCTTGCCGATGTGGCGCGTTTGCGCACACAAGGGCAGGTCGCGACGCGGCGGGACTGGAGCGAGCAGTTCCCCGGCTGAAAAGCCGATTTCGCCGCCGCTTGCCGCCATAGAACAGCTTCCATTTGCCCGCGAAACCCTCTATAGCGCGGGGCATGAGCACCAATTCGACCCGTACGCCCCTCGACCATATCCGCAACTTCTCCATCGTCGCCCATATCGACCATGGCAAATCCACCCTTGCCGACCGGTTGATCCAGTCGACCGGCGGTCTTGCCGAGCGCGATATGTCCGAGCAGGTGCTGGACAATATGGATATCGAGCGTGAGCGCGGCATCACCATCAAGGCCCAGACCGTGCGCCTGCATTACAAGGCGAATAACGGCGAAATCTATGTACTGAACCTCATCGACACGCCCGGCCATGTCGACTTCGCCTATGAAGTATCGCGGTCGCTATCGGCCTGCGAAGGCTCGCTTCTGGTGGTGGATGCCTCGCAGGGTGTGGAAGCGCAGACGCTTGCCAACGTCTATCAGGCGATCGACAACAATCACGAGATCGTCACGGTGCTCAACAAGATCGATCTGCCTGCTGCAGAGCCGGATCGCATCAAGGAACAGATCGAGGAAGTCATCGGCATCGATGCCTCCGAAGCCGTGATGATTTCGGCCAAGACCGGCCTTGGCATTCCCGACGTTCTGGAAGCCATTGTCCATAAGCTGCCCGCGCCTAAGAGCGAAGCCGGTGAGAAGGGTGCGCTTAAGGCGCTGCTCGTCGATAGCTGGTACGACACCTATCTCGGCGTCATGGTTCTGGTGCGCATCATCGATGGCGTGCTGACCAAGGGCCAGCAGATCCGCATGATGGGCTCGGGTGCCAAGTATACGATCGAGCGCGTCGGCGTTCTGACGCCGAAGATGCTTACCGTGGATAGCCTCGGACCTGGAGAAATCGGCTTCATCACCGCCTCGATCAAGGAAGTGGCCGACACGCGCGTCGGTGACACGATTACCGATGACAAGCGTCCGACGGAAAAGGCCCTGCCCGGTTTCAAGCCGGCTCAGCCGGTGGTGTTCTGCGGTCTCTTCCCGGTCGATGCGGCAGACTTCGAAGATCTGCGCGCCGCCGTCGGCAAGCTTCGCCTGAACGACGCATCCTTCTCTTTCGAAATGGAAAGCTCCGCAGCCCTCGGCTTCGGCTTCCGTTGCGGCTTCCTTGGCCTTCTGCATCTGGAAATCATTCAGGAGCGTCTTGAGCGCGAGTTCAATCTCGACCTCGTCGCCACTGCCCCTTCGGTCGTCTACGAGATGACCCTGACGGACGGCACGGAGAAGGAACTTCACAACCCGGCGGACATGCCGGATGTGGTGAAGATCAAAGATATTCGCGAGCCCTGGATCAAGGCGACGATCATGACGCCGGATGAATATCTCGGTGGCATTCTGAAGCTTTGCCAGGACCGTCGCGGCATCCAGACGGAGCTGACCTATGTCGGCAACCGCGCCATGATCACCTATGAGCTGCCGCTCAACGAAGTGGTGTTCGACTTTTACGACCGCCTGAAGTCGATCTCCAAGGGCTATGCCTCCTTCGACTACAACATCATCGATTACCGCGAGGGCGATCTCGTGAAGATGTCGATCCTCGTCAATGGTGATCCGGTCGATGCGCTTTCCATGCTGGTTCACCGCTCGGCAGCGGACCGTCGCGGGCGCGGCATGTGCGAAAAGCTGAAGGAGCTCATCCCGCCGCACATGTTCCAGATCCCGATCCAGGCCGCCATCGGCGGCAAGGTCATCGCGCGTGAAACCGTGCGCGCTCTGCGCAAGGACGTGACGGCCAAGTGCTACGGCGGCGACGCCACCCGCAAGCGCAAGCTGCTGGACAAGCAGAAGGAAGGCAAGAAGCGCATGCGCCAGTTCGGCAAGGTTGAGATTCCTCAGGAAGCCTTCATTGCCGCGCTGAAGATGAATGACGAATAAGCTCTCATCGATTCTGTTTAAAATCCCGGCTTATGGTCGGGATTTTTTGTTTCATTGATCGCTATAGATCGGGAAACATCAGCGAACGATGTGCCGCAGTGCCAGCCATTGCCCCGTCTCCCACGGCAAGTGCGACCGAACCGGCTGGACGAGCGATATCGCCACAGGCAAAGACGCCGCGCTTCGTTGTCTGCTTCATCGCATCGGTTCGGATGGTCGTGCCCATCGGCGTTTCCTCCAGCGAGCAACCCAGTGGCGCGATCCAGGGTGCCGAGATCCGGAGCGTCGGTTGAGTGAAAAGCCCGTCCATTGCAAGCCTTCGTCCATCAGTGAGAACAACATCCGCCGTACCGCCGATCTCCTGGATCGAACCCTCTTCCACCTCTGTGCCGCGCGCGGCCAGTTGGGCACGCTGCTCCTGATCCGGCACGAAGGCGCCATTGGTGAAGAGGGTCGTCGTCCCCCAATCGGGCAGCATCAATCCATGATGAATGGCGAGCGCGGATGCAGCGATCACGCCGATCCGACCCTGGTTCAGCTCGTAACCATGGCAATAGGGGCAATGAAACACGCTTTTCCCCCAACGTTCGCTGAGACCCGGGATCGGTGGCAAATCGTCCGTGACACCTGCGGCGATGACGAGCCTTCGGCCCGTCTTGCGCTCTCCTCCATCAATCTTGACCTCGAAGGCATCGAAGGCATCGAAGGCTCCGCTGACATGTGTTGCGAGACCATCGATCCAGTCGATCGTCTCATAGGCCTCAATCTGGTGACGAGCCTCGGCAATGATCTCCCCGGGCGCTTTTCCATCCTGTCCGAGAAAGCCATGCGAGTGGCTGGCAAAGCGGTTGCGGCGGTTGCCCGCATCGACGACGAGAACGCGGCGGCGGGCGCGCCCAAGCTGGAGAGCTGCGGAAAGGCCCGCATAACTTCCTCCGATAATGATGACATCATAGATCATGGCATGGACTCCCTCTCAAAACCAATTTCGTAACTTATATTGTTACGTGAAATTGTAAGTCAATATCATGTAACTCTGATTGTTACGTTTCTATCGTCGTGGTACGGTTTGAGATGGAGATCCGATGAGACAAGATACCCGCCTGTCCAGAGTGCTGCATGTGCTGATCCATATGGAAAAGCATGAGAAACCAGCGACATCCGACGCAATCGCTGCCATGTTGCAGACCAACCCGGTGGTCGTCCGGCGCACCATGGCGGGCTTACGCGATGCTGGCTATGTCACGTCGGAAAAAGGCCATGGCGGCGGCTGGGTTCTGGCGCGACCGCTCGCGGAGATCACGCTTCTCGATATCCACAAGGCGCTCGGTAACCCCGATATGTTTTCGATCGGCCTCTCGGGGGACAATCCGGCCTGCATCATAGAACAGTCGGTCAACGTCGCACTGGCGGATGCCATGACAGAAGCGCAAGCGCTCCTGCTTACACGTTTTGGCAATATCACGCTTGCCGATCTCGCCCGCGAATCCTTCAACCGATGGGCTCAGTCGGGTCACAAGCCATCGGCGATGGAGGGCTTTTAACAAAGAAAAGCCGCCTGCCTTTCGGCAAGCGGCTCTCTTAAGTCAAATCAGTGACGATTACGGCTGTGTCGACGTGCCGTTGGTGTTCGGCGAAGCCGGAGCAGCGCCATTCACTGGCGGTGTAGCCGGAGCCGTTGGCGTCATCGGTGCCGGGGCCGGAGCCTGATCGCTGACAGCTGGCGGCGTCGTGGACGACGTCGTGGTCGGGTCTGTGGTGGACGGGCTGCTCATCTGCATCCAGATGAAACCGCCGACGAGCAGAACGACGATAATGGCTGCCCACGGTGCCCAGCCAGCGGACTTGCGATGGGTTTCGGGCGTTGTGCGCAGTTCAGGGCGGTCCGGACGAAGGTTCGGGTCGCGGGGCAGATTTGGATCAAAAGTCATGGTGTTTTCTCCTCTTCCAATGCGAAGAAAATGCACGTCTGCGTGAATGGTTCCTAAAATGCCAAAAAACGTAACTGTCAGCGCCTCGCCAGCTTGATAGCTCTCTCGAGAATATCACCGAATTGCGGGTGATCGCACTGCGACACGTTAAAGCGGATGAAGCTTGAAGCGGTGTCCGACTGACTGAATACATTGCCGGGTGCAAGAACCATATTCTCGGCAAGCGCGTGGCGCGCCACGTCGGCAGCATCGACCCCTAAAGGAAGCCGACACCAGAGGAATAGGCCCGCCTGCGGCTCTATCCAAGGCTCGATGCCCAGCTGTCGCAATGTCGGGATCAGGCTCGCTCTTGCTTTTGAAAGCCTTGCCTTCAACGCTTCCATATGCCGCCGGTAGCTTCCGTCTTTCAGGACTTCCAGCACCAGAGCCTCGGACATCTGGCTTCCGGCGAAATTGGAGGCGATCTTCATGTCGACCAGCGGGTCCAGCCATTCCTTACGGGTGACGATGTAGCCGCATCGGGCCGAGGCCGAGAGAGCCTTTGAGAAGCTTCCGATCTGGATGACGCGGTTCAGCGCATCGAAGGCGGCAAGCCTCGGCGCTTTGGTGATCTCGAAATCGGCAAAAATATCGTCTTCGATAATCGTGAGGCCCGCACGCTCCGACAGCATCAGCAGGCGGTGGGCGTTGACGGGTGAGAGAACGGCGCCGGTCGGGTTGTGGATCGCCGAATTGGTGATGTAGAGCCTTGGACGATGCTCTTCCAATGCGCGCTCGAAAAGCGCGACATCCGGCCCGTCTGCCGTGTAGGGCACCCCGATCACCTTGACCCGGTGGGCGCGCAGCAAGGCATGGAAATTGAAGTAGCAGGGGTCGTCGACCAACACGGTCTGGCCGGGCTCCAACAGGAAGCGGCAGATCATGTCGATCGCCTGCGTTCCGGAATCCACCAGCAGGATTTGATCGGCCCCGACCACCAGACCGGATTCGGCCATCCGCCGCGCCAGAAGCTGGCGAAGCGGCAGCAGCCCGAGCGGCGTCCCGTAATCCGTCAGAACGTCGGCATTGGCGCGCGAGAGCGTGCGGAGCGCCTTGCGCAACGCCTCTTCCGGCATCCATGAGGGCGGCAGCCATCCGCAGCCGGGCATGGCAAAACCCTGTCCGCCTTCCAGTGCCAGCCTTGATACCCAGAAGGGATCGACCTGTCTGTCGAGCTTCGGCCCGATCTCCGCAAGCGAAAGCGGCGCCAGCTGACTGGCCACATAAAACCCAGACCCCGGACGTGAGCGGATTGCCCCCTCGGCCACCAGCCTCTCATAGGCTTCCACCACGGTGGAAGTGGAGACCGTCAGCGCTTTTGCCAGCGCTCTGACGGAGGGAAGTTTCGCACCCGGCGTCAATAGACGCGCGGCGATGCGACGACGGATTTCCCCCATCACCGCATCGATGCGGGGCGATGCACTCTCCACTCGCCTTGGCGCCAGATCCATCTGTCCTGCTCATCCAACCATAACAGTTTTGCCGAACTGTATGTGACTGTTTCTGGCGGCGCCAGGGATTTCGCGACATAGAGCTCAAAAAGGAGTGACGACATGAACAAGGTGTCGAGCGGCTGGTTGAGCGGCTTCATCGGAGTATTGATTTTTAGCGGGTCGCTGCCGGCCACACGCCTTGCGGTGACGGGTTTCGATCCCCTCTTCCTGACACTCGCTCGCGCCAGTATCGCCGGGCTGCTGGGGGCGGCACTTCTTCTTGCTTTTCGCCAGGCAAGGCCGGCGCGAAACGACCTGGTATCGCTCGCAATCGTTTCGCTTGGCGTTGTCGTCGGCTTTCCGCTTTTAACCGCGCTTGCGCTGAAGCACGTCACGTCCGCTCACTCGATTGTATTTATCGGCCTTCTTCCCCTCGCCACCGCGATCTTTGCGGTGCTGCGTGGCGGCGAGCGGCCCCGCCTGGCCTTCTGGCTGTTCTCCTGCCTTGGCAGCCTGCTCGTGGCGGGCTTTGCTGTAAGCCTCAATGGCGCGGGAAATCTGACCGGCGACCTGCTGATGGTTGCAGCGGTTCTTGTTTGTGGCTTGGGTTATGCGGAAGGTGCCGCGCTTTCGCGCCGCCTTGGCGGCTGGCAGGTGATTTCCTGGGCGCTGGTCATTTCATTGCCGGTCATGTTGCCGCTGGCGCTTTTTTCCATGCCCTCCACATGGAGCGGCATTACCGCACCGGCCTGGGGCGGATTGGCTTACGTCTCGCTTTTCAGCATGCTGATCGGTTTCATCTTCTGGTATCGCGGGTTGGCGCTCGGCGGCATTGCCGCCGTCGGTCAACTCCAACTGCTGCAACCGTTTTTCGGTCTGTTGCTGGCTGCCACATTGCTCGGCGAGCCCGTCAGTCTCGCCATGCTGGCAGTCACGCTCGGCGTGGTCGCCTGCGTGGCGGGCGCGCGGAAGTTTGCGAAATAGACAGGAGCATCAACCGTTGCCGCCGCGACCGATCCAGCGGTGCCAGTCTTCTTCTCTGCCGTTAAAGACATTGAGATCGATCTTGCCTTCGACGCCATGCGAAAGTCCGGAACCGGAATATTGCCAGAACAGCCACTTGCGGTCCGGGTAGACGCGCGATGGATGCTGGGCCACTGCACGCAGCCAGAAGGGGTAGTCGCGCAGCTCACCGGACAGGTGATCCTTGTAGAAATCCGGTGCGGTATAGATGATCGGGCGCTTGCCGTAATGGCGCTCGAGCCTGTCCATGAAGACCTGCATCTTTTCCAGCACCTGGGCGCGGGAAAGCCGCATCTTGCAGGAGGATTCGCCGTTATATTCGACGTCGATCACCGGCGGCAGCGCGTCGGGATCTCTCGGCACGTTGCGAATGAACCAGTCCGCCTGATGGCTTGCCGGACGGCACCAATAGAAGAAGTGATAAGCGCCGCGGCGAACACCCGCCGCCTTTGCGCGCTCCCAGTTCGTCCGGAACATCGGGTCCAGATGGTCACCGCCATCGGTTGCCTTGATGAAGGCGAAGTTGGCGCCGCGCGTTCTCAAACGCTCCCAGTCGATATTGGCCTGCCAGCGCGAGACATCGACGCCGTGAACTTCAAAATGTTTCGGCTGAACCCTGCCGAAATTGATCGGCTTGGCGTCGGAAAACGCCGGGCGAAACACGCGCGAGCGCGCGGACGATCCCGCACTCATGGCAACACTGCCAGCCATAGCCAGTTGGACCGGTCTGTCCTGAGGAAGATTGACGCGGGCCTGGGGAACGACGGGAGGTGCTATGATCGGCTCTGGCCGCTGCTGCGTCGACATCTGCTTGTCAACGGCCGCGAAAGCGGGCGAGCCCGCCGGCATCGGTCCGCCCCATGCCAGGACTTCCTGATGCTGCTTGGTGTTGAGAGCCACTCTCTGATCGGTCTGTCCCACGCTGGCCTGCGGAACCGGGGCGGAAGGCGTAACGGAATTCGTCACCTCCTTCGAAGGCAGACCCGCCACCAGGGCGTCCGGCCCGGAATTGGAGGTACAGCCCGTAAGAGATAGGCAGGCGAGAACAAAAGCTGGCACTGTCGATCGACGCATGAGAACCCGTACGCAAAACAAAATCGGGACGTGCGCAACTGCCGCCGGTCCTGATAACCAAAAGGTATGACTAACGGGAAATTATCAAAAAAGACTGAATCCAATCTTTACGACAGGACGGACCTTATGCAGGTAAAAAGCGGCATGCCTCAACTCTGCGTGAAAAGTCCGTCATCTAAAGTGTTTCGCGATCTTTCAGATGCGCTCATACGCTTTGGGCACTTGTTCCACAGCATGTCGTTGTCACAAAACCGATGCACGCTTTTGCGTGGACCATGCTTTAACGGATGAACAGCCGGTTCCGCTGGGTCAGTTGCCCATCAGGATATCAAGAAGCGTCGTCTGCTTTGGCCCGTTCTGTCGCGGTGGTGCGCCTCCGCCGATATCCGCAGGCGGTACCGGTCCACCTGATTGCTGAGGCGGATAGGCTTGCTGCGGATACTCCGACGGTGGTGCCGGCACCGTGCCTGCGGTTTGCTCCGCACCCACGGGTGCGGGCGGATAATCCGTCGGCGTTGGGGCAGAGCCGCCGCCCAGCGCATTGGAGATGATATCGCCGATCGTCGCTGGAGCCTGGGGGCTTTGCGCCATGGGTTGGCCGATTTCCTGCCCGCCATAGGCCCCAAGCCCAAAGAGCGGTGATGGCGACAGGCCACTGTGCGCCGCTGTCATGAATTCCTTCCAGGCCTTGGCCGGCAAGCCGCCGCCCGTCACCTTTTTCATCGACGTGCCGTCATCATTGCCGAACCAGACACCGGTGGTCAGCTGGCTGGTGTAGCCGACGAAAAGCGCATCCCGGAAAGACTGCGTCGTGCCGGATTTGCCCGCCGCCTGCCAACCTTTGAGACGCGCAGCCTTGCCGGTGCCCTCATTGATGACGCCGGTCAGCATGCCGTTCATCGTCGCGGCGATGCCCTCATCCAGAACGCGGGGTGGGTTGTCGTATTTATTCTCGTATAGAACCTTGCCGTCGGCATCGGTGATGCGCTTGACGATATGCGGCGTTGCCTTGAAACCGCCATTCATCATCGGCGCGTAGGCAGAGGTCAGCTCCAGCAACGACACTTCGGACGTGCCGAGCGCAATCGAGGCATTGGCCTGAAGGTCGGATTCGATGCCCATCCGGTGCGCCACCTGCGTGACCTTGTTGGGACCGACCTCCATGACGAGTTGGGCGGCAATCGTGTTCAGCGAATTGGCGATCGCGGTGGCAAGCGTCACTTCGCCGCGATATTTCTGATCGTAATTTTCCGGCGTCCAGTTGCCGATCCGGACCGGCGCATCGTTGCGCACCGAGTTGGGTGTCAGGCCGGATTCGAGAGCGGCAATATAAACGAAGGGCTTGAAGGCGGAGCCTGGCTGGCGCTTGGCCTTGGTGGCGCGGTTGAACTGGCTTTCGGCATAGTCGGCACCGCCGACGACGGCGCGGACCGCACCCGAGCCGTCCATCGATACGAGCGCGGCCTGCGACGCTCCGAGCTTCTTGCCTTCGCTCTTCAGCACGTCGTTGAGCGCCTTCTCGGCATCCTTCTCAAGATTGAGGTCGATCGTGGTGTCGATCGTCAGATCCTGCTTCACGTCGCCGATCAGACTTTTGACCTCATCCATGACCATGTCGGCCGCGTAGTGCTCCGCACCCGACCAGAAGCGCTTCGCCTTGGTGGGCGGCTGAGACATGGCGGTCTTGATTTCGTCTTCCGAGATGAAGCCGACATCGCGCATAGACTGCAGCACCACCTGCGCACGCTCTTCAGCTGCTTGCGGGTCACGCGCAGGAGACAGGCGCGACGGCGCCTTCAGGAGCCCTGCCAGCATCGCGGCTTCACCAAGGTTCACGTCACGTGCCGACTTGTTGAAGTATCGGCGCGAGGCGGCCTCGACGCCATAGGCGTTCGAACCGAAATAGACGCGGTTCAGATACATCGCGAGGATCTGGTCCTTGGTGTATTTCTGCTCCAGCCAGATGGCGAGCAGCGCTTCCTGAATCTTGCGCTCCAGCGTCTGCTCCGGAGAGAGGAACAGGTTCTTGGCCAATTGCTGCGTCAGGGTCGAGCCGCCCTGAACCGTGCGGCCATGCAGAAGATTGGTGACCACAGCGCGCCCGAGGCCCAACGGATCGACGCCGAAATGGGAGTAGAAACGCCGATCCTCGATGGCAATCACGGCCTGCGGGATATAGGGCGACATGTCCTCAAGCGACAAAGCCTCGCCGCCCGTGGTGCCTCTATTGGCCAGAACCGTGCCGTCGACGGCGACGATCTTCAGGTTCGGCGGGCGTTCAGGAATGGCCCACGTGCTGGCGCTCGGCATGCGTGCGCCATAATAGATGACGACGCCAGCCACCGCGATGCCGCCCCAGATACCAAGCACGATGCACCAGTAGAAAATCCTGCGGAAAAAGCCGGTAATGCCGCCGCGCTCGCGCGTCTCACGTCTTGATTTCGATTTCGAAGGCTTGCTTCCGCGCTTTTTCGACGGCGGTGCATCGGAGGGACCAGACTTCCGGCCACCACCATTGGTGCCGGCAACGCGATCACTGGCATCAAGACGCAGGTCGTCGCCGGAATCGTGAAAATCCCCAAAAGAAGGTTCAACTCTCTGGCGTGATTTTCCACTACCTGCCATCTGTCAGAAACTGCTCCGTGATCATGATGCCGCGACGGACATGCTGTCATTCAACACATGTCCCGTTGAAGCTTAAATGCGGCGATTTAAGGTGGCGTTAAGGCGCAGAGCCCCTCACATTGGCGTCACCGCGCCCCCGCTTATTGGCAGACGTCGACCCATTCGGCCTTTGTCAATTGCACCAGGCGCTCGGGCGAGATGCGCACCGCGGCATTGATGGCACCCGCTGCAGGAACGACCTCGGCGTAATTTTTGAGCGACACATCGCAATAGACCGGTAGATCGGATGGCAGGCCGAAAGGGCAGACACCACCAACGGGATGGCTCGTCACCTTAACCACCTCTTCGGCGCCCAGCATGCGCGGCTTTGCAGCAAATCGATCCCTGAATTTGCGATTGTCGAGCCGCTTCATACCGGCCGTCACTACCAGCAGAATGTTATCGCCCGCCTTGAGGCAAATGGTCTTGGCAATCCGATCGGGATCGACGCCATGCGCTTCGGCTGCCAGCGCCACTGTTGCGGAACTGGTCTCGGTCTCCAGCACCTTGATCTCTGGGGCATGGGTGGCGAAAAAATCTTGGACGGAACGAAGGCTCATGCGCAATCTTTAGGCGCACTTGATGCTGAAGGCAATGGGACTGGCCCTAGCTATGCATTTTACGCAATGCTGCGCTGCAATGATATGTCTGTTTTCGAACGGGAACTCCTGTATCTTACAAGCATCGAAGCGACGCACTCCTCCTCCCAGCGTCGCCCGATTGGACTGACAGCACTCCTCCTCCCAGTTGTCAGTCAGTTTTAAAAACCCGGCGCACCTCCTCCCGCGCCGGGTTTTTTATTGCCTGAACGGCGACCTCCCGCACGCAGACCATCATTCGACGCGCCGGAATTTCGTCTTGAAGAGCGCGATTTTGTCCTTGCGCATTCAGAGTGCTGCGAACGGCTCTACTGAAAATCGTCCGTGAGATTTGTCGCAAAACCATGCTTGAGGGAAACTTGACTTATTTGCTTCCTCGCCCTACTTCTCTCGCATCGATATTTGTTTGACGACCAGAGCTTCGGCGTTCCAAAGACGCACAGACGATCTTTCTTTCCTTCAAATTCGACCAACACCGCGCTGATTCTCAGCGCAAAAGTAATATGCCAACGGAAGGAACTCGTTATGGCTACTGGTACAGTTAAGTGGTTCAACGCAACCAAGGGCTACGGCTTCATTCAGCCTGATGACGGCGCACAGGACGTGTTCGTACACATCTCTGCAGTCGAGCGCGCTGGCATGAGCGGTCTCAAGGACGGTCAGAAGATCTCCTACGAACTCGTTCAGGACCGTCGTTCTGGCAAGATGTCTGCCGACAGCATCGTTGCTGCCTAATTACGATTTGGCTGGTTCGTCCAGCCTGTCAGTTGAAAAGCCGGGACCTCGCGTTCCGGCTTTTTATTTTTAGAGCGCCCCTCGTCCTACTGGACGCACGGCGCTCTATCTTCTTTGACTTACGCATCGTGCTTTCCGAAAATCGAGTCCGATTTTCAGGCCGATGCTGTAATGCCCGTTACAATTAATCTCGGGCTGGC
Organism: Agrobacterium sp. 22117; assembly: GCF_052045735.1. Classification (NCBI taxonomy): domain Bacteria; kingdom Pseudomonadati; phylum Pseudomonadota; class Alphaproteobacteria; order Hyphomicrobiales; family Rhizobiaceae; genus Agrobacterium; species Agrobacterium sp. 22117. Next base: position 83,729 of record NZ_JBQEPP010000001.1, on the reverse strand, counting down.
CTTGTAAAAGACATGATGCGCACCGATATAGGGTTCATCAGTGTTACAGCAGTTCCCGATGAGGCTTTGATGAGCCGCCGCGTTGTACCCTCGTTAATGAAAAATTAACCTAGGCGCGCAATGATGAAAGGGAAGACATGAGCGACAGCCAAAAAGCTGGCGCCGTGCTGAGACACATACCGTTTTGCACTTTGACCACGGATGTACTGGCACTGATCGCACAAACGGAAATGAAAGGTCGGGCTTGCCCGGCCTTTTTGTTTTTTGGGCTTAGTTTCCCGTGGAGCAGTGCCGCTAACGCGCGGCACCGCCTTTTCCCAACCTCGATTACTTCGCACTCAAGGCCGACAGAACCCGCACCCAAGAGCGCGTGCCCTTGTGGAAGGACTTCAACTCGTACTTCTCATTGGGCGAGTGAATGCGGTCGTCGGTGAGGCCGAAGCCAATCATCAGCGAATCCATGCCAAGCATCTTCTGGAAGTCGCCGACAATCGGGATCGACCCGCCCATGCCGATGACGACAGCAGGCTTTGCCCATTCATCCGAGAGCGCCGACTTTGCCTTGGTCAAGGCCGGCGAATCATACGACAGATGGATGGCCGGTGAGCCGCCGTGCTCGTGGAACTCGACCGAGCAATCCGCCGGGATCTTCGAGCGCACATAGGCGCGGAAGCTTTCGCGGATCGCAGCCGGGTCCTGGCGGCCGACGAGGCGGAAGGAGACCTTTGCAGAGGCTTTGGCAGCGATGACGGTCTTGAAGCCCTCGCCTGTATAACCGCCGGTGATGCCGTTGACTTCCGCCGTCGGGCGCGCCCAGGTCAGTTCGAGGACGGAGCGTCCCTTCTCACCTGCTGGAATGGACAGCCCGACTTCACCGAGGAAGGATTCGGCTGTTCGGCCGAGGTTGTCCCAGGATGCCTTGATGTTGGCGGGTGTTTCCTCAACGCCATCGTAGAAGCCGGGCAAGGTCACGCGTCCCGTCTCATCATGCAGACCGGCGAGAATATCGGTCAGAATATGGATCGGGTTTGCGGCAGCACCACCGAAGAGGCCGGAATGCAGATCGCGATCGGCAGCGGTGATGACGATTTCCTCACCGACGAGGCCGCGCAGTGCCGCGGCAATCGCGGGCGTCTCGTGATCCCACATGCTGGTGTCGCAGACCAGAGCGTAATCGGCTTTCAACTCACTCGAGTTTGCGTCCAGGAATGGCTTGAGCGACGGCGAACCGGATTCCTCTTCGCCTTCGAAGAGGATGGTGACGCGGATCGGCAGCGATCCGCTGACCTGCTTATAGGCCCGGCACGCCTCGACGAAGGTCATCAACTGGCCCTTGTCATCCGACGTTCCACGGCCCGAAATCACCTGTCGACCCTCGCCGATATCTTTCAGCTTGGCATCGAAGGGATCGTCCTGCCACAGATCGATCGGATCGACAGGCTGAACGTCGTAATGGCCGTAAAACAGCACATGCGGCGCGTCGGCGGTTGCGCCATCATGATGCGCGACGACCATGGGGTGACCGGCGGTATCACGGATCGACGCGTCGAAACCGATGCTCGTCAGATCGCGCACCAGCCACTCGGCGGCCTTGCGGCATTCCGCCTTATAGGCTGGATCGGTGGAGATGGACTTGATGCGGACGAGTTCAAAAAGTCTCTCAAGGCTGGAGGGAAGATTGTCGTCAACCGCCGAGAGAACCGGGGAAATATCTGTCATTGCATGATCCTGTCATGTCTGGCCTGTCACGTGTGGAGCGCCAGTCATCATTTCACTGAGCAAGGCGGGTTCCACCTCTTTAAATCTCCGCAAAGGCGTGACGACGACAGCAATGGTCATCGCGCCAATGCGCCAGATGGCAGGACGATAGAGCAAATACGAGACGGTTTCGAGCCGGAAAACTTACTTTTCCGATTTAGCCACGCTGATGGCGCGGCTCATATATTCCAGCAGCAATTGCCGCTCGAACTTCAACAGATCCTTGAGAAGCGCCTCTTCCGTTTCTTTCGATGCAGCAATGGCGGCCTCTTCAAGCGCGGCACCTTTTTCCGTCAATGTGATGATCTGCGAACGGCGATCTGTCGGGTGAGGTTGGCGCTTAATCAGCCCGTCACGCGCCATGCGCGCCAGCGTGTTGGCAAGTGTCGCCTGTTCGATGTCGACCCTGTCCAGCAATTGGCGCTGCGTCAGCCCGTCCTCCTGCCAGAGTTCCAGCAGGACAGGAAATTGGCCGGGCGAGAAGCCGAGGCCACCGGCACGCTTCAGCAGAGCCTGGGAAAAACCCTTGGCCAGTTGCGCCGCGAGATAGGCTGCAGAGTCCTGTCGAGAAAATCCCATCGGGCACATCGTCCGGATCATTTACATATCGTGCGATGTAGACGGTCATGCTTTCGCGAGGCATGCGGGTAGAACCATTTGCGCAAAAGAAAACCGCCATGACCGGGAGGGGACGGTCATGGCGGCATATTGAGGGACAAAGGCCCGGAGAGGGGGAAAGGCCTTTGTCCGGTCTGACGCGGCGGGGGACGAGCCAGCTATCAGACTACGGCGTGATCAGTCGCCGTCCTCTAAGAAATGAGGCCGCAAATGCGGCTTTTCAAGGGAACATCGAATTACAAATCGGTAACGTTCCGGTGAGATTACTGGGCGTCATTTTGACGCTTCTGTCGAAGCCAGATTGCCACTGTCAGCGTTCCGCCTGTCAGCGCCGCGATCCAAACAAAATCCATCACCATGCGGCCCGCAGCGCTGTCGGCATGCGCCGCGACGATGACGACAAAGGCGGCGAGCAGTGCTGCATCCGAGAACTGAAATCTCGCAACCGCCTTGAAATCCGCGTCCTCCAGGGAGCTATCCTGGAAGTGCGCCCGAAGCCCTTTTGTCGCAAGAAGGTAGAGGGGAACGATGGCTACTTTGCCACGGTCACCGCAGCCTGATCGCCGAGGTACCAGGACGTTGCAGCCACACCTGCCATCAGGGTGATCGAAACGAGCCACGCTGTTGCGGGCGGCATCCTGCGCATGAAGAACCTCGCGAGACCATGGAAGAAACTTGCTGGGTACTTAAGGGCAACGATAGACCTTTCTGCCGTGTCGCGCTATCCATGCTTCCCATGAAAAAAGGCGATCATCTCTTCCTCGTGGACGGCTCCGGTTTCATTTTCCGCGCCTTCCATGCCATCCCTCCGCTCAACCGCAAATCCGATGGATTGCCGGTCAACGCCGTGTCCGGCTTCTGCAACATGCTGTGGAAGCTGTTGAAGGATGCGCGCAACACCGATGTGGGGGTGACGCCAACGCATTTCGCGGTGATCTTCGACTATTCCTCCAAGACCTTCCGCAACGAGCTGTACGACCTCTACAAGGCCAATCGCTCGGCGCCGCCGGAAGATCTCGTTCCGCAATTCGGTCTGATCCGCCACGCGACCCGCGCCTTCAATCTTCCCTGCATCGAGACCGAAGGTTTCGAGGCCGACGACATCATCGCCACCTATGCCCGCCAGGCAGAGGCGATCGGTGCGGATGTCACCATCATCTCCTCCGACAAGGACCTGATGCAGCTCGTCACGCCCAATGTGCATATGTACGACGCGATGAAGGACAAGCAGATCGGCGTTCCGGACGTCATCGAAAAATGGGGTGTACCGCCGGAAAAGATGATCGACCTGCAGGCGATGACCGGCGATTCCACCGACAATATTCCGGGCATTCCCGGCATCGGGCCGAAAACGGCAGCGCAGCTGCTGGAAGAATATGGCAACCTCGATACGCTGTTGGAGCGCGCAGGCGAAATCAAGCAGCAGAAGCGCCGCGAAAACATCATTGCCAATGCGGAGCTGGCGCGCCTCTCCCGCCAGCTCGTTTCGCTCCGCACCGACGTGCCGCTGGAGTTAGCGCTGGATGCGCTGACACTTGAAGTCCAGGACGGACCGAAGCTGATTGCCTTCCTGAAAGCGATGGAATTCACCACGCTCACCCGCCGCGTCGCAGAGGCGACCGGTGCGGACGCGTCTGCCATCGAAGCCGCTCATGTTCCGGTCGAGCGCGGGGCGGAAGCCCACGGACCAGATCTCGATGCTGGCACCGATAAGGGCAGCGATTCTCCATCCGTTCCGCTTGGCGAAGCCTCGGTGTCGGATGTCGGTGCCGTGCTGTCCAAGACGGAAGGCGATACGCCACAGGAGCTTGCCTCCGCGCGCGAGACGATCTTTGCCGCCGCCAAGATCGATACGACCGCTTACCAGACGATCCGCTCAATCGAGGAACTGGATCGCTGGGTCGCCATGGCGCGCGAGACCGGCGTCGTCGCCTTCGATACCGAGACAACTTCGCTCGACCCGATGACGGCGGAGCTTGTCGGCTTTTCGCTTGCGATTGCCGATAACAGCAAGAATGCCAGCGGCTCGGACATCATCGCCGCCTATGTGCCGCTCACCCACAAGACCGGCTCTGGCGGCGATCTCTTCAGCGACGGCATCAAGCTGGCGCCGGACCAGATCACCTTCGATCTGGCACTTTCGCGGCTGAAAGACCTGCTGGAAGACCCAGCCGTTTTGAAAGTGGCGCAGAACCTCAAATATGATTACCTGCTGGTCAAGCGCCTCGGCATCGTGATGCAGAGCTATGACGACACGATGCTGCTCTCCTACGTGCTGGAAGCCGGCAAAGGCGCGCATGGTATGGACGCGCTTTCCGAGCGCTGGCTTGGCCACAAGCCGATCGCCTACAAGGATGTTGCGGGCTCCGGAAAATCCGGCGTTACCTTCGACTTCGTCGATATCGACAAGGCCACCGCTTACGCTGCCGAAGATGCCGATGTGACGCTGCGCCTATGGATGGTGCTGAAACCCCGCCTCGTCGCCGACCGTCTGACCACTGTCTATGAGCGACTGGAACGACCACTGGTGCCAGTGCTCGCCCATATGGAAGAGCGCGGCATATCCGTCGACCGGCAAATCCTGTCGCGGCTTTCCGGCGAGCTGGCGCAGAAGGCTGCCGCCTTCGAGGACGAGATCTACGAACTGGCGGGCGAGAAATTCAATATCGGCTCGCCAAAGCAGCTGGGCGATATCCTGTTTGGCAAAATGGGGCTGCCCGGCGGTTCCAAGACGAAGACCGGACAGTGGTCGACCTCCGCCTCCGTCTTGGAAGACCTTGCTGCCGAAGGCATGGAACTGCCGCGCAAGATCGTTGACTGGCGCCAGCTGACCAAGCTGAAATCCACCTATACGGATGCGCTGCCCGGCTATATCCATGCGGATACCAAGCGCGTCCACACCTCCTATTCGCTGGCATCGACCACGACTGGTCGCCTTTCCTCGTCGGAACCGAACCTTCAGAACATTCCGGTGCGCACGATGGAAGGGCGCAAGATCAGGACCGCCTTCATTTCCACGCCCGGCAACAAGCTTCTTTCGGCCGACTACAGTCAGATCGAATTGCGTGTGCTGGCGCATGTCGCCGATATCCCGCAGTTGAGAAATGCCTTCGAGAACGGCATCGATATTCATGCGATGACAGCATCGGAGATGTTCGGTGTGCCGGTGGAAGGCATGCCATCGGAAGTGCGTCGCCGCGCCAAGGCGATCAATTTCGGCATCATCTACGGCATTTCGTCTTTCGGTCTTGCCAATCAGCTCAGCATCGGCCGCTCTGAAGCGGGTGAGTATATCAAGAAATACTTCGAGCGCTTCCCCGGCATTCGCGACTATATGGAAAACACGAAGGCCTATGCCCGCGAGCATGGCTATGTCGAGACCATCTTCGGCCGCCGCATTCACTACCCGGAAATCAAGTCGTCCAACCCGTCGGTAAGGGCATTCAACGAGCGCGCAGCGATCAATGCGCCGATCCAGGGGTCTGCGGCCGATATTATCCGCCGGGCGATGATCCGCATGGAACCGGCACTAGAGCAGGCGAAACTCTCCGCCCGCATGCTGCTTCAGGTGCATGACGAACTGATCTTCGAGGTCGAAGACAGCGAAATCGAAAAGACGCTGCCTGTGGTCGTCTCCATCATGGAAAACGCCGCCATGCCGGCCATCGACATGAGGGTGCCGCTCCAAGTGGATGCCCGGGCCGCCAGCAACTGGGACGAGGCGCACTAAAGCGCCGTGCGTCCTATTGGACACAGGAAGGCCGCTCTAACTTTTTGAACCGAAAATCGGGTCCGATTTTCGGGCCGATACTGTAACATTTCGAATGTCATGTGCCTGTCGCCCATGAGGCGTAGGGGAAGGCTTCTATCAAGGAGCCCTCCCATGCACGCCCCGTTCGTTTCGCCACAACTTTCCGCCTTCTCGACCACCCATCACACCGCACCGCCCCGGCATCTGGGAACGCGCTATTCTCCCGAGGGAGACTTTCTGCCTGAGCCGGGCAACACGGTCGTCTGCCATCTGGTCGAGGGTTCGCCGTCTCAACAGGCGGTCATTGCCGCCCGTCAGCGGCTTCTCGACATGCCCGAGGCTTCGACCCACCTCGCCTTCACACCCGTCTCCAGCCTGCACATGACGGTGTTTCAGGGCATCATCGAGCATCGCCGCGCCTGGCCGTACTGGCCGAAGGAGATGCCGGAAGACAGCGCGATCGACGCGATGACGGACTTCTACCTTGAGCGCCTCGCAGAATTTCCGAAGCTGCCAGCCTTCAACATGCAGGCAACATCCGTCACGCCGCTCGGCCTGATCCTGAAAGGGGTAACAGAGGTGGACGACAGGATCATCGCCGCATGGCGCGACGCCTTTGCCGAGGCCTTCGGCTATCGTCATCCCGATCACGAGACCTACGAATTCCACATTACATTTGCCTATGCCCGCCGCTGGTTCGAGCCGGAGTGCCTGCCACGCTGGCAGGCGATGCTGGATGACTGCCTTGAAGAATTGCGTGCGTCAGCGCCGGTCATCGAAATGCGCCCGCCAGCCTTCTGTGCATTTGCCGACATGAACCACTTTGAGGAGTTGCTTGTCTTCGATCCCATCTGATATGGATGGGTCGGACGGATGCCGATTTTCGATTGCGTCGGTATCTCGCGAAAAAATGTGCGTCGGGGCTGGTCAAAGCCCCGCAGGACATGTATAAGCGCGCCAAATTTCCGATATCGAGACATGCGACATTCGGCCTATGGTTCTGGCCGGTTCCCGTGTTTCGCCGCTTCAGTGGAGTAACACAAATGGCAGTTCCTAAAAGAAAAACGAGCCCGTCCAAGCGCGGTATGCGCCGTTCGGCAGACGCCCTCAAGGCAGCAACCTACGTCGAAGACAAGAACTCCGGCGAACTGCGTCGCCCGCACCACATCGACCTGAAGACAGGCATGTATCGCGGCCGTCAGGTTCTGACGCCGAAGGAAAGCGCATAATCAGCGCTTCTTGATGCGATTGCATGACGAACGAGCCGGCCTTTGGGTCGGCTTTTTTGTTGCCTTCTGCTTCCGTCGCAATGCCGCTTGGAAAAAAACGAACCCGCACATACTATCCTCAGCAGGAGGACGGTTTTTTGCAGCATGTCGCGCAAAAGTGGTCACCGCTTTTGCGCCAACGACATGTGACAGAAAAAACCGTCAGGTGGAGGGGTTTGAGTGAGATATCGGTGGGTCGGCATCCTTTTGCTTTGCCTTGGTCTGTGCGGCTTTGCCTTCACCAAGGGTCGGGAACTGCTGGCGGAGAGTTATCTCAACGAGGCTGCCGAACAGGGTGGAACGACGTTACGGCTCGCGGTCTCTGCCCTTGGCGGGCATCTGAGCCGCTACGAGCCGCTTCCCGCACTGATGGCCGACCACGACGATATCGAGGAGCTGGTTGCCCATCCGGAGGACCAGCGCCTCAGGCAGCGCGCCAACATCTATCTGAAGTCGATCAACGACCTTTTGAAGTCCTCTGACATCTACATCATGACGCTGGACGGCGAGACGATTGCCGCCAGCAATTATGATGGGCCGGCAAGCTTCATCGGGCAGAATTTCAGTTACCGCCCGTACTTCCAGGATGCCGCCAAGGGCCTTCAGTCGCGCTTCTTCGCACTTGGGACCACCTCACATAAGCGCGGCTATTATTTCGCCTCTCCCATCCTGTTCAACGACGTCATCAAAGGCGTCATCGTCTTCAAGGTGGATATTGAAGGCATCGAGGCCTCCTTCGGTACCGGCGAAAACCGCATCGTCGTCACCGATCCGGAAGGCATCATCTTCATGACCGGTGTGCCGCAATGGCTCTATTCGGCGATCCTGCCGCTGACGCCCGATAGAATTGCCAGAACCGAAGCCTCGCGCCGCTATGCGGATGCCAGGCTCAGCCAGTTGCCGGTGACCGAAGGCATCTTCGGCAGTCATCGGTTGATGACGATCCGTGAAGGGCAGCAGGACAGGGAATATCTCGTCCTTTCGCAACCCATGCCGGAAGCGGGCTGGACGGTGAATGTGCTGATGGATACCGGCTCGGTGCGCACGCAGGTGCAGACGACGATGCTGGCGGCCCTGCTCTGCTTTGGCCTAGCAGGCGCGCTGCTTGCGGCCATGCTTCAAAGACGCAGGCGCCTGCAGGACCGGCTGGTGCATCAGGCGGAAGCCCAGGCAGAGCTGGAGCGGCGGGTGGAGGAACGCACCGCAGACCTGGCGCGGGTCAACCGCGACATCAAACGCGAGGTTGCCGAACGCCGCCAGACGGAAAAGCAGCTGCGAAAAACGCAGAAGGATTTGATCCAGGCGGGCAAGCTTGCAGCCCTTGGCCAGATGTCGGCCGCCCTTTCCCACGAGTTCAACCAGCCGCTTGCCGCTGCCAAGACCTATGCCGAAAGTGCCTCTCTGCTGATCGAACGAGGGCGCGTCGAGGAGGCGAGCTCCAATCTCTCCCGCATCTCCGCCCTGATTGACAGAATGGCCTCGATCAGCAGGCATCTCCGCAACTTCGCCCGCAAGCCCAACGAACATGTCGGCCCGGTTCCGCTCGACACGGTGGTGGCCGATACGCTCGAAATCGTCAGCGCCCGGTTGAAAGCGGCAGATGCGCAATTGCATGTGGCGCTTGGACCGGAAACGCTTTTCGTCAAGGCCGGGCCGGTGCGTCTGCAGCAGGTGCTCGTCAACATCATCTCCAATGCCGCAGATGCGGTAGAGGGGCTGGACGACCGGCGTATCGATCTCACCGCGCAAAAGAGCGACAACAAGGTGATCGTTTCGGTGCGCGATCGTGGCCCCGGCGTGCCGCCCGCGATCATGGAGCGCATCTTCGACCCGTTCTTTTCGACGAAAGGCGTCGGTAAGGGCCTGGGTCTTGGCTTGTCGATCTCCTATAATATCGTCAAGGATTTTGGCGGGCGGCTTGTCGTTACCAATCTGGAGGACGGCGGCGCGCGATTCGATATTGAACTCGACGCAGAAACACCGATGGAGATTGCCGCGGAATGAGCGTGTCCCGCGTATTGCTGATCGATGACGAAGAGGATTTGCGCCTTTCCACAGCCCAGGCGCTGGAGCTTGCAGGCCTCGATGTCGTGACCATCGACAATGCCGACCATGTCTTTGAGCTGATCGGCTACAGTTTCGATGGCGTGATCGTCAGCGATATCCGCATGCCCGGCATCGACGGCATGAGCCTGCTGCAGAAGGTGCGGGAGCTGGATGCCGAAATTCCGGTGATCCTCGTGACCGGCCATGGCGATGTGCAGCTTGCGGTCAGTGCCATGCGCAACGGTGCTTACGACTTTATCGAAAAACCCTTCAGCATCCAGTACCTAGCCGGCATCATCAAACGCGCCATGGATCGGCGTTCTCTGGTGCTGGAAAATCGGCGCCTGCGCGCGGTTGCCGGAAAACGTGACGATCTGGAAACGCGCCTGCCAGGCCGCACGCAGGTGATGGTCGATCTGCGCTACCGTATCCGTGCCATAGGGGCCGCGGATGCCGATACGCTGATCATCGGCGATACGGGGGCCGGCAAGGAAGTGGTGGCGCGGGCGCTGCATGATGTCAGCGCGCGCGCCGACCGTCCATTCGTCGCCATTAACTGCGCCGCCCTTCCCCAGCATCTGATCGAGAGCGAACTCTTCGGCCACGAGGCAGGGGCCTTTCCAGGGGCACTGAGGGCACGCTACGGCAAGTTCGAGCATGCGCGCGGTGGAACCATCCTGCTCGACGAGATCGGCTCCATGCCGCCCGATATGCAGGGCAAGCTGCTGCGCGTGCTTCAGGAGCGCACCATCACGCGGCTTGGCTCCAACGAGACCGTGGAACTCGATGTTCGCTTCATTGCCACCAGCAAGACGGACCTGGCGCATGAGGCCCTTGCCGGGCGCTTCCGCCAGGATCTTCTCTATCGTCTGAACGTCGCAACGATCCACGTCCCGTCGCTTGCACAACGGCAAAGCGATATTCCCCTGCTTTTCCTGCATCTCGTAAGAGAAGCCGCAGCGCGATATGGCCGCGACGACATGGAGGTGCCATCCAGCATCATTTCATCGCTGGCTATGCGCGAGTGGCCCGGCAATGTGCGCGAGCTGAGAAACGAGGCGGACCGGTTCGTTCTTGGACTGGATGGACGCTCCGGCGAAGGGCCGCAAAGCGATCCGCTTGCTGGTCATGGCCTCTCCGCCAAGGTGGCAGAGTTTGAAAAGGGCATCATCGCAAGAACAATCGCGAGCCATAAAGGCAATCTGAAAGCCGTCTATGAGACGCTCGGAATATCGCGCAAGACGCTCTATGAAAAGATGCAAAAATACGCACTAACAAAGCATGCCCCCATCGATGAGGACATGACAAGCTCCTGAGTTCTGTTTTCTTTTCTTGTCATGGGTAAGAATCCACCCACGCCATTAAGGCGATGTTTCGGATTCCACCCATTCGGGCCGTTAGCCGACACTCTTTTAACGAATTGTTTTCTTCCCTCGATTGCGTGACGCGCGATCTCGACTGCAAATGATCTCACCCCGGCGAGCGCAGAGGAGTGCGTCTCGTCGCTGAGGCCATATTCATCGGGAGGAAAAGATGAAACTTCTGAAATCCGTCACGGGTGCAGTCGCTGCCGCCGCCGTATCGCTCTTTGCGCTTTCTGCAGCCGCACAGGATTATCCTGGCCGCAACATCACCATGGTCGTGCCGTTCTCCGCAGGCGGTCCGACGGACACCGTGGCACGCCTTGTTGCAGAATCCATGTCCAAGGATCTCGGCCAGCAGATCATCGTCGAAAATGTCGGCGGCGCTGGCGGCACGCTTGGTGCAGGTCGCGTGGCATCTGCCGATCCGGATGGTTACACCATCCTTCTGCATCACATTGGCATGGCCACCAGCGATACTCTCTACCGCAAGCTGGCCTACAAGACGCTCGACGCCTTTGACTATGTTGGCCTCGTCACCGAAGTTCCGATGACGATCCTGTCGCGCAAGAACCTTGAAACCACTGACCTCAAGGGCCTCATCGACTACGCCAAGGCGAACAAGGACAAGGTGACGGTTGCCAATGCCGGCATCGGCGCTGCCTCTCACCTGTGCGGCATGCTGTTCATGAGCGCCATCGAAACGCCGCTCGTCACCGTTCCGTACAAGGGAACGGGTCCGGCCATGACCGACCTTCTCGGCGGCCAGGTCGACATCATGTGCGACCAGACCACCAACACCACCAAGCAGATCCAGGGTGGCACCGTGAAGGCCTACGCGGTCACCACGCCTCAGCGTCTGAGCGTCCTGCCGAACGTGCCGACCGCAACGGAAGCCGGCCTGCCCAACTTCGAAGTCGGTATCTGGCACGGCATCTACACACCGAAGGGCACGCCTGCGGCTGTGAATGAGCGTTTGTCCAAGGCGCTTCAGGTGGCCCTGAAGGACCAGAACGTCGCTGCACGCTTTGCCGAACTCGGCACCACGCCTTCGCCAGAAGCAGATGCGACGCCAGCCGCGCTCAAGGCCAAGCTTGAAAGCGAAATTGCTCGCTGGAAGCCTGTGATCGAATCTGCCGGCCAATACGCTGACTAATCCTGCTTCAGGCCGGGGATGACGTATGTCGTCCCCGGCTTCGCCTTGCAGACGACAGTTATCCTTGAAGACCTTACATCGAACTCTACAGACATCGGGCCAAAGGCGGCACCGATGCACAGGCGGGGACGACCATGAAATCAGTTAGTTTCGATGCCACAGAAGCCATCTGCGGCGCAATTTTCATCTGCCTCGGCATCTTCTTTGCCTGGCAAGCCTATGATCTGGATCTGGGAACGACATTCCGCATGGGGCCGGGCTATTTTCCGCTCGTCCTGTCCTTGATCCTCATATTGCTCGGCGGCGTCATTTTTCTTCGCGCCGGCAAAGTTGCAAACGAGCCGATGACCTCCATCGCGTGGCGGGGCATCTTCTTCATCCTTCCGGCACCGATCTTCTTCGGGCTGACGGTGCGTGGGCTGGGCTTCGTGCCATCGCTGTTTCTCAGTGCGCTGATTGCGTCCTTTGCATCGCACAAGATGAAACCAATGATGGCCGTGCTTTTATCGGCTGCCATCACGGTGTTTTCGGTTCTCGTCTTCAATTACGGTCTCGGCCTGCCTTTCCAGCGCTTTGGCCCCTGGCTCAACTTCTGAGGTCGCGTCATGGAACTCTTCGATAATCTGGCGCTCGGCTTTTATACGGCCTCCACGCTTCACAATCTGTTCTTCTGCCTGATCGGCGTGCTTCTCGGAACGCTGATCGGCGTTTTGCCGGGTATCGGTGCTACAGCCACTATTGCCATGCTGTTGCCGATCACCTTCCAGTTGGAGCCCGTCTCCTCGCTGATCATGCTGGCCGGTATTTATTACGGCGCGCAATATGGCGGCTCGACGACGGCGATCCTGATCAACATGCCGGGCGAGTCCTCATCCGCCGTAACGGCCATCGACGGTTACCAGATGGCGCGCAAGGGCAAGGCGGGGGCAGCTCTTGCAATCGCTGCCATCGGCTCCTTCTTTGCCGGCACTGTTGCGACCTTCCTCGTAGCGGTCTTCGCTCCGCCACTGACGTCAATTGCTCTTGAGTTCGGCGCGGCGGAATATTTCTCGCTGATGGTCGTCGGTCTCGTCTCGTCCATCGCACTGGCACATGGCTCCATCGTCAAGGCTCTCGCCATGGTCGTGCTCGGCCTGCTGCTCGGCCTCGTCGGTACCGACATCTATAGCGGCACGCCGCGCTTCACCCTTGGCATTCGCGAATATGCCGATGGCCTGAACTTCGTTGCCGTTGCCGTCGGTGTTTTCGGTATCGCCGAAATCCTGCGCAATCTGGAAGACGAGCGCACCCGTACCGTGCTGATGGCCAAGGTTTCCGGCCTTCTGCCGACCAAGGACGACTTCAAGAAGATGGTGGGGCCGGTCCTGCGCGGTACGGCCATCGGCTCGGCACTCGGCATCCTGCCGGGCGGCGGCGCCATCCTCGCAGCCTTTGCCTCCTATACGGTGGAAAAGCGCGTCTCGAAGAACCCGGAGGAATTCGGCCATGGCGCGATCGCCGGCGTTGCCGGCCCCGAATCGGCCAACAATGCCGGTGCTCAGACCTCCTTCATCCCGCTTCTGACGCTTGGCATTCCTGCCAACCCAGTCATGGCGCTGATGGTCGGTGCAATGATCATCCAGGGTATCGTTCCCGGCCCTAATGTTGCGACCGAGCAGCCAGCGCTCTTCTGGGGCATCATCGCCTCCATGTGGATCGGCAACCTGATGCTGGTGGTGTTGAACCTGCCGCTCATCGGGCTCTGGGTGAAGCTTCTGACGATCCCTTACTACGTGCTCTTCCCGATCATCATGGCCTTCTGCGCCATCGGGGTTTACAGCGTCAACTCCAACGTCTTCGATCTCTATGCCGTCGCTTTCTTCGGCTTCATCGGCTACGCCCTGGTGAAACTGCGCTGCGAACCGGCACCGCTGCTGCTCGGCTTCGTGCTTGGACCGCTCCTCGAAGAGAACCTGCGCCGCGCCATGATCCTGTCGCGTGGCGATCCGAGCACCTTCGTCACCCGGCCGATCAGCGCCACGCTGCTTCTGATCGCCGTGCTGGTTCTCGTTGTCGTCTTCCTGCCAAGCGTCAAGAAGAAACGCGAAGAGGTTTTCCAGGACGAAGGCTGATGTAGTCTCACGCTTTTCAGCAGACCATCAAAGGCCGGGCACCATGTGTCCGGCCTTTGTCTTGTTTATGCTTTATAAAACTGCGAAAGCCGCGTGAGTGATAACGGAGGTCTTCATGGCAGATCACAATGAAGCGCGGATCGTCGCTTTGGAAGAGACGGTGGCATACCAGGCCAAGACGATCGAGGAGCTGTCCGATCAGTTGGCTGAGCAGTGGAAGGTCGTCGAGCAGACCCGTGCGAAGCTCGATCGTCTCACCGAGCGGTTCTTGAGCCTCGAGGAGCAGTCGCTCGACGCGCCAGCCATAACCAAGCCGCCGCATTACTGATAGCGTCGGTACGCGCCAGCGCAGACCAAGATATTGAGGAGCTGAGATGATAGATACCGCGATACCGACGCCAGCCGCCGAGGTCCTTTCCTTCTGGAACGAGGCAGGCCCGGAAAAATGGTTCGAGAAGAACGCCCATTTCGACAGTTCCTTCCACGCCCGCTTTCACGATCTGCACTTCGCGGCGGCCCGTCAGGAATTGACCGACTGGCTGAATGCGCCGGAGAGCAGCCTCGCCCTCCTGCTTCTGCTCGACCAGTTTCCCCGCAACTGTTTCCGCGGCACGGCGCATATGTATGCGACCGATCCACTGGCGCTTCACTACGCCCGCGACGCCATTTCGCGCGGTCATGATGAGACGATCGATCCCGAACTGCGGATTTTCTTCTACCTGCCCTTCATGCATTCCGAAGAGCTGGCTGACCAGGAGCTTTGCTGCGAGCTTTGCGAGCCTCTTGGCGAACGCTACCTGCCTTTCGCGATCGAGCACCGCGATATCGTCGCGCGCTTTGGCCGCTTCCCGCACCGCAACGACATTCTGCTTCGCGAGACGACGGCTGAAGAGCGCGCCTTCCTTGCCGAAGGCGGGTTTGCAGGCTGATCAACAAAACGCCGCCAATCCAGATGGATGGCGGCGTTAGAAGACTTGTGAGCTGAAGGCGGCGTCAGCCGTCAAAAAATTCCTTCATCCGAGCAAAGAAGCCCGTCGATTCCGGATTGTTGTCCTTCGATGAGATTTCCTCGAACTCCTGCAAGAGTTCGCGCTGACGCTTGGTCAGCTTCTGCGGCGTCTCGATCTGGATCTGGATGTAGAGATCACCCGTCTGCGCCGAGCGCAGAACCGGCATTCCCTTACCCTTCAATCGGAACTGCTTGCCCGGCTGCGTCCCTTCCGGCACGGTGACGCGCGACTTCGTTCCGTCCAGTGTCGTGACATCGAAGGTGCCACCGAGCGCTGCCGTCGTCATCGAGATCGGCACTGCGCAATAGAGGTCGGCGCCATCGCGCTGGAAGAATTCGTGCGGACGCACCGAAAGGAAGATGTAGAGATCTCCCGAAGGACCGCCCCGCATGCCCGCTTCACCCTCGCCCTGCAGACGAATACGCGTTCCGTCTTCGATACCGGCCGGGATATTGACAGACAGCGACCGCTCTTCCGTTACACGGCCCTGGCCGTGGCACTTGGTGCAGGGATCGGTAATCGTCTGGCCGCGGCCATGGCAGGTCGGGCAGGTACGCTCGACCGAGAAGAACCCTTGCGCGGCACGCACGCGGCCTGAACCCTGGCAGGTGCCACAAGTCTTGGGGCTCGTACCCGGCTTCGCACCGGAACCGGAACAGACATCGCAGGTTATGGATGTCGGCACCCGGATCTGCGCGGTCTTGCCGGTGAAGGCTTCTTCCAGCGAGATTTCCATATTGTAGCGGAGATCGGCACCGCGCTCGCGACCGCCCGAAGACCGGCGCGCACGACCGCCACCCATCATCTCGCCGAAGATGTCTTCGAAGATGTCGGAGAAACCGCCGCTGGCAAAACCACCGCCGCCGCCACCGCCACCCATGCCACCATGCTCGAAAGCCGCGTGGCCGAAGCGATCGTAAGCCGCGCGCTTCTGTGGATCCTTCAGTGTTTCGTAGGCTTCGTTGATTTCCTTGAATTTCTTCTCGGATTCAGCGTCATCGGGATTCTTGTCCGGATGATACTTCATCGCAAGTTTGCGGAAGGCGCTCTTCAGCTCCTTTTCATCGGCGGATCTGCTCACGCCCAATGTCTCGTAAAAGTCTGCTTTCGCCATGAAGATAACACACCCCGAAATGGATTTCCGGCTGCACGAGGCAGCCGGAGTCAGTCTCATTTACCCAAGTTCAAGAGCAAGAACCACACTTAAGCGGACTTCTTGTCGTCCTTGATTTCCTCATAGTCGGCGTCGACCACACCATCGTCCTTGCCGCCTGCGCCGCCTTCACCGGCTTCCGCCTGCTGGGCTTCGTAGATGGCCTGACCGAGCTTCATGGACACTTCCATGAGGGTCTGGGTCTTCGCCTGGATGTCGTCTGCATCCGGCTCGGATGCTTCAACAGCCGTCTTGAGGGAAGCGATGGCATCTTCAATTGCCTTGCGGTCGGTTTCGGAAACCTTGTCACCATACTCCTGAACCGACTTCTCGGTGGAGTGGATCAGGCTTTCCGCCTGGTTCTTGGCTTCTACGCCCGCACGGCGCTTCTTGTCGGCTTCAGCATTGGCTTCCGCATCCTTGACCATCTTCTCGATGTCGGCGTCGGAGAGACCACCAGAGGCCTGGATACGGATCTGCTGTTCCTTGCCGGTGCCCTTGTCCTTGGCCGAAACCTGGACAATGCCGTTCGCGTCGATATCGAAGGTCACTTCGATCTGCGGAACGCCACGGGGAGATGGCGGCAGGCCAACGAGGTCGAATTGGCCGAGCAGCTTGTTGTCGGCTGCCATTTCGCGCTCACCCTGCGAGACGCGGATGGTCACGGCAGACTGGTTGTCTTCGGCGGTCGAGAAGGTCTGGCTCTTCTTCGTCGGGATCGTCGTGTTACGGTCGATCAGACGGGTGAAGACGCCGCCCAGTGTTTCGATGCCGAGAGAAAGCGGGGTTACGTCGAGAAGCAGAACGTCCTTGACGTCGCCCTGCAGAACGCCTGCCTGAATGGCAGCGCCCATGGCAACCACTTCGTCCGGGTTGACGCCCTTGTGAGGCTCCTTGCCGAACAGCTGCTTGACGACTTCCTGCACCTTCGGCATGCGGCTCATACCACCGACCAGAACGACTTCGTCGATCTCGGAAGCGGACACGCCTGCATCCTTCAGCGCTGCCTTGCACGGCGCTACAGTGCGCTGAACCAGGTCATCGACCAGGCTTTCGAACTTGGCGCGGGTCAGCTTCAGCGTCAGGTGCTTCGGACCGGAAGCATCTGCCGTGATGAAGGGCAGGTTGATTTCGGTCTGCTGCGAAGACGACAGCTCGATCTTTGCCTTTTCGGCAGCTTCCTTGAGGCGCTGCAGAGCCAGCTTGTCGGACTTCAGGTCGATGCCGTTGTCCTTCTTGAATTCGGCTGCGAGGTACTCGACCAGACGCATGTCGAAGTCTTCACCGCCGAGGAAGGTATCGCCATTGGTGGACTTCACTTCGAAGACGCCGTCGCCGATTTCCAGGATGGAGATATCGAAGGTACCACCACCAAGGTCGTACACGGCAATCGTCTTGCCTTCCTTCTTGTCGAGACCATAGGCAAGCGCGGCAGCTGTCGGCTCGTTGATGATGCGCAGCACATCGAGGCCAGCGATGCGACCTGCATCCTTGGTGGCCTGACGCTGGGCGTCGTTGAAGTATGCCGGAACGGTAATGACGGCCTTTTCGACCTTTTCACCGAGATAGGATTCAGCGGTTTCCTTCATCTTCTGAAGGATCATCGCGGAGATCTGCGACGGGGAATAACCCTTGCCCTGCGCTTGTACCCAAGCGTCGCCATTGTCACCCTTGACTATGTCGAAGGGGACCAGGCCCTTGTCCTTCTCAACGGTCGGATCGTCGTAACGACGGCCGATGAGGCGCTTTACCGCAAACAGGGTATTGGTCGGGTTGGTGACGGCCTGGCGCTTTGCAGGCTGACCCACCAGACGTTCGCCATCATCGCTGAACGCGACCATGGAAGGGGTGGTGCGCGCGCCTTCCGCGTTTTCGATTACTTTGATGTCCTTGCCGTCCATCACTGCGACGCAGGAATTGGTCGTGCCGAGGTCAATGCCGATTACTTTTGCCATTTTCTTCTCTCCTTGAAGCGAGTCATCGGAACCCCGGGAGGCATTCCACTGACGACTCCTTGACTTGGATGGTCTTGCCTTTTTGTCAGCATTTCTGCTGGTATGCGGCGTATATAAGGAGCGAATTTTCTTGCTGCAAGGCGAATGGCGTCAGCGAAGGCAGCAAAAAGAAAGATTTGCTGAACTTCTTCATCAAGCTTCTAAAGCTGGTGTGACAGGCGCACGATCCACACAAGGGATCGTGCTATAGCAGTCGGACAGCCCTTAACCCTGCGGCTTGATCAGGCTCTTGACTCTTTGGGCGAAAACATCGAGCTGGAAGGGCTTGGTCATGACATGCATGCCATGCTCCAGATGGCCGTGGTTCAACACCGCATTCTCCGCATAACCGGTGATGAACAGCACTTCCAGATCCGGACGGTTGGTGCGCGCGGCATCCGCCAGTTGTCGGCCATTCACGCCTCCGGGCAAGCCGACATCAGTGATCAACAGGCTGATTTGCCTATTGGAATTGAGGAGACGTAGAGCAGACGGCGCGTCTTCCGCTTCGATGACGGAGTATCCTAAATCCTGAAGCTCCTCGACGGCAAGCATTCTGACGAGAGGCTCATCATCCACCACCAGGATCGTCTCGTCGCCATCCGCCCGCGGTGCATCGATGCTGGCCTCCGCTTCCGGATCGGCCGTATCGATGGAGCCGGAATAGCGCGGCAGATAGATGCAGATCATCGTGCCTTTGCCGAGTTCGGAATAGATGCGCGCAGCACCGCCCGATTGACCGGCAAAACCATAGACCATGGAAAGGCCGAGCCCTGTGCCCTGACCGATCGGTTTGGTGGTGAAGAACGGATCGAAGGCACGCTCGATAATGTCCTGCGACATGCCCGTTCCGGTGTCCGAGACGCAAAGTGACACGTACTGTCCCGGCTCCAGCCCGCGCATCCGGGCCGCGCGCTCGTCCATCCAGCGATTTCCGGTTTCGATCGTCAGCTTGCCGCCATTCGGCATGGCGTCTCGCGCATTGATGCAGAGATTGAGAAGCGCATTTTCGAGCTGGCTGGTATCGACGAATGTCGGCCAGAGACCGGCCGCCCCCACCGTCTCCACCTTGATTTCCGGCCCGACGCTGCGGATCACCAAGTCCAGCATGCTATCGACCAGCGTGTTGATGTTGAGCGGCTTCGGATCGAGCGTCTGGCGGCGCGAGAAGGCAAGCAATCGTTGGGTCAGTGCGGAGGCCCGCTTGGTAGCCCCCATGGCACCATTGATATAGCGTGATAGGTCTCCAACCCGACCCTGTGCAAGCCGGGTGTTCATCATCTCCAGGCTGCCACTGATGCCAGCCAGGATGTTATTGAAATCATGGGCCAATCCGCCGGTCAGCTGGCCAACGGCTTCCATCTTCTGGGCTTGGCGCAGAGCTTCTTCCGCCACCATCAGCTCGGCGGTGCGCTCCTCGACCTGCTGCTCCAAAGTGACGTTCAGCTTTTCCAGCGCGAGCTCCGCACGTCTGCGCGCGGTAATATCCTGAAAAAGAACGGCGACCTGGCGCCGCTCCTGCGGCTCGATGCGAACGGCCGCAAGCTCGAGATAGCGGCCTGTGGCCACCAGCTCCTGCTGAAAACGAATGGGCTCCCCTGTTTTGAGAACCGCACCATAGCGCGCGATCCAGGCATCGGCCTCGTCCGGCACCATCTCGCGCAGCTTTTGGCCAACCACATTCGGGATCCCTGCGTGACGGGCATAGGCATCGTTTGCCTGGATATGCACATAGTCGCTATCCGGCCCATGCGGCCCATCCATAAACTCGATGATACAGAAGCCCTCATCAATGGCATCGAAGAGGCCTTTGTAGAGGTCTTCGCTTTCGCGTCTCGCACGTTCGGAGAGCGTGCGTTCCGTGACGTCCGAGCCCTCGACGAAGATGGCACAGACGTCTCCCTTCTCATCGCGGATCGGCTGATAGAGGAAGTCGAGATAGCATTCTCTGCCGGGTCCACCCTCTTCCGTCTGAATGACGAAGAGCGCGCCGAGAGCCTTATAGGGTGTGCCGGTCCGGTAAACGTCGTCGAGAATGTTGACAAAGCCTTGCGCGGCGGCGTCAGGAAGCGCTTCGGCCACCGTCCGCCCTAAAATATCGTGCCGTCCAACAAGGTTCAGATAGCTTGGATTGGCAAGCTCGAAGCGGTGGTCTGGTCCGCGCAAAAGCGCAATGAAGGTCGGCGCCTGTTCGAAAAGCTGGGTCAGAATCGGACCGATATTGCCGGTATTACTCGTCACAGTCATAGCCATTACGGAGTCGTTGTTGCGGGCATGATCAGGTTCGGCGGCACAATCAGAGCGTCTTTGCCGCTGATCATGGCATCCAGATATTCGAGCGCGTTCTGTAAGCCATTGACCGTATAGGGTTTTTCAATGGCGCCGACAGCACCGGCAAAATCCGGCGGGATGCGTTTCACATTGCCGCTGACGAACACGTAAGGGATGCCTTTGCTGGCAAGAAACCGCCCGACATCCACGCCGGTCGGACCGTCAAGGAGATGAATATCGACAAAGGCGAAGTCCGCACTTTCCTTCTCGATCAAGGTCATGGCCGAAGCGCTATCGGCCGCGACACCGATGACAGTATGTCCGGCGGCCTCGACTTCGCTTTCCAGTTCAAGCGCCAGGAGTGCCTCATCCTCCACGATGATAATGCGCAAATTCATGATTCCTTTTCATGTCCCACCAGCAGCGTCACGCTGACGATCGTCTGCCGGCCATTTTGTTCTCGTTTGATTTCCGCACTGACTTGGCGTGCGCATGTTTCCAGCAACATCTGACTGAAACGCTGTTCTTCCTCATCGACCTCGACCGGATCGGTCGTATCGGTCACCTGAATGAGGAAATGCCCGTTCAGCCTCTTCACCGTCACCTTGATGTCACCGCCACCATCACCAAGCCCACGCCTGACGGCATCGCCCACCAACTCGTTGACGATGAGCGACAAAGGCGATGCTTTGTCTGCGGGCACATAGACCGGGGATAGATCCAGCGTGACATTGATATCGGTGCGCTTCAGCTGGCTTGTCAGATTGACGACGAGATCTTCGGCGAAATCGGCAACATCAAAGCGGGCGATATTGTCGAACGTGAACAGCTTGCGGTGAACGGTGCTGAGGGCCTCAATGCGGTTCAGCACCGATTTCAGCGTCGCGCTGGCCGTTTCGTTCTCCGTCATCCGCTCCTGAAGCTTCACGATCGACGCCATCGTCATCAGGTTGTTCTTGACGCGGTGATCGACCTCGTGGACCAGCATGGTCTTTGCGTCCAGTGCATCGCGAAGATCCTTGGTGCGGCGACTGACTTCTTCTTCGGCAAGGTTACGGGCTTCGGCGAGCTCAGCTTCCTTATCCTTGATGCGGGTGAAATCGAGCTGCGAGGCGAAATAGTAGATCACCTCTCCCTTATCATCCCAGACGGGGCTGACGAAGAGAGCATTCCAGAACTGCGTTCCGTCTTTTCGATAGTTCAATATGTCGACGGAGACCGAGGTTTGCGCACTGATAGCGTCGCGGATTTTGGCGACCGCCTGTGGATCGGTCCTCTCGCCCTGGAGAAGACGACAGTTTCGGCCGATCAACTCATCGCTGCTATAGCCTGTGAGGTCATTGAATGCCTTGTTGCAGAAGATGATCGGATTGTCGTCCTGCTTCGGATTGGTGATGATCATCGGCATGCGGGTTGCCTTGAATGCTGCCGCAAAAGGGTCTTCCGATGCATGATCGGCAAGCAAACGCTCACCGGCTCTACGCGCTTCCAGAGGCAGCAAATAATCGACCATGAATTTTTCCGCACTTCACCCCATGCGTAATCCGCTTGCGGCAGGAAAGTTCCCGGCTGAAGATTATTTTCACCGCCTCGTCATGTGCTCGTTGGACGACGGAATTTTGCGTGGAGGCGCGCTGCTAATACGCAGTGTCGCCTCCACATTGTCTCTGCTTCAAAAGACTTTCCGCAGCTTGGCATCGATGGAGTGCCTGTTGCCGCCTCTGACCGCGAAGAACAGAAAAATTGCCGACCACAGGATGGACTTCTCTGCCCCGCCGAGCCCTTCCGACTTGACGATCCAATGGAAATAAACCGTCACCATCAAGACGATGAAGGCGGCGAAAGCTGCAGGACGCGTAAGGAGACCGATTGCGACAAGGATGCCGCCGAAAAATTCCGTCGCTGCCAGAAGCGGCGACCAGAAGACGCCGGGATAGAAACCCAGGCTTTCCACCATGCCGACAGCGCCGAAGGGATTTGTGATTTTGCCGAAGCCATGCGTGACGAGAAGCACGCCGGCAACGACACGCAGAACCGTTTCCACAAGTTCATAGGTGCCGTTATAGACCGGCGCGACAGCCGGGACGATCAATCGTTCACGAGAAAGCTCATTATGTGGCACAAGAATACTCCGCTGATTGCAATTCCTGACCATCTGCAACAAGCTGCCGTTCGCGCAAGTTGCGCTCGTTCAAAACATGACAAACTAAGTAATATTTCCGTGAGCTTATATGAGGACGGCTGAGATGGAAGGCACTGTAAAACCCCGCGTTTCGATCACCTACTGCACACAGTGCAATTGGCTCCTGCGTTCTGCTTGGATGGCGCAAGAGCTGCTCAGCACCTTCTCGGACAGTCTCGCAGAGGTGGCGCTGGTTCCGGCCACGGGCGGCCGCTTTGAAATTACCGTGGATGGGGCACTGTTGTGGGAGCGGAAACGCGATGGCGGTTTTCCGGGCCCCAAGGAGTTGAAACAGCGCCTGCGCGACATGATCGACCCGGACCGGGATCTCGGCCATCTCGACCGGCAGAAGAATGAGGGGCTGGATACGTAATACTACAAGCAAGCCGGCTGGCCGCTATCAGGAATCAGCGCATGGACGGTGCATGGTCGACGGCCCAATAGTTGATTGATCGACTGACATTCCAGTATCCAACCAGGCCCAGCAACGATGTTTTTTGATGAAAAAACAAGGATCGTCACAAAACTTCAAAATCCCTGTTGACACCAGCCGCCTGCCCCCGTACATGGCTCCTCGTCGCCCAGATGGCGGAATTGGTAGACGCGCCAGCTTCAGGTGCTGGTACTCGCAAGGGTGTGGAGGTTCGAGTCCTCTTCTGGGCACCATTCCTTATTTGATCCTAGCCAGATCAATCACTTAGCTAAAAAAATCGAAATTGTAATCTCCCCTCAGGGGGCGGTACTTTTAGCTTTAGGATTGCCGATCCTCACTCACGAATTGGGTGTCGATGAGCGCTGTGCGAGGCAGAGGCTCTTCGCATGCAGGCACGCTTCTACGCACGTATTGATGGCCGTGTTTTTCCTGCGAAACTTCTGTTTGAGCAAAAGGGAAAGCCGTTTTTGAGTGCAGTGCGTGTGGCGTCCAAACGCCGAAGTCAGCAGATGTGTTCAGCGAACGCGGGCTGAACGAAGAACACTCTGAAGCGAGTCATGCTGGCATACGCGATTTTAGTTCTGCGCGTGCTCTTCACAGGAGGGCGAACAGGACAGAACGCTTCGTGAGGTCTGGCGATAGACCCTGACCGTGTTGCCTTCATCAATCGACACCAGAACGCGTTCATCGACGATTGCGTTTCCCTCGGCATCCAGCAGCACAAGATTGGTGGTGCCGAAACTGCGTCCGGTCAGCACGATCGTCGTAGCATCGGCAACCGTCGCATCTGCGACCTTCGAATTACCGACAATGACTTTGCTCACGGCGCGATCAAGTTTCAGCACACGCGCCTGATTCATCGAGACGCGGAGCATGTCATCATCCGCAGAGAGTGCAAAAGCAGGCGCAAAACCTAAGACCGCTGCAGCAATTGCAAATCTTTTGATGGTGGAAGACAGCATGAGCGGAACAGACCTTTGGTTATGCTTGGCGCATTTCATCGTCACCACCATGAACGGGAATGGTGAATGAAGACTTAAACGGCGCTCCAAAATGAGAAAGTGCCGCGCGATCAAATACAATCCGACGTCGCTACAGCCTGTCGCATAACCGCACAATACCAGCGATGTTGCGATGAATTTCAGGCAAGATAGGCTCGCACTATCCTATACTCTTCAGACGTTCTCTCCATCAATCGTATTTTATCTTTTAATCTTTGGCTTTGTTTACCAAACGTTCGACATTACTCATTTAACGTTACGTTAAGCCCGTTTTTTAAACGCTTGGCAATCGAGATTTTGTAGGTTTGCCTCAACCGAACAACGAGAAACAGTTGTCGGCGTGCTGACCACAACGAATTAGGAGAATCCGCATGACAAAGATTTTCGCTCGGTTCCTGAAGGACGAGTCCGGCGCCACTGCCATTGAGTATGGCCTGATCGCGGCTCTGATTTCGGTGGCTATTATTGGGGGTGCGCAGACCATAGGCAGCAAACTCACATCAACATTCGAGAACATCGGTACCAAGCTGACAAATTCCGGCGCTGCCGGCGCCGCCACGGGTGGTAATGGTGGCGGCTGATTGCAGCGACATTCGAACAAAGTGCCGCCCTCCGGGCGGCATTTTCTTTAGAAGAAGAGCTACCTGCCGCATTTGAGGTAAAGCATGATCACCGCTTCTATCTTTCTCGTATTCCCGCTTTGCCTTGCGCTGGCAGCATTGACGGACCTCTTTTCGATGACGATTCCGAACAGAATCTCCGTCATTCTTATGGGGACCTTCATCGTGGTAGCACTTGCATCTGGGATGGACTGGCAGACATTTGGTCTGAGCTTTGCCGCTGGACTAGTCGTTTTCCTTGTTTGCTTCTCGATGTTTGCCCTCAACGTCATGGGAGGGGGAGATGCAAAGCTCCTCACAGCTTGCGCTGTCTGGTTCGGGTTCAACGGCTCTCTCGCGACGTTCTTGATCGCAGTGGCCATTATCGGAGGCGTTTTGACCCTTGGCATACTTCTCTTGCGTTCGCGCTCTCAAGAGATAATGGCGAGCGGCCTCCCTATTCCTGACTCGTTGCTGGTCGCAAAAAAGGTTCCATATGGTATCGCCATAGCGGTCGCGGGTCTGTTGTGTTACCCGGAAGCACCCATCGTACAGGCCGCAATGCGCGCCGTTCTGTGACAGACGCTCAAAAGCACTATTTAAACTTGCTAATACAGCATATTAATTTCTGATTAACCCAAAACAATCACTTCTTATTAACCATAATTACACGAATGGCAGGCCATCCTCTGGGCAGAGATTCTACTCCAAAGGCCCAGCATGAAGTCCTCACGTGTCGTTATCCTCTCCGTTGCCGTTGTGGCTGCTGGTCTTGCGGGCCTGCTGGCCATGCAGATTGCTGCGCCGCAAGCGGTGGTGGAGAAGGCAGAAGCCATTATCCAGAAAGAGCCGACCGTTAGCGTTCTGGTCTCGGCTGTCAATTTGCCCGTGGGTAGCAGGCTCGACACAAGTTCCGTGCGCTGGGCGCGATGGCCGCAAGGCAGCGTCAATGACAGTTATGTCACCGAGGAAAAACGGCCTGATGCGATCGCCGAATTGACGGGCGCGATCGTTCGCCTCCCGCTTTTCGAAGGCGAGCCGCTTCGCTCCGAAAAGGTGGTCGATTCCAGCACGCGCATCATGTCCTCGCTTCTGCCCGCCGGAAAGCGGGCTGTGTCCACCGAAATATCTGTTGCCACCGGTGCTGGCGGCTTCGTTCTTCCCAATGACCGCGTCGATGTCATCATGGTGCGCAAAAATGAGGGCGGCGGCTTCTTGACCGAAAACGTCCTCAACAATGTCCGCGTTCTGGCGATCGACCAGCAGATCAAAGAAGGGCCTGACGGTACGCCGTCTGTCATTGGCGCCACCGCGACACTGGAACTGACGCCTGAGCAGGCCAAGATCATCACCGTCGCACACCAGATGGCGGACCGCCTGACCTTGTCGCTCCGCTCCGTTGCGGATGTGCAGGATAGCGACACAGCATCTGCAGATTATCTACTCAGCGGCGAATCCGGCAGACCGGCGATCCAGATCATCAAGTCTGGCTCGATCGTGCGAGAAAATGAGGGAGCCGCACAATGAGCAAGACGAACTCGATCCGACATGGCCTGAAGGCGGCGCTCATTGGTGGCATCGCCTTCAGCATTGGCTTTGCAGGCGTTCCCGGTGCATCCCACTTTGGGATCGGCACCATTGATGCGCTGGCCCAAAGTGCCAGCATTCTTCGGATTTCTGAAAGTGGCACGGGCGTGCGCAAGCGCGTGAAGCTTGGTCTGAACAAGGCCCTCGTTGTGGATCTTCCGCAGGATGCCCACGATATTCTCGTTGCCGATCCGAGCATGGCAGATGCGGTGACACGCACGTCGCGCCGTATCTATCTCTTCGGCAAGTCGGTCGGGCAGACCAACATCTTCATCTTCGGCGCCCATGGCGAAGAGATCGTCAGCCTTGATCTTGAGGTCGAGCGCGATATCACCGGCCTTGAGGCCAATCTACGCCGCTTCATCCCGGATTCGGATATCCGGGTTGAAATCGTATCGGACAACATTGTTCTCTCGGGCAGTGTCCGTACCCCTCAGGATTCCGCACGTGCAGTGCAACTTGCCACAGCCTTCCTTCAGGGCGGTGAAGCCACAACCCGCAACATCACGGCGACCAGCGAAAGCAACGGCGATGGTGCCGTGGCGATCTTCGCGGAAAACCGCCAGAAGTCGTCAATCGTCAATATGCTGACGATCGAGGGCGAAGATCAGGTTACGCTGAAAGTGACGGTCGCCGAAGTCAGCCGGCAGGTTCTCAAGCAGCTCGGCTTCAACGGCTCTATCAGCGGCTCGGGCTCGGATTTCGGTGGAGCGGTCTCGTTCTCCAATCCAGCCAACCTCGGCAACGCGCTGGCGATTGGAGGCTCCGGCAATATCGGGGGCGCCATCGGCAAGGTCGCTCTTTCTAGCTATTTCAATGCCATGGAGCAGGCGGGCGTCATGCGCACGCTCGCCGAACCAAGCCTGACTGCGATTTCCGGCGAGCAGGCAAAGTTCTATGTCGGCGGGGACTTCCGTCTTGCCGGCGTTCAGAACGTCACTTTCGACGACAATAATGTGCCGACTGTGACGCGTCAGACCGATACGGTTGAATATGGTATCGAGTTGAATTTCCGGCCGGTCGTGCTGTCTCCAGGCCGCATCAGCCTGAAAATCGAGACCAACGTGTCCGAGCCGACCTATGAAGGCAACGTCGTCTCAGGCAATGGCAACACGAGCCGCGTTCCTGGCAGCACCTATCTATCGATCCGCAAGCGCGAAGCATCG
The DNA here is from genome assembly GCF_052045735.1 of Agrobacterium sp. 22117. Lineage (NCBI taxonomy): Bacteria > Pseudomonadati > Pseudomonadota > Alphaproteobacteria > Hyphomicrobiales > Rhizobiaceae > Agrobacterium > Agrobacterium sp. 22117. Next base: position 56,264 of record NZ_JBQEPP010000001.1, on the reverse strand, counting down.
ACAAGCGTCGAGTTGCCATCGGGCGGCTCGATCGTGATTGCAGGTCTGGTGCAGGACAATGTCCGCCAGGCTATGTCAGGCCTCCCAGGTGCGTCCAAGGTTCCAATTCTCGGCACGCTGTTCCGCAGCAAGGATTTCATTCGCAACGAGACCGAACTTGTCATAATCGCCACGCCCTATCTCGTTCGGCCCGTGGCACGTAATCAGATCGCGCGGCCGGATGATAACTTCAGCCCGGAAAATGACTCCGCGACGTTTTTCATGAACCGGGTGAACAAGGTCTACGGCAACAACAGGCAGCAGGTTCAGGCACAGCCATATCAGGGCTCGGTAGGATTTATCTACAAATGACGAAAACGCACCCTCTGACGAATTCTGTTTCTTATCTGCGCCTCGGTCAACTCGTCTGCGTGCTCGCTGCCGTCGCCGCCCTGCAGGGTTGTGCCCGCGACCCACAGACGACGGGCGCCATTCCAGACGACTATCGCACGCGCCACCCGATCACCCTGTCCGAAGCGCAACACTCGCTGGATATTCCAGTCTCTCCGGCAGACAACAGGCTGCCCGGGGCTATGGCCGAAAATGTGAAGGGCTTCGTCCAGAACTATGTGGCGAGTTCCACGAGCATCGTTCAAATGCAGGTGCCAACGGGCTCGGCCAATGCAGCTTCCGCGTCCATCATCAAGCGTCAAATCCGATCGATCCTGACGTCTTCCGGCATTCCAGCAGGCAAGATCGCCGAGGTTCCTTATGGTGCTTCGCCCTACGGCGATGCGGCGCCCATACGGCTTTCCTATGTCGCCGTCACCGCCATGACGGGTCAGTGCGGCCAGTGGCCCGAAGACTTGAACAGCAACACCTCGTCCAACAAGAACTGGTACAATTTCGGCTGCGCTTCCCAGAACAATCTGGCGGCACAGATCGCCAACCCCATGGATCTCGTCGGCCCCCGCGGCATGAGCCCGATCGACGCTGAACGGCGATCGGTCGTACTCGGCAAGTATCGCGCCGGTAAGAACACAGCCACCACGAACGACTAAGACGCGCCTCCCAGCTTGAGCGACAGGATCTGATATGAACCCGGTGAACTACGATATTCGGCACAACAACGCAGATGTGCCAGTCGCCGAAGACGCGCTCCGCCCGGGCGAGTTGGAGAGTGTGCGTCCTTTGCCACGCATCTCGATCCACGCCTTCTGTGAAAGCGAGGCTATGCAGCGGACGATGGAGCGGCTGGCAGCCGACCGGCGGATGAACAAGGTCAGCATGCGGGTGACCAATGGCGAGATCGAAGCGGCTGCGAGAACGTTTTCATCCACAGCCACGCCCAATCTCGTCATCCTCGAAACCCATCGCGATCCATCGACGCTTCTGAGCGATCTCGCACCACTGGCAGAGGTATGCGATCCATCGACGCGCGTCATCATCATCGGTTGTCACAACGATATCGCGCTCTACCGCGACCTGATGCGCAACGGTATTTCCGAGTACCTCGTTTCACCGATCAAAGCGTCGGACCTGATGGCGTCAATCTCCGCGATCTTCGTCGATCCGGAGGCTGAGCCGCTTGGGCGGAGCATCGCCTTCATCGGTGCCAAGGGCGGTGTCGGCTCTTCCACCATCGCGCATAATTGTGCCTTCGGAATATCGAGCCTGTTTTCCACCGAGACCATTCTTGCGGACCTGGATCTGCCCTTCGGGACGGTCAATATCGACTTCGATCAGGACCCCGCACAAGGAATTGCCGAGGCAGTCTTCGCGCCGGATCGGCTCGACGAGGTTTTTCTTGATCGCCTGCTGACCAAATGTTCCGAAAACCTGTCCATTCTGGCCGCGCCATCGCTTCTCGACCGTGCCTATGATTTCGATAGAGCGGCCTTCCAGCCACTTTTGGAGCTCCTGCAACGCAGCGCACCGGTTGCGGTGCTGGACGTACCCCATGTCTGGTCGGACTGGACGCAGGCCGTTCTGGCAGAGGTCGATGAGGTGGTCATCACCGCCGTGCCGGACCTGGCAAATCTAAGAAACACCAAGAACCTTCTCGATGCATTGAAGAAGCTGCGACCGAACGACAAGGCGCCGCATCTGGTTCTGAACCAGGTGGGGATGGCGAAGCGTCCTGAGATCGATCCTACCGACTTCTTCGAGCCGCTGGAAATCGAGCCGCTTGCCATCATCCCCTTCGATATTCAGCTCTTCGGTGCTGCCTCCAACAGCGGGCGAATGATCAGTGAGATCGACGCCAAATCGCCGGTTGCGGAAACCTTCTCCCAGCTTTCGCACGTGCTCACGGGCCGATCGTCGGCCCGCAAAGCGAAACGACCGGGGCTCGGCAAGTTCATGGAAATCCTGAAACGCAAGTAAAACGTGGATTGGTCCACGAGACGACAGACCGGAAGACAAGAGATGTTTGGAAAACGTGGCGGCGAAGGCTTCGGGCGAAGCGCAAACAATGGACGGCCTGCTTTGCCGGCTGCCCATCCGGCTGTCATGAACGCGCCGCCTGTGATGGACGAACCCCGTCCATCACAGACTATCGTGATGCAGCCACCGGCGCCTAAGCCTTCTGCGGTTCAAAAGGACACAGGCAGCCAGGCCCGCAAGCGTGTGCGCACCGAGGACTATTACCAGACGAAGGCTCAGGTCTTCTCCGCCTTGATCGACACCATCGATCTCTCCCAGCTTTCAAAGCTCGACGGGGAGAGCGCGCGCGAAGAAATCCGCGATATCGTCAACGATATCATCACAATCAAAAACTTCGCGATGTCGATCTCCGAGCAGGAAGAACTGCTGGAAGATATCTGCAACGATGTTCTGGGTTATGGTCCGCTGGAGCCGCTTCTGGCGCGTGACGACATTGCCGACATCATGGTCAATGGCGCCGGACAGACCTTCATCGAAGTCAACGGCAAGACGATCGAATCCGATATCCGCTTCCGCGACAATGCCCAGCTGCTTTCGATCTGCCAGCGCATCGTCAGCCAGGTGGGCCGTCGCGTCGACGAATCAAGCCCGATCTGCGATGCGCGCCTTCCAGACGGCTCGCGCGTCAACGTGATTGCTCCGCCGTTGTCGATCGATGGACCGGCTCTGACGATCCGTAAGTTCAAGAAAGACAAGTTGACGCTTGACCAGTTGGTCCGCTTCGGCGCGATCACGCCGGAGGGAGCTGTCCTTCTGCAGATCATCGGCCGCGTCCGCTGCAATGTCGTGATCTCCGGCGGTACCGGCTCAGGTAAGACGACCCTTCTCAACTGCCTGACGAGCTATATCGACCGCGATGAACGCGTGATAACCTGCGAAGACACCGCCGAGCTTCAGCTTCAGCAGCCGCACGTCGTGCGCCTTGAAACCCGCCCGCCGAATATCGAAGGCGAAGGCGAGATCACCATGCGTGACCTGATCAAGAACTGCCTGCGTATGCGGCCTGAACGTATCATCGTCGGCGAAGTCCGTGGACCGGAAGTCTTCGACCTTCTGCAGGCCATGAATACCGGTCACGACGGCTCGATGGGTACAATCCACGCCAATACGCCCCGCGAGTGTCTGAGCCGTATGGAATCGATGATTGCCATGGGCGGCTATACGCTACCGGCAAAAACCGTTCGTGAAATCATCGCTTCATCCGTTGATGTCATCATCCAGGCCGCGCGTCTTCGCGACGGCTCCAGACGGATTACCCAGGTGACGGAAGTCGTCGGCATGGAAGGTGATGTGATCATCACGCAGGACCTCTTCAAATATGAGATCGAGGGGGAGGACTCCAACGGACGCTTGATCGGACGGCACGTGTCCAGCGGAATTACCAAGCCGCACTTCCACGATCGGGTTCGCTATTTCAACGAGGAACAGCGTCTTGCTGCGGCCTTGGAGGCGATGGAGCGCAATAGCCAATGACCATGACAATGCTGCTTCTCATCGTTCTCGTCGCCATTTCGGCCGGCTCGCTCGCCTATGTTTTCCTGTTTCCGCAAATCGAAACGGAGAAGAAAACTGCGACCCGCGTCAACCGAGTGAAGGCGGCCGAAACAGACCGCATCAACATGAAAGCCGCGCGCGACCGCCTTCAGGAAACCACCAAGCGTCGCAAGTCGACGCAGGACATGCTGAAAGAGTTGGAGAAAAAACAAAACGAGAAGGCCAAAAAGCGCAACAATGCAAGCGTGAAGAGCCTCATTCTTCAGGCCAATCTGTCGATCTCACCTTCCAGGCTCTATCTCATCAGCGCCGGTCTTTCTGTGTTCGCGGCACTGGTTGCTCTTCTTTACGACATGCCGCTTCTCGTGGCGCTCGGCATCGGCTTTATTGGCGTTCTCGGTGCTCCCCGCTGGGTTTTACGGTTTCTTGTGAAACGTCGTCAGACCAAGTTTCTCGAGGAGTTTCCGAATGCGCTCGACGTGATGTGCCGCTCGATCCGATCCGGCCTTCCACTCAACGAAGCGGTAAGGCTCATCGCCTCCGACGGTCAGGAGCCGGTGAAGACGGAGTTCAGACGCGTCGTCGATTCCCAGCAGGTCGGCATGTCGCTACCCGAAGCCATCGAGCGCATGACGCTGACAATGCCTCTGCCTGAGGTGAGTTTCTTCGGAATCGTCATTGCAATGCAGGCACAGGCCGGCGGCAATCTGTCCGAAACGCTCGGCAACCTTTCAAAGGTGCTGCGCGATCGGCGCAAGATGAAGGCCAAGGTCAGCGCGTTGTCGATGGAGGCGAAGGCCTCTGCCGTGATCATCGGAGCCCTGCCCTTCATCGTAGCGTTCCTGGTCTATCTTACCTCCCCAGACTATCTGATGGTGCTGTTCACCGACCAGCGAGGGCACCTCATTCTCGGCTGCTCTGCGGTGTGGATGTCGATCGGCATCATCATCATGCGCAACATGATCAACTTCGAGATTTGAGGCCGTTCCATGTTTGATCATATCATGTCCAGCCTTCTCAACCTGCACTTGATCATCGGTGCTCTTGTTGCCTTTGCAGCTTTCTCCACCGTCTATACATTGGCTATGCCCTATCTGAACCGCGCGGACCTCAACCGGCGGACGAAAGCGGTATCGACGGAACGCGAGCGCATTCGCGTGCGCGAACGTGAGCGGACGGATGGCGCGAACAAGGCCGGCAAAGCAAGCCTCCGAGCCACGCAGAGTAAATCCGCCACGAAGATCGTGGAGCGCTTCAACCTGCGTGAGGCGCTGGTGGATGCCAATACGATGAACAAGCTGAAGGCGGCAGGTTTTCGCTCTCAGAACGCGCTGAATACGTTTCTGGCGGCACGCTTCATTCTGCCCTTCATCTTTCTGATCCTCGCAGCGTTCTGGGTCTACGGCCTGAACAACCTTGCCAATTACAGCTTTTTTGTCCGTCTCATGGCTGTCCTGTTGTTCGGCTATCTCGGATTTTACGCGCCGAATATCTATATCTCGAACCGCATCACCAAGCGCCAAAAGTCGATCAAGCGGAGCTGGCCGGATGCGCTGGACCTGATGCTCATCTGCGTCGAATCCGGAACCACCATGGAAATCGCCATGCGCCGCGTGGCAGATGAAATGACGGAGCAGTCTCCGGAACTTGCGGAAGAAATGGTGCTGACGGTGGCAGAGCTGTCCTTTTTACAGGATCGCCGCGTCGCGCTGGAAAATCTTGGATTGCGCACACAGTTGGACGGCGTGAAGAACGTCGTTCAGGCGCTCATCCAGGCGGAACGCTACGGTACGCCGCTCTCCCAGGCTTTGCGCGTTCTGGCGCAGGAGGGTCGTGACGAGCGCATGAACGAGGCCGAGAAGAAGGCAGCCGCCTTGCCGCCCAAGCTCACCGTGCCGATGATCCTGTTTTTCCTGCCGGTGCTGGTTGCAGTGATTCTCGGTCCCGCCGGTATTCGCGTTGCCGACTCGTTTTGATGACGGTGCCGACAGCGCCAGCCGTGCCGTTCCAGACCGATGATGAGGGGTCGCAATGCTGCGGCACACGGCTCCGCCGTCGCTGAGGGGATCTACAAGAAGAAGTGCTTACCGGACTTCCGTCTTCTTGTTCTTGTCGGAAAGCTGCGACCAGGCATTTTGCTGAGACAGCATGCCGCGGAGATAGGTGAGGTTGGCCTGCGCCTGCTGAGGAGAGAGCTCCTGCGTGGCGATCTTCTGCGCTTCCTCAAAACGTCCCTGAAGGCCTACGACCAGCGCCAGATTCTGGCGAATACGGCTATCGGCACCGGGCTGCCCGGCGGCACTGCGCAGATAGGTCTCTGCGGTGCGCGGATCGTTTTGCAGAACGTAGGACATTCCAAGATTTGAGAGGATGCTCGGATCGTTGGGTTTCAAGTCAAGAGCCTGACGATACTTCGTCCGGGCTTCGTTCGAACGGCCCAACTGATCCAGAACCGCACCTTCTGCGGAATAGAGGCGCCAATCCGGTCTATCGGGGGTTTGCGCGCGCTGGATGGTGTTGAGCGCCTGTTCCAGCTGGCCGGCGGCAGCCTGTGACTTGCCATAGGCCGCCAGAACCTCACGGTCTGCTGGATAGGCGATCGCCACTTGCTGCATGACGGCAAGCGCCTGTGCGTTCTTGCCCGTCATCATCAAGATGTTGGCGTAGTTGAGCCCGGTGTTGCGATCCTTGGGATTGCGGGCATAGGATGCGCCAACCGAGGCTTCCGCCTGGCGCAATTGATCCATGTTCATCTGATCATAGGAGTGCGAGACGGCAGGAGAAATCGATCCCGTCGACATGCGGTCCGGACGGTTCGTGGAGCAGGCCGAAAGGCTCAGCGCCAGAACAGCGGCACAGGCACCCCGAAGGAGGATGCGCTTGTTGGCATGATGTGAGGAAATCGCAATCATGATATCGCCCCGGCCCTGTGATCGGATATTTCATCGAAGCAGCGTGCACCACGCAACTTTCGCTCCAGCAATAATCTGTTAACCCTAACAGAGTGTTAATTTGCCCGCCTCAGCCGTTTACGAAAGCAGACAATGGTCCCTTATCAATTCATCGAGCGCGCCACTCCCTTCAGTTCGAAACCTGGGGAGACACTTCCCGTTTTTGCGGTTACGCCCGCCCACATCGATCAGGGTGCCATCGATCCCATCGCCCTCGACTGGGCGAAGAAGGCAGGCTTTAAAGCAGAAGCGGGTGCCATCCTGTTGATCCCTTCTGCGGAAGGCGCTCTGGGCGGCGCGTTGCTTGGGCTCGGGACCAACCCTTCGGAGCTTCCTTTCATCGCCGGAAAACTGGCGCGCGAGCTTCCCGAAGGCGACTGGCATATCGAGACGGCACCGCTCACCGTCAATCGACTGGCGCTCGGCTTCGGTCTCGGCGCCTATCGCTTCGACAAGTATCGTGCCGCCAAAAGCATAGGCCCGAAACTTCTCATTCCCCGCGATGCCGAAGATGCGGAGATCAAGCGCGTGCTGGCCGGTGTCTTCCTGGCGCGCGATCTGATCAACGTTCCTACCAATGACATGGGGCCGGACGAACTCGAGATCGCTTTTCGCAGTCTGGCCGCCCACTACAAGGCGCAGGTTTCCGTCATCACCGGCGACGATCTCTTGAAGGAGAACTTTCCGCTTGTGCATGCGGTTGGCCGCGCCAGTGCCAGCGCGCCGCGCCTGCTGGAAATGTCATGGGGCAAGAAAGGTCATCCGCGCCTGACGCTCGTCGGCAAGGGTGTTTGCTTCGACACAGGCGGGCTCGATATCAAACCCTCCTCCTCCATGGCCCTGATGAAGAAGGATATGGGCGGTGCGGCTAACGTGCTTGGTCTCGCGCTGATGATCATGGACGCACGCCTGCCCATCGATCTTCGCGTCCTCGTTCCGGCGGTTGAAAACTCCATCTCCGCCAATGCCTTCCGGCCTGGCGACATCTACAAGAGCCGCAAGGGTCTAACCGTCCAGATCGACAATACCGATGCCGAGGGTCGACTGATTCTCGCCGATGCGCTGGCCTATGCCGACGAGGACGCGCCCGACCTGATGATCGACATGGCGACACTGACGGGGGCTGCGCGCGTCGCCCTCGGACCTGACGTCCCGCCCTTCTACACGGATGATGAAGACCTTGCGCACAGCATCGCAGAGGCCAGCATCGATACTGACGATCCGCTGTGGCGGCTACCGCTTCATATGGGTTACGATAAGGACATTCGCTCCCGCGCCGCCGACCTTACAAATGCGCCGTCCGGCGGCATGGCCGGGTCGATCACCGCAGCGCTCTTCCTCAAGCGCTTCGTCACGGCCACGAAGAAATGGGTACATTTCGATATCTACGGATGGTCGCTCAGCGAGCGTCCGCACACTTCGGTGGGTGGCGAGGCACAGGCGATCCGCGCTCTGTTCCACTACATCTCCCGCAGCTTTGCGAAGAAATAAGCGTACGCATTTTCATCCTCGCCGCTCAAGGCGAGGATGACCGGGCCGGGTGAGATCGCAGTTCTTGAAGGCGCTTACACCAGAACCTTCTGGTCCTTACGGTCTTCCTGGCCGAAGAACTTCAGATAGCGTTGCACCTCGTCTGCCTCGCCGGTCGCCTTTTGCGGATTGTCGGAAAGCTTGACCGCGGGGCGGCCATTGGCATCGCTCACCTTGCAGACGACCGAGATCGGCTTCAAGCCTTCGATGGTTTTCGGCGCGCAGCCGGCAAAATCATTGGTGAGGTTGGTGCCCCAGCCGAAGCTCATGCGCGCACGGCCTTCGAAATGCTTATAGGTGTCGATAATGGCATCGACATCCAGCCCGTCGGAGAAGATGAGAAGCTTCTTCTTCGGGTCGCGGCCCATCTTCTTCCACCACTCGATGATCTTTTCACCGCCTTCGATCGGCGGTGCGCTATCCGGTCTGAAGCCTGTCCAATCGGCCACCCATTCCGGCGCATTGCGCAGGAAGGCCGCCGTGCCGAAGGCGTCCGGCAGGACGATCAGAAGATTGCCGCCATAGAGCCGATTCCAGTCCTTCATCACCTGATAGGGTGCTGCGGCCAGGTCCTCGTCGTTCTGTGCCAGAGCGGCCACGACCATCGGCAGTTCATGCGCATTGGTGCCGACGGCTTCGAGATCGGAATCCATCGCCAGCAATACATTGCTCGTTCCGGTAAAGGCCGGGCCGATGCCTTCCTTCAGCGCTTCGACGCACCAGCGCTGCCACAGGAAGCTGTGGCGGCGGCGCGTGCCGAAATCGGAGATGCGCAGGCCAGGAAGTTCGCGCAACCGCTCCACCTTTGCCCACATCTTGGCCTTCGCACGGGCATAGAGCACGTCGAGGGTAAAATAGCCGAGCGAACGCATCGCGCTTCTCGAACGCAACTCATTGACGATGGCGAGCGCCGGGATTTCCCATAGCGTGGTATCCATCCAGCGGCCATGGAAATTCAGCTCGTACTGGCCGTCGCGCTTGAAGAGCTCATATTCGGGCAATTGATAGCTGGAGAGCCAGGAAAGAAACTCCGGCTCGAAAATCTGCGAGCGTCCGTAGAAGGTGTTACCGGCAAGCCAGATGCTTTCCTTCTTCGTCAGTCGAAGGCTGCGCGCATGGTCGAGCTGCTCGCGCAGTTCGACCTCGTCGATTTCCTCTGCAAGCCGAACCGTCTTCGTCCGGTTGATTAGGGAGAAAGTGGCATTGACATCCGGATAGAGCTTCCAGATCATCTGCAACATCAACAGCTTGTAGAAATCCGTGTCGATCAGGCTGCGGATGATGGGATCAAGCTTCCAGGTGTGGTTGTGAACACGGGTCGCTATGTCTGTCTTCGTCATTGCTGCTGCTATCCCCCGCGCCAGACCCTTGCATGAGGCAGGTCCGGCATCGCCGCGCATTTTTAAAGGTCATGAACCTTGTGGGTCAAAGACTTATCTGAAAAGCGCATGGCAAGTCCAGACCGGTTGATGCAGGTACGGTACTCGCGAAATCCAAAGCGATTTAGAAGTCGGTGGCGGGCGGGTTGATGCCTGGATACCAGTCCTTCGATGTCGGCACTCTGGTGCCGAAGAAGGACGTGCCTGACGAGCCGGAGCAGCGATAGCCTTGAACGGGCAGGCCATCGCTGCCGAAAAGATCGCGATAAGGGCCGTTCGGGTTGCTGGATTCAACAACAGTCGAATGGCAGCGATAGCGCTCCTGCGGCTGCAGCGTCTTCGGGTCCTTCACGCCAGGCAGATTGGCATAGGCGTCGGGGGCGGGCAGATAACCGTCCTTATAGACGATCTGGGCCGTGCCAGCTTGGGGCACGGCCCAGGCGACAAGGCACACAGTCAGACCGGCAAGAGCACGTTTCAGGCTTCTCATCATATCGCATCCCAATGCAAGATGACGTTCATATAAGCAGAGCCAACGTGATCCGCAGGATGCCTTTCAAAACGTTTTCGTGAGCAATCACGGACGGCGATAGGCTGTCGGTCTGTCATAGAGCCAGCCAATCCGCTCAATGGCCTCGTCCAGATTTTCGCGTGCGACATTCATCGTATGGCCGTTGGCGTGCAGCAACGTCTTTTCGTCCTCCATGATGCCCACATGGCCTTTCCAGAAGACGAGGTCGCCGCGGCGCAAGGCATCGCGCTCGATTTCGGTTCCGAGAGACTTCACCTGCATATCCGTATCGCGCAGCGCAAACTTGCCAGTCATAGCCATCGACAGCTGTACGAGGCCGGAGCAATCAATGCCGAAGCCGGAGCGGCCGCCCCAGAGATAGGGTGTTTCCAGAAAGCGCAGCGCGACCGCGACGTAGTCGCTCGAAATCTGCTGGTCGACGGGCAGACAATGGGCGGCAATCACGCCCTCGCCTTTTGCCGTCATCAGGTAGCGCGTTCCGCGCGTCTCCTCTTCGCCGACGAATGTCAGGCGGCTGCCCATGGAAAGGGCCGCAACGGGCGGCTTTCTCAGTTCAGCGGCGGGATAGAGAAAGGTGCGGGGAGCGATGACGATATGGGTCGCCGCTTCCACAGGGCCCACCGCAGCATCTGGAACGTAACCGACATAACCATCAACCTCAGCCTGCACAAAGGCCCAGCCATCGGCGCTATCGAAAACACGGATGGCCTCGCCAAGCAGCAGTTCGGTATCGATGCCAGAGGCCATATCGGGCTTCGGGCGAAGCCCGATGACGGGAAGGGCGATTTGCGCGGATTCGCCAGTAATGAAACGCTGTGCCTCGACCCTGCCTTCAAGTTTCGCATCTGCGATATCGGCGCGGAAGACGTTCAGTCGGCGGTCAAGCGTTTCGGCGGATGTCATGGTCGTTCGGTCCTGGTTTTCGAAAGGTTTATCTGACGTTCATCGAACGGCAATGCGGCAACTTTCGAGCATTAAGCTTTTCTTGCTCCATCAATAATCAGATCGCCGAATTTTTCCAGATAAAGCGCGCCAGCGACCGTGCGTTTGATCACCACATTGCGGCGGTCCTTCGCATCGCGCTCACGATCGACAAGACCCATCGCGCCCATGCTGTCGAGTGCTCGCGTGATCACAGGCTTGGTGACGCCAAGTACACTCGCCAAGCCGCGAACCGTGTGCGGCGGTGGCACCAGATAAATCTGGAGAAGGATCGCCGTTTGTCTCAGTGTCAGATCAGGCGCATTGTCTTCCACCTGCGCCAGCGCGACGCGGTGCCACAAGCCAAGCGCCTGGCTTGGCGACAATTCCACTGGCACGTCGGGACCTCTCTGTTCTTGTAACAATCGCGCACATCATCGCGCCAAGCGGTGAATAAAAACAAAACCGCCGCCATCGAAGTTTTCTCTTCGAAATGGCGGCGGTCTGTCTCTGCTCTTTTGAGCTTTCGCGTCCCCTCTGGACTTGGGAACTCAAGATGCAGGAAGCGTGCCAACCTGCCATTTCGACAATTTGGCGTCTCCGCACCCTCGATTCGCATCGATTGCGAGGGGTCACGGGCGATTTTTTAAGCGCCGCGCAAAATTAAGATGCAGCGACCCTCTACCATTCAAGGCGAGGGTCTTGCGCTTCGTCAGACTTTGGCGCCATGCACGGCACCGGCTTCGCGGGCTTTTTCCTGCCTGTTGTAGCGGATCGAAGACCAGAGCGCGATGCCGATGAGGGTCGCGCCGCCAAGACCGGTGATGACTTCCGGAATGTGGACGAGGCTTTGCGTGTACATGATCACCGCGAGGATCAGGATCGCGTAGAAGGCGCCGTGCTCCAGATAGCGATATTCCGCGAGCGTCCCCTTCTCCACCAGCATGATGGTCATGGAGCGCACATACATGGCGCCGATACCAAGGCCGATGGCGATGATGAAGAGGTTCGACGTCAGAGCGAAGGCGCCGATGACACCATCGAAGGAGAAGCTGGCATCCAGAACTTCGAGGTACAGGAACGCGCCGAAGCCACCCTTCGCCGCGCCTTCCAGCATCTGCTGGCTGCGATCGAGGACGCCGCCAAGCACTTCCACCAGAAGGAAGGTCAAGAGGCCCCAGATCGCGGAGGTGAAGAAGACATTGGCTGCTTCCGGGCCGAGATCAGGGTTGGTGCTGTTGCTGATGATGCGCGTGAAGATCAGCATGATGATCAGGACGAAGGCGATCTCGATGCCCTTGATCGAGGAATAGGTCGCAATCTTTTCCTCGAACCAACGGACCCAGTGAACGTCCTTCTCATGGTCGAAGAAGAAGCTGAGGCCAACCATCATCAGGAAGGTGCCGCCAAAAGCCGCAATCGGCAGATGGGCGTCATGCATGATCTGGGCGTAGCGATCCGGCTCGGTCGCGGCCATCACCATAGCCGTCCAAGGGCCGACATTAGCGGCGATGACGACGATCAGAAGCGGGAAGACGATACGCATGCCGAAGACGGCGATCAGAATGCCCCAGGTGAGGAAGCGATGCTGCCACTCCGGCGTCATGTCCTTCAGCTTGTTGGCATTGACGATGGCGTTGTCGAAGGAGAGCGAGATTTCCAGCACGGCCAGCACCGCGCAGATGAAGAAGATCGTGGCGGTGCCACTCACAGTGCCGGTCATTTCCCAGCCGAGATAGCCGCCAAGAAGGAGGCCGACGACCGTGACGATAAAGGCCCATTTGAAATAGGAGAGCGTGGATTGCGTGGTGGGGGTCATCACAAAGCTCCCGCGACATTTGGAGAGCGGGAGATGTGCATGGCGTCGCGCGCCAGCACAGAATGCATGGTTGAGTTGTTCATGGGTGTTCATCCGCCGGCGTCATAAGCAGGCGGTACCGACATCGCGAGAGCGCCGTAAAACTCTCGCCAGAGGGGCCCGGCACCAAGGTTTCATCCTGCCCGATGTCAGGGGCAGCATGTCACTCTAGTCTCTCAACTTCGTGATTTCGTCAAGGTCAAAGTTGTTTTTTGGCTGGTCGTCAGACTCTCCGCGGCTCGATGACCCCTGCTTTACGTCTCTCAGGTTGTATCCGGGCACCAAGCCATCGTTGCGGTGCGCTTAAGGATCAGACCAGATCTTCGATGGGCTGAACTGCCGTCTTTGCCTGTTTGCGCTTCACGGCATTCTCGCGGAAGAAGATGTAGAGCCCCGAGAGAACGATCAACCCGGCGCCAATGACAATGCTGAGCTGCGGCACATCGCCGAAGATCAGCCAGCCGAAGATGACGGCCCACAGCAGCAATGTGTATTGCAAGGGCGCAACCGTCGCCGCATCGGCGAGTTTGAGCGCGCGATTGACCAGCACATGCGCGGTCATCGCCACGATACCGAGAAGTGCGAGCAGCGACAGGTCGAAACCGGATTGTATCGGAATCCAGCCGGACGGCGTGATGAGAATGGCGACAATGCCGGCAAGCCCTGCCCCGATAATCTGCCAGAAAGCCAGAACCGTGTCCGGCGTGTTGCGAAGCTGCCGGCCGGACAGCATCATGAAGGCAAAGGCCGCACTGCCAAGGATGGAAAAGAAGGCCGCGCTGGTCAACGAGGCCGAGCTTGGTTTCAGCGCTATCAGCACGCCTACAAAGCCGATACCGATGGCCGTCCATCGCCGCCAGCCGACTTTCTCGCCAAGAAGGAAGGGCGAGAGCGCAGCTACATAGATGGGTGCCGCCAGCCAGTATGTCATGACGTCGGCAAGCGGAAGCGCCGCTACGGCGAAATAGAAGCAGAAGAGTTCTGCGGTGGAGAAAACGACACGTGCGACCTGAAGGCCGGGGCGCTCGACATTCACCAGTTTCTGCAACCCTGCCCTCCAAACGATCGGCAGCAGGATAATGACGGCCGCGATGCTACGCACGGCGATCACCTGACCGAGGCTGTAGGTGGAGACGAGGAACTTGCCCATCGCATCGTTGAGCGCGAAGAGCAGCATGCCGAAAAGCATGACCGCGACGCCGAGGCCCGTCGGCGAAAGCTGGCGAAGAAAATGTGGCATGTGTCTGAACTCCCTGACCGCAATGACTCGGCGAGCTTGTTCTCCGAGTCAAGGTCGTCCGGCGCCTATATTAGCTTCATCTATTCGCGTCAGACGGACAAAAGCTGCCGCATCGTGTGCTGGAAGCGACCTGCAATTTCATCGCGTCGGATGTGTGCGCCGTCGCGCACCACTGGCTTGCCGCCGATCCACACGTCATGCGGCTTGACGAGATTGCCGAAAATCCAGCCGTCGAGAATATCGTCGCCTTGCAGATAGGGAGCGGCCTCCACATTCAAGGATGAGAAATCCGCGGCATTGCCTGCGGCGATCCCGGCCTTGACACCCAAAGCCTTCGCGCCGCCCGTCAAAGCGCCGTCGAATAGGGTGCGGCCCGTCGAGCCATTGGCCGGGGCAATAACGTTGCGCGCGCGGTGCGAAAGGCGTTGAGAATATTCGAGCTGACGCAGCTCTTCACCGACACCGATCAGCACATTGCTGTCCGAGCCGATGCCGAAGGTGCCGCCATGTTTGAGGAATTCAACGGCAGAAAAGGTGCCATCCCCGAGATTGGCTTCCGTGATCGGGCAGAGACCAGCAATCGCACCCTTTCTGGCCACGCCTTGCGTTTCGGCTTCCGTCATATGCGTTGCGTGGATGAGGCACCAGCGATCCGTGACCTCCGCATTCTCCAGCAGCCATTCCACCGGACGCCTGCCGGACCAGGCGATGCAGTCTTCAACCTCTTTCACCTGCTCGGCAATGTGAATGTGAAGCGGCGCATCGGGCGCCAATTGCGCGGCAAAGCTCAGCTCTTCCGGCGTTACAGCGCGCAGGCTATGGGGAGCAACGCCGACGACGCTTGCGGGCAAAGCTGAGACAGCTCTGCGGCAACCCTCCAGCAGACGGGCGAAACTGTCAGTCGAGTTGATAAAGCGGCGCTGGCCTTCCACAGGAGGCTCGCCGCCGAAACCGGAATGGGCGTAGAGGACTGGCAGCAATGTCAGAGAAATACCGGTTTGCGATGCTGCGGCAGCGATGCGTTCGGCCAGCTCCGCAATGTTGGCATAATGAGCGCCATCCTTGTCGTGATGGAGATAATGAAACTCACCCACGCGACCAAAACCGGCCTCCAGCATTTCCATGTAAAGCTGAGCTGCCACCGCCTCCACCTGCTCCGGCGTCATCGACAGGGCGAAGCGGTACATCAGCGTGCGCCAGCTCCAGAAACTGTCCTCGGTGGCACCGCGCCGTTCCACCATGCCGGCCATGGCGCGTTGAAAGGCGTGGCTGTGAAGGTTCGGCATGGCAGGCACGAGCACCGCGTGACGCTCGTCACCGGCGACGGCTTCCACGCCCTGCGTGACCGACAAGATCTTACCATCTGCGATCTCGAGGCGAACATTGGTCGCCCAACCTGTCGGCAACAAAGCGGTTTCAGCATGGATGAACATGTCGGCTCCTCAATTTCCTCGAACAGGCTCTTGCCTCAACCTCTATTATGTATATACATATTGATCAGAAGGGAAGGAAAAACTGATGACAAACCGGAATTCCACCTCGGCCGACAACGGCATTTCGCTCTGGCGAAACGCCCGCCTTGCGACGCTTGATCCTTCCCGTGACGGCCTTGGCATTATCGAGGGCGGCGCAATTGCCGCCAAAGATGGACGGATCGTGTTTGTCGGTCCCGAATCCGAGCTCCCTTCAAACCTGATCGCCGAGGCAGAGACCATCGATTGTGATGGCCGCTGGATCACGCCCGGATTGATCGATTGCCACACGCATCTGGTCTTTGGCGGCAACCGCGCCATGGAATTCGAGATGCGTCTGAATGGCGCAAGCTATGAAGAGATCGCCAAGGCTGGCGGCGGTATCGTCTCTTCCGTGCGTGATACCCGCACGAGGAGCGAAGACGAACTGGTCGCGGAAGCCCTTCCCCG
Organism: Agrobacterium sp. 22117; assembly: GCF_052045735.1. Lineage (NCBI taxonomy): Bacteria > Pseudomonadati > Pseudomonadota > Alphaproteobacteria > Hyphomicrobiales > Rhizobiaceae > Agrobacterium > Agrobacterium sp. 22117. The sequence goes on along the minus strand of NZ_JBQEPP010000001.1, from coordinate 40,013 downwards.
CCTCGACACGCTGCTTGCCGAAGGTGTTTCCACCATTGAGATCAAATCCGGCTATGGGCTCAATATCGACACCGAACTGAAGATGCTGCGCGTCGCGCGGAGGCTCGAAACTTTGCGTCCGGTTCGTGTTCTGACTAGCTATCTCGCCGCCCATGCGACGCCCGCCGAATACAAAGGGCGGAATGCGGATTACATAGCCGACGTTGTATTGCCCGGTATGGAACGTGCGCATCACGAAAAGCTGGTTGATGCGGTCGATGGGTTTTGCGAAGGCATCGCTTTTTCCGTCGAGGAAATGCGCGTCGTCTTTGACAAGGCCAAAGCACTCGGCCTGCCGATCAAGCTTCACGCAGAACAGCTATCCAATCTTCACGGCGCAGAACTGGCCGCCTCCTATGGCGCACTTTCAGCCGACCATCTGGAACATCTGGACGAGGCTGGTGCGAAGGCGCTCGCCACATCCGGCACTGTGGCCGTTCTTCTGCCGGGCGCTTTCTATGCGCTGCGCGAAACAAAGCTTCCGCCGATGCAGGCTCTGCGCGATGCGGGCGCAGAGATCGCGCTTGCGACAGATTGCAATCCCGGCACCTCGCCGCTGACATCGCTGTTGCTCACCATGAATATGGGAGCGACACTCTTTCGCATGACGGTGGATGAGTGCCTCACCGCCACGACCCGCAACGCCGCCAAGGCTCTCGGTATTCTCGCCGAGGCCGGCACGCTGGAAGTTGGAAAATCTGCCGATCTCGCCATCTGGAACATCGAGCGTCCGGCGGAACTCGTCTATCGCATCGGCTTCAATCCGCTTCATGCACGCATCTTCAAGGGACGGACGATCTGAACCATGACCATCATTCTTCATCCGGGCGCAGTGCCACTTGCCGATCTCGCGACAATCTACTGGGAGAATGGTGCCGCCAAGCTCCATCCCTCCTTCGATACCGGTATCGAGAAGGCGGCGAAGCGCATCGCTGATATCGCCGCCGGCAACGCGCCGGTCTATGGCATCAATACCGGCTTCGGCAAACTGGCCTCGATCAAGATCGATGCCGCCGATGTCGCGACCCTTCAGCGCAATCTGATCCTTTCCCATTGCTGCGGCGTTGGCGCGCCCCTGCCGGAAAATGTCGTGCGGCTGATCATGGCGCTCAAGCTCATCTCCCTTGGGCGCGGCGCGTCCGGTGTGCGGCTGGAGCTGGTGCGGCTGATCGAGGCGATGCTGGAAAAGGGCGTCATTCCGCTAATCCCGGAGAAGGGCTCGGTCGGTGCTTCGGGCGATCTTGCGCCGCTCGCGCATATGGCCGCAGTAATGATGGGCGAAGGCGAAGCCTTCTTTGGCGGCGAGCAGATGGCCGCCCGCGACGCGCTGGCAAAGGCCGGGCTGACACCTGTGGTTCTAGCGGCCAAGGAAGGTCTGGCGCTGATCAACGGCACGCAGACATCGACCGCGCTGGCGCTCGCCGGTCTCTTCCGCGCCCATCGCGCGGCACAGGCAGCCCTCATCACCGGCGCGCTTTCCACCGATGCGGCGATGGGGTCTTCGGCACCCTTCCACCCTGATATTCAGACGCTTCGCGGCCACAAGGGCCAGATCGACGCCGGTGCGGCCCTTCGGCAGTTGCTGGAAGGATCGGAAATCCGCGTCAGCCATATTGAAGGCGACGAGCGGGTTCAGGACCCCTATTGCATCCGCTGCCAGCCGCAGGTGGATGGCGCATGCCTCGATCTTCTGCGACAGGTGGCGAAGACGCTCGAAATCGAAGCCAATGCGGTGACCGATAACCCGCTGGTTCTGTCCGATAACTCGGTCGTCTCCGGCGGCAATTTCCATGCAGAGCCCGTGGCCTTTGCCGCGGACCAGACCGCCCTTGCGATCTGCGAAATCGGTGCGATTGCCCAGCGTCGTATCGCGCTTCTGGTCGATCCGGCCCTCTCCTATGGCCTGCCGGCCTTTCTTTCGAAGAAGCCCGGCCTGAACTCCGGGCTGATGATCGCCGAAGTAACGTCGGCTGCGCTGATGAGCGAAAACAAGCAGATGTCGCATCCGGCATCCGTCGATTCCACGCCGACTTCCGCCAACCAGGAAGACCATGTGTCCATGGCCTGCCACGGCGCGCGCCGCCTGCTGCCCATGACGGACAATCTCTTCGCCATCCTTGGCATCGAGGCGCTGTCTGCCGTGCAGGGCGTCGAGCTTCGCGGTCCATTGAAGACGAGTCCTGAGCTGCAGAAGGCCATGTCTGTTCTGCGCGCAGAAATTCCCTCGCTTGAAGAGGATCGCTACATGGCGCCCGATCTCAAGGCCGCATCCGACCTGATCGCTACCGGTGCGCTGGTGGGTGCGATTTCAGATGGCATTCTGCCGAAGCTGGAGGCTTGAGATGTCAGTCGTCGATATCCACCAGGGTCGATCGCCCGTCATTCTCGGTCTGCCGCACACTGGCACGGACGTTCCACCAGAGATCTGGGAGCGGCTGAACGACAATGGCCAGCTGCTGGCAGACACGGACTGGCACATTCACGAGCTTTATGCCGGTCTGCTCTCCGACGCGACGACGGTGCGCGCCACCTTCCATCGCTATGTGATCGATGCCAATCGCGATCCTTCCGGCACCAGCCTTTATCCAGGCCAGAACACGACCGGCCTCGTGCCGGAAACGGATTTCGATGGCGAGGCGATCTGGAAAGAGGGTGAGGCGCCGACGGAAGAGGATATCGCCTACCGGCTGCAGCATTTCCATGCGCCTTATCATGCAGCGCTTGCAGCCGAGATCGACCGTGTGAAGGCGATCCATGGCGTGGCGATCCTCTATGATTGCCATTCCATCCGCTCGAATATTCCCTTCCTCTTCGAAGGAAAGCTGCCGGATTTCAACATCGGCACGGATATGGGCAAGACCTGCGATCCGGCGGTGGAGGCCATTGCCGTCGATGTGACCTCGGCGGCTGAAGGCTATACGTCCATTCTCAATGGCCGCTTCAAGGGCGGCTGGACGACGCGTCACTACGGCCAGCCGGATAAGGGCGTGCATGCGATCCAGATGGAGCTTGCGCAATGCACGCATCTCAAAACTGAGACGCCGCCCTTTGCCTATGATGACGACAAGGCCGCGAAACTCCGCACCCATCTCAAAACCATTCTGACGCGCATGCAAGATTTTGCGCTCGCTCTCAGACCATAAAGGGGAAAGATCATGACAAACCCGCGTCATAACGAACGAGAAGTCCGCGCACCGCAGGGTCCGGAACTAAATGCCAAGAGTTGGATGACCGAGGCGCCGTTGCGCATGTTGATGAACAACCTGGACCCGGATGTCGCGGAGCGCCCGCATGAACTGGTGGTCTATGGCGGCATTGGTCGTGCAGCGCGCACCTGGGAGGATTTCGACCGGATCGTCGCCACGCTGAAGGACCTCAACGAAGACGAGACGCTGCTGGTGCAATCCGGCAAGCCTGTCGGCGTGTTTCGCACCCACAAGGACGCGCCGCGCGTGCTGATCGCCAACTCCAACCTCGTTCCGCATTGGGCGACGTGGGAGCATTTCAATGAACTGGACCGCAAGGGCCTTGCCATGTACGGCCAGATGACGGCCGGGTCGTGGATCTATATCGGCACGCAGGGCATCGTTCAGGGCACCTACGAAACCTTCGTGGAAGCCGGGCGCCAGCATTTCGGCGGCAACCTCACAGGCAAGTGGATCCTGACCGGTGGCCTTGGTGGCATGGGTGGCGCACAGCCGCTCGCAGCCGTGATGGCAGGCGCCTGCTGCCTGGCTGTCGAATGTGACGAGACCCGCGTCGATTTCCGCCTGCGCACCCGCTACCTCGATGCCAAGGCGCATACGCTGGATGAGGCGCTTGCGCTGATCGACCAGTGGACCAAGGCGGGCGAAGCGAAGTCCGTTGGCCTGATCGGCAATGCCGCCGATATCTTCCCGGAACTCGTCAAGCGGATGAAGGCTGGCGGTGCACGCCCTGATATCGTCACCGACCAGACGTCCGCGCATGACCCAATCCATGGCTATCTGCCTTCCGGCTGGAGCGTCGCCGAATGGCGCGCCAAGCAGGAAAGCGATCCGAAGGCGGTGGAGGCTGCTGCCCGCGCTTCGATGAAGACGCAGGTTCAGGCCATGGTGGATTTCTGGAACGCCGGTGTTCCAACGCTCGATTACGGCAACAATATCCGCCAGGTCGCCAAGGAAGAGGGCTTCGAAAACGCCTTCGCCTTCCCCGGTTTCGTGCCTGCCTATATCCGTCCGCTCTTTTGCCGCGGCATCGGGCCGTTCCGTTGGGCTGCCCTTTCGGGTGATCCGGAAGACATCTACAAGACCGACGCCAAGGTGAAGGAACTGCTGCCGGACAACAAACACCTGCACAACTGGCTGGACATGGCGCGTGAGCGCATCGCCTTCCAGGGTCTGCCAGCGCGTATTTGCTGGGTTGGTCTTGGCGATCGGCATCGCCTGGCGCTTGCCTTCAACGACATGGTCAAGAGCGGCGAGTTGAAGGCCCCGGTCGTGATCGGTCGCGATCACCTCGATTCCGGCTCGGTCGCCTCACCCAATCGCGAGACCGAAGCGATGAAGGACGGCTCGGATGCCGTTTCCGACTGGCCGCTGTTGAACGCGCTGCTCAACACCGCATCGGGCGCCACCTGGGTGTCGCTGCACCATGGCGGCGGCGTCGGCATGGGCTTCTCGCAGCACTCGGGTGTCGTCATCTGCGCCGACGGCACGGATGATGCCGCACGCCGTCTGGAGCGCGTGCTGTGGAACGACCCGGCGACGGGCGTGATGCGCCACGCGGATGCCGGTTACGACATCGCGCTCGATTGCGCCAAGGAGAAGGGCCTTCGCCTGCCCGGCATTCTGGGTAACTGAGCGATGAGGCGGCTTCGCGCGTCAGAGTACAAGCGCATGCCGTGGAAGAACGGCAAGGGAGAGACGGTGGAAATCGCCGTCTTTCCGCCGGGCGCGTCCATGGACGCGTTCGAGTGGCGGATCAGCATGGCAAGCGTAGCCAATGACGGCGCTTTTTCTCTGTTTCCGGAGATTGATCGAACGCTATCCATTCTGTCCGGGCACGGCATGTCGCTCACCATCGATGCTGCGGCACAGGTTCTTTTGACGATGGAAAGCGATCCGCTTCGTTTTGCCGCCGATGTTCCTGTCGACGCAACGCTTGTGGATGGCGCGATCACCGATCTCAACGTCATGACGCGTCGAGGGCGGTTTGCGCATTGCGTTGAGCGACGCGCTAGTTCGTTCTCGGTGCATGGCTGTGAACGTGGGGAGACGGTGTATCTTCTGGCGACGGGGCCCGTTACGTTCACCACTGCGGGCGAGACGGTGAAGCTGGAGGCGATGGATTGCGTGCTCGTTGGAGAGGATGCCAGCGTGACGGCTGAGAATATCGTCTGCTATGAAATACGACTTCAAGGGGCTGCTTAGCGCTGGACTAAGAGACGAGCTCAAGCGATGCTCTGCTTGAAGACGACGGCCAACTTCCCTCTTAGCCGTCATCCTCCGCCTTGAGCCTAGGATCTATAAGCCATTAACGCCGTTGGGAAAAATGGATCCTCGGGTCAAGCCCTAGGATGACCCGAGGAAGAGTTTGGGCTACCAAAAGAAAGGCCCCGCGCAAACGGGGCCTCCATCCTTCAAACTTCAATCCGCATCACTTCATCGTCGGCATGACGAATTCAGCACCCGACTTGATGCCGGATGGCCAGCGGGCGGTGATCGTCTTGGTCTTGGTCCAGAACTTGATTGAATCCGTGCCATGCTGGTTGAGGTCGCCGAAGCTCGAGGCCTTCCAGCCGCCGAAGGAGTGATAGGCGAGCGGAACCGGGATCGGAACGTTGACGCCGATCATGCCGATATTGATGCGGGAAGCAAAGTCGCGGGCGGCATCGCCGTCGCGGGTGAAGATGGCGACGCCATTGCCATATTCATGCTTCATCGGCAGGTCGAGCGCTTCTTCGTAGTTCTGGGCGCGGACGACGGAGAGAACCGGTCCGAAGATTTCCTGCTTGTAGATATCCATGTCAGGCGTGACGTGGTCGAACAGGCAGCCGCCGACGAAGTAACCGTCCTCATAGCCCTGCAGCTTGAAATCGCGACCATCGACGAGAAGCTTGGCGCCCTGCTCGACACCGCTGTCGATCAGACCCTTGACGCGCGCCTGGGCTTCCTTGGTGATGAGCGGACCCATATCGGCCTTGTCGTCAGTGTAAGGACCGATCTTCAGAGCTTCAATTTGCGGGATAAGCTTTTCGACGAGACGATTGGCGGTGTCTTCGCCCACAGGTACGGCGACTGAGACGGCCATGCAGCGTTCGCCAGCCGAACCGTAACCGGCACCCATCAGCGCGTTGACGGCCTGATCGAGATCGGCATCCGGCATGATGATCATGTGGTTCTTCGCGCCGCCGAAGCACTGGGCGCGCTTGCCGTTCATGGCAGCGGTTCCATAGACGTAACGGGCAATCGGCGTGGAGCCGACGAAGGAGACAGCGCCGACGTCCGGGTTGGTCAAAAGACCATCAACCGCGCTCTTGTCGCCATTGATGACGTTGAGAATGCCGGCGGGCAGACCTGCTTCGATCATCAATTCTGCGAGACGGATCGGCAAGGAAGGATCACGCTCGGATGGCTTGAGGATGAAGGCGTTGCCGCAGGCGATTGCCGGGGCGAACATCCACATGGGGATCATGGCAGGGAAGTTGAACGGCGTGATACCTGCACCAATGCCGACCGGCTGGCGGATGGAATACATGTCGATCGCCGGGCCAGCGCCTTCGGTGAACTCGCCCTTGGCGAGATGCGGAATGCCACAGACGAACTCGCAGACTTCCAGGCCGCGAATGATATCGCCCTTGGAATCTTCGACCGTCTTGCCGTGCTCGCTGGAGAGAAGCACCGCCAGCTCATCCATGTTCTTGTTGAGGAGTTCGACGAACTTGAAGAAGACGCGGGCGCGACGCTGCGGGTTGGTCGCGGCCCATTTCGGCTGCGCGGCCTTGGCGCTCTGCACCGCGGCGAGGATTTCGGCATCGCTTGCCAGCGCCACCGTTGCCTGCACTTCGCCGGTTGCCGGGTTGAAGACATTCGACGTGCGGCCGCTCGTGCCTGCCACGCGCTTGCCGTCAATGAAATGGCCGATCTCGTTCATGGTGTCCTCCTTGGATTTTTCGTTGCGGCACCTTCGCGCTTTAATTTGCACAAATCAATGACCGGGAGTAATCATCCGTTGTGCGTAAATTAAAGTCCTACCCCATGATAGGCGATCGATGTTTGGGGTTTTTTGCAAAGCGGAGGCGAAGTGCGATGGATAACAAGCGCATTGTGAGGATGGCGGAGCTCGAAATCGATCCTGTCCATCTTGAAGATTACCGCCATCTCTTGATTGAGGAGATCGAGGCTTCGGTGCGACTTGAAGAGGGCGTCCTCGCTCTCAACGCCGTCGCCTTGAAGGATGCCCCGGAGACAATCCGCATTCTAGAAGTCTACCGCGACGTCCAGGCCTATGAGGCGCACTTACAGACGCCGCATTTTCTCAAATACAAGCGCGAAACCCAGATGATGATCCGGTCGCTGAGCCTGATCGATGTCGAGCCTGTAGCAATGGTGAGCAAATGAACTGGGACGATGTGCGCCTGTTTCTGGCGGTCGCCCGGACAGGCCAGATCCTTGCCGCCTCACGACGGCTTGGTCTCAATCACGCAACCTTGTCGAGGCGCCTGACCTTGCTGGAAACCGCCCTGGAGACAAGGCTCTTCGTCCGCCGCACCAATGGCTGCGAATTGACGGAAGAAGGGGCACGGTTTCTCATCTCCGCAGAGCGCATGGAAGCTGAAATGCTTTCCGCTCAGGCTGTTCTGGGCCAAGGCCTCTCAGCGATCAGCGGTACGGTCAGGATCGGAGCTCCGGATGGCTTTGGCGTCTCGTTTCTCGCGCCGCGTCTTGGTGCATTGACGGCGGCGCATCCGGAATTACGGATCGAGTTGGTGCCTGTACCGCGGTCTTTTTCGCTTTCCCACCGCGAGGCCGACATTGCCATTACAATCGAGCGGCCCGAGCAGGGGCGGCTGGTCTTTTCAAAGCTGACCGATTACTCACTCGGCCTCTACGCGTCGAAAACCTATCTCGAACAAAATCCGGCACCTCAATCTGTCGAGGATTTGAGGCAGCATCGGCGGATTGGATATGTCGAAGATCTGATCTTTTCGCCATCGCTCAATTTTACCGCTGAAATCATGCGCGACTGGGACGCGACATTTGCGGTTTCCAGCGCGATCGGTCAGACCGAGGCGGTGCGTTCCGGCGCGGGGATTTGCATCCTGCATGATTACATTGCCCGCAACGATCCAAGCCTTGTGCGGCTGCTTCCCGAGATTTCTATCCGGCGATCCTACTGGACGGCCTATCACGAGAATGCCCGCCAACTTGCCCGCGTGAGGACAGTCGTGCAGTTTTTGCAGGATATCGTCGCGAAAGAACGTCGCAGCTTCTTGTAAGCGAACCGGTTAGCGAGCCGACAGACAATCCTGGAGCAGAGCCAGCAAGGCCGATCCGGCCTCTTCAATCTCGCCACTATTGTCGATGGTCGTTACATCGAAACTATCGCAGATGGCATCGACCCTACGATCGAGCCGCCCCATGATTTCCGCCATGCTCTCGCGTCCGCGATTTGCCAGCCTCTCCGACAGGATTTCCGGCCGGGCCGTAACCACGACCACCTTCAATGACGGGAAAGCACTTCTGAAATGCGGCAGCGCCGAGCGCGAGCCATTGGCCACCGCCACACCACCCGTCTTCAGATGCTCTTTAACCGATGCGGGAATGCCGTAATGCAGGCCGTGGGCACTCCATGACACACAAAATTCGCCGGCTACCTTTTTGCGCTGAAACGCTTCTTCGGTGCAGCCCTGGTGGTTTTCACCACCAGCATCGCTGTCTCGGGTGATGACACGGCGAACGAAATGCACATCGGGATTATCCCGCAGGTGGTCTGCGGCATAATCGATGAGCGTATCCTTGCCGGCGCCACTCGGGCCGACGACGACAATCATCGTTCCGAGCAGGTTGAGGCTTGGTGACGGTGAGTCAGACGATGCGAGGCTCATGCGACACGTTTTCCCTGTCGCCAGACGCTCCGCACCACAGGCACGCCGCTTTCGCGACGAACCCGCACGAGGTCTGCACGCAGGCCTTCGGCAATGGAACCGCGATCCGTCAGGCCAACGGTCTTCGCCGGCGTTGCCGTCACCATCGCAAGCGCCTTGGGAAGGGTCATGCCTTCCACCTGATCGGCCAGCAGGAAGGGTGCGTAAAGCAGGCTGAAAGGCACGTAGTCCGACGACAGTACATCGAGAACGCCGAGTTCGGCGAGATCGCGGGCAGCAATATTGCCGGAATGGGATTTGCCGCGAACGATGTTCGGCGCGCCCATCAGCACGCTCATGCCAGCGGTGTGAGAGGCCTGGGCAGCCTCGACACTCGTTGGAAATTCGGCAAGACGCACACCATGGCCAATAGCTTCCTCGACATGGGCTTCCGTCGCGTCGTCATGGCTTGCCACCGTGATGCCGCGTTCAGCGCAACGGGCCGACAGATAGTCGCGGTGCTTGCCGGAGAATTTTTCCGACGCAGAGACGCGTCGATCAACAAAAGCCTTGAAGGCTTCGTCACTCAAGCCGCGCTTCTTCTGGTAGAACATGACGTACTGATCCATCGTCTGGAACTGACGCTGGCCTGGGGAATGGTCCATCAGCGAGATCAGCCGCACATGCGGATCGTTTTCGAAATCTTCGAAATGCTCCAGCACGTCGGCGGAGGCGACTTCGCAGCGTAGATGCAGCAGGTGGTCGGAGCGAAGGCGATCTTCACCCTTCGCCTTTTCGATGGCATCGGCCATGTCACGCATTTCGCCTCGCGCAAAGCCGCCATCCTCATCCGAGCCTAGACGCAGGCAATCGAAGACGGTGGTGATGCCGGAAGATGCGACCTGCGCATCATGCGCCTGAATGGCGGCGATCTTGTCCCAGGTTACACCGGGGCGCGGCGAATAATGCTGCTCCAGGTGGTCGGTGTGCAATTCGACGAGGCCGGGGATCAGATAGTCGCCCTCGAAATCTTCTCCGGTTCTTGATGAACCCTCGCTGATATCGGCAATCACGCCATCGCGGATCAGGACGGAGCCTTGGACGACATCGTCGGACAGCACGATGCGCGCATTGGATAGGACATGTTCAGCCATTTCGGACATCTTTCGTATTGGGAGCAGCCAGTGGCTGCCAGCTATGAACGGTAAAGGCTTCGCCCCGCTCCTTTTCGACGAAAAGGCCAAGGCCGGAGATCGTCAGCGGGCGATGGATGAAGCCGGCAAATGTCTTGGTAAGGATATCCGCCATCTCGTCGCTGCGCCCGTCACTCACCGGCCCGGTCAGGGTCATGTGGAAGCGGAAATCGTCCATGACGTAGGGATAGCCGAAGCGATGCAGGTTGGCGCGCTGGCTTTCGCTCAGCGTCTCGGGTTTCCGACGGGCAATGTCGCGCTCGGAGAGGGGCGCACGGAAGGGCTCGAAATGCTCGACCACATCGGCGGCAAAATCCTGAAGCGGCTGGTGGCGTGCCGCAGGCACCAGAGCGAAGAAGGGTCCGAGCGATCCAACAACGACTTCCGGAATATCGAAGGCGGTGCGTGAGGAGGCAAAGGCCGAAAATGCCTCGACCAGTTGCTCTTCGCTTTTGTCGGCCGCGAGCTCGAAGGGCGCTTTCAGCGTGGCGTGGAAGCCGTAGCGTCTCGGATCTTCCGTCACATCGGCGAAGCTCACGTAATCGTCAAACACCTCTTCGGAAAAGGCGTGGCGCCCCAGCCACCGCGACGCTGTCTCAGTCAGCGGATCGGTGGCGGAGGGCGAAAAATAGAGAGCGTAGCGCACGATGTCGCACTTTCAAACGTCATGAAAACAGCGGAAGCGTCATTTGAGACGACTCGTCTCTACCCCGCAAGGTCAGAAGTGCGAGGTAGACCTTTTCCATGACAGAATGATGATATCGCCCGACAAATTTGCCGGATATCTACATCGTCTTAATGATGCGGTTTGCCGATCAGACGGGAGCGGATCGCATTCGACATATTGTCGAAAAGGAAGACGACGATGAGGATCAACAGCACCATATAGGCGACCTTGTCCCAATCCTGATTGGTGCGCATGGCTTCCAGAAGCTTGAGGCCGATACCGCCCGCACCGACCGCGCCGATAATGGTGGCGGAGCGGGTGTTGCTTTCCCAGAAATAGAGCGACTGCGAAATGAAAACCGGAAGCACCTGCGGAATGACGCCATAGCGATTGACGATCATTGGCGACGCACCGACAGACTTCACGCCTTCGCGCTGCTTGTCATCGACATTTTCCAGCGCCTCGGCATAGACCTTTCCAAGCGCGCCGGTATCGGTGAAGAAGATCGCAGCGATACCGGGGATCGGTCCGGGGCCAAAGCTGCGGGTAAAGAACAGCGCCCAGATCAGCATATCGATGGAGCGCAGGAAATCGAACACGCGCTTCATGCCCCAGTTTGCCACCCTGTTGGCGGTAATGTTGCGCGCGGCGATGAAGGCGAGCGGGAACGCAACGAGCGTGCCGAGCAGCGTGCCGAGAAACGCCATGACGAGCGTCTGCAGCAGTTTGGACAAGATATCCTCATGCTGCCAGACGTCGTTCCCCAGGAAGTCATCGACCATTTTCGAAATGTTGGACTGCGCTGGATCGATGCGGGGCTGCCAAAGGGCGAGCGACGCGAGCTCCCCCCAGCTTTTGCCCCAGAACTGCGAACGGGTATCGAAGAAGAAATTGGCCCAACCAAGGAAACGGCGCTGGACGTAAAGTTGCGAGGTGCGGATTTCCGCCTGTCCGGCAAAACCGTAGTCGACCACGACCTTGTTCTCGTCCTGGCGGATCTGAGACGGCGCGCCGGCGGGCGCCGTAACGCGGTCTGCGCCGATCGCCACCGGATAGAGCGTGCCGTCAATATAGACGTTCGCCTGCGTCGGCATGACATCGATACGGTTCTGCCCACCGCCATAGATCACGCTATAGCCGCCATCCGGAAGAGGCTGAAGCCAGCTGATATGGGCATTGGCCGGATATTGACCGCGGCTCGTCCACTGCGGAACCACCTTGCCATCTTCAAAGCGAAGTCGCGGCTGAGCGCGCCAGGAATACCAGTCCTGAATATAGCTCGACGCGCGCTCCCAGCGGCCATTCATCAGAGCGGGGCCGACATTGAAGGCGAAGAAGCAGATGACGAGATAGGCGAAAACCGCGACGAGGCCGAGGAACAATCCGTACCGGCGCAGGAAGCTCTGCTGGAAGACCTGCGGATATTGCGAAAGAAGGCGTTCGCGATCCGCACCATTTATGACAAAGCTAGTGGACATCAGGCCGCTCCCCGTCCGAATTCAAAGGATTGATGGCCGATCAGCCTGCGGCGCAGCCAGCCGGAAAACTGGTCGACGGCGATGATGGTGACCAGCAGCATGATGATGATGGCATAGGTCTTGGCGGCATGATCATTGCCGATCGCCAGGCGAAAGACCTCGCCGATACCGCCGCCGCCAACAGCGCCGATGATGGTGGAGGCGCGCACATTGATTTCGGCGCGCAGCAGCGCATAGGAGACGAAATTTGGCAGAACCTGCGGCACGATGGCAAAGCGCACACGCTCCAGCCAGTTGGCACCCGATGCCCGCAAGCCCTCATCCGGCTTCATGTCGGCATTTTCGACGACTTCGAAGAAGAGTTTTCCGAGCGCGCCGACGGTATGAATAGTGATGGCGACGATGGCGGCAATGGGCCCGAGCGAAAGGATGGCGGTCAGCAATCCGGCGATGACGATTTCCGGAAAGGCGCGCATCACTTCCAGCATGCGTCTGACGGCAAAACGCACGGCACCGGCGCCGACGAGATTGGTGGAAGCAAAGAAGCACAGTGCGAAAGCGAAGGCCGTGCCGATCAGTGTCGAAACCAGCGCAATGTTCAGAGTGATGATCAGCTGATAGAAGAAATGCGGAATATAAAAGCCGTCGCCGATATAGACCCGCTCCGAGACATAGTCGTATTTCAGAGAGCCGTCGGCATAGGGTGACGGCAGATCGAACATGGCGCGAACGACTTCCATCGGGCTGTTCGGCAGGAAGGTCTTCATAAAATCGAAGAAATAGGGCAGCCGCTCGAAAAACTTGCCGGAATTGGCGCTATTGGCAAAATCGAGCGAGGCAAAGAGCAACGCAAGAAAGACGACGATGGCGATGCCGGTGTAGATGCGTCGCGTGACCAGCTGTTGCTGGTAGTGCTGCATGACCTTCTTCGAGGCCTCGCCCAACGTATCTGGGGTGATTGGCGTGCTGGCCATGTCTTTTGCGTCCTTGCCGGAGCCATGCGGGTGACGATGGATTCACCGATGCTCTCATTCACCGTTTCAGCGGCATCCCTTTGGAAGCGTGACGGCGTTCCCGGGCTGCGCTTTAAAAAAACGGCGGCGTCTTTCTGACGCCGCCGTCTCATGCTGTTGTTGGCAATCAGCCGCCGATAACGGCCTTACGGGCATCAACGATCGTCTGGTAGAAGGACGGATCGACCTTGATGTATTCCTTGTTCTTGCCCTGGGTGAAGCCCTGGAAGCAAGCGAGGTCCTTCTTCGGCAGGTCGAGGAAGAAAGCTTCGATCTTTTCCTTCATCGGCTCGCCGACCTTGTTGGCAACCATAAGCGGACCGTTCGGGATCAGCGGCGACTTCCAGACTTCGACGAGATCGTCCATGTCGAGATTGCCCTTGGCGACCATCTGGTGGAGGTTGCCGGAGCTGTAGCCTTCTTCCCACTTGCCCACGCCGGAACCGAAGGTGGTGCCGACATCGAACTTTTTGTCGAGAACGGCGAGAACGAGGTTCTCATGGCCGCCGCCGAAGCCGGTTTCAGAGAAGTATTCCTTGACCGGCTTGCCGGTTTCCTTCGGCAGAGCGACGTTCGGGATCAAGTAACCGGAGGTGGAGTCCGGATCGGCAAAGCCGAGCTTCTTGCCCTTGGCGTCTGCCAGCGTCTTGATGCCGGAGTCCTTGCGGGCAACCATGATGGTGTAATAGCCGCTGGAGCCGTCAGCGCCGGTGTATGTCAGGATCGGATCGACAGCCTTCGGGTCCTGAATAGCGATCTTGGCGTAGGAGGATGCGCCCATGGAAGCAATGTCGATGGTGCCGCCCAGCAGACCCTGAATAACGCCGTTATAGTCCGGCGATGGGAAGAGCTGAACCTGCTCAACACCGGTTGCAGCCTTCAGGCCATCGGCAATGCACTGCGCGTTGCGCAGCTGGTCGTTGGAGTTTTCGCCGCCATCGAGGCCGATGCGCAGAACCTTGACGTCCTGAGCGAGAGCCGAACCGGCCAGAAGGCCAAGTGCAACCGCCGAAAGAAGAGCTTTCTTCAACATGGATTTATCTCCGTTTTTCCGGCGAGCCGGAGTTTGACACGATATGGAATGTGATATTGGCCCCTGACGCGGGCGGATCGATGCTGTGCGGTCCTTACAGTCCAGCCATGGAAAGCGGCTTGGGAGCAGAAGCTTCAGGACCGGCAGATGGGTGTTGGGCGCGCGCGGCAAGCTCCGCACCTTCAATGGTGATGCTGGTCGACGTCATGGTTTCGTCGATGCCGGCACCATGAGAATCAGTACCGTAGATTTCCTTGACCGCGCGGGCATCGAGTTCGGCGGGCGTGCCGTCGAAGACGACGCGACCGGCCGCCATGCCGATGATGCGCTCACAATAATTGCGGGCAGTATCCAGCGTGTGCAGGTTGGTGATGACGGTGATGCCTTCGCGCTCATTGATGTCGCGCAGCGCATCCATGACGATTTTTGCGTTGAGCGGGTCAAGCGAGGCAATGGGCTCATCGGCAAGCAGCATGCGCGGCGACTGCATCAGTGCACGTGCGATCGCCACACGCTGCTGCTGCCCACCCGACAGCGTGCCGGCCGGCTGCATCGCCACATGTTCGATCCCCAGGCGCTCCAGTGCTGAAATCGCCATCAGACGCTCTTCGGTGGTGAAGATGCTGAGCAGGCTCAAGACCGTGGAGCGGTGATCGAGGCGACCGAGCATGACGTTGGTCAGAACGTCGAGACGCGGCACGAGATTGAATTGCTGGAAGATCATGGCGCAATCGCGCTGCCAGTGGCGAAGCGCGGCGCCGCGGAGTGAGGAAACCTCGAGATCACCGAAATGAATGGAGCCGGATGTGGGATCGACCAGGCGGTTGATCATGCGCAGGAGGGTGGATTTGCCTGCACCCGAACGTCCGATGACGCCGACCATCTGGCCCTGGGGGATATCGAGCGTCACGCTGTCGACGGCGGTCGATTTGCCGAAGCGGCGCGTTACCTGCTTGAGGTGAAAAGTCATAGGCCAAATCCAGTCTCGTTATTTCGGATTCGGCCTATCAGGGGTGCGTGAAGCGCGAATGTCAGTTTGATGAAGAAATTATTACAAGGCTGACGTTACGGGAGATGGTGTTCGTTTACCCGTCATACTTGGCAAGAAAGGCCTCCGCTTCGAGCGAACGGAAATCATCGAGGGCAGCGCGAAGCCTCGCATGATCCCAATCCCACCAGGCCAGTCGGTCCATGCGCTCGCCGATCTCTTCTGGAAAACGGCGCCGGATGATTTTGGCCGGGACACCGCCGACGATGGTGTAAGGCGCAACATCTTTCGAGACCACGGCACCGGCACCGACGACGGCGCCATTGCCGATGGTGACGCCGGGCAGGATGGTCGCGCCGTGTCCGATCCAGACATCATGGCCGATGACGACGCGTCTGGCGCGTCTTGCGGCGAAGAACTCCGTCTCATCCTCCGCATCGTCCCAATAGTTATGGGCGCGGTAGGTGAAGTGGTGCAGCGTCGCGCGCGACATGGGATGGTTGGTTGCATTGATGCGCACCGAGGCGGCGATGTTGACGAACCTGCCAATCGTCGCGCACCAGACGGCACCGTCCTGCATGATGTAGGAGTAGTCGTCCATCTCCACTTCTTCGATGCGGCAGCGCTCCGAGACTTCGATGTAACGGCCGAGCTTGGAGTTGACGACGCGGGCGCTTTCGTGAATGGCCGGTTCCAGGCCAACTTTGACACTCATGCTGCGATCTTTCTGGGTGAGAACTGCGAGACATCGAGGATGCGATCGGCCACGGCTTCACGTACTTCCTCATCGTGAAAAATGCCGAGAAGGGCTGTTCCTTCGGCCTTCTTTTGCCGGATCATCTCCACCACGACCTTGCGATTGGCCGCATCGAGCGACGCCGTCGGCTCATCCAGAAGCAGGATGGCGTGGTCGGTAATGAAGCCGCGGGCAATGTTGACGCGCTGCTGTTCGCCGCCGGAGAAGGTCGCGGGTGGCAGGGACCACAATTCCCGTGGCAAGTTGAGCTTCGATAGCAACTCCCCTGCCCGCTCGCGCGCCTCTTCGACCGGAATTTTTCGAGCAAGCAGCGGCTCGGCCACCACATCGACGGCGGCGACGCGCGGAACGGTGCGCAGGAACTGGCTGACATAGCCAAGGCTGCGGTGACGGACCTCCAGCACGGTGCGGGGTGCGGCACTGCCGATATCGACCATCTGTCCCTCATGCTTGATGAGGATCTGGCCGCTATCGATGGCATAATTGCCATAGAGCATCTTGAGGATGGAGCTTTTCCCGATCCCCGAAGGCCCGCCAAGCACGACGCATTCGCCCGCCTGGACAGAGAAGTTCACATTGCGCACGACAGGCAGTTCGATCCCGTCACGCAGATGCATGGTGAAGCTTTTGAAGACTTCCGAAACAATGAGGGGGGTCGGCATGTCACACCTGCAGGATCGAGGAAACGAGAAGCTGAGTATAGGGCTCGCGCGGGTCGTCCAGCACGCGGTCTGTCAAGCCATGCTCGATGACGTTGCCATCCTTCATCACCATCATGCGGTGCGACAGGAGCCGTGCAACCGCAAGGTCATGGGTGACGACGATGACGGACAGGCCGAGATCGTTGACGAGACCGCGAACGAGATCGAGAAGCCTTGCCTGGACCGAGACATCCAGACCGCCGGTCGGCTCGTCCATGAAGACGAGGCGCGGCGAGGTGACGAGGTTGCGGGCGATCTGCAGGCGCTGGCGCATTCCGCCGGAAAAGGCACGCGGCTGATCATCGATGCGATCGGTGCCGATCTCCACCCGCTCCAGCCATTCGCTGGCGGTGTTGCGGATATTGCCATAATGCCGGTTGCCGACTGCCATGAGCCGTTCGCCGACATTGGCGCCGGCAGATACCGTCATGCGCAGACCGTCAGCCGGATTCTGGTGAACGAAGCCCCAATCGGTGCGCATGAGGAAACGTCGCTCCGCCTCGCCCATATGATAGAGATCGCGAAGAGACCCGTCGCGCATGCGATATTCGACGCTGCCGGTGGTCGGCATCAGCCGGGTGGAAATGCAGTTCAGCAGCGTGGTCTTGCCGGAACCGGATTCGCCGACGATCGCCAGGACTTCTCCCGGCCAAAGATCGAAGGAGACGTTGCGGCAACCGGCGCGGTCACCGTAATATTTGGAAACGTCGCGGACTTTCAAAAGCGGCTGGTCGCTCATTCTGCGGCCTCCTTCACATCGGCCAGGAGATGGCCGCGATGGCCATGTTCGCGCCGATCTTCGCAATGGTCGGTATCGGAGCAGACGAACATGCGCCCGCCCCGATCATCCAGGATGACTTCATCGAGATAGACATGGTCCGCACCACACAGCGCACAGGGCTTGTCGAAGGTCTGAATCTCGAAGGGATGGTCGTCGAAATCGAGGCTGACGACTTCGGTGTAAGGCGGCACGGCATAGATACGCTTTTCACGCCCGGCGCCGAAGAGCTGCAAGGCTTCCGACATATGCATTTTCGGATTGTCGAATTTCGGCGTCGGCGACGGGTCCATAACGTATCGGCCTGCGACCTTCACCGGATAGGCGTAGGTTTTCGAAATGCGACCATTATGGGCAATGTCCTCATAGAGGCGCACATGCATCAGGCCATATTCTTCCAGCGCGTGCATGACGCGGGTCTCGGTCTCGCGTGGCTCGAGGAAGCGCAGAGGCTCAGGAATCGGCACCTGGTAGACCAGCACCTGACCTTCCGTCAGCGTTTCTTCAGGAACGCGGTGACGGGTCTGGATGACGGTGGCTTCCTTGGTATGCGTGGTGACGGCGACATTCGCAACCTTCTGGAAAAAGGCGCGGATGGAGACGGCATTGGTCGTATCATCCGCCCCCTGATCTATGACCTTCAGCACATCATGCAGTCCGAGGATCGAGGCTGTCACCTGCACGCCACCCGTTCCCCAGCCGTAGGGCATGGGCATCTCACGCGAGGCAAACGGCACCTGGTAGCCGGGTATGGCGATCGCCTTCAGAATAGCGCGGCGGATCATCCGCTTGGTCTGTTCGTCCAGATAGGCGAAATTGTACGTAGCGAGACCTTCATCGGCGAAGGTCTCTTCAAATGAAACTTCTTCAAGCATCGTGCGTTGTCCTTCCGTAAGTCACAACGGATGTCAGGAGTAAATGATCATGGAGATCGGAATTCTCATTGCGCTGTTCTTCACTGTATTTGCAGCATCCAGCGTATTTTGCGCATACTGGTTCAACGAGCAGCGCTGAAACCAAGTCTTTATTCGGCAGCATCGTTCAACCAACTTTCATCTGATCTTTGCGCAGCCTCGAAATCGGCGCGCATCTTTCTGACAAGACCAAGTTCAGCCTGGAAATCGACATAGTGCGGGAGTTTCAGATGCTCCACGAAACCTGTCGACTGAACATTGTCCGCATGCGAAATCACAAATTCTTCGTCCTGAGCCGGTGCGGTTCTGTCCTCACCGAACTCGTCTGCGCGTAACGCCCGGTCCACCAGCGACATCGCCATGGCTTTGCGTTCACTTTGCCCGAAGACGAGGCCGTAGCCGCGGGTGAATTGCGGCGGCGCCTTGGCCGAACCCTTGAACTGGTTCACCATCTGGCACTCGGTCACCTGAATATCGCCGATGGAGACGGCAAAGCCGAGTTCGGGGATATCCAGCTCGACCTCCACCTCGCCAATTCTGACTTCACCGACGAAGGGATGGTTGCGGCCGTAGCCGCGCTGGGTCGAATAGGCCAATGCGAGGAGGAAACCTTCATCGCCGCGGGCGAGCGACTGCAGCCGCAAATCGCGTGCCATGGGAAATTCCATCGGTTCGCGGGTCAGATCGCCGGTAATATGGTCTTCCGGCATGTCACCATCGCTTTCGATCAGGCCTTCTTCCGCCAGGATTTCCGAAACGCGCATGATGTGTTCGGCTTCTGAATCGCGCAGGACAGGCTCCTCCACTTCTCCATCTTCGAGAAGCGAAGGATCGAGCAGGCGGTGGGTGTAGTCGAAGGTCGGGCCCAGCAACTGTCCGCCGGGCAGATCCTTGTAGGTCGCCGACACGCGGCGCTCGACCAGCATCTCGCCCGTTTCCACCGGGTTGGAATAGCCGAAACGTGGGAGTGTCGTGCGATAGGCGCGCAGCAGGAAGATCGCCTCGATCATGTCCCCACGCGATTGCTTGACGGCGAGAGCTGCGAGCGAGCGATCATGAAGCGAGGCTTCGGCCATCACCCGGTCGACGGCCAGGCCAAGCTGTTCGACGATCTGGCCGATCGTCATGGCCGGCAGGTTGCGGTCTCCACGACGACGATCGGCCAGCAGGCGGTGTGCATTGGCAATGGCGGTTTCTCCGCCCTTTACGGCAACATACATGGCTCAGGCCTCCGTCTCGATGCGGGTGGAGCGCGGCAGGCAGATGAAGTGGCTGCCGCAGGTGAGGATGACATCGACACCGCGGGGGAAGACCGCGCGGTTTTCGCTCCAAAGCCGCACAAAGATGTCGGGCAGGCCCGAAGGGCGGATGATCTCGCTCTCGCGGATGCCGGGGCCGGAAAGGCGCAAGGCTGGGCCGCTTGTCAGATCTGGTACTTCGATGATCACGGTTGCGGAGCGGTCGGGATATTCCTGGCTACCCTGAGCGAAGAGAGCGAAGGAGGAGAGCGTGCTTCCGGCATCCAGAACCGCGAAACGGGCGTCAGCCTTGGTGGGCGCCATCTGCGCTCCGGTATGGAAGCTCAGCCAGCTTGGCACAACCGACTTCGAAAAGGCGCCGTTCATCCACACGGGCGTCTCGTAGTCACAAAGGGTGAGAAGAATGCCGCCTGCGGCCTTGCCTAGAGGGCTTGGCGGCTGGATCGGCAGATCGAACGACTGCAGCTTTCCCGGCCGCGCCATGCCGTCCATCGCAGCCTTGAAGATGTGCTGGGAATCGAAGACCGGATCGGAAAAGCCGCCGGTTACGATGTTTGCTTTGGCGGACATCAGTCGTCTCCCCGTACCATGGTGAAGAAATCGACGCGGGTTGCGGCGGTTTGCTGAATGGCGTTGGTCTTGCGTTTTTCAAGACGAGACGCGACCACAGCGAGGACCTCACGCTCAACCAGAGGACGGGTCGTCTCTTCCTGCCAAAGCGCATCGGCGATTGCTGCATACCACGCCTGCTTGCGGCTGGTGCCGAGCGCATGGGCATGGCCGATCGTGCCGGAGGCAAGCTTGACGGTGGCGCGCGTCACGGTCGCTTCTCCGAGATTGAAGGGCGAACCGCCGCCGCCGATCTTTCCGCGCACCATGACGAGCCCGGTTTCCGGTCCACGCACCTTTTCGACTTGCGGCTTGGTATCCAGAGCGCTCCAGCACTTGAGAAGCTCTTCAACCGTCGCACGGGCCAGCAGCCCTGCGGCCCGCTTTCTCGCCTCTTGAATTTCGGTCGGTTCGTTCATTTTATCCTCAAACGTCTATTGATATAGACAACCATACAAGATAGCTTAGATGTAAGCCTCCAGCATGACAAGCGTGTGACATGACCCTGACGAACAATATGCGAAAGAAGAATGGCGTGGCGCTTTGGCGCCAGATCGCCGACCGGATCAGAACGGCGATTGCTGCGGGCGACTATGACGGCACCGGCATGTTACCATCTGAAATGGTGCTGGCGGAGCGCTTCGGCGTCAATCGCCATACCGTCAGAGGCGCCATTGCAGCACTTGCGGATGAAGGCATCGTTCAGGCACTGCAAGGCCGCGGGACACTCATCACCCGAAAAGATCGCCTGAATTTCCCGATCTCGAAGCGAACGCGTTTTACCACTGGTCTTGGCGATCAGGCACGGGAGATGGAAGGGCTGCTCTTGGCGCATTCCCTCGAGGGAGCGACGACAGCTCTTGCCGAGAAGCTGAATGTTGCGCCGGGTACGCCACTGATCCGGCTGGAGTTGCTGCGAAAGGTCGATCATAAGCCAGTGTCGCGCTCGACCTCCTGGTTTCCAGCCGACCGTTTCAGCGGCATCGCCACTGACTATGAAGACACGGGCTCAATAACGGAGGCGCTGAAGCGATCCGGCGTGGCCGACTACGTCCGGGCGTCAACAACAGTCTCTGCCCGGCATGCGGAGGCCGACGATCTGGCCGATCTCGAATTGTCGCCGGGCGCCATTCTTCTCGTCTCCGATTCCTTGAATGTCGACATGGACGGCCAGCCGATCCAGTTCGGCACAAGCCGCTTTCCGGCGGATGTGGTGCAATTCACTGTAGAGAATTGAGGAAGCGCAGGTCAGTTCACCTCAATTCTTAGTGGTAGTTTGACAAATGGGTCCGCGCCAGACGGCGGCGGCGGGACCGACACACGCCCGACAGCCGCGATTATTTTCTTATCCCATTCAGGATTGCCCGTAGACGGAGAAAGTCTCGCCTGCTGTAGAGAGCCGTCCGACGCAGCGGTGAAAGAGACGGAGAAATCAACAATCATTTTTTTGCCTCGGGGGTTCATTCGTTTCACACTACGTGCAACAGCGCTATGCACCCTCGATTTCCAGTCAGCGGGAGACATGGAAGACGATGCAGAACCCGCGCTGTTGCGAGATGCCGCCGTTCTGTCCGACTGTGTTGCCTCAGCCTTGGCGATATCGCGGCGCTGCGATTGCTGTGGCGCCGGCGTCGGCTTTTGCACTCGTTTCTTTTCCGGCTCTTTTTCCTTCTCCACCTTCTTCTGTACTGGTGGCGGAGGCGGAGGACGAAGCACAGGAAGGGGAACCTCGACATTTTCGAGTTCCGCCACCTGCTGCTGCTCGATGGGATCGACCTCCTGCACCGGTTCTGGCGGCGCGGGCTCCTCTACAGGCTGCTGCACCACCTCCGGCGGCACTTCGGGGGTAGGCTCGGGCTCCACTGGCGGCTCTTCAACGACAGGCTCTGGAACCGGCTCCGGCGGAGGTTCTACGGGCGGAGGTTCTTCGACAGGCTGGGTGACGTTGCTTTTGACCTCTTCCGTCTCGACCTCGTCATTGGCTTCGACCGTTTCTTCGGTATTGACGGCCTCAGGCAGGGCGGCAAGCTCAATCATGATCGCCGCCTGAGGCGCGTTATCGCCCTGCTCTTTAGGCTTTTCCTGCATCAGATAATAGGCGCCTGCGGCATGCACCGAGATCATCACCAGTGCCGCGACGGACCAGAGCGCGACCTCTCCCAAGCGGGATTGTCTGGAACGAGGGTAGACGGGGTCCGTCACTGCGACCCTCCATTCGGGCCAGGCGCAGGCTGGCCCGGTTGCGGCTGGCTGGAATTGGAGACCGGTGCCCCTGCTGGCGCAGAGCCTGCAGTCCCCTCCAACCCAACAAGCGCGATCTTCAGATAGCCGCTGTCACGCAGCAGGTTCATGATCTCCATGAAGTGGCCGTAATCCACCGCCTTGTCAGCGCGCAGGAAGATACGTGTGTCCTTCTTGCCGCCGGTCTTGGCGTCGAGGCTCGTCGCAAGCGCTTCACGCGCCACCGCATCATTGCCGATATTGAGCGAGAGGTCGTCCTTTACCGTCAGATACAGAGGCTCATCGGGGCGCTCGGCCGGTTTTGCTGTCGAAGCCGGAAGGTCGACATTGACATCCACGGTCGCAAGCGGTGCCGCCACCATGAAGATGATGAGCAACACCAGCATCACGTCGATGAACGGCGTGACGTTGATCTCGTGGTTTTCGGGAAGGTCGTCCCCGTGGCTTTCTCGAATACCGCCTGCCATGATCTTATCGTCCTACCAGGGAGACCTGGGGCTTGCTGGCACTGCCCGGGGGGATGCGGCGGAAATCGAGATCACGGCTGACCAGGCGCTCGACGCCGGCGGCAACATCGGCCAGCAGATGACGATAGCCGGTAATGGAACGGGCAAAGACGTTGTAGATCACCACCGCAGGAATGGCGGCTACCAGGCCGATTGCCGTTGCCAGCAAGGCTTCGGCGATGCCGGGTGCCACGATCGCTAGGTTCGTCGTCTGCGATTCGGAAATGCCGATAAAGGCGTTCATGATGCCCCAGACCGTGCCGAAGAGGCCGACGAAGGGTGATACCGAGCCGATCGAGGCCAGCACACCTGTGCCGCGCGACATGCGGCGTCCTGCATGGGTTTCGATACGCGACAGGATGGAGGACACGCGTTCCTTGATGCCTCCGCCATCGGTATGAGCCACAACCGCGTCGGAGAGCTGCATCTCGTAGGAGGCCATGCGCAACATCAAGGCGGCGGGACCGCCCTTGCTCTCGACCGCCTCCGTCGCTTCGGCCAGCGTTTTCGCCTTGTGAACGATTTTCAGCGTCGAGCCCGCCCGCAAGCGCGCGGCGGCAAGCTCGATCGATTTCGCCAGCCAGACCGTCCAGGTGATGAGCGAGGCGAGAGCAAGGCCGATCATGACGCTTTTGACGACCCAATCGGCCGCCATGAACATGCCCCAGGGAGAGAGGTTGTGCGGAATATCGGACCGTTCATCGGCACTGACCTCCACCGCAGAAAGAGCCTCGCCAGATAGCGTTGGCTGTGCTGCCGGTGGCTCTGCTGATGCAGGTGCCTGTGCGTCCGACGGTTGAGCCGGAGCTTGCGTGGCCGGAGCAGTCGCTGCAGGCGGTTGCTGATTCTGTGGTGCGGCTTGCTGCGCCTGTGGTGTCTGCGAGGGCTGAGTGGGGGCGGATGGGGCGGAATTCGTAGCCGGCGAAGGAACCTGCTCTGTCTGAGTGGTCGCAGGCATGTTCTCTGAGGGCGCCGCGGTCTGGGCAAACGCCTGCAAGGAGGAGGCGCTGATCAAGACGGTCACCGCCAGCGCCATGGGTCGGCAGCGCGCCCAGGATGCCATGACAGGATTGGACGAAGAAATCGAGAGTATGGAGGTCATCAGATGGTCCCGGGTTTTCTGTACTGCACGACGACCAGACGCATCGGCATAGCCCTCACCCGCACCAGAGTAGCGGACACGCAAGCCCGCTCCGCTATAAGTGGAGTAAGATTAGCCACTAATACATTGGAGAAACCGGAGCTGTAAACTCATCTTTTACAAAAACATGCGTGATGAAGCGATGTTTCTGCACCTCCGTTCGTGCACCATCACTGCTGTTGCATCGGCAGGAATTGCGCCACAAGTTCATGACGCTCGCCGGGATAGGTCACCGTGACATGGGTCACATAGACTTGACCATGCCAAGTCCGTCTCTCAACGACGAGGCAAGCGGTACCGACAGGAATGGCCAGCGCATCTGCGATCCGGCGGTCGGCGGAGATGGCGCGGATGCGGTGCTCGGCAGCGCTCCAGGGGACCATCTGCAAAAGCCATGACCCCGGACCCACCGAGGAGAAATCCGCATCTTTTGCCTCAGGCACGGCGGATACGTTGACGATGCGATCTTCCAGGCAAAAAGGAATGTCGCCGGTGAAGTGCCGGCAGGTCAGCGAGAGAATGCTGGCCCCCGCCTTTACCTCCAGCGCGGCGCGATCCTGTGCTGTCGCCTTGCGCAGCTCGCGATGATCCAGATGATAACGGTAGGTCAGGCCCATCTGCTGAACTTCTCGCTGGATATCGTGGATTTCCAGAACGGCGGATTGGGCGTGCGGCCGTGTAACGAAGCTGCCGGAGCGACGGCGGCGCTCGATCAGGCCCTTTTTGACCAGTTCGGTCAGCGCCTTGTTCACCGTCATGCGGGAACAGTCATATTCCTTCGTCAGCTCGTGCTCGAAGGGAATACGATAGCCGGGGGGCCATTCGCCCGACAGAATCCGGCCTTCCACGTCGCTCATGATGCGTTCGTGTAAGGACCTTTCCTGCGGTGCCGCCGCTTCAGCCATGGTTTTTGTTCCGTTTACGGCATCGGCTCGAAAATCTGCATCGATTTTCGGAAAAGCACGATGCGTATATTCAAAAAGATAAAGCGTCCCTTGTGCGTCCAATAGGACGCACGGCGCTTTAATAGCCGCCTGATATCACCGTCGCCGAAGCTTAGCCATGGGTGGCTGCCACAATAGCCTCACCGCGGATTTCCTCTGTCAGCCGCGCACGCAACTCCGAGAATTCAGGGCTTGCCTTGACGGTGTAATGACGCGGATGCGGAAGATCGACCGGGGTGATCGACTTGATGCGACCGGGACGCGCCGACATCGTGACCACACGGTTGGCCATGAAGACCGCTTCCTCGATATCATGCGTCACGAAGATCACCGTTTTCTGCTCCCGCTCCCAGATGCCCAGCAGCAGTTCCTGCATGAGGCCGCGCGTCTGGTTGTCCAGTGCGCCGAAGGGTTCATCGAGCAGCAGAATGCGCGGACCGTTGGCCAGCGCTCTGGCAATCGCCGTTCTCTGCTGCATGCCGCCGGACAGTTGTTTCGGCCAGTGGTTCTCGAAGCCTCTCAAGCCCACCTTGTCGATGTAGCTATCGACGATCTCCCACTTTTCCTTCTCCGCCACCCCGCGCTCGCGCAGGCCAAAGGCCACGTTTTCGCGGATCGTGAGCCAGGGAAACAGCGTGTAGGACTGGAAGACCATGCCGCGATCGGCGCCCGGTCCCTTCACCTCCTGGCCAGCCAGCAAAACCTTGCCGGTAGTCGGGCGATCGAGGCCGGCGATAATACGAAGCAGCGTCGACTTTCCGCAGCCGGATGGCCCGAGGATGGTGACGAAATCATTCCTGGGAATTTCGAGATCCGTCGGTTGCAGAGCAAGTGTCGGCGTGCCGCCACGCACGCCCGGAAAGGTGCGGCTGACGCCCTGGATGACGAGTTCATTCATCAGGCAAGCCTCCAGGCGAACAGTTTGCGATTGAGAGACTTGAAGGCAAAGTCAGAGATAAGGCCGATAACGCCGATGACGATGATGCCGAAGATGATCTGGCCCGTCGCCATCAGCGCCTGGCTGTTGATGATCATATAGCCGATGCCGGACGACGCGCCGATCAGTTCCGCCACGATGACATAGGTCCAGGCCCAGCCGAGAACGAGCCGCAGAATCTCGGCAATATCCGGTGCATTGGCGGGGATGAGAACCCGGCGCACGACGCCGCGGTCCTTGGCGCCGAGCGTATAGGCAGCCTCGACGAGATCACGCCTCGTTGCGGCAACGGCGACGGCGACCATGAGGATGATCTGGAACACTGCGCCGATGAAAATCACCAGCAGCTTCTGCATTTCGCCGATGCCGGCCCACAGGATCAGCAGCGGTACAAAAGCCGAAGCGGGAAGATAACGGGCAAAGGAGACAAAGGGCTCAAGCAAGGCTTCGATCGGTTTGTAAGCGCCCATGGCGATGCCCAGCGGTACGGCGATGATCGAAGCCAAGACGAAGCCGCCCACCACGCGCCAGATGGTCATGCCGATATCATAGGCGAAGCCTTGCGCGGTGATCAGATAAATCCCGTCATTCAGCATGGTGATGGGGTCTGCGAGGAAGGTTGGCGAAACGAACCCACCCAGCGTCGCGATGCCCCAGGCGAGGAAGAACAGCACGAAGAACAGGATGCCGAGCGCAATCCGCGTGCTGTGTCTGATAGGCTGTAATGGCTGCATGTCGATCCCGACAGTCATGAGGCGGGGCGCGGCGGCAAGCCGCGCCCAATGTGATTACGTGATGGCCGATTACTTGATGAAGGAGGTATCGGCGAGCGTCGAAAGATCGGGCTTCGACTTGATGACGCCGATTTCGAGAAGCAGATCTGCAGCCTTTTCCGAGAAGGTCTTGAACTCGCCTTCGAAGAACGTCTGGTTGGCTGCCTTGTCCTGCCATTCGAGGAACTTGGCGGAGTTGCCGAAGGCCTCGCCCGACTGCTTCACATCCGCGCCCATCGTGGCGTAAGCTTTTTCAGGATCGGCCTTGATGGCATCGAGCGCTTCGAAATAGCTTGTCGCCAATGCCTTTGCCGCGTCCGGATGGGCTTTGAGGAACTCCGGCGTGCAGCCGAAGGTGTCCATGACGGCTGGATAATCCAGCGTGGTGGCGATGATCTTGCCCTTGTCGGGCGCGGCACGAACCGTCGACAGATAGGGCTCATAGGTCATGGCGGCATCGTTCTGGCCGGCGACAAAGGCCTGGGCGGCCGGGCCCGGCTCAAGGTTCACCACCTTCACGTCCTTCAGCGTCAGGCCGTTCTCCTTGAGGATCCATGCGAGGAAGAAGTATGGCGAGGTGCCAGGGGCCGATGCGGCGATGGTTTTGCCCTTCAGGTCGGAAATCTTGGCGATGTCATTGCGAACCGCAATGCCATCCGCGCCATGCGACTTGTCCATCTGGAAGATCTGCGTGGATTTCACGCCATTGGCGTTCCATGCCACCCAGGTTTCGACTGTGGTCGCCGCGCATTGGATGTCACCAGACGCCAGCGCCAGATGGCGGCTTGCCTGCGGAATTTTCTTGATATCGACCTTGAGGCCGTTCTTTTCGAAAATACCCGTTTCCTTGGCGAGTGTCAGCGGCGCAAAGCCGGTCCAGCCGGACATGCCGATGGTGACGGACGTTTCAGCATGGGCCGCGGTGGCAAAAAGTGCGGCGGCGAAAAGGGTGAAACCCAGTGTCTTTCTCATGATCGATCCCCTGTTGCTTTATTTTTGAGCGGCGATTTTCTCCGCTTCTTTAGGGGGCATTAATTCATAAGGGAAATAATTTGTCTAGACAAAATGCGTTACCGACCGGCACGATGTGCGGCCTTGGATTCCAGCATCGAAAACACACTGTGGATCAAAACGGCAAGTGCCGCCACGATCAAACCGCCCTGCAGGATGAAGGCAAGATTGTTGGATTGCAGACCGGCAATGATGACCTCGCCCAGCGTGCGCGCTGCCACGGTCGAGCCGATCGTCGCGGTTGAGAGGCTGATGACGGCCGATAGGCGAATGCCGGCGAGGATCGCAGGCATGGCAAGCGGGATATCGATCTTCCACAGCCTTTGCCAACCGGTCATGCCAGCACCGCGGGCTGCCTCGGTGATTGATGCCGGGACCGTCGTCAGGCCCGTGAGGGTGTTTTCGAAGACGGGAAGTAGGGCATAGAGAAACAGCGCCACCAGCGTTGGCTTCTGCCCAAATCCCATGATCGGCACCGCAAGTGCAAGCACGGCAACCGGCGGAAATGTCTGGCCGATATTGACGATGCTGCGCGACAGCGGCAGGAATTCTCGACCGAACGGCCGGCTGACCAGAATGGCAAGTGTCGCGGCCACCAGTGTGGCAGCTGCCGTCGCCATCCCCACGATTGCCAGATGGGACAGCGTGAGGGAGAGAAGATTGGCCTGCTGGTAGATAGCCGGTGCGTTGGTCTGGACAAGCGGTGAGAAGATCGGAGCGAAAGTGCCTGGTGTCGCCAAAAAGACGACAAGCAGCAGCGCGAGCCCCAATAGGAGCAGAGGTCCGAGCAGCGCTTTTGGGTGCGCGCGCGTCATGAACGGCCCGCAGCTTGCTGCAGCAGGGTTTCGCGCCGGATGCGACCGATCTTCTGCCCGTCGGTGCCGACAACCGGGAGACTGTCCCGTCCCGCCCAGAGCATGGCGGACAGTGCATCACGTTGGCTAAGGCTGCCGGTGAGCGGCTCGCCTTCCGCCTCTCCGGGTTCAACGATCTCGGAGACGGTTGCCACGGAAAGCAGCCGTAAAGGCCTTTCCCGCTCGCCGATCAGCGTTCTGACGAATGGCGTTGCCGGGTTGAGGACGAGCTCCGCCGGTGGTCCATATTGGACGACCTTTCCCTTATCCATGACGGCAATCCGATCCGCCAGGAAGAAGGCCTCATCCATATCGTGGGTGACGAGCACGATGGTGACACCGAGTTTCTTCTGGATCGCCAGGAGATCTTCCTGCGCCTTGGCGCGGATGATCGGGTCGAGCGCACCGAAGGGCTCGTCCATCAAAAGAATGTTCGGCTCGGCTGCCAGCGCGCGCGCCACGCCGACGCGCTGCTGCTGACCGCCCGAGAGTTCGCTTGGGAAGCGGTCGGCATAAAGCTTTGGGTCAAGTTGAAAGAGGGTGAGTAGTTCGTGGACTTTCGCCGAGACCCGCTGCCGATCCCAGCCCAGCAGTTCCGGCACGGTCGCAATGTTCTGTCCCACCGTCCGATGCGGAAAAAGCCCATGCCCCTGGATGGCATAACCGATGCTGCGACGCAGTTCGAAGCCCGGCAGATCGAGAACGTTGCGCCCATCGATGCGAATGACGCCCGAGGTCGGCTCGACGAGACGATTGATCATGCGCAGAAGCGTCGTCTTGCCCGAGCCGGATGTGCCGACGATGACGGTAACGCTTTGGGGTTGGACAGCGAGGCTCACATTATCGACCACCGTCGCTTCGCCATATAGTTTGGTGAGGCCTTCGATTTCGATCATGTGGCTTTTCCTCGTGCCAGGAGCTTGCTGTCGATCAGCGCATCCAGCAGAATTGCCGCGGCAAATCCCAGGATGACGGTCGGGATGGTTCCGAGAAGAACGAGGTCCATGGCCGTTTGGCCAATCCCCTGGAAGACAAAGACACCGAAGCCCCCGCCACCGATGAGCGCCGCGATCGTTGCAAGCCCGATGTTCTGCACCATCACGATGCGGATGCCGGTCAAGATGATGGGAAGCGCCAGCGGGAACTCGACCTTGAACAGGCTTTGCCGGCCCGTCATGCCGATACCGCGCGCCGCATCACGCACGGCAGGCGAAACGCCGGCGAGCCCGACGACCGTATTGGAAACGATCGGGAGCAGGGAATAAAGAAACAGCGCAACGAAGGCCGGGGCGGCGCCGATGCCGCGGATACCGATCTGCGAGGCGCCCGGGACATGGGTGCCGATCCAGCCCAGCGGCGCAATCAGGAGGCCGAAGAGCGCGATGGATGGGATCGTCTGGATGATGTTGAGACTGTTCAGCATGGCGGCGCGGATGCGCTCCACCTTGAAACAGAGCACTCCCAGAGGAATGCCTGCCAGCATGGCGGCGAAGACGGAGCCCAAGGCCAGTTGAAGGTGGCGCTGCGCTTCCGTCCAGAAGATATCGGAGCGGCTCTGATACTCCTTCATGATAGAGAGATCCTTCCACAGGCCGGAGAGCAGGAAGGCGCTGAGGAGAAGCAGTGACACAGCCAGAAGGATGAGACGTGTCAGAGGCTTTGGATTAAGCCTCGCGATCGCATCCGTCGCCAGGACCACCAGCCCGGCGAGCAAAAGCCAGAAACCACTGGCCGCCGACACGCGGGCATAGGTGTTTTCAGGCGGAATGAGAGACGACGCCGAAAGGCCGATCGCAACGGCCAGCGCGACCAGTGCCGCAAAGGCCGTCGCCAAACGGACCTTTGTGTTGGCGACGAACAGCGCCACCGCCGCGGCCAAGATGATGATGCCGATCAGGCCGTAACCGACAGAGGTCGGCATGCTGTCCAGCAGAAAGCGCCCTTCCCCTTGCACAATACGGTTTGCGCGGAAGCTGACGAAGGGCGGAACGAGTGCAGCATAGAGGAGCAGGCCGCAGATCAGCACGCCGACCTTATCGACATGTCGTGTGACAGTCTGCGGCTTTGAAATGGCGCTCTCGCTCTGCAACGACACCTCTTACTTCACGAAGCCGTTCTTGGTGAGAAAATCGAGCGCAACGGCCTTGGCCTGCTCCCCGCCCACCTGCACACGGCCATTCAGCTCCTGCAGGGTCGTAAGATCGAGCTTTTCGAAGACCGGCTTCAGGACCTTCTCGATGTCAGGATGCTTCTTTAGCACCTCTTCACGGATGATGGGCGCAGGCTGATAGACCGGCTGCACATTCTTGTCATCCGTGAGAACGACGAGGCCGGACGGCGCAATGCCGCCATCGGTGCCATAGACCATGGCAGCGTTGGCATTGTTGGTCTGGTTGGCGGCCGCGGCAATCGTCGCTGCCGTATCGCCGCCCGAAAGCGTGATCAACTGCTCCGGCTTCAGCGTGAAGCCATAGGTCTTCTGGAAGGCGGGTAGAGCTGCCGCCGAGTTGACAAATTCAGAAGATGCAGCAAGGACGATCTGGCCGCCGCCGGCAACATATTTGCCGAGATCGCTCAGTGTCTTGAGATTGTTCTTCTCCGCCACATCCTTGCGAACCGCGATACCCCAGGTATTATTGGCCGGAGAAGGCGACAACCAGACGATCTTGTTGGCGTCGTAGTCCAGCGTCTTGGCTTCTTCATAGGCCTTGGCGGCATCCTTCCAGAGAGGATCATCTGCCTTTTCGAAGAAGAAGGCGGCGTTGCCGGTATATTCCGGATAGATATCGATTTCGCCTGCGATAATCGCCTTGCGCACGACGGGCGTCGCGCCCAGCTGGATGCGGTCAGTGGTGGCGATATTGTTGACGTTCAAAACCGACTGGATGATGTTGCCGAGAACGCTGCCTTCGGTGTCGATCTTGGATGAGACGACGACCTGCGCTTGGGCAATGGAGGCATAAAGAGCAAGCGCAAATCCAGCGCTGGCCAGCTTCATCAGACGGTTCATGGGCAATCTCCACTCGGAACGGTTACGCGGGCAGGACAATGCCTCGTTTTTCTGACCAATACGAATGAGCGACTGTCCCCGGTTCAGCACGAAGTAACGAAGCAGGCGGCAAAAAAGTTGCAGCGAAAAATACGGGCAGAGGAAAATCCGCAGTTTCGTGCCTGACGGTCAACGCCCGCGCGCTTGTTTACCGATCACGAAAGGCATGAGCACCGAGAGAAACAGCAGGCGCAGGACGTGATGTGAACCGACATAGGCCGTATCCGCATGCATCATCACCGCCATGGCTGCCATCGTCTCGAGCCCACCAGGCGCAAATGCAATCATCACGGCGTTGAGCGGAACACCCGTCAGACTGGAAACGAGCACGGCAATCGAGCAGGCAAGGACAACGACCGCGACCGTCACGACGGCACCAGCCAAGAATGCCTTCCTCATATCCTTCAACGAGGAGCGCGAGAAGCGCGTGCCGATCAGGCTTCCAAGGACAATGTAGGTGGGGATGGCAAGCCAATCCGGTACACCGCCGCTGGAGAAGCCCGTGACGTGCGAACCGATAGAAACGGCGACGCCACCGAGAAGGAGTGCCGCCGGAAAGCGCCAGCGCATGAAAACAAGACCGACCGCCAGCGAGGCAAGCAGGGTCAATCCAAGTTCCAGCGCCGGCATGGGTGGCGGCAGGATAGAGGGTTCAACACTGACGAGATCGAGATATTTGACGATCAGAGGCACGGTGAGCGTCAGTGCCAGAACGCGCACACTCTGGATCACGCTGACGGTTGCGAGATCGCTCTTGGTCTCTGCCGTCAGGCTGATGATGTAGCTGAGGTGGCCGGGAGACGCACCGAGCATTGCTGTCGTGTGGTCATAGCGGAAGATGAAGCGCAGGATCCAATAGGCTGCATAAAGAAGCACCACCACCGTCAACAGCACAGCAACGAAGCTCAAGGGCCAGGTTCTGGCCGCTTCAAAGACGTTCGGCGTGATGTTCGTTCCCATCGATACGCCGACGATGACGAAAGTGGCGCTGCGAAGATTCTTCGGCACCGAGAGCGTCAGGCCGAGAAGACTTGCGCCGGTAACGGCGAGTGCCGGGCCGCAGAGAAAGGGGGCCGGAAGGCCCACGAGCACACCGAACAGCGCGCCAAGACTGCCGATGAAGACGGTCAAGGCAAGGCGAGAAAGCTCGGATATGGAGATCATGGCACCGGTAAGAATCAAAACGCAAGCAGGAGACGCCCACTTGCGCCGTCATCGCCGCCGAAATCAAGCTCTTCCAAAAGAAAAGCCCGCCGGCAATCTTGCGGGCGGGCTTTTGAAAAAATCTCGATGTGATGATCAGGCCGCTGCGACCGGCGTCGGATGCACACGAGGCGCCAGCTGATCGAGACCGAGAAGAAAGTTGATCTGCGGGCGGGCCTTGACGAGATCGTCGATCGAATATTCGGTCAGAACGTCGAAGAATGCGTTCAGCGCCTTGCGAAGTGCGGAATTAAGGCCGCAGCTATCGACAAGCGGACATTCGACAGCGCCGTCCTCGAAACATTCCGCCATGGCAAAGCTGTCTTCGGTGACTTTGACCACATCGAACAGGCTAATCTTGTCGGCCGGTTTCCCAAGCTTGACGCCGCCATTGCGGCCGCGAACGGTTTCAACGAGGCCGGCCTTGGTGAGCGGCTGCAAAATCTTGAAGAGGAAAAGCTCCGACACGCCGTAAGCCTTGGCGATTTCAGGGATGCGGCTCAGATTGCCGTCATTGGCGGCGCAATACATCAACATGCGGACTGCATAGTTGGTCTGTTTGGTCAAACGCATGCTGATCTCCTGATCGGTAATGTGGAGTTATATAGTTTGTTTTTCAGTTTAGAACAATTCCAGACATGAAAAAAACTTCCTTACCCGCTCGATCTCCGGTGGTTGACCGTTGACCGGCCCGCCGATTCATGAACAAAGAACTCCACTATTCAATCCTACTGCATCGGCCCGAAAATCGGAACCGATTTTCGATAAGCACGATGCGTGGATTCAACGTGAATCGCGCGTCCTTTGTGCGTTCATTCTTGGACGCGCGGCGCGCTAAGGGAGACCTGTGGCATGGCAAGATTGAAAACCAGCTTTCTGACGCTCGGTGCGGTGGTATCTATCGCCTGTGGCAGCACGTCATCTGCTTTTGCCGGTGGTGAGGTTAATGTCTACTCCTACCGCCAGCCTGAATTGATCCAGCCGCTGCTCGACGCCTTCACCAAGGAAACCGGGATCGAGACAAATGTTCTCTTCTTGGACAAGGGCCTGGTCGAACGTATCCAGGCCGAAGGCGTCAATTCTCCTGCCGATATTCTGCTGACTGTCGATATCGCCCGGCTGGTCGAGGCGAAGGAGGGTGGTGTCACGCAGCCGGTGCTCAACGACCCGATCATCGAAAAGGATATTCCGGCCAATCTTCGCGACCCGGAAGGCGAGTGGTTTGGACTGACAACCCGTGGACGCGTAGTGTACGCCTCAAAGGAGCGCGTGCCTCAGCAGTCGATCACCTATGAGGAACTTGCCGATCCGAAGTGGAAGGGCAAGATCTGCATTCGCGACGGGCAGCATTCCTACAACATCGCACTCTTTGCCTCGATGATTGCTCATCATGGCCTCGACTACACGCGCACTTGGCTGACGGGCCTCAAAAACAATCTGGCGCGCAAGCCGGACGGCACGGACCGCAGCCAGGCGAAGTCCATCTATTCCGGCGAGTGCGATATTGCGCTGGGCAATACCTACTATGTCGGCTTGATGCTGACCAATGAGCAGGAACCGGAAGAAAAGGTCTGGGCCAATTCCGTCAGGGTGATCTTCCCCAATGCCGAAGATCGCGGCACCCATGTCAACATCTCGGGCGTCGCCATGACAAAATATGCGCCGAACAAGGAAAACGCCCTGAAGCTGATGGAATTCCTGGCGTCAGGAGAAGCGCAGGAGATCTATGCCAAGCAGGTGTTCGAGTATCCGGTGCTGCCCGGCGCCCAGCCTTCCGACGTGGTCAAGGGCTTTGGCCCGATCAAGCCCGATACATTGTCTCTGACCGAGATTGCAGCGCACCGGAAAGAGGCTTCCGAACTGGTCGACGAAGTCGGCTTCAACGACGGGCCGTCGCAGTAAAATCAGGCCGCCGAAACCTATTCGATGACAAAGAAACGCCCGCGACGACATCGCGGGCGTTTCTTTGTGGTGTCGTGCCACAGAATCGATCACGCCGCCTTGATCAGATCGCCATGCGGATCGAGGACGAACTTGGTCGCAGCACCCTGATCGAAGCTTTCATAGCCTTGGACCGCGTCATCCAGCGCAATGATCTTGGCATTGACGATATCGGCGATCGGCAGGCGGTCATGCAGGATGGCCTGCATGAGTTGGCGATTATATTTGAGAACCGGCGTCTGGCCTGTGTGGAAGGATTGCGCCTTCGCCCAGCCAAGACCAAAGCGCAGCGACAGGCTGCCTTGCTTGGCCGCCTCATCCACCGCGCCCGGATCTTCCGTCACATAGAGGCCCGGAATACCGATGTTACCGGCGGCACGGGTAATTTCCATCATCTGGTTGAGAACGATAGCAGGCTGTTCACCGCCGGCATGTCCGCGCGCCTCGAAGCCAACGGCGTCGATCGCGCTATCGACTTCATTGGTGCCGACGATCTCGGCAATCATGTCGCCTAAGCGATCGCCCTTGGACAAGTCCACCGGCTCGAAGCCGACCTTGGCGGCATGCGCCAGACGGTCTTTGTTGAAATCGCCGATCATCACAACGGCTGCACCAAGAATACGGGCAGAGGCTGCAGCAGCAAGACCGACGGGACCCGCACCCGCCACATAGACGGTCGAGCCGACGCCGACGCCAGCTTTCACCGCACCGTGGAAACCGGTCGGCAGGATATCGGACAGCATGGTCAGGTCGCGGATCTTCGACATCGCCCTGTCGCGATCGGGGAATTTCAGAAGGTTGAAGTCGGCATAGGGGATGGTGACATATTTCGCCTGGCCGCCGATCCAGCCGCCCATATCGACATAGCCGTAGGCGCCGCCGGCGCGGGATGGATTGACCGTGAGGCAGACGCCTGTGTCCTGCGACTTGCAGCAACGGCAACGACCGCAGGCAACGTTGAACGGTACGGAGACGATATCGCCGACCTCGAGCATCTCGACATCGATGCCCTTTTCGATGACTTCGCCGGTAATCTCGTGACCTAGGACGAGACCTGGCATGGCAGTGGTGCGACCACGCACCATGTGCTGGTCCGAGCCGCAAATATTGGTCGAAATGACTTTTAGGATCACGCCATGCTCGATCCTGCGTCCATCCGGGGCTTCCAGCTTCGGATCGTCAATATCACGAACCTCCACCTGACCCGGCCGTAAATAGACAACGCCTCGGTTCCTGCTCATATCCATCTCCTCCATGGTTTGAACATTAATGCCGAAGCCGTCAGGGCCGCGACATTCTCCACTGTCGGACGATCAATAGGCGATCCTGTAAAGACTGGGACGTCCAGTTCCTCACCAACGAATCCTCCAGAGTGATCCTCCTCCTGACCGGTTGAGTCCGGCCATCGACACAAATGACGCCACCTCCTCAAGTGGCGTTTCGATGCTGACAGCAGACCACGTGGGGCCGAGGTAAACGTTCTGGATTACGACACGCCTTGTGTGTTCAACGACACTGAGGTCCAGCTTCTAACCAGTAGATTGCGCTTTCCAGGCGTCAGTTTCCAACGGATTCCACGGGATCAGGGTTTGATATTGGATGTCGGGCAGGCGCGCGCTCACTGTATGGCTGGAAGTGAAGCCGGCGAAATCTAAAACTATTGCATTGGATTTTGCAATTTTCTCAATGGCTTACTCTGTACCGAAGAGTCATCGAACGGGTCGAGAATGACTTTCATCAGTGATAGCGTTCACCGAGCCTCCGAACGAGAGGCGGCCGTTTTCATTCCGTTCGAGTGGAATCGCATTGTGGAGCGGTTAGCATCTTCTTCCAACGCCACGCACTCTGGGAGGCAAGCATTGCTGCACCAGAAACGCCAAAACCCCGCGGCTTTGAGCCCCGGGGTTTTGATGATCGTCGTATATTTGGTTGCGGGGGCAGGATTTGAACCTGCGGCCTTCAGGTTATGAGCCTGACGAGCTACCGGGCTGCTCCACCCCGCGTTAACTGGTAATGTGGTGGGCTGGAAGGTGTTCTTCCGGTTGGTTTTGTGATTGAGAAGATAATTAGTTGCGTTTAGCAGACCTGGCAGCGACCTACTCTCCCGCGTCTTAAGACGGAGTACCATTGGCGCTGGGGCGTTTCACGGCCGTGTTCGGAATGGGAACGGGTGCAGCCGCCCCGCGATAACCACCAGGTCGGCGAAACGCAACTGGCACATGCTTTTGCATGTGCTGTTGTATCGAGAAGCTGGAGAGCTTTTGGCTCTATTTGATATGAACACGTGATGCGATCGAGTTTTATTCGATGAGCATGAACAATGGGAACGAAGAAGTCGCTCGAGCTATTAGTAACGGTAAGCTTCATGCATTACTGCACTTCCACACCCGTCCTATCGACGTGGTCGTCTTCCACGGCTCTGATAGGGAACACTCGTTTTCAGGTTGGTTTCCCGCTTAGATGCCTTCAGCGGTTATCCATTCCGTATATAGCTACTCTGCTATGCCCTTGGCAGGACAACAGATCCACCAGAGATACGTCCATCCCGGTCCTCTCGTACTAGGGACAGATCCTGTCAATATTCCTACACCCACGGCAGATAGGGACCGAACTGTCTCACGACGTTCTGAACCCAACTCACGTACCGCTTTAAATGGCGAACAGCCATACCCTTGGGACCTGCTCCAGCCCCAGGATGCGATGAGTCGACATCGAGGTGCCAAACAACCCCGTCGATATGGACTCTTGGGGGTCATCAGCCTGTTATCCCCGGCGTACCTTTTATCCGTTGAGCGATGGCCCTTCCACACGGGACCACCGGATCACTATGACCGACTTTCGTCTCTGCTCGACTTGTCAGTCTCGCAGTCAGGCTAGCTTATGCCATTGCACTCGACGACCGATTTCCGACCGGTCTGAGCTAACCATCGCGCGCCTCCGTTACTCTTTCGGAGGCGACCGCCCCAGTCAAACTACCCACCATACACTGTCCCGGATCCGGATAACGGACCGCGGTTAGACATCCACGAAGATAAGGGTGGTATTTCAAGGATGGCTCCACAGGAACTGGCGTCCCTGCTTCAAAGCCTACCACCTATCCTACACATGCCTTGGCGAATGCCAGTGTAAAGCTATAGTAAAGGTGCACGGGGTCTTTCCGTCTGACCGCAGGAACCCCGCATCTTCACGGGGAATTCAATTTCACTGAGTCTATGTTGGAGACAGCGGGGAAGTCGTTACGCCATTCGTGCAGGTCGGAACTTACCCGACAAGGAATTTCGCTACCTTAGGACCGTTATAGTTACGGCCGCCGTTTACTGGGGCTTCAGTTCAAAGCTTGCACCTCTCCCTTTAACCTTCCAGCACCGGGCAGGCGTCAGACCCTATACGTCGTATTGCTACTTCGCAGAGCCCTGTGTTTTTGATAAACAGTCGCTACCCCCTGGTCTGTGCCACCCCATCACACTTGCGTGCAAAAGGGTCACGCTTCTTCCGAAGTTACGCGTGCAATTTGCCGAGTTCCTTCAACATAGTTCTCTCAAGCGCCTTGGTATACTCTACCTGACCACCTGTGTCGGTTTCGGGTACGGTCTATACGGTGGAGCTATTTCCTGGAACCTCTTCGCCGCCCAACCAATCCAATAAGGTTGAACAACACACAAGATCCGTCACTACCACCAGGCCCACGAATATTAACGTGGTTCCCATCGACTACGCGTGTCCGCCTCGTCTTAGGGGCCGGCTAACCCTGCTCAGATTAACTTTAAGCAGGAACCCTTGGTCTTTCGGCGAGGGAGTCTCTCACTCCCTTTATCGTTACTCATGTCAACATTCGCACTTCCGATATCTCCAGCAGCCCTCACGGGTCCGCCTTCACAGACTTACGGAACGCTCCGCTACCACACAACTTACGTTGTATCCTCAGCTTCGGTGCATGGCTTTAGCCCCGTTACATTTTCGGCGCAAAGACCCTTATTTAGACCAGTGAGCTGTTACGCTTTCTTTAAATGATGGCTGCTTCTAAGCCAACATCCTGGTTGTTTTGGGATCCTCACATCCTTTCCCACTTAGCCATGACTTGGGGACCTTAGCTGGAGGTCAGGGTTGTTGCCCTCTTCACGACGGACGTTAGCACCCGCCGTGTGTCTGCCGACTAGTACTCCTCGGTATTCGGAGTTTGGTTAGGATCAGTAAGACGGTGAGTCCCCATAGCCCATCCAGTGCTCTACCCCCGAGGGTATTCGGTCGACGCTCTACCTAAATAGATTTCGCGGAGAACCAGCTATTTCCGAGTTTGATTGGCCTTTCACCCCTAGCCACAAGTCATCCCGAACTATTGCAACAGTTATGGGTTCGGCCCTCCAGTTGGTGTTACCCAACCTTCAGCCTGCTCATGGCTAGATCACTCGGTTTCGGGTCTAATGCAACGAACTGAACGCCCTATTCAGACTCGCTTTCGCTACGCCTACACCTACCGGCTTAAGCTTGCTCGTTACACTAAGTCGTTGACCCATTATACAAAAGGTACGCCGTCACCCTTGCGGGCTCCGACTGTTTGTAGGCATCCGGTTTCAGGTTCTATTTCACTCCCCTCGTCGGGGTGCTTTTCACCTTTCCCTCACGGTACTTGTTCGCTATCGGTCATGCACGAGTACTTAGGCTTGGAGAGTGGTCTCCCCATGTTCAGACAGGATTTCACGTGTCCCGCCCTACTCAAGGACAATGACTGTTCTACGCGTACGGGGCTATCACCCGCTATGGCCGACCTTTCCAAATCGTTCCGCTTTATTCATCATTGCCACTGGCCTGGTCCGCGTTCGCTCGCCACTACTTACGGAGTCTCGGTTGATGTCCTTTCCTGCAGGTACTTAGATGTTTCAGTTCCCTGCGTTCGCTTCTTACACCCTATGTATTCAG